>NZ_JBQFRF010000034.1:0-512 GCF_056537265.1 Ruegeria sp. CG1 | reverse complement strand
CGAAACCGGCCTGCCCCAGAGCGGATTGCATATACTGAACATAGCGATCACCGGGCGACTGGTAGTCATCCGAACCCTGAAAATCCTTGTCACCACTCAGATCCGCGAGCGACGAATAGTAGGGGTGATACAGGTCATATTCCTGAGCGTCGGTCATATGACGGGAAACCAAAGCCTGCATGTCGCCCTGATTAACTGGTTCCCCTGACCTCTCGGCGGCTTCCAGTTCGATCTTCAGTTCTTCGACCAGATCAGCTTGGGCGGTGTGTTCGTCAACACGGCGGTTAGCCTGGTCCTCGATGTCAGCCAGTCGCCCACCGATGGCGGCATTGTCATACCCCAGACTCCGTTGCTCTTTCGTGATGATGTCAATCTGCTCAGAAACACGATCTTCACGCGGGGCGGATTGATCAAATTTGGAATAGGGTGCGAAGTGTTCGACTTCGTTCAAAAGATAGTCTGTACGCGAAACCATAGTTTTTCCTTTTCGAGTTGATGGATAACTCTGTGAT
>NZ_JBQFRF010000033.1:0-535 GCF_056537265.1 Ruegeria sp. CG1 | reverse complement strand
AACGTGCCGGAAAGTGACGGGCGCTGTTCGGGCAGCCCACGCGTTGCGTGATTGCCCTGCGCCAGTCCACCGGCACCCACGCCTGTTTAAGGAAAAGGGGCGGAACCCTTTTCCCGGCGTGGAAATTTACTCCTAGAGCAAAGTTACTCCGATCACGATTTGAGAAAATACGAATTTCTAAAATCCCATCGGTTTACTCTTGGAGATTATGACAGGATAAGGTAGTTGTGTTACAAATCACAAATACAACCTGAGGTATAGATTGAGCAAGCCAGCCGACACCACTGTCTTTTCTGTTCGATTGCCGTCAGATGCCTTGGAGCTTTTGGAGGGGGCCGTGACTGCGCTCGGAGCCAAGAGCCGCAACCAAATCATCCAACGACTGATCTATCGTCTGATCGGGTATCTCGATCCTGACCCCGCTGTTGTGGGTCTCTGGCAGAAGCACTTGCGGCAGGTTCAGGGTGGATACACCAACCTCAATCAACTGGCGAAATCGGCCAAGCGCGGCACGGTGATCTGGACGGATGACGAC
>NZ_JBQFRF010000032.1:0-578 GCF_056537265.1 Ruegeria sp. CG1 | reverse complement strand
GACATCAACACCATTGCGAGGCCGAGGATCATTACAATGATTGCAAGCCAGTGCGCGATTGATTTCCATTTGTTGGATACGTCAGGTACACCTGTCCAGCCCCAATTCTATGGGCCAGTTTTGAGCAAGGTTTCTGGAACGGGCGGTCGCATGTTTAGAGCCTGATGGGGTCTGACACGATTGTACTGTCTAAGCCAGGTATTGATGACGATCTGAGCCTGTTTGGTGGTGTGGAACCATTCTGCGTTGAGGACTTCCCGGCGCAGAGTGCCATTGAAGCGCTCGTTGTATCCATTCTCCCAAGGTGATCCCGGGTAGATTTGGATCGGCTTAATGCCCACCTTTCTTAACCAGGTCTGCAGGGCCGTTGCGATGAACTCCGCGCCGTTGTCGGAACGGATGTGTTCGGGCTTCCCGTGCCGCAATAAGAGTGGGTAGAGCGCATCCAGCACGTCTGCGCTGTTCATCTTCGGCTTGACCGCTACGCAGAGCGCCTCACGGGTATACTCATCCAGCACCGTCAGCATCTTGTAGCTCTGTCCGTTGCTCAGCTTGTCGTGGACAAAGTCAATGCTCCA
>NZ_JBQFRF010000031.1:0-615 GCF_056537265.1 Ruegeria sp. CG1 | reverse complement strand
AGAGAAACTGACGCGATACGTGCCAATGGCGCAATCCGTGACAACCTGTGTACCAGGACGCAAATTCCGAAGCCAAACCCAAATGGGGCGGCAAGGGATAGCAGCAGCGTTGGTAGATGTTCCGCAGCCACTGACGCGGGCGAGCCAGCAATGACAGCTGCCACCACAATCAGACTAGCGGCCAACATGGCGCGTCGCGTGGGTGCATCTCCAAACACAGCCCAAGCAATTACCAAGGTGAACACCGGATAGGTCATGTAAAGCACACCCACTGTCGATGCGGGCAGCTTCTCCAGCGCCGTTACATATCCGATCCAACCAAGCCCCATTACGGCTCCGGCTGAAAGGCCCCAAGTGATCTCTCGCCATTCTTTTCGGTGCAAGATGAGAACAGGAAGCAGAAGAAGAGCCGCAACAATGTAGCGGTAGAATGCGACCGCATAGGGTGCAACACCCTGTTCGGTCAGGCTGCGGCTGAAATAGGGAACCAGCCCGAAACAGATTGAAGCAAAAAGAACACCCAAAACGGCAAATGCATAAGGGATGGATGGTCGATTTCGCGCAGATGTCGTGGCCATAATCTGGAGCTATCACGCATTTGCATTTTCGTCTTTA
>NZ_JBQFRF010000030.1:0-1041 GCF_056537265.1 Ruegeria sp. CG1 | reverse complement strand
GCGACGTTGCGAATATGCGGCCCAACGATCCTGACCTGCAAGCCTTCATCATGGAGGACAGGCGTTATTCAACGCTGATGGACACCGCTGAAATGGATACCGTGGATTATCCGCAAGCCGAGCAATGGGTCGAGATCCGCAAGGAAGTTACTGACACGGCCAACAGCTACGGCCTAGATGGCGAGGCGTTTGTTGCCCGTTTTGGCAACCATCACAACGTCACACTGGGAACGACTATGGAATGGCGTAGCGACGATATTTCGACCGCAGCGGCCCACTTCCAGGCTCAGGGTTTGCCGGATAGCCAGGACCGCGCCGAGGCCGTTGTCGATGAGCTGCACCAACTTGCCTCTACCAAGATCATCGCAATCTCTGAGGAACTTTCGGACGTTCACGCCCATGCAACGCACCCGCTCTTGCAAGGGCGCGGCGACGATACCGGTCATAGCTTGGAGGACGATGACGGACACAGCTTATAAGGACTACACCCGGTCTACCTGATGAGCGCGCCAACGCCATCTGCAGGACCATCACAGAGTTATCCATCAACTCGAAAAGGAAAAACTATGGTTTCGCGTACAGACTATCTTTTGAACGAAGTCGAACACTTCGCACCCTATGCCAAGTTCGACCAATCCGCGCCCCGAGAAGATCGCGTTTCTGAGCAGATCGACATCATCACGAAAGAGCATCGGAGTATGGGGTATGACAATGCCGCCATTGGTGGCCGACTGGCTGACATCGAGGACCAGGCCAACCGCCGTGTTGACGAACACACCGCCCAAGCTGATCTGGTCGAAGAACTGAAAATCGAACTGGAAGCAGCCGAGAGGTCAGGGGAGCCGGTAGATCTGGACGATATGCGCGCATCGGTTTCACAGCACATGACCGATGCTCAGGAATACGATCTGTATCATCCCTACTATTCGTCCCTTGCGGATCTATCCGGCGACAAGGATTTTCAGGGTTCGGATGACTACCAGTCGCCCGGTGATCGCTATGTTCAGTATATGCAATCCGCTCTGGGGCAGGCCGGTTTCG
>NZ_JBQFRF010000029.1:0-1177 GCF_056537265.1 Ruegeria sp. CG1 | reverse complement strand
ATGGCAAAGGAAAAGTTTGAGCGTAATAAGCCGCACGTCAACATCGGCACGATTGGCCACGTTGACCACGGCAAGACCACGCTGACCGCAGCAATCACCAAGTATTTCGGTGACTTCAAAGCGTATGACCAGATTGACGGCGCGCCTGAAGAAAAAGCACGTGGCATCACCATCTCGACCGCCCACGTGGAGTACGAGACCGACAACCGCCACTATGCGCACGTCGACTGCCCCGGCCACGCCGACTACGTCAAGAACATGATCACCGGTGCCGCCCAGATGGACGGCGCGATCCTGGTTGTGAACGCAGCTGACGGCCCGATGCCGCAGACCCGCGAGCACATCCTGCTGGGCCGCCAGGTTGGCATCCCGAAGATGGTCGTGTTCATGAACAAAGTTGACCAGGTTGACGACGAAGAGCTGCTGGAACTGGTTGAGATGGAAGTCCGCGAACTGCTGTCCAGCTACGAATACCCCGGCGACGATATTCCGATCATCGCAGGTTCGGCTCTGGCCGCGATGGAAGGCAACAACCCGGAAATCGGCGAAGAGAAGATCAAGGAACTGATGGCGGCTGTTGATGACTACATCGACACCCCTGAGCGCGAAGTCGACAAGCCGTTCCTGATGCCGGTCGAAGACGTGTTCTCGATCTCGGGCCGTGGTACCGTTGTGACCGGCCGTGTCGAGCGTGGCGTGATCAATGTTGGCGACGAGATCGAAATCGTCGGCATCCGTGACACTCAGAAAACCACCTGTACTGGTGTTGAAATGTTCCGCAAGCTGCTGGATCGCGGTGAAGCGGGCGACAACATCGGCGCCCTGCTGCGCGGTATCGACCGTGACGGTGTTGAGCGTGGCCAGGTTCTGTGTAAGCCGGGTTCGGTTACACCGCACACCAAGTTCGAAGCCGAAGCCTACATCCTGACCAAGGAAGAAGGCGGTCGTCACACCCCGTTCTTTGCGAACTACCGTCCGCAGTTCTACTTCCGTACAACTGACGTGACCGGCACCGTGACCCTGGCGGCTGGCACCGAGATGGTTATGCCCGGCGACAACGTCGGCTTCACCGTCGAGCTGATCGCCCCGATCGCGATGGAAGACGGCCTGCGCTTTGCGATCCGCGAAGGCGGCCGCACCGTCGGCGCCGGCGTCGTCTCGAAAATCATCGAGTAAT
>NZ_JBQFRF010000028.1:0-1428 GCF_056537265.1 Ruegeria sp. CG1 | reverse complement strand
TGCGGAGATAGTGTTGAAAAAGTCGGTTGATTGGTTGGTCTGGCGCTGATTCACTCGTTTTGAGAGTGGAGGACTTAGCAATGATGGGACCGAGGCAGGTGGCGCAGGGTGCGCTGTTTTATGAGTTCTCGATTGACGAGTTTGTTCCTGCCGATCACTCTCTACGCGGCATTGATCGTTTCCTTGACCTGTCAGACGTTCGACCGCTTCTGGCACCGTCTTATAGCGCGCATGGTCGTCCTTCGATTGACCCTGAGTTGATGATCCGGATGCTGTTGTTGGGCTACTGCCAAGGCATCAGGTCCGAGCGCCGCCTTTGCGAAGAGGTGCATGTCAATCTGGCGTACAGATGGTTTTGCAGGCTCGACCTGACTGACCCGGTGCCTGACCATTCAACTTTCTCGAAGAACCGGCATGGGCGTTTCCGGGAGAGCGGTTTGTTCCGACATCTCTTCGAAACCGTTCTGAGACGCTGTATTGATGAGGGTTTGGTTGGCGGCGAGAGTTTTGGTGTCGATGCCAGCCTGATCCCGGCGAATGCCAACCAGACACGCGGGATTGAAAGCAAGGAAGGTCTGCCCCCCGAACTGACCACCCGCGTGGTTGAGGAATATCTCGAAACGCTGGATGACGCCGCATTCGGCGCGTCCACCAAAGTCGTCCCCAAATACATCTCGCCGGTGGACCCTGCGGCGCGCTGGACAGGCGCCGATGGAGGGGCCGCATTCTTTGCATATTCCACCAACTACATGGTGGATTTGGACAATGCAGTCATCGTGGATGTGGAACCATCCGTACCGATCCGAACCGCGGAGGCCTTTGCCGCGCGACGGATGATCGACCGCATCACGGATCGCTTTGACATGACGCCAGACAAGTTGGTTGGCGATACAGGCTACGGATCGGCAGAGATGCTGGGCTGGCTGGTCGAAGAACGCGGCATCGCCCCGCACATCCCGGTCTGGGATAAATCCAAACGGACGGACGGCACATTCTCACGCGAAGACTTCATCTACGACCCCGCGACCGACAGCTACTCATGCCCTGGCAACAAGGAGCTGCGAACATATCGCCGGAACTTCTCCAAACCGCGAAAGCCGAACGGCGGCAAAGACGGGTTCATCAAATATCGAGCGTCAAAGCACGACTGCGACGCATGCCCATTGAAGGCAAATTGCTGTCCAAAACAGCCAGCTCGAAACGTGCTTCGCTCCGTCCACGAAGCAGCACGCGACGCCGCCCGCGATATCCGAAAAACAGACGCCTACATGACCTCGTTCATTCAAAGACGGAAAGTCGAGATGCTGTTTGCCCACCTGAAGCGATACATCGGCGTGCCGATGATGCGACTTCGAGGACCCAAAGGTGCATATGAGCAGTTCCAACTCGCAGCCACAGCTCAAAACCTAAGGAAACTCGCAAAACTAG
>NZ_JBQFRF010000027.1:0-1700 GCF_056537265.1 Ruegeria sp. CG1 | reverse complement strand
GCACTTGCGGCAGGTTCAGGGTGGATACACCAACCTCAATCAACTGGCGAAATCGGCCAAGCGCGGCACGGTGATCTGGACGGATGACGACCGGCGCGATGTCGAAAATCTCCATCGTGCGATCATCCAGCACCGGCAAGACCTGAAAGCGCTGATCACAGCGGCCCGCCGAAATCGAGAACCGGAGGCCGCCATTCGCCGGATCTTGCGCGACGATGATTGGACATCTGAAGTATGAATGTCGCGGCTCGCAATCTGACAGCAGGGGATTTCCTGGAGCTTGCCTTCCGGGAAGCGCAGAAGGGTATCGATCGATCCAAGCAGATCAGCCTGCAGCTGCAGACCGCCAAGCGCATGAAGTTCATGATCTCGCGGGCCTCATCCATCAAGGCGCGGCTGGGTGCTGTGGTCGGAAAGCCCGAGGCGGTTGTGAAACACGTCCGCAAAGGTGGGGTGAACAACGCCCATGAGCTGCGCCGCCAGATCAGTTACCTGACCGTCCGGGCAGAGGGTGTCTTGGACATCCGGGACAATGGCGTGACCCCGCTTGATGCGGATCAGGTCAGGGATTTGATCGAGACCTGGGCGGAGGATTTCAACGGGAAAACCAACTACGGTTACACCCGTCACATGATCGTTTCTTTTCCCGAAGGCACCTATCCGGACGCCGCGCATGAGGCGGGCTTGGAGTTCGCGGACCGTCTGTTTGGAAGCAGAGATTTTGGCGATACCTGGGACTACCTGACAGTGTTCCACAACGACACCGATAACCCCCATGTCCACATCGTTGTGAACAACCGAGGCGTCGAGCATGGGCAGTGGCTCGCTATGGGCATGAGCAGCGAGATGAACATCGACGTTCAGCGCGCCATCCAGGTTGAGGTTGCCGAAGGATACGGCATTGAGCTGACCGCGACGACCCGCCTTGAGCGCGGTTTGCGGCAGGAAGTGGAGACAGACACGTGGAAAGTTCAGGCCGGTATGTCGGTTGTTGAAAGCACCCCGGAAGTCGAAGTTACGGCCCGTGACAGGGCTGCGGATGTGATGACTTTATCCATCGCAAGAATGTCCGATCTGTTTGATGAGCGCGCCAACGCCATCAGCGAAAGGATCGAAGAGTTTGCCATCAAGCTCATTGAAGGAGAAGAACCTATGGTATCGAGAATGGAACATCTACTGGATCAGGCCCATCATTTTGATGATTACGGTGAGCCGGGAGGCCCCGAATACAAGTCGCCTGAGCTGATGCACGAGCTGCGTCAGCACATCGCATTAGGCGGCGATGAGGAAACAATCAGCCCCGATCTGAAGGCCCGTGTGATCCAGCATATTGACGATCACCAGCATATCGCGGAGAGCGGTGGAACCCTCTCGGCGATGGCTGATATTGTCGATCATAAAGTCTATCAATCCTCCGAAGACTACTCGCCGCCAGCAGTTCGCTATGACGTCTACATGCGCGATACGCTGGGCGAGGATGCCAGTGACAATTGGTCGAAGAAGTCCGCTGATATTCTGCAGTCCATCGAAAAAATGGAAGGACTGGCGCGCGAGGTCGAAGATCCAAACCTGCGCGTCTCAATGGATATTCAGATAGGTGAGCTGAAAGGCGACGTTGCGAATATGCGGCCCAACGATCCTGACCTGCAAGCCTTCATCATGGAGGACAGGCGTTATTCAACGCTGATGGACACCGCTGA
>NZ_JBQFRF010000026.1:0-2139 GCF_056537265.1 Ruegeria sp. CG1 | reverse complement strand
GCGCAAGGTGTTCGCGGAAGTGGTGCATGAACTGCGCTTTCCCGAGGCTCACAAGGAAGATGGAAAGCCCGCGCCGGTTCAGGCTGACGCTCTGTTGAGAACCCGCCGCAATGCCGACCGCCTGACCGATCTTTGGACCGTTGGCAATGTTCTGCAGGAGAACGTCATCAAGGGCGGGCTGCATGGTCGCGTCAAGGATGGCAATGGCCGCACACGCCGACAGCGCACCCGTGGCGTCAAAGGCATCGACCAGAACAAAGCTCTGAACCGGGCAGTCTGGTCTCTCACTGAAAAGATGGCAGAGCTGAAGGGCGTAAGCCTCGCAGCCTGAAGAACAGCGCGCGGCTCGATCCGGGCCGCGCATACCCCCTGACTCGGAGCAGAGACCATGCAAAATGAAATCGTCAACACACCCGCACACGAGCGTTTCAACAACTTGCCGAAAGGCGACAAGCTGGACCAATTCGAATGGTTCGAAATCATGCCGTGCCGAAATGATGAAAGCGAAGGGTGCGCCGTCCAGTGCGAAGCCGGAGAGGTCGAGTTTTGGAGCATTTACGGCCGGAAGAACGAAGGCACCAAAGACGCGCCGGAGTTTCTGGCGATGGCAGTCCATGACGCATGGGATGCCAAGGCGATTGTAAAAATCGCACGCCAGATTGCCACGGAAACCGGCAAGGGCTTCTTGGCTGGTGACGTCGCCTATGGGCAGTTTCCCCGCCAGAGCGGTCAGCTCGTGCCAGTGACCGAATTCATTGAGATTGCCGAGGCTCTGACATTCGCCATCCACGAAGCCAACGAAAGCGAGATTCCTGACGAAGACCAGCGCGTAGATGATTTTGACAATCATCCGCTGGCCGCGTTGCGCGAGGCGTTTGTCGATTATTCCGACTATTCGGGATCTGATCAGCTCGACCCTTACCAGCCCGAAGCCACCACCCACTGAAACATTGCAAAGCCGGGAGGCCGCTAAAGCGGCCCCCGCCATTTGCCCGATGGAGAGCAGAAATGCAGCAGCTTGATTTGATACCGATGGCCCCAAACGAGAAAGGAACACCAGGCGCAAACTGGTGGGCCGGTGCCTGGGAATGCCGGAACTACGACGGGTTTTTTCAAACCCGTGAGCAGGGCCGGGGACCGTGGAAATTCGTGATCTACGGGTTTGGCGATGACGATGTTTCCGTCTACGGCGTCAACCCGTTTGGTGGGCTTGTCCACCAGAGCGTGCCCATCGACGGGCAGGATCGCATCACCATTCTTGGCCGCAAATACGGCCGGGACAACTGGCAGCACTAAGCCGGGCGAAGCCCGAAAACTGAAATCGAGAGGACAGGCAAATGTATGCCCATTGTTTCCGTTCTGGACACATCGAGCTTTCCGCACATCCCGACATCGAGGGCGGGATTTGTATCGGGGAAGGAACAGAGGACGAGCTGGCCCGCAAACTGGATGGACGCGCCCGCATGTCATGGAATGACACGTGGTTGATCCCCGGAGTTCCGGAGGCCGAAACCGGGGATGCGGCCTTAGACGCCACCATTCGGTTCAAGACCCGGATGGACGAACCTTTGCCCGAGGCCGGATAGGTGCGCCACCAGCTCACCTTGCCGGGGCTCGATCAGCCGCGCCGCGAGCAGCGCGTTTTGATGCACGCGGCTGATGTGGGTCAAGCCCCCGATATGATGCCCGGTTGGCGAACTGCCAAGGGTGGGCACTTCATATGCGGTCAGTGTGGTCATGACGCCGGATGGAGTTTTGACATGACCGATACTGAAATTCGGCGGGGCATTCCGTGCCCGGTCTGCAACCACGAAAAGGAGGATTCCGATGCTTGAGAAATGTGTTCATCACACCATCGACATTGCTGTTGCCGGTGCCCTTCTGGTGGCAGCAGTTGCAGCGTTTTGCTGGCACGTGGAACAGCGCGCCACTATCGAGGTTTGGAAGTCTGACCGTGCCGCCCGACTGACCGTCGCGCGAGACTGACCCCGCCCTTTCAGCGCGTCCAGTTCTTGCTATCATCGACCATCCGGGCGAGGTCCGGATAGCCCGCGCCGCATCGGTTGTGCAGGGCCAGCCCGTCCTTTTCACGGTCGCATGTTTTGGCGATGATCTTCAGTGCCGAGGGCAGCGGCGTGT
>NZ_JBQFRF010000025.1:0-3125 GCF_056537265.1 Ruegeria sp. CG1 | reverse complement strand
GCGCAAGGTGTTCGCGGAAGTGGTGCATGAACTGCGCTTTCCCGAGGCTCACAAGGAAGATGGAAAGCCCGCGCCGGTTCAGGCTGACGCTTTGTTGAGAACCCGCCGCAATGCCGACCGCCTGACCGATCTGTGGACCGTTGGCAATGTCCTGCAGGAGAACGTCATCAAGGGCGGGCTGCATGGTCGCGTCAAGGATGGCAATGGTCACACACGCCGTCAGCGCACCCGTGGCGTTAAAGGCATCGACCAGAACAAAGCTCTGAACCGGGCAGTCTGGTCTCTCACTGAAAAAATGGCCGAGCTGAAGGGCGTAAGCCTCGCAGCCTGAAGAACAGCGCGGCTCGATCAGGGCCGCGCATACCCCCTTACTCGGAGCAGAGCCATGCAAATGGAAATCATCAACACACCCGCACATGAGCGTTTCAACAACTTGCCGAAAGGCGACAAGCTGGACCAATTCGAATGGTTCGAAATCATGCCCTGCCGCAATGATGAAAGCGAAGGGTGCGCCGTCCAGTGCGAAGCCGGAGAGGTCGAGTTTTGGAGCATTTACGGCCGGAAGAACGAAGGCACCAAAGACGCGCCTGAGTTTCTGGCAACCGCCGTTCATGACGCATGGGATGCAAGTGCGATTGTTAAGATCGCGCGCCAGATCGCCAAGGAAACCGGAAAGGGCTTTCTAGCCGGTGACATCGCCTTTGGTCAGTTTCCCCGGCAGAATGGTCAGCTGGTGCCAGTGGTGGAATTCACCGAGTTGGCCGAGGATCTGACGATTGCCATTCATGAGGACATTTGGGAGACCATCCCGCAGGCCGATCAGCGCGTAGATGATTTTGACAATCATCCGCTGGCCGCGTTGCGCGAGGCGTTTGTCGATTATTCCGACTATTCGGGATCTGATCAGCTCGACCCTTACCAGCCCGAAGCCACCACCCACTGAAACCTTGCAAAGCCGGGAGGCCGCAAAAGCGGCCCCCGCCATTTGCCGGATGGAGAGCAGAAATGCAGCAGCTTGATTTGATACCGATGGCCCCAAGCGAGAAGGGAACACCAGGCGCAAACTGGTGGGCCGGTGCCTGGGAATGCCGAAACTTTGACGGGTTTTTTCAAACCCGTGAGCAGGGCCGGGGACCGTGGAAATTCGTGATCTACGGTTTTGGCGACGACGATGTTTCTGTCTACGGCGTCAACCCGTTTGGTGAGCTTGTCTACCAGAGAGTGCCCATCGACGGGCAGGATCGCATCACCATTCTTGGCCGCAAATATGGCCGGGACAACTGGCAGCACTAAGCCGGGCGAAGCCCGAAATCAGAAACCGAAAGGACCGTTCAATGTATGCCCATTGTTTCCGATCTGGACACATCGAGCTTTCCGAGCATCCCGACATCGAGGGCGGGATTTGTATTGGTGAAGGGACAGAGGACGAGCTGACCCGCAAACTGGATGGACGCGCCCGAATGTCATGGAATGACACGTGGTTGGTCCCCGGAGTGCCGGAAGCCGAAACCGGGGACGTGGCGCTAGATGCCACCATTCGATTCAAGACCCGGATGGATGACCCTCTGCCAGAGGCAAGGTAGGTGCGCCGCCAGTTCACCTTGCCGGGTCTCGATCAGCCGGGCCGAACCCGGCGCGTTCTGATGCACGCGGCTGATGTAGGTCAGGCCCCCGGTATGATGCCCGGTTGGCGAACCGCCAAGGGCGGGCACTTCATACGCGGTCAGTGCGGCCATGACGCCGGATGGTGTTTTGACATGACCGATACCGAAATTCGGCGGGGCATTCCGTGCCCGGTCTGTAACCACCAAAAGGAGGATTCCGATGCTTGAGAAATGTGTTCATCAAACCATCGACATTGCTGTTGCCGGTGCCCTTTTGGTGGCAGCAGTTTCAGCGTTTTGCTGGCACGCGGAACAGCGCGCCAGTATCGAGGTTTGGAAGTCTGACCGTGCCGCCCGACTGACCGTCGCGCGAGACTGACCCCGCCCGTTCAGCGCGTCCTGTTCCTCCTATCATCGACCATCCGGGCGAGGTCCGGATAACCCGCGCCGCATCGGTTGTGCAGGGCCAGCCCGTCCTTTTCACGGTCGCATGTTTTGGCGATGATCTTCAGTGCCGAGGGCAGCGGCGTGTCAGCACCGACCAGCTCAATGAACCGCTTTTTCGGGTACTGCCCGTACCGCCCGCAGGTCTTGCAGTTGATCCGGACCAGCTCAAACGGATAATCCCAAGCCCTCACAACATACAGCCCCCGGTAGTGCGGTTTTCACGCGGTCTGAAAAAATTCAACCCTTCCATTCTCAGCATCTATCCCACGGGTCCATTTAGAGCCAGCGTTAAGGCTGGCCGCTCGGTCCCCGTTCGTGCCACCCAACGCGAAGCCGCGCGACTGCCACCGTGCCAAGATCCCGACCGAGACACCCTGACCTGACATGCGACGGTCGGTCAGCTCGTCGGGTCGCGCGGCTGAAGTTCAGCCGACTTGTTGGCGCACTGGCCTGATCGGCAGAGCTAAAGCCAACTCGTCGGCACCCGCCGCCAAAGCGTCGGGAAGTTGAGCGCGCCCAGGCGCGCGGAAAATGCAGATCGCATTTAACGTGCCGGAAAGTGACGGGCGCTGTTCGGGCAGCCCACGCGTTGCGTGATTGCCCTGCGCCAGTCCACCGGCACCCACGCCTGTTTAAGAAAAGGGGCGGAACCCTTTTCCCGGCGTGGAAATTGACTCCAAGAGTAAACCGATCACGATTTGAGAAAATACGAATTTCTAAAATCCCATCGGTTTACTCTTGGAGATTATGACAGGATAAGGTAGTTGTGTTACAAGTCACAAATACAACCTGAGGTATATATTGAGCAAGCCCGCCGACACCACAGTCTTTTCCGTGCGCTTGCCTTTGGATGCATTGGCGCGATTGGAAGAGGCCGTGCAGTCGCTTGGGGCCAAGAGCCGCAACCAGATCATCCAGCGTCTGATCTATCGTCTGATCGGGTATCTCGATCCTGACCCCGCTGTTGTGGATCTCTGGCAGACGCACTTGCGGCAGGTTCAGGGTGGATACACCAACCTCAATCAACTGGCGAAATCGGCCAAGCGCGGCACGGTGATCTGGACGGATGACGAC
>NZ_JBQFRF010000024.1:0-4026 GCF_056537265.1 Ruegeria sp. CG1 | reverse complement strand
CTGACATTTGAGCATTTGAAGGCTGAGGTTTCGTCTGGCGAGATTGATACGGTATTGGTTTGTCTGGTTGACCTTCAGGGCCGTTTGATGGGGAAGCGGTTTCATGCGGGTCATTTTGTTGCGGGAGCGTGGGAAGAGACGCATTGCTGCAACTATCTGCTGGCGACGGATCTCGAGATGGGGACGCCGGATGGGTATGCGTCGACCAGTTGGGAGCGGGGCTATGGCGATTATGTGATGAAGCCGGATCTGAGCACGCTGCGTCTGGTGCCGTGGCTGGAAGGCACGGCGATGGTGATGTGCGATGTGCTGGATCATCACACGCATGAAGAAGTGCCACACGCGCCGCGCTCGATCCTGAAACGTCAGGTGAACCGGCTGAAGGCGATGGGCTATGACGCGATGTGCGCCACCGAGCTGGAGTTTTTCCTGTTCGAGAAAAGCTTTGATCAGATCCGCAAGGAAGGCTTTCGCGACCTTGAGCCGATCTCGGGGTACAACGAAGACTATCACATCCTTCAGACCACTAAGGAAGAGCATGTGATGCGCCCGATCCGCAACCATCTGTGGGATGCGGGGATACCGGTCGAGAACACGAAAGGTGAGGCCGAGACCGGGCAGGAAGAGCTGAACATCAAATATGCGCCTGCGATGGAGACGGCCGAGTATCACTCGATCGCCAAGAACGCGGTGAAAGAGATTGCCTGGCAGCATGGGCATGCCGCGACCTTCCTGCCGAAATGGCATCATGAGAAAGTGGGCAGTTCCAGCCACGTGCATCAGTCGCTCTGGTCCGAGGGGCGGCCGATCTTTTTCGACGAAAAAGATCCGCTCGGCATGTCGGATGTGATGAAAAGCTACATGGCGGGTCTTTTGAAATACGCCGCCGATTACACCTGTTTCATGGCGCCCTACATCAACAGCTACAAGCGGTTCATGAAGGGGACCTTTGCGCCGACGCGGATCATCTGGTCGGTGGACAACCGCACCGCCGGGTTCCGTCTGTGCGGTGACGGCACCAAGGCGGTGCGGGTGGAATGCCGTATCCCGGGCTCGGATATGAACCCCTATCTGGCGATGGCTGGGATGCTGGCGGCGGGGATCGCTGGGATCGAAGAAGGGCTGGAGTTGCAGCCGCCGACCACGGGCGACGTCTATCAGGGAGAGACGGGGATGATCCCGGGCAATCTGCGCGCGGCGCGAGATGCGCTGCATGGCTCGGCGATGTTGCGGGCTGCAATGGGAGATGACGTTGTCGATCACTATGCGCGCGCGGCCGAGGTTGAGATCGAAGAGTTTGAGCGCGTGGTGACCGATTGGGAAATTGCCCGCGGGTTCGAGCGGGCTTGAGAGGGTGAAAGCGAGGGGCCAGCCCCGCCGCCATTGGCGCTCGAACCAATGGCGCACCAATGGCGGCCCCCGAGATATTTATGGCCAGATGAAGCAGGGATCCTGCTCTCTTTAGAGATGGAGTGACTATGGGGCAGATGTTGCAATGTGTCTCGCCGATTGATGGGTCGGTTTTTGCCGAGCGCGAGGTGTTGTCGCGGGAGGCCGCGTTTGAGGTTGCGGGCCGGGCGCGGGCCGCACAGGCGGCTTGGGCGGCGCGGCCCTTGCGGGAACGCATTGATCTTGTGATGGCGGGTGTGGCTGCTGTCGGCGCGATGAATGAGGAAATCGTGCCCGAGTTGGCGCATATGATGGGTCGCCCGGTGCGCTATGGCGGTGAGTTCGGCGGCTTCAACGAGCGCGCAAGCCATATGGCCGGGATTGCCGAAAGCGCATTGGCTGATATCGCGGTGGGTGAGGATGAGACATTCAAGCGCTATATCAAGCGTATCCCGCATGGGGTGGTGTTTGTGGTGGCGCCGTGGAACTACCCCTACATGACGGCGATCAACACGGTGGCCCCGGCGCTGATCGCGGGTAATACGGTGATCCTGAAACACGCCACGCAGACCCTGCTGGTGGGCGAGCGTATGGCGCAGGCCTTCCATGCAGCGGGTGTGCCCGAAGACGTGTTCCAGAATGTCTTTCTGAGCCATGACGTGACCAACGATCTGATCGCGGGCAATGCGTTCGACTTCGTGAACTTCACCGGCTCGGTCGGCGGCGGCCAGGCGATGGAGCGCGCGGCGGCGGGCACCTTTACCGGCGTCGGGACTGAGTTGGGCGGCAAGGATCCGGGTTATGTGATGGACGATGCCGATCTGGAGGCGGCGGTTGAGACGCTGATCGACGGGGCAATGTTCAACGCGGGCCAGTGCTGCTGCGGGATCGAGCGGATTTATGTGCATGAAAGCCTGTATGACGACTTCGTCGCCAGGGCGGTGGAGATCGTGAAGGGCTATAAGCTGGGCAATCCGCTGGACGCTGAGACCACCATTGGCCCGATGGCCAATGTGCGCTTTGCCGATGAGGTACGGGCGCAGATTGCCGAGGCGGTCGAGGCTGGTGCGGTGGCCCATATCGACATCTTCCCCGAGGATGATGGCGGCGCATATCTGACGCCGCAGATCCTGACCAATGTCACCCATGACATGCGGGTGATGCGGGATGAAAGCTTTGGCCCGGTAGTGGGCATCATGAAAGTGTCCACGGATGATGAGGCCATCCGGCTGATGAATGACAGCGCGTTTGGCCTGACAGCGAGCCTCTGGACCCGCGATCTGGATCGCGCGGCCCGCGTGGGCGACCAGATTGAGACGGGCACCGTCTTCATGAACCGCGCCGATTATCTGGATCCCGGCCTGTGTTGGACCGGCTGCAAGAATACCGGGCGCGGCGGCGGTCTCTCGGTCATTGGCTATCACAACCTGACACGTCCCAAATCCTATCACCTGAAAAAGGTCACGGGCTAAGGACGCCGGCCTGCCTCGGAATGACCCCCTCGCCGGGGCAGGCCTTTTGACACGAAGGAAAGCAAACATGTCACTTGTTGGAAACTGGTCTTATCCAACCGCAATCAAATTCGGGGCCGGGCGGATCAATGAATTACCCGAAGCCTGTGCTGCGGCCGGCATGAAGAAGCCGCTGCTGGTCACCGACAAGGGGCTGGCCGACCTGGCGATCACCACCGCGACGCTGGATATCATGGAGACCGCCGGTCTGGGCCGGGGTCTGTTCGCGGATGTGGACCCGAACCCCAATGAACAGAACCTCGAGGCCGGTGTTGCGGCCTATAACGCGGGCGGCCATGACGGGGTGATCGCTTTTGGCGGCGGCTCGGGGCTGGATCTGGGCAAGATGGTCGCCTTCATGTGTGGTCAGACGCGCCCGGTCTGGGACTTTGAGGACATCGGCGATTGGTGGACCCGAGCGGATGCCGATGCCATCGCGCCGATCATCGCCGTCCCCACAACTGCCGGGACCGGGTCCGAAGTGGGGCGCGCCAGCGTCATCACCAATTCTGAAACCCACGCCAAGAAGATCATCTTCCATCCCAAGGTGCTGCCGACCGTGGTGATCTGCGACCCCGAGCTGACGGTGGGCATGCCCAAGTTCATCACCGCAGGCACCGGTCTGGATGCGTTCGCGCATTGTGTCGAGGCGTTCAGCAGCCCGCATTACCACCCGATGTCTCAGGGCATCGCGCTGGAAGGGATGCGGCTGGTCAAGGACTACCTGCCACGTGCCTATGCGGACGGCACCGACATCGAAGCCCGCGCCCAGATGATGAGCGCGGCGGCGATGGGGGCCACCGCCTTCCAGAAAGGCCTAGGCGCCATCCACGCCATGAGCCACCCCGTCGGCGCGGTGTTCAACACCCACCACGGCACCACCAACGCGGTCTGCATGCCCGCCGTGCTCGAGTTCAACGCGCCAGTCATCGCCGACCGCTTCCAGCAAGCCGCCGCCTATCTGGGCATCGACGGCGGCTTCGACGGCTTCCGCAGCTTCGTGCAAGAGTTCAACGACAGCCTCGCCATCCCCCGCAATCTCTCCGACCTCGGCGTCACCAAAGCCGCCATCCCCGAACTGGTCCAAGGCGCAATCATCGACCCCTCATGCGGAGGGAATCCGATC
>NZ_JBQFRF010000023.1:0-4056 GCF_056537265.1 Ruegeria sp. CG1 | reverse complement strand
GGGGTCGAGTGCGGCTGAGTGCTAAATCCCCCTTTAAGCAGTTTTTCGGTGATGCCGCCGTTCGTTTATTGCGCGGCGGATTCAAGGAGATAGCCCAACTTGCGCCTTGGATTTCTCGCTGCGTGCGCGCGCAACGCGAGATTTTCTGCAAAAGCGTAGTTTCACACGCTGTCTTGCAGCGACAAAATCGGCCATTGGTGCTGATCGCAGCGAATATCGAGCGGCCAAAGAATCGGATGCGGACGGAGCCGTCGTTCGTGCTTCGCGTCAATCAGACAAAGTTGCGAGAAACGCAACCAACGACGCGCGATCGTCTTCATTGGCAAACCCAAGCATCACTTTTTTGGTCCCCGGTACAAACTGATACGGGCTTGCCAGATAGTTGTTGAGCGCATCCGCGTCCCAAACCGTATCCAAATCGCGCAGGTAGCTTGAGTATTCAAAGGTCGGGTCTGATGCAGTGGCCTTTCCAAAGATGCTCCACAGATTTGGGCCGTTGTCACCCAACGACAGGGACCTTGAGGGGACCCCGTGGCAAATCTCGCATCCTTTTGCCAACTGTGCCCCTCTAACATGGTCGGCGCCTTCAATTGCATTTGCGATTGAGGGAAATTCAACCCGACGTGGAGCCCCTGCTTCGACCAGCATATTGGCTATCTCCAAATTTCCGGCTCGGAGGGCTTGATGCAATGGTGTGGAAATATAAGGCTCATAACTTGCAGGGTCTGCACCCGCTGCAATAAGAACCCGAACCACCTCTGTGTGACCGTAGGCCGCTGCATGATGCAGTGCCGTTCCCACAGTATAGGCACCATTCTCTTGGTAGAAAAAGATTGTGGGGTCAGCCCCTCTCGCTAGAAGCTCCTTCACAAGATCTACGTGGCCGAATTTCGCCGCCACAAATAGAGGAGTTACGCCGGGGGCGCTGGTCATGCTGGTGCTGCGAATTTCCAGCGGGACACCTTTATCTAGCTCAGCCAGAACACCCTCAATGTTTCCATTCTTGGCATGCAGATGGATCATCTCGGCAAATGCGGGTGGTGAAAAGGCCGTAAAAATCAGGCACGCTGCAACAATTGATCGGATCATTGAAGCCTCCCGCCACAATTCTCTGACCGTAGGCGCAGAGAGGTTTCGCCGCAACCAATCCACTCAAATCGTCGACGGTTGCAAAAGGCTCACAGTCACCCGCTGCTCATACAACAAGCACCTCAGTGAAAGCGCTACGGAACCGTCCATCTGCAGATTTGGCCAAACCTCTGAGCTTGTGTCGTCTCGTTCAAAGCGCGGCCGTTCGCATCTCAGGAGCTGACGTTCGCGCCAAAAGCGGCGAAACCGGGCCGGGAGCCCCATATCTCCCGAATGCTGCGCATTGTGCGAATGGCGCCATTGAACTATTTTGCCTATGCTGCGCGGGCAGCCCCGCGTGGTTTTCGCTTTGAAGCTACTTCCAGACTTTACGAGGACGTCGCTTTTGGAGCGGACCCAAAACGCGGGCCTTCAAGGTATCCAATTGGCAATTGGTCACGACCGCTCGGCTTCAGTTTCCTGATGCCTCAGCAATCCCTGCAATTGAGCGACGACGATTAGGAGAAATTGCCAAGGCAGCTTCGTAAGCGGCGACGGCCGCGTCTGTCTCACCGAGCAAACGCTGCATATCTCCGAGCTGTTCACGCACCGGCAGGACATGGCTTGGAGTGACGGGTGCCTTTCCGACCGAATCCTCCGTTTCTGCGGCAGCTTCCATCATGGAACGCGCGGCTGGATCACCGGCTTCATACGCCTGCCACGCCTTGATGGCACCACTTTGCGCATTCGCAAGAGTCACCCAGTAGTTCATCCCACGCTCGTCCATGATTGCGGTGAGATCGGAGAGCCGAGCGAGTGCGGCTTCAACCCTTGGAACGTCTCCGCTTCGCGCCGCGCCCACACCCTGCGCAAACGCAACGATGGCGAGTGCATGCGGGTATCGGCCCCATTCAAGTTCTTGATAGGGAATGTCAGGAAGTGCTGCTGCTGCCTCCCAGTCTTCCTGTTCCAACGCAAGCCGAGCCGGGGCCGCCGCTACGGCATACGCGGTTCCAAAGACATCCTGCATGTCTGGTGTATTGAGCAGCGTCGCGACCGTTTCGGTGGCCTCCTCCACCTCTCCCAACTGCAACAGCGCATAAGTCAGGTAGTCCAGCGCGTGGGGATAGTGGTCGGACACCGTCCCGTCGATCTTCGGCTGCGCAAGCACGGCGGCGGCGGATCTGCGGTTGAGGTCTGCGGCCTCATCCCATCGACCAAGCCGGGTCATGATATGCGAAGGCATATGAAGTGCATGCGGGTTTTCAGGTGCGAGTTCCAGGTATGCCTGAACGAACGGAAGGGCAGCTTCGGCCAGGGGCGGGTGATCGTAGGCGTGAACGAGATAATGCAGGACCCCGGGATGCTGAGGCACGCGTACGTTCAGGTCTTCCAATAGCGCACCGGCCTCACGCTGACGCGCTAGCGTTCGGTCGCTTGGGGGCGCGACCGCCAACATGGCCAAAGCGGCAAAAGCTGCGGCATCAGGATTGTCGGGAAAGTCCGCATGGATTTGACGTTGCGCGTCTGACCAAGCGGCCTTGCGTTCGGGATAGGTGGTAAGAGCCGGATCATAGAATGTTGCGGCGGCGGCGACGTAGGCCTGTTCCAACGCGGTCCCCGCATCGAGACTTGCAGCCCGATCGATTGCCGAGAGGCCTTTTTGGAGTTCAGGAGGCGATTGGATGCCAGGCCAGAGCGGATGGAAGTTGCTCATGGCAATGCCCCATTGAGCCATTGCACAATCAGGGTCAGCTTCAGCAGCAGCCTCGAAGCGGGCGTTGGCCATGCGATACATCATGTGATGCAATAGCAAGGTGCCTTCGGTAACGGCGTCGTGCGCTGCCGAACTGCAACTCGTTGGGAAGTCAATTTCGCCCAAGCGGGATGTTTCGGCTTGCGCCATGGCGCTGGTGGCCAACGGGCCAAGGACCAGCGATGCAATCAAAATGGGGTGTCTCATAATTTGCCTCCTCGTCGCGAGGAGACAGGGTAGAGAAATCTGGCGCCACGATTTATGCTAAGATTGAATTACATTTATCAGAAAAGCCGATCAAATGGACAAACTGACTGCGATCAAGACCTTTGTGGCAATCGTCGAGCATGGCTCTCAGACTGAAGCAGCACGGCGCTTGGGTCGATCGCAACCGACAGTCGTGAGAAGCCTTGCGGAATTGGAAAAGTCCTTGGATGTAAAACTAATGGCGCGCACCACGCGGCAGTCGGTTCTGACGCTTGAGGGCGAGCAGTACTATCACGATTGCAAAAGGCTCTTGGAGGGATTGGATACTTCCGAGGAACGAATTAAGGAAATTCAGAAAAGTGCACGCGGGCAGATCAAACTCACAGCGCCAGTTGAATTTGGCAACTTGGTTTTGGCACCGACACTTCTTGCTTTGCAATCTGAGTTTCCGGAACTTCGCCTCAAAATTGATCTGACGGACCAGCCGCTTGATCTCGTAGGCGGAGGATACGATGCCGCCGTCAGGATCGGAGAGTTGCCAGATAGCGGGATGATTGCTCGAAAGGTGGGCAAAATGCCGTCTTTCGTATGTGCAGCGCCAGTCTTGGTCGAACGCCTGGGCGTACCTGAAAATCCACAATGCTTAGCCAACCTGCCATGCGTGGGGATCGACATTGCCAAAAGGCGATTTGGCCTAGAGTGGAAATTTGATGAGCTCAGGGGATCACCCGTCGTGGTGCGTCCTGACCCAGGATTTGTGTGTGATAGCGTAGCGCTAGCGCGAACTGCTTGCCGAGCGGGTTTGGGCTATGCGGCATTCTTCGGCTACCAAGTGGTCGAGGACTTGCGCGGCGGTACCTTGGTCAAGGTTATGGAAAGCGGAAACCCCGAACGCGCCGTAAATCTGCTCTGGCCTCCCCGCCAACCGATGCCAAAACGGGTGCGAGCAGTTCTGCAGCGGATTGAGATTGGAATAAGGGACGAGCTAGCAAGAATGCGGACCTATTGGTGATCTCTTAGCGGCT
>NZ_JBQFRF010000022.1:0-4427 GCF_056537265.1 Ruegeria sp. CG1 | reverse complement strand
TTCCGCGATCTGGGCAAGAAAACCCGCAACGGCGAAATCACCGCGTTTCTCGCGCGGCGCTTTACAACCCAGCAGGCCGACTTCATGGCTGAAATCGCGGCTGATGTTGATGCTGATATTCGCTCGATCTGGACGCCTTCCGAGACGAACTGCTTCAAGCGGCTCAAGGCTGTACAGTTGGATGAACTGTACAAAGACCTTCTGGATTTGCACATGGACACCGATGCCTACCGCGCGTTCAGCAAGTCCAAGAAGGGCGAGAAGAACCAAGCGCTGCACAAACTGTTCAACGATCCAGAGCATCAAAAGGCTTTGCGCATCACCGCCGAACAGAAAGCCCGCATTGACGCATGGGTCCCTGAGTGCTTCTAAAACAATTAGGGCAGGGCGCATTGCGCCCTGTTCCCAGCAGGGATTTAATCATGACGTATTCCCGCAAGGTGACTGCCGAAACGCAATGAAAAAATGATAGCATACTTGCTATTTGCTTGCACTGCCATCATATCAGCAATATGCTGTCATTATCAAACATGGAGGATGAAATGGCAAATCTGACAGTCAGAAATCTATCTGATGACGTTCACAGTCGCGTTCGGTTTGTCGCGGCAGAACGTGGCATCAGCACTGAGGAAGCCGCGCGGCAACTTCTCGATGAGGCGTCACGGCCAGCCGAGAAGGTTGGCGACGTGATTGTGGAATACGTGCAGGGCCTTAATGCATTCTTGCCAGATATTGAACGTAGTGGCGACAAAGCAGAACCGGCGGACTTCGGGTGATTATTCTAGACACAAACGTGCTGTCCGACCCGATGATGGAAAGCCCTTCCAAGGCGGTGATTGGGTGGTTGAATGCGCTGCATAGCGCGCAGTTTTATACCACGACGATCACCATCTTTGAGGTACGTTACGGGATCGAATTATTGCCTGACGGCAACCGGAAAGCTGCGCTTTGGAAGGGGTTCGACTTTACGCTAGGCCGTCTGTGCGGCAACCGGATTTTGCCATTTGACCGTGCGGCTGCGGAGGCCCTTGCAACCATGCAAGCCGAAGCGAAAGCCTATGACGTGAAGTTGGCGGACGCGCAGATTGCGGCAATTGCAAAGACACACGGTTTTTCAGTCGCAACAAGAGACGTGAAGCCGTTTCAGTTCTTAGGTGTCAATGTTTTGAATCCTTGGGATCACCCATCCGATTGAGGGACTGGAAGAATGACCAAAGCCACCACCCCAACAGCACCAGAGAGCGCCATTCGCCGCGTCTGGAAGTCCGCGCAGATGTATATTGCGTTCCACAAGGACCAGAACAAACGGCAGCGCAGCGAGCCGAAGTTCTGGCCCCCGAAGAACGGCAGCGCGTCCGTTCATGGCGATCCGAGCGAGCAGGAGGCCATTGTTGTGGTCAAAGCCGCCGACCCGGAGGACACTCAGGATGTGCAAATCAAGCTGCACCCCGGTCGGATTGTTGTGCGTCGTGATGCAGAAAGCTGGTGGCAAGGGGTTGCGGTCGAAGATCATTCTGTAACCGTCCGAATGGCGGATGGCACAATTATTGAGGTTCGACATGATGGGTCTGTCAAACGACGTTCCGCTGAAGATGAAACCCATGTCGAAGCGGATGGCAGCATTTTCAAATGGACCGAACATGCGGAAACAACAATGACAGGTGATGGGATCGAAATGACCCGTCGTACTGAGGACCGGATTACCGCGATCACCTATGACGGCGTTGTCGATCGGGCGCGCAAGCGATAGCTTCACCAAGATTCTTTCATTTTCCTCTTGTGGCGAGAGATACTGGCCCACTTCGGTGGGCCTTTTTTCTTACCGGCGGCTTGATGGTGCAATGTCCTTGTTGTCCTGATCGCGCGGGGTTGGAACCCCGCTCCATCAGGACTGTGCGCTTCCAGCGCAAGGGGCCGCTTCAGCGGCCAGGCCGCGTTTCTTCATCATGGTTTCGGGAATTGAAAGAGGCCAGCATGAGGGGGTAGATGCTGGCCTCTGGGGGAATTACCGTCAGTGAGCGGTAAGTGGTAGGGTTGAGACTTTGATAACCGACTCAAACGCAGGCCGAAATTAGGGCTTTCCCGTAGCAGCGGATGCTTCTTGCGCCGCTGCCAGCAAGAACCGGCGACTTGCGCCGCCACCGCGCCCTTAATCCTTGTTCCGCAGGTCATTCCGTTTCGGGAAAGCGGCCAGATCGCGGATTCGCCCAATGCCCATCTGTCGGATCGAGGTGATGTTGCCGCGTTTCTCTTTGTTCAAGCGTTCCGGTCGCAGCGGGCCCAGAAGCTCTTGCCTTTCACTCGGTCTGACAGCCTCAATCCCGTTGCCAGTGAAGATCCTCGTTCACGTGTTTCTTCTCTGATGAACATAAGCGGGCAGTCGGGGGAGCCGCGCAGCCCCCGTTCCGGGCGCTCCGCTTCAACAGGTAATTTCCCCTGCGCTGATCGCGCATTCCTCGCGGAGCAAATTACCTGCTGACACCCCCTTTATGCCCGCTTCTTCCATGTTCATCGAAACACTCAAAAAACGAGGATCAAACAATGGCAACTCAAACTCTGAAGCTGAACGTCAAAGCCGGTGAAAAAGATGGCAAAAACTTCTGGAACCGCTGCGGTGTCGCGTTCGTAAACACTGACGATCACGGCAACATCACCTCGATCCAGGTCAAACACGATATGTTCCCCGGCGTCGAAATGGTGGCCTTCCCGAAACGCAATGACGACAACGAACAGGTGACCGAATAAAAAGGGGTAGGGCGGCGCAAGTCGCCCTTTCCTTTGCTCCGGCTTCGGTCCGGACGCAATGGCGTCCCAGATTGTCGTAGCCGATGCCTTGGCGGCGCACACCTGCAGCGTCATTGGCCGTCGCTGATCTCATTTTGAGGCCAGTTCCAGCAAACAGATGTATCCACCTGGTTCCCTAGTCGGTTACGTCTTTCTTCGGCCTCATTTTGAGATAAGAAATGCGGTGCTTGCAAAGACGCCACTCACAATACGACCGCACCGGCCACAACCAGCCGTTCCCTCCGGCTAAATTATGATCACTTCCTCCCATTTGATCAGGCCGGTGCGGTTCCTAAAACATCACCTTCAATTGAAAGCCGCCAAAACTCTGTACAGTAGGCTGCGCTGTACAAATGACGGCGTTATGCGCAAATCCCGCGCCTTGGGGCGCGTGACCGCGTGCTAGGCTTCAGCCGGCAGACCGGCTTACGCCCCGAACCAACCACGCCCTTTCTCCCTTCGGCCTGATGCGGTGAATCTGTCTCGTCCCGAGCCAGCTTAACCGCGGCCAAATGGTCGCCAGGACTTGCTTGTTTCGGCCCTTCGGGTAACGCCCGCTTTTGCAAGAGGTCTGGGAGATCCGCGCGAGGCGCGCGGCTCGCATTGATTATTGGACAGGGCAGGGGATCGACGCGCTAAAGCGCGCTCACCCCGGCCCTGGCATTGTCCAATAGTGGGTCTGCTGTGACCGGCAGGCCGGTCCCATCATCCCGATCCGCCCGCATCCTGTGTCGGGCCGGTCAAGGGGCAAGCGCCGCGCGGTGCGCGTCGTCTCCATGTCAAAAAACCCGGTTCCTCCCACGCGCAAGCGCGCGGTT
This sequence comes from Ruegeria sp. CG1, assembly GCF_056537265.1. Taxonomy (NCBI): domain Bacteria; kingdom Pseudomonadati; phylum Pseudomonadota; class Alphaproteobacteria; order Rhodobacterales; family Roseobacteraceae; genus Ruegeria; species Ruegeria sp. CG1. The sequence continues at coordinate 825 of NZ_JBQFRF010000022.1, read as the reverse complement.
CCCTCCCATTTTTTCGCCACTCCGACCCCGTGACAGTCCCGCCCCGGGCCACAGGCAGGGCTTCGCCCTCCTGTTCTGCCAGCCGATAGATGTGGTCCATCTATCAGCTAACAGATCAGAAGGCCGCGCCCATTGGCGGAAAGCTGGGAAACACCGGCAACCGCATCGCCACGAAAGAAAGGAAGTAAGTCTATGGGTTACAATCGTTATATGAGCGGAATGTCCTGCGGTGGTCTGGTCACAGGGGAAGCCTTGACCGACGATCAACTGCGCTCCGCCGTGCCCTCGATCTTCGCAACCGAAGCCCACGAAAGCCGGTCTGACCGCTTTGTTGTGGTGCCGACAATCGACGTTCTGACCGGACTGCGTAAGGAAGGGTTTGACCCATTCTTTGCTCAGCAGGCCAACACCCGCATTGAAGGCAAAGCCGAGTTCACCAAACACATGCTGCGCTTGCGCCACCGCTCAATCACCAATGCCGAAGGCGAAGCCTTTGAAATCATCTTGGTCAACGCCAATGATGGAACCAGCAGCTATCAGATGGTGCCGGGTTTCTTTCGGTTTGTCTGCGCTAATGGCCTGATGGTTGGCGACAGCTTTAACGAGGTGAAGGTGCGCCATTCTGGTGACGCCATTCATGAGGTGATCGAAGGCGCATACACTGTTTTGGAAGATGCGCCCCATGTGGCCGAGCAGGTTGAAACCTTCAAAGGTATCTCTCTGGACGACGCCGAGCGCAAGGTGTTCGCGGAAGTGGTGCATGAACTGCGCTTTCCCGAGGCTCACAAGGAAGATGGAAAGCCCGCGCCGGTTCAGGCTGACGCT
>NZ_JBQFRF010000021.1:0-2500 GCF_056537265.1 Ruegeria sp. CG1 | reverse complement strand
CACAGGCTTACTGATCCTAACCAAACTCCGAATACCCGGGAGTACTAGATGGCAGACACACTGCGGATGCTAACGTCCGTAGTGGAGAGGGAAACAACCCTGACCTACGACTAAGGCCCCCAATTCATGGCTAAGTGGGAAAGCAGGTGGGACGACCAAAACAACCAGGAGGTTGGCTTAGAAGCAGCCATCCTTTAAAGATAGCGTAACAGCTCACTGGTCTAAATAAGTTGTCCTGCGGCGAAGATGTAACGGGGCTCAAGCCATGAGCCGAAGTCTAGGGATGCGTAAGCATCGGTAGCAGAGCGTAGTGTGACATAGTTCCTATCCTCTTTAGCGATCTTCGGATCGCCTTGGAGGATATTTGGAGCTTTCGATGAAGCCGGGGCGTGAGCCATCCGGTGGAGAGATCACTAGTGAGAATGATGACATGAGTAGCGACAAAGAGTGTGAGAGACACTCTCGCCGAAAGTCCAAGGGTTCCTGCTTAAAGCTAATCTGAGCAGGGTAAGCCGGCCCCTAAGCCGAGGCCGAAAGGCGTAGGCGATGGGAACTAGGTTAATATTCCTAGGCCAGGAGGATGTGACGGATCACAGGTGTAGTTCAATCTTATCGGATTGATTGGGCTGCTGAGTGGTTCCTGGAAATAGCCCTCCATCAGACCGTACCCTAAACCGACACAGGTGGACTGGTAGAGCATACCAAGGCGCTTGAGAGAACGATGTTGAAGGAACTCGGCAAAATACCTCCGTAAGTTCGCGAGAAGGAGGCCCGGTTCCTAGGCAACTAGGGGCTGGGGGCACAAACCAGGGGGTGGCGACTGTTTATTAAAAACACAGGGCTCTGCGAAGTCGCAAGACGACGTATAGGGTCTGACGCCTGCCCGGTGCCTGAAGGTTAAAAGGAGAGGTGAGAGCCTTGAATTGAAGCCCAGGTAAACGGCGGCCGTAACTATAACGGTCCTAAGGTAGCGAAATTCCTTGTCGGGTAAGTTCCGACCTGCACGAATGGCGTAACGACTTCCCCGCTGTCTCCAACATCGACTCAGCGAAATTGAATTGCCTGTCAAGATGCAGGCTTCCCGCGGTTAGACGGAAAGACCCCGTGCACCTTTACTACAGCTTCGCACTGGCATCAGGATTGTGATGTGCAGGATAGGTGGTAGGCTTTGAAGCGGAAACGCAAGTATCCGTGGAGCCTCCCTTGAGATACCACCCTTCGCACTCTTGATGTCTAACCGCGGTCCGTTATCCGGATCCGGGACCCTGCGTGGCGGGTAGTTTGACTGGGGCGGTCGCCTCCTAAAGCGTAACGGAGGCGCGCGAAGGTTGGCTCAGAGCGGTCGGAAATCGCTCGTTGAGTGCAATGGCAGAAGCCAGCCTGACTGCAAGACTGACAAGTCGAGCAGAGTCGAAAGACGGCCATAGTGATCCGGTGGTCCCGAGTGGAAGGGCCATCGCTCAACGGATAAAAGGTACGCCGGGGATAACAGGCTGATACTGCCCAAGAGTCCATATCGACGGCAGTGTTTGGCACCTCGATGTCGGCTCATCTCATCCTGGGGCTGGAGCAGGTCCCAAGGGTACGGCTGTTCGCCGTTTAAAGAGGTACGTGAGCTGGGTTTAGAACGTCGTGAGACAGTTCGGTCCCTATCTGCCGTGGGTGTAGGAGACTTGAGAGGAGTTGCCCCTAGTACGAGAGGACCGGGGTGAACGATCCACTGGTGGACCAGTTGTCGTGCCAACGGCAGTGCTGGGTAGCTATGATCGGACAGGATAACCGCTGAAGGCATCTAAGCGGGAAGCCCCCCTCAAAACAAGGTCTCCCTGAGGGCCGTGGAAGACCACCACGTCAATAGGCCGGAGATGTAAGCGCAGTAATGCGTTCAGTTGACCGGTACTAATCGCCCGATAGGCTTGATTTGATCCAGTAATGGAAAGACAAATCACCAAAAGCATACACTGACCTTGAGTTGGATAACGTCGCAGCGCCAAGCCGCGATGTTGGTTGATTATATAACCGAGTGGCAACGCGCCTTTTGCAAGCAAAAGACGCTGCCTGCCACCTCGTCGCTTTCCTGCAAAGCAGGAAAGTCGACATGGGCTTTTCCTCGGTTTGGTGGTCATAGCGCAAGTGAAACACCCGGTCCCATCCCGAACCCGGAAGTTAAGCACTGCCGCGCCAATGGTACTTGGGCTTAAGCCCCGGGAGAGTAGGTCACCGCCAAACCTAGTAAAAGCCCACAGTCTCTCAAACACGATGAAAAGAACACTACCCGGTCTCAAGTAGCCGAATAGGCGATAGACCAACACAAGACCTCAAGTAGCGTAAGCGATAGGTCACTTAAAGTGTCGCGGGATGGAGCAGCCCGGTAGCTCGTCAGGCTCATAACCTGAAGGTCGCAGGTTCAAATCCTGCTCCCGCAACCAACTTTAGAAAATCCCAGAGCAGCCCGTGCAGACTAAAAACAGCCCACCGGACTGTTCGATTAACGATCAAA
>NZ_JBQFRF010000020.1:0-7002 GCF_056537265.1 Ruegeria sp. CG1 | reverse complement strand
CCGCCCCATTTGGGTTTGGCTTCGGAATTTGCGTCCTGGTACACAGGTTGTCACGGATTGCGCCATTGGCACGTATCGCGTCAGTTTCTCTAGGGTCCGTACTGGGCCTCGCACCGCTCATCATTGGTGCTGAGGTTGGAGAACTTCTCCCAAGGGAACAATCCGATTGGCTTTTCATTGTTGGTATTGGTCTGGTTACCGCTTTCGTGCCCCAGCTTATCTACACGATATGCTCACCTGTTATTGGGGCTTCCCAAACTGCGGTCGTCGGAAGCATCGAATTACCCACGATGTTTGCCGTGGGATATCTTGCCTTTGGCGAAGCCATCTCTTTACCTCAAGCTTTGGCATGTGCATTAGTGCTGGGCGCAATCGCGATCACAAGAAGTAGAAAGACGCGCACCGTATCCACCGTGCTCGCAAAATCACCGAGGCAGTAGTACTAGGCTCGGTGCTGCCGTTTTCTGCGGTGCACATGACTGGCGGCTTGCGGCCCGAAGCGGGTCTTGCGAATCCCGAGAAACGGAACAAAACCGCAAAGATTTCGCACCATATGATGCTAGGATTTATCGAATCCGTCACAAGATTGAGAACATATTTGGACGGCTGAAAGAGCGGTTCCGGGTCGCGACCCGTTATGACAGGCCCTTTATCATCTTCATGTCTGCCATCGCCCTCGCGGCAAAGCTTTTGTTTGGGTAATAAGTCGAAAATTTAGGAAATCGCCGTCGAACAGATCAAGCTTGATCCAAAAGTTCTGGCCCACCAGGCCAGGCGTGTAAAATAACCGCTAGCGCTAAGTGAGTCTACTCTGGCGCCGAACCAACGGTTAAAATCTTCCCATTGCTCCAAACTAGCGCCTCGTAACAAACCTCGGCTCCTGCGCCTCCGCACCAACCACCGTCTCGTCCAATAAGCAGTATACGGTCAGGCCCCCAGTCAATAAGACGCCAACCCGTTGCCTGCCACGACATGATCTCACCGCCGACGATAAGATGGAGCATGCAACCCCCCTGTTCCGCAGTACATAGAGGCAGCAGAAGTACAGGAATACTGGCTTTCATCTACGAGTTCAGCCTTAACCGTGCCAAACTGGGAGCGCAGCTCGATCTCGGTCACAGCGTCACCCTGATCAAACTCTCCATTCTCGAAGTCTTTGCAAACAGCAGCCGCGCTTTCGATGATCCGTTGTGCTTCCTGAGAGGAGGCCAAAACTGTTGTGGCGCAAAACATCACGGCGACCATTGATGCCAGAAGCGTTGCAAACACAAATTTCACCCTTTTCATGCTGTCCTCTTCGTTTGAATTCAGTGATATCCCGCCAAAGTAGCTTCGTAAGAGGCGGTTTCGCCGAAGTTTTCCATCACCCATTCCGGATCGTAGTAGGTGTCGAGATAACGGTTTCCGTCGTCACACAGAATAGTGACGATGGAGCCAGATCGTCCGGCCGCCTCCATCTCTTGCGCAATTTGCAAAGCCCCCCAAAGGTTTGTGCCTGTTGATGGGCCCGCCCGCCGCCTGATCCGATCTTCAAGCCAGAGCATTGTCGCAATGCTTGCCGCATCTGGCACTTGGATCATACGGTCGATTACATCTGCCAAAAATGACTTCTCTACTTTGGGACGTCCGATACCTTCGATACGACTTGAACAGGAGCGGGTCAGGGTCCTGTCTCCGGTTCGAAAACTATCAAAAAACACTGAGTTTTCTGGGTCCACAACAACCAATTCACTGTTAAAGCCTTTGTAGCGAATGTACCGCCCCAGCGTTGCTGAAGTTCCGCCAGTGCCCGCGCTCATCACAATCACCGATGGAATTGGATGTGGCTCTCGTTCCATCTGGCGAAAAAGGCTTTCTGCAATGTTGTTGTTGCCTCGCCAATCCGTCGCCCGCTCGGCGTACGTGAACTGATCCATGAAGTAGCCACCGACTTCAGTTGCCAGTTCAACCGAGGCCTGGTGCATGTCCGGCGCCGCATCGACGAAGTGGATTTCGCCACCTTGGAACTGGATTAGGTCGATTTTGCTCTTGGCGGTAGATTTTGGGAGAACCGCGGTAAAAGGCACTCCGATCATACGGGCGAAGTAAGCTTCTGAAACGGCAGTGCTGCCTGACGAGGCTTCGATTACACGTGTCCCTTCCCTAATCTTCCCGTTTACCAGCGCATAAAGGAAAAGCGACCGCGCCAACCTGTGCTTGAGACTGCCGGTCGGATGGGTACTTTCATCCTTGAGATAGATGTCTACGCCCTTCAGCCCCCGAACGGGTAGCTTGAAAAGGTGCGTATCGGCAGAGCGGTGAGCATCTGCATTGATCTTTGTAATCGAATCCGAAATCCAACGGCCCATACTTCTACTCAAGCGCCCTGTTTAAGGCCCGTCAAGCTCAGGAAAATCGTCTTTGGAATTCACGGGGATGCAAGCATGCGCCACCAATTGGTCCGACTGTCCATCTAATGGGCAGGAATGCCTATCGTGCCAGAACGTGCTTCAATGAACAGCCAATGATTGAGAGGGAAAAATGTTAAGGTACTATAGGCGACGACTTGAAGCCCAAGGAGAACCAGGCCGAATCCATGGATGAGTGCAGGTATTTGATCTTCGTAAGCAAGCAGCAGAATTGACCCGATCTGGCCGATGCAAATTGCTGCAACAAATATTCCAATATCAATCAACAAAAAGTTGCGCTCAAGTATCGCTGTGTATGCCGTGAATACTGTCACAATCAAAATAGCAGTAATTGCGAGGCTAAATCCCTTAACACTAAATACGTCCCTTCTTGTAAGTCGGGGTGGAAGCGGCATCAGGCAGGCCCAAAAAAATCCTGGCCAAAAAGCCAGCTTTAAGTGTTCCCAAATTGACTCGTTGACAGCTGCCACAAGCGCCACTGGCGCCCAACTTCCCAGCAAAACAAATGCAAAGTGCAGCCCGGATCCGAGTAGGATTATCAGGATCGCCCCAATCGCTTCGAGCCAAATTATTCGGGACGAGGTTTCCAGCATGTTTGGATCTCCCAATCCAGATTGTCGAATACTCTGCTTAGATTCTCAAAAGTGAAATGCCCACAGGCATTGAAGGTCTAGAAGTAGCTTTAATCGCCCATAGTGAGCGGCAATGTCCAAGTCCTTGTAAGAGTTTGTAAAGTTGACCCTTCCTGATTATTAACCGCAGTTGCCGTCATTGCCATGTGCTACAATAGACCGTAGGCTGGATTAAAAACCGGGGTAGAGCATGCACGATAAAAGGTGGGTTATATTATCGGTTGGATTTTTTGCTCTGGCCACAGCGTCATGTACAGATCTGTATCCTGACGCCGACGTCATGCCCACTCGCGCTGATGGGGAAGCCTTTTTCTCAGAAAACTGTAGTTCTTGTCATGGTGTGGATGGCAGAGGCGGTGGCCCGGCAAGCAGCGGTCTTTCCGTTGAGCCAACAGATTTGACAACATTGAGCGCGAAGAACGCAGGCACTTTCCCTCAAGCACTGGCCCTAAGCTACATCTATGGCGACCCAGGAAACAGCCATCTTGCTCGGGTTATGCCGGAATTTGGCGGGGAAATGGCGGAAGACCTGGTTCCGGTTGAAATCGAGGGTGTCTTGACGCCCACCCCGCGCGAGTTAGCAGGGTTATTGTTTTTCTTAGAAAGCATCCAACAGTAGATTAGTGTTCTTGGCGCTAGGTCAGCAATTGACCGTTTGCCGGTGTTCTGGACTTGCACCTTTTTTGACCCGTTGACTATTGCAGGCCTAGCATTGTGAAGCGCCGTGGTCTGCTAGGCGTAAGCTGTCACTCAAAATCTTTTGGCCGAATTGGCGTGTCGAGTCCAATTCTGGCAGACTGCGAAGTGACATATGATTTATGTCAAAGAGTCAAACGCGCTCACATGCTAAATTTCGAATGTTAAATGGTAAAGCTGTTCTGAGCTCGTTGCTGCCTGTCCCCATCAATCGGTTTTGGGCCACAGGATAGCAAATGTTATATGGTAAAGGACCGACGTTGACCGGGGGGAGATGTCGGTCCATTTTTGTTGTGGTAAACTCTCGTTTAGCAAAGGACCTCCAGCTTATGAGGTACTTTAGAATCGTTGCAAGCATAGTCATTTCTTCGGTTGCAACGATATCTGCGGCCCAAGAATTTTCGGACCTTGGCAAAGACCTCTTTGTTGAGCATTGCGCCAGATGTCACGGAATCGATGCATCTGGAAAAGGACCTGACTCAGCTGATTTGAAAACACAGCCTGCTGATTTAACAAAGATTTCCGACCGCAGGGATGGCGTGTGGCCCATGTTGGAGGTCATGTCGATCTTGGACGGTTATTTAAAAGTACAAGAACCTCGCGATGACATGCCTATAATCACCGAGTTGAACGACGGCCCTACTGTCGAATTCGATACGGGGAATGGTTTGGTTACGCGTATTCCTTCCAGACTAATCGAAATTGCTGAGTATTTGGAGAGTATTCAGTCTCCGAAGCCGGAACGATATGTTCCGTGAAGTTCTGATACGCAGCTGAGTGCGATAAAGAGCGTTGCACTGTGCTGCGATGGGCAGGTGCCGAAATTACCAAGAAACAACGAATAACCGCTCAATGTCCAAGGCGGACTACACCAATGCTCTTAACGATGGTTGTCGACATCTGAAGCTATCGAGGTGGCTTTCAGATTTGCGCAGGATCATTTCAAAGCCAAGCGATCCCTTAGGCACTCGCTAAGAGCATTCCCAGTTGGGCCACTTGTCACCGTGGCCGATCCAATACTCTATCGAGCTGCGACCAGTCGATAGTGCGCATTAGTTCTTTCACGGCCTCTGGGTCTACTGTCCTGTCTCGACCGCTGTGTTTTACGATGCGACGCACCAACCAAATACATAGGCTGATGAGAACAAATGACAGGGTAAGGCTGATTAAGGTTTCGGTGCTCATAGTGGAACTATATCATACCTTGGTATTGATGTCCGGCCAGATGAATGTCGAACCAACCCATCGCAATTTCCTGCGGGCTGTTATTGGTTTCAAAGGCTCTGCCGCGGAACTCAAGCTCCAGCCGCTGAAGTTCGTTCTGGCGGTCTATCGCCAGTGTGCGAGTGAACCACTTTGATCGGTCAAAGGTTGAAGGTTGCCAATCAAAATGCACTTATGATTGAAGTACAGTGCTTTAAAGTTGTAGAATCCATGCAGATACTATTTTAAATTGGGCGCGTACCTTGAAACGCGCAAACTTATGGGCAAATCGTGCAAAGTTATGCGCAAATACCGCGCAGAGTTATGGGTAAGCTTCCAAGATTTTCTTCAATGAAATCAATGTTGGGAATGCAGCGTTATGAGCGCACCTACATCTAGTGTAGGATCGCCCAAAATCCTGTTTTGACCCAAAGTTCTGACTAAATTGCCCAAAGTTCTGGTTATGATGCAATCAAGAGCTGAAATTCTTAGTTTCTTGTGTGCGAACTCAACTTTTGGGCGATTGCGAATGCCTAGCGGCTGCGGCATCCTCTGATTTGAAATCTCCAATAGGCCCATTGATCGCGGCAACAAATCACTGCGGCCAATTGGGCGCTGTACCTATCGAACCCTGAGGTGACCCGTTGGCAGTCAAGAAAACCGATCTTTATGCATCTCTATGGGCAAGCTGCGATGAGCTTCGCGGCGGCATGGATGCGTCCCAATACAAAAATTACATCCTGACGCTTCTGTTCATGAAGTATGTCTCCGACAAATACGCCAATCAGAAGTACGGCGCCATCGTTGTGCCTGAAGGCGGATCGTTCAATGACATGGTGGCAGCAGATGGCAAAACGGATATTGGTGATCGCCTGAACACCATCGTCGGCGCCTTTGCCAAAGCAAATGACATGGACTGGCTCCGCAGCGCTGACAACGATTTCAACAATGAAGATCGGTTGGGCAAAGGGAAGGCCATGGTGGACACCTTGTCCAAGCTAGTCCGGATCTTCGAAGGCTTGGACCTTGGTCGGAACCAAGCCGAGGGTGACGATCTCATGGGTGATGCCTATGAGTATTTGATGCGCCATTTCGCGACAGAATCGGGTGTCTGACGTCAGCAGTCTTCTTGGTAGTCAGAATTGCTACCTAAACTCCGGATAGCGTTCTTCAAAAATCTCAAGGTCCGCGAGAGTGAACCATTCCTTCTCTGGCAAAGCCGCGAACTTTATCCCGTCGATCTCCAACTTCTCTCTAATGTTGTCCATCTCTTGAAGGTTGTATTCAGAATCCTGAGGAACAACGTAGAGAACTTCTGGAACATTTCGTAGCACCAGGGCGGCGCGAGCCAGTTGGTCAATAATATAGCTAGGATCCACTCTTGATCGCGGCCCCCTTATCTCAATTGCGCAGAGCAGTTCAGAGCCATCATAAACAACCAGGTCTGTTCCCAGAGGCTCCAGCGTTTTTCCTTCCTGAACGATCAAATTCTGATGATTGAAAATGTCATCGACATTCTCTTTAAAGAAAGCCCTCGCGGCATTCTCGAATGATTGTCCACGCTGCTTGGCCGTTAGCCTCGCTTGCGCTTGGGGACGACCCATAACCGACCTGCTAGTACGCACCTTTTCAAGAATGCGCGCCATTTCCGATTGCGAGACTTCACCGGCAAAGACCTTTGGGGAGATCTCCTTCGCCTTTTCGGAACTATATTGCTCCAGTCTCGAAAGTAGCAGAACCTGCATCATTCCAAGCCACTGTGGTTTCTTATCCAAAATCTCAGGATGATTGGACTGTAACCAGTCCGTAGCTCGCATTTGATTGCGCAGACTGCTGGCTTTGGTTCCTCTTGCGTCCGCGACGGCTTGAAGAGCTTCTTCAGCAAATTTGAACCCATATGAACTAGGCTCTTGAACAAGAGAATTGAGCCACTCACCCAGCGCCATCCAGTTTTCTGCTAGTGCTCTTTCACTGTCAATGAGCGTTCAAAACTGACCCGGTTTCAGCATTTAAATTTGACCCACCCTATGTGGCGCAAAGCCCCCAGGCGGGCCGCCCTCATA
>NZ_JBQFRF010000019.1:0-10092 GCF_056537265.1 Ruegeria sp. CG1 | reverse complement strand
AACGGCAAATGCATAAGGGATGGATGGTCGATTTCGCGCAGATGTCGTGGCCATAATCTGGAGCTATCACGCATTTGCATTTTCGTCTTTATAGATTCTACGTATGACTGCTTTAGTCTTGTGGATTCAACGGATCGCCGCAACACACTGGGCAAACCTCTCGGCTGGGGTTTGGTATTGCAAGGTTTTTCTGGGGCGTTCGTTGAGTTGCCTCGCGACGGCACTGAGTTTGGCCTGGCTGTAGGTGGACATATCGATACCCCGCGGGAAGTACTGGCGCAAAAGTCGGTTTGTGTTTTCGTTGCTGCCGCGTTGCCAAGGTGATTGGGGATCGCAGAAGAAGACGTCGATCTTGGTGGCCATGGTGAACTTCACATGGTCTGTCATCTCTGAGCCACGATCCCAGGTCAGTGAGCGATAGAGCTCCTTGGGCAGCTTGCGGGCCTGCTTGATCAGAGCCGTGATGACGCTCTGCGTATCCTTGTTCGCTACCTTGGCCAGCATCACGAAGCGGGAATGACGCTCGACCAGCGTGGCAATGTAACTGTTATTGGCCCCGACGATCAGATCGCCTTCCCAGTGGCCCGGCACGGCGCGATCCTCGATCTCGGGCGGGCGGTCGCTGATCGGCACAGCATCCTTGATCTTGCGCAGCTTCAGGCCCTTCTGCGTTGCATGCCGTGATCGACGGATGGCCCGTGGGCTGCGCAGGCATTGCTGAAGCTCTTTCTTCAGAACGCCACGGGTCTGCACATAGAGACTGCGATAGATCGTTTCGTGTGACACGCGCTCCTGCTCTTCGTCGGGGTGCCTGCGCATCAACCATCCCGCAATCTGCTGAGGTGACCACTTCAGACGCAGCTTTCGGGCAATGAACCGGCACAAAGGTTCGTTGAACGAGAGCTTACAGGCTTTGGGCCGCCTTGCGCAGTCCCACGCGCGCTGATCTGACAGCGCCGCGCGATACGCCTTGCGCCCTACGTTCCTGCGAACTTCCCGGCTGATGGTCGAGGGGGCACGGCTCAGGTTTCGGGCAATCGCGCGAAAGGATCGGTTGGCTGCCAGTCCGCGCGAGATTTCTTCCCGCTCGGCCAGGCTCAACGCGCACCGGGATCTGGTGCGTTCCGCCGGGCGAATGCCGCCGGTCAGAGCCAGATGCGGAAAGATCGAAGAAGACGCCCGGTCAAACCGGCGGCCAATCGAGCTAAGCGACTCCCCCCGCTGCCATCGATCCCACATCTCCGATTTCTGCTTGTCGGTGTAAAACGTCCGCGTCCGGTACTTCATGATCAACACTCCATCTTTCAAAAAAGACTAAAGTGTTGCGACCACCCGTTGAATCCGCATCTGCAAAGCGGTCATTGATGCGCTGCGTAGCGAACGACCGCTTCGAGCCCCAACCTAGTCATTACAAATTCTTGCTGCACGCGCTCGCAGCAAGATTTGTTCTTAAGGCAAGCAAGTATTCGTGTCACATTGCAATGGAAAACCAGACGTTCCGCCATCGGATGAATTCAGTGCCTAATTTCACCGTACGCGAAATTGGCAGCAAGCAAACATCACATTTGACTAGCTGTTTAACGCTAGAAAGCAATTCGAAGGGAGCGTTTAACCATGCCGTAGCCACCCGCCATCAGGCCGGAAATTGTTCCATTCTCGATGTCCAGATCAACTTTTATCAAGCTCGGACTCGCCGGGTTCATAAACACCCCTTGTTCGATTTGAAATGATCGTTGAGATGATCCGACAAAGTCGTGCAATACACATGCTAAGGGCCCGGCAGCCATCCCCGTCGCGGCTTCTTCCTCAATCGCGTATCGGGGCGCAAACATGCGGGTTGTAGCGTCTCGGTCGGTCGCCGATGGGTCTCTTGTGAAGACGTAGTAGCCGATCAAATCCAGTCGTTCGCTGATTTGCGTGATTTTGGCAAAATCTGGTTTCACATTGGCAAGACTATCGGCATCAGCGAGGCCGATGACAATGAAACTGTTACCAGTATTGACTAAAATCGGTGGTATTTCCTGATCAAGGTGATGTCTGCTGATCCCAAGGGAGTTCAGTACATCGTCGATGCTTATACCTTTTGTCACCCATTCCTCTGGTATCGCGTATTTTGGGGCTAGCTGTTCCATATAGGCGGCGCCCTCCTTCATTAGTATGCGCCTTGGCCCATCAACTGTCTCCTTCGAGGTGTTGGGATTGGGAATCCGGCCCAGCGCGTCCAGATGAGAGAAGGCGGCAATTGTTGCATGACCGCAATGAGCGATGCGCCTGTTCGGTGTGAAGAAATCCAGTTTGAAGCCCTCAGTCTTGGACTGCGACACAAAGGCCGTTTCGGACAATCCAACCCTTGCCGCGACGGTTTGCATATCCTGTTCGCCCAATTTATCAGCGTCCAGAACGACGCCTGCGGGATTTCCACCGGCGCCACCGTCGACAAAGCCGTGTACGATTTCAACCGTTACCTGTCTGACAGTATTTGCTTGCGTATTCATTGGTTTTCTCCATGCGTCGGCCGCACCTTTGAGCATGGTGCGGCCAGTATTACGTCAGTTGCTGGCGGCGGTGATGCGGTTCAGAAAGGCGGTCATTTGCGCCGCAATCTCGGGCCCATATTCTTCCAGCGCGAAGTGACCCGTATCGAGCAGATGAAAATCGAGATCATTCAGATCGCGTTGATAGGGATAGGCGCCTTCGGCCGGAAAGATGTGATCATTTTTCCCCCACATCAGCAGTGCCGGGGGTTGATGCTCGCGAAACAGCGCTTGCCATTTTGGGTACTCTGCAACGTTGGTGCCGTAATCCAGGAAGAGTTCGAGTTGCACCTCTTGGTTGCCTTCGCGGTCGAGCAGATATTGGACGTGCCAATAGTTATCCGGACTGATCAATTCGGGTTTTTGAACTCCGTGGGTGAACTGCCATTTGGTAGCATCCAGAGTGAGGAATCCACGAAGCTGGTCACCATTCTCTTGCGATGGCTCGGCCCAATAGGTTTTGATTGGATCCCAGAACTCGCGCAGCCCTTCCTCATAGGCATTCCCGTTTTGAATGATGAAGCCAGTGACCCGTTCGGGTTGTTCCGCAAACATACGGAAACCAATCGGGGCACCGTAATCCATCAGATAGACCGCGTATTGATCGATACCCTTACGTTCGAGCAGCGATGTCATCATTCCAGAGATATTTGCGAAGGAATACTCGAAGTTTTCGGCCATCGGCATGTCCGACGCGCCAAATCCGGGGAAATCGGGCGCGATCACGTGGTAGCTCTTCGCCAGTTCCGGGATAAGGTTACGGAACATATGCGAGGAAGTCGGAAAGCCATGAAGCAGCAGGACGGTGGGCCTGCTCGGATCTCCGGCCTCACGATAGGCGATACTGACTTCGTCGATTTGTTCGGTGCGGAAATAGACGGCCTGCGTGGCCTCAATTTCGGTCCCTGCTGCGATTGCAGGAACCGGTGCAATTGGCGCTGCGATTGAAAGCGCGAGGATGCTGGCGCTCAGGATGGATTTTAGATTGCGCGACATGGGTTTTTCCTTTCATTGGGTTACGGGGCGCGCGTCTGAACGCGCCAGGATTAACACCGGTCAGTTTTGCTGTCCGAGCGCCTCTTCGAGCCTTGCGTTTCGTGCTTTCAGCGCTGCCAGCTCAGTGCGAAACGGGGCCAGATAATCTTCAAACTCTTCAAAGGTCAGGCGTTGGGGGATGTGCTGCGGGCAGTTCCAGTCCATCGCTTCAAGCTTGATCACAACCGCCCGCTCCGGGTGAGCGCGATAGTCCGGCGCTCTCAGGCGCTGCATCAGGGCCGGATCGTCCTCGGCATCAATGATCATCGCCTGACCCCAGATCTTGAGGCGCTTCTGATTGGGGTAGTCCATCAGGATCAGCGAGATGCGGTCATTGCCCAGCAGGTTCCCGGTGCTGAGATACTGCCGGTTGCCGCGGAAATCAGCGTAGGCAAGTGTCCGTTCATCCAACACTTTCAGAAAACCCGCTGGGCCACCGCGGAATTGCACATAAGGCCAGCCGGTTTCTGAAACTGTGGCCTGATAGAAGCCGTCCCTTTGCGCGATGAAGTTGGCCTCAACCGGGCTGATCAGATCCTCGTGATGGATGCCTTCCAGAAACTTCGCGTAACCGTTCGCTGAACCATATTTGGCCTGAGTTTCGCGCACGGAAGGCGTGAAGCTGATCTCTGCAAAGGGTCGTGCCATCGAATTCTCCATCTCGGTCTGGGCGATGCCTTGGGACTGAGGTGAAGTTAATCAGAGCTTCAATGTTGCGGAATTCAGATACTTGGCAATATATTATTCCAAAATATGGAATAATGCTGTGGACAGATTTCAGGCGCTAAACGTCTTTGTGAAGGTGGCCGAGTTGAAAGGCTTTGCCGCGGCGGCTCGCCAACTCAACATGTCACCGCCAACAGTGACCCGAATGGTTTCCATGCTTGAGGACAGCCTGGGGATCCGTCTTTTTGTGCGCACCACGCGCTCGGTGATGCTGACTGATAGTGGACAAAGGTTTTTTGAGGATGCCAGACGTGTTTTGGCTGATCTTGATGAGGCCGAGCGCGCGGCTTTCGGTTCCTATGCCGAACCAACCGGGGAATTAAGTGTCACCGCATCGGTCTTGTTTGGTCGTATGTTTGTCGCTCCAATATTGGGCGAATTTTTGGATCAGTATCCAAAGCTCTCGGCGCGCACGCTCTATGTGGACCGCGTGGTCAATCTGATTGATGAGGGTCTCGACGTCGGGATCAGAATTGGCAACCTCGCTGATTCCAGTTTGATGGCTGTCAGGTGTGGTACGGTGAGGCAGGTCGTGTTTGCTTCCCGTAAATATCTTGACCAATATGGCGAACCAGACACGCCCGATGATTTATCCCGCCACGCAATCATTAATTCAACTGCCTTGAATGCATCGGCCCAATGGCATTTTCAACGGGGCAGAAAGACTGTCACCAAACGCATGAGCCCACGTATCAGCATGAACACAAATGACGCTGTGATCGAGTTGGCCTTGCAAGGTCATGGTGTTGGACGGCTTCTTTCCTATCAAGTGGCACCCTACATCGCAGATGGGCGGCTCAAGACTGTTCTAAAGTCGTATGAACCACCCGAGGTTCCCATCCATCTTGTGCATCAAGAGGGACGAACCGTGTCTGCGAAGGTGCGCGCCTTTGTCGATTTTGCAGTCGAGCGCCTCAAATCCAATCCCCTACTTGGCTAACACAGGAAACAGGTTTGAGCGCGCTACCATCAAAAGGCGAGTTTGCGCTATTCTGCCGCCGCTGTGACCGAGGCGGTCCATGCGTTTGGCACAAAGGCATCATCCAACGCGGTGTCCGCCACATGGTTCGTATAGTTCGACAGGGTTTTCAACGCTGTGCCGAGGATGACTTCCAGCATAGATTGGCGTGTGTAACCAGCCGTCAGAAACGCCTCGACCTGTGCGTCGCTGGGCCAGCCTCGGCTTTCGTTGATCACGATGGCGAATTTGCGCAGTGCTTCCAATTTGGGGTCGGCGATAGGGCTGCCATCGCGTAACGCTGCGATCACGTCTTCGGGGACACCGGCCATCTGTGAAAGAGTGGTATGGGCGGCCATGCAGTACTTGCACCCGTTCAACCGGTTGTTAGTCATAAGGATGATCTGGCGCTCAGTCTCTGAAAGGCTGGTCTTTCCGAAGATGTTGGAAAGTGTCGTATAGCCTTCCAGAATTGCGGGCGCTTCGGCCATGGCCGCATAAAGATTGGGCACGAAACCATACCCTTTCAGCGATGCTTCCAGAATTGGTTTCGCGGCTTCAGGGGCAGAGGCGATTGTATAGGTCTCAAAATCAGTCATGTCTGGCTTCCTTTGGGCAGAGCTTTCGACGCACGCGAATTGTGTGCGAGCGTGGCGTTTTGGAGAAATGCCGGTCTTTTGGGGAGGGGCGAGGCAGCGGTGGCTCCGACCGGCAAAAGCCACCAAATTCCTCAATCATAGACTGCCGACAGGCGTGTGGTGGATGTCTGCCCACTTGGCATGGGCGCCTTGAATCACGGTCTCTTTGTCCTCAAGGTACTTCTTGAAGATGTCCTCATTCACAAAGAGATAGAGCTTGTCGTGCACGATATCGGCATACCGAACATCGCCATCAAGCTTCTTGCCTACATAGACGCCAAAGGCGCAGAACCCGCCGAATTGAGGCAGATGTGCCGTCGGATCCGCTTCGAATGTAGCTTGCGCCGCTTGCGACGCAAAATAGTAGTCCACACCATCATGGGTCGACGTGTAAGTGGCGTTGCCCATCTCAGGATTCTCGGCTTCAAACATCGACACAGGATCGACGCCGTGCATGCCGAGGGGGTGTCCAGTCAGGGTAAGACTGTTCGAAACGTTGTATTCATCGTCGGCCAATGCCGCCGCCGCCAGGGCAAGAGTCAACGCTGCTGTAAGTGCGGGAAGTGTAAAGATGCGTGTCATGATATTTCCTTTCAGGATGTCAGGATCAAACTGGAAAGTCGGTTCGTGTCAGGCAGATTGGCCGATGCGCTTCACCGCGTCGTCGGTCCACCAGACGCCATTGGCGACCATGCGGAAATTGATGATGGCTGCGAGATACCCGTCACCTTCAGGCACTTTGGCCCCGGCCGTCGCGTCGCGAACGACAGCAACCTCATAGCCCAGTTCCAACAACTCATAGAGATGCGCTTGCGTGCAAAGGTTCGCGGACATCCCCGCAAGGATCACCTTGTCGATCTTGCGTTTGCGCAATTGCAGGTTCAGGTCGTTCTGGGCAGGGCTGTAAACCTTGTGGGGTGAACAGACGATGGTTTCGCCATCCTCGATGTACTTTTTGTATTGAGGCATCCAGTCGGCACCTGAGCCCTCAAAGTTGTCCAGGTTGAGTGGCCCGAGGCGGTCAAACATGCCGATGCTGTGCATCGTGGCTTCAAGCGTGCCTTCGAACTCCCACTTATGGTCATGCGGGTAGTAATAGTGCGGCGAGATGAAGACCGGCATCCCGGCTGCTTTGGCGGCGATGAAAAGCCGTTCGATATTGTCGACGGTGCCCTGTTCGGTCACGCTTTCACCAACGACGCCCCACGTCACACCGTCCTCGGACAGAAAATCGATCTGGGGGTCGGTCACCACAAGCGCGGTGCGCCCCGGTTCGATGGTCATGTCGATTTGGGGAAGGCCTGGGTTCTCCGGGTCAGCGTAAGTGGCACGAGCCTCTTCGGTTGCTGAAAGCGCCTGCCCACCAGCAACGATTGTTGTACCCGCCGCGGCAGCCCCAGCGGCTTGCGTCAGGAGTCGGCGGCGCGCCATGTCAACGCGTTCGGGCGTGACGTCGCAGCCGCAGCCGGCTTCATGTTTGTGGTCGTGATTGCTCATTGTAAACTTCCTTTGTCTGAGAGGGGCAAAGCGGTCTGCCTTACTCGGCAACGCCCCAAGTGGATCTGACAAAGAGGAAATTAGGCGCCACGTTGGCCGAGGTATTGGCAGGCCCTGCCAAGGTTTTGACCGAACCTGCCATGTGGTCTTGAGGTGCGCGCCTAGTCGGAGGTCGCTTGCTGCCGGAAACGAGCGGGTGCTTGGCCGACCCAACGCTTGAAGGCGCGGCTGAACGTGCTCTGTTCCGAAAACCCGGTCATAAAGGCGATCTCGGCTATGGAAGCCTTACCGTCACGCAGCAGGTCACGAGCAAGTGCAACTTGTGCCTGACCAAGAACGTCGCGATAGGTCAGCCCTTCCTCGGCCAACCTGCGGTAAAGCGTGCGCTCGCTCATTCCCATCTCTTGGGCGACATGCGCCGCCTGCGGTGCGCCGTTACTCAGGGCTGGCGTAAGTCGATGAACAAGTACGTTGCCCAGTGACATATCATCATCCAGAGAATTGAATTCCTCATCCAGATGTTTCGTCATGAAATCTGACAAGCCCGGGTCGCCAAGACGATTTACGCATTCCAGCATAGCGGGGCGCATCGCAATGGCGTTGTGGTCGCTCCCAAATTGAACCGGACACCCGAAATATTCGGCGTAGCGTTCCGGTTCTTGTCTGCAAGCATGCTGAAACGTGACATATGCGAGCGACAACCCATCACCCACAAACCGATGCATGTTCCTCGCAAAGGCCGCAAGCGCGCATTCGTTGCGCAGTTCCAAGGCAGCGCGATGTGATGTTTGCCCCTCAAAAATCCAAAGGACCGGATCGCCGGTTTCATCAAGTCTGTAAACTGCGGTGTCCGTTACGAGACGAAAATAACGCTCGATCCGTTGCAAAGATTGCCGCAAGGTCGGAGCTGTCTTTACGGCTAGGCCAAGGACGCCGAGATCATCGGTCGCAATCGCGTTCGCATAGGCCTCAACCAACGCGGCCTCGTCCGCTTGTTGCGCACGAATCCAATCGATCAGATCGAAATACGCATCATCCGCCAATTGGCCGTCTTGAGCTTCTGGTAAACGCAGCACGACAGCGCCATTCGAAATCAGGGCACCATCGTCGTTCAGCGTCATCCCGGCGGCGTTGGCCATCGCGCGGGCGAATGCGTAAGTTACACTTGCCATACAGTGAGATTAGCACTGGAAAGCTCTTTCACGCCAGATCGTCCAACCCTGTGATAGGTATAATAAATAAAGACAGCCTCGATCTTCGGGCGCTTGAGGATAAATGCGCCAAACTGATAAAACTCGTCATCAGGTTTTCTGAACGGTATCGTCCGAAAGCGTGCGGAAGCATGCAGTCATAGAGGTCATGGTAGATGGGCGAAGTTTTCATATCTGTGCTGCTGCCGCTTGCAGTTGTTGTCATCATGTTCTGCCTTGGCCTCGGACTCACAACGGCTGACTTTCAACGCATCGGACGACGTCCGCGGGCCTTTTGCGTAGGGGCTCTCAACCAGATCATTTTGCTGCCTTGCATCGCTTTGATGGTGACTTTTATCTTTGGGATTTCCGCTGAGACAGCCGTTGGAATCATGATTTTAGCGGCCTGTCCGGGCGGGGCGATCAGTAACATCGTGACCAAGCTTTCGAATTGGGATGTCGCTTTGTCCGTTACTCTTACAGCAGTCTTCAGTCTGACTTGTGTCGTTACCGTACCGCTCATCCTGGGGTATTCGATGCAGATGTTCATGGGGGCAACTGCGCCCGCTATCGACATTTCGTCGACGGCTTTAGCAATGTTTTTTTTAACAGCTTCACCGATCCTAGTCGGGGTGATGGCGCGGTCCTTGGCGCCGCGAATTGTTGCCGCTGTCGAACCAATCTTTAGCAAGGTCTCCATGCTACTTTTTGCGGTGGTCATCGGAGGCGCGATCATTTCAAACTGGGTGGTGGTCGCGGATAACTACCTTAGGCTTGGACCCGCACTTTTTGTTGTAGGTGCGTCACTCACGTTTATTGGCATCATAAGTTCAGGGATGCTCGGATGCACAGACATCGAGGCGAAGACGATTTCAATTGAGACCGGCGTTCAAAACGGAGCTTTGGGAATCGCAATTGCCACCTTGCTGTTGCCTAACACCAATGGGTTAAGCGAATATGCCATCCCATCCGCAATTTATAGCGTGGTCTGGATCGTAACAATGTTGCCTGTCTTCGCTTTCCTTGCGCGAAGAAGCCCAATTTCATGATCCTGACGCCTATTTGCTAGCTCTGATTATGCGCTGAGCCAAGCCCCTTTGTTTCCATGCCAGAGTGCCATCTAGTCAAAGAGCGATCAAGGAGCTCCCAAGCCTTCTGTGGAACGGCCGCTTTGGCGATTTTCCCTGTTGAAGGTATAAGCTGTTGCTGCCAGTGCGGTGGATCCTGCGTCAGCGAAGGTGTAGTCTCCAAGGTCAGTTTTTGTCCGCAACTCAGTCGTTGCCCCGATTATGTCGAACGTCCGCTGATGGTAGAAAATGCCGTTTAAGTTCGAAACACTTTAAACGTCCTGAACCTAGACTTAGGCGGAGATCACTATTCTGGTCCTTCAAACCTTGCTTGCATCGCAATCCAGCCGTCGGCGTGTCAATGAGCGTTCAAAACTGACCCGGTTTCAGCATTTAAATTTGACCCACCCTATGTGGCGCAAAGCCCCCAGGCGGGCCGCCCTCATA
>NZ_JBQFRF010000018.1:0-15772 GCF_056537265.1 Ruegeria sp. CG1 | reverse complement strand
ATCTCCTTGAATCCGCCGCGCAATAAACGAACGGCGGCATCACCGAAAAACTGCTTAAAGGGGGATTTAGCACTCAGCCGCACTCGACCCCTAGATCGCGCGGCGAAGAGATCTCATTCTCCTAAACCGACGTTAATGCAAGTCTTCGACAGTTCAGATGTCGTTTCTTTTTTTTCGACAGATACCGCTGACGAGGTCCGTCTGCTACGGTGTTTCAGGCAAAGATCAGCTCCGTTGGAAGCTGGAAAATGTGAGGGCGCGAGATGTTTGGCAAAGCCAATTCGGTACTTGTTTTAAGTGGACTGCTTGCAGGGGTCTCCACTTTTGCGTTGGCGGAAGCACCAGCCAACTTGCTTGCGCTGGCGACGGTCGAAAACAGCTTGGCACGCGCCGGAGAAGACACCGGGGCGCTGGTTGCCAACTTGATCGACGGCAACGCCGGCACGGTCGCCGTCTTTGAGGCCGTGGACGGGATGCCCATCGACTTGCTCTTTGCCTTTGAGCGCGGAACCGTGGCGCCGGAGACATTCTCTTTGACACTTTCCAACGATGCCAGAATACCGGCCCCTGCCCGAATTGACATCCTTGCGTCAACCGCATCAGCCTCTTCAGGTTTTTCCTCCCTCAGAGCCGAGACCATCGATCCCTTGAAGCCCGTGCAAAAGGCCCGGTTCGGCAGTGGCGCGGCGGATTGGTTGCTTGTGCGGCTTTACCCGGCACGGGGCGCAGAAGAAATTGCGCTTGCGGACCTCAGCATCGGCGGCAAGGAGGGCTTTCCAGAAACCCGTTATGCCTTCGGTGAAACGCCGATCACCGCGCTCGAGATTGTGGCTGAAATGCAGACGCTCGGCGCTGCGGATCTCAAACTCACAGCGCAAGAAGCCGCAATTTTTGCACGTGCGGGGGAAGGTAACCTGACCAACGCCGAATTTATGGAGATCGCCCTTCTGGCATCCGGCGTAATGGACGGCGCCACGCGCTCAGACTACATTGCGCGCGTCAACGCGTTAACAGCGGAAGCGAAATCCGTCTTGGACCTCTCTGCCCCACGTCGTGAGAGCGGCGCGCAACTCCTCACATGGCTTCACACCCGCGCCTTCCAGGGCGGGTACCGCGAAGCGCAAACGAACCTCTCGGGGGTCTTGGACGATGGCGTGTTCAACTGCGTTTCGTCGGCTGTGCTTTATAACGCGGTCGCTGGGGGTCTTGGATTTGACATACGCGCGATCGAGGTCCCGGATCATGCGTTCTCGATCGTCTACGATGGCCTCAACCACATGGACGTTGAGACAACAACGGCCGAGGGCTTTGACCCGCGACGAAAAAATGTCGCGGACTTTGAGAACCTAACCGGGTTTCGCTACATCCCGCAGTCAAACAAATCGAAACGCCGGGAAATCGGGGCGGCCGGTTTGGCGGCATTGATCTACTACAACCATGGCGTTGAACACCTCCGCGCTGGCCGATACCAAGACGCGCTTTTTGCAAACTTTCGGGCGATGAGCCTGGATCCCGAGTTCGCTTCGGCGGCGACCAATGCCCTTGCGGCGTTGGGCCGATGGAGCACGTCGCTCGCAGATGTTGGGAACTGGGAAGACGCCACCGAGGTCGCGGCTGTTGGCGCCCGACTTGCGCCGGAAGATCGCGGGCTGGCCGCAACGCGCAAGGCCATTTGGCAACGTTGGGCGTTCGCGGAGGCACATGCGGGGCGCCCGGAAGCCGCGCTCGACATTTTGGCGACGGCAGCCGATGAGATCGACCGGGACACCTTTGACGGGCTGCGTGCGGCGGTCTTCACGCGGCCGGCCGAAGACTTTATCGATGCGGGCGACTGGCAAGGGGCGCTTGATGCAACGTTAACCGCCGACGCGCTTTTGGATCCTCAATCCCTTGGGGATCTACGTGAATGGCGGGGCGGGGTTTATCAACGATGGGCGTCCGCGGAATTGGATGCAGGCCGCTTCCCCAACGCCCTTGAGGTATTGCAGGCCGGATCTTTGGCCTATCCAGGCGATCGCAATATCGCACGTGCAACGCGATATCTTGCGCAGGAATGGGCAAAGGCTGAGGGGTTTCCCAAGGGGCTGGATGCGCTTCAAAGCGTCAAAAGCGCGGTGCCAGACATCACCAACTTAGACGAGATCGCGGAGACCTTTTTGCGGCGCCACATTCGCGCCGGGATAGAAACGGTCACTTTAGAGGCGGCATTGGCAGACGTTGCGCAAGTCGGCGAAATTGTTGGCCCGAATCAAATGAATGAGCTCACGGCATTTGCCTTTGAGGCCTATGGTCATGCCCGCATCGACGCCGAGGATTGGGCTGCTGCCGCAGAAATCTATGCGGAAGGCCGCAAAGCGGTTCCGGACAGCAAGAGCCTGGCGCGAAATGCACGCTACGTGGCCCAAGAGTGGCAGCGCCAGGCAAATGCAGAGGGCGGTGTCGCCGCACTTGAGGCGGTCCAACGAACCCTGAGGGCGCTCTTTCCAGACTTTGCCGTCGACCCGGGGTTCGGTGAGGACGAGATCATTCGTCAAGTAAACGCAGCACTGCGTTCCGGTGATACTGGCTCGGCGGAAGAGATCCTTGCGAGCGCGCAACTTTTGACCCGTCTGGAGACATACCAGGAGCTCCAGACCGTGATCTTTGATTACAGAGCGCGCGACGCAATGGATGCTGGAAACTGGGAAGACGCAGCTGAGATTTACCACGCCGGTCGCATGCAACTTGGGGATCCAAAACTCTTTTCACAAAATATCGCCTACATCGCGCAAGAATGGACCCGCTCTGCGGCGCAACGTGATAGCGCGGCGGGTGTCGCTGAAGCGATGGACCAGCTCCTCCGTCTATTTCCGCAAGACAAGAAGGTCGCGGGGATGGGTGTGACGACGCTCAACCGGATGATTGCTCAACACGTCGAAACCGGTGACTTCGAGGCCGCCAAAAACACTGTCGGCCAAGCGCGCCGCGTGCTCAGCCAGGAAGAGGCGGGCGAGCTCTTGGTGACCTTGTATGTCCGGTCCGCGTCTAAGGCGATTGACGAGGCGCGCTGGGAAGAGGCGCTGACAGCCTATGCTGACGGTCTGGCCATCGCACCCGATGCGCGGGACCTAAAGCGCAATGTACCATTCGTTTTCCAAGAGTGGTCACACAGCGCTTTGACGGAAGGGGGCGCGTCTCTCTTCGTCACCGAGGTCACGCGCATGGAGGACATTCTTCCCGGAACAAAATCGCTTCAAGACGTCCTAGAGAACGTGCTGGGTCGCGCAGCAACCGACCTCGTCGATCGCGCTGATCCGGAGGGCGCACTTGCGCTCATCCATGACGTGTCCCCTGTGCTCGCCGACACGCTCTCGGCAGACTTAAAAGCGATCATCTATGATCGATGGGCCCGGAGCAAATTTGACGCAGAAGCCTGGCAAGAGGCGATCGGCATCTACGACATGGGTCTTCTCGAAGTTCCCGACAGTAGGCTCTTGAAGAACAACCGTCGCTACGCGGAGGGCCAGCTGTGAGCGTCAACTTCCTCCGTACAACGTTTCGCTGTCTGGCCAGTTTGGGCCTCGCTTTGACACTAAGCGCCGGAGCTGCTTCGGCCAATCCTGAGGCTCTCGACGCCACCTCGGTTCTCGAAGGCGGGTCCGGCCCGGACGTCTCAGAATGGGGTGCAGACTATGCCACGTGGCAAGCACCCCATCACATCAGAGATCTCGCGACACGCGCCTATGGTGGCGTTGTCACCACGTCTTCCTCGCAAGAAAACGATGCCTGGTCTTCGGCGAACCTCGGCGACGGGCTGCCCTCTATATACCAACAAAGCATCGGCACCCGCGAATGCGTGCATTGTGGGTGGGGTGCCGAGAAAGGGGATGCTGCCCCGGCAATTTCCGTCCAATTTCGAGACGGGCGGATCGCCGATCTCAGCGCGATCGTTCTCGACACGCGCGTTGGGAAGACTGCACCTTTCCCATGGTTCAGGTTTCCCAGTCTGGTTCGCGTCTGGGTCAAACCCGGAGAGGGCCAGGCCTATGAGCAAATCTTGGAGGTGACGCTTCCGAAGACGGCGCAAAGGAACCTTATTCCGCTCAGACCCGGGACACGGGCTCAGGCTGTTCGGATTGAAATTTTGGGCACGCACTTGGATGAGCCACCGACCATGGCCAATATCGAAGTGTGGGAGGACGACGCGACCCCCACGTCACTTGTCGAAGACCAGGCGTGGGATCTGGCCGAACCGTCGGCCGGGGCGCAGGTTGTCTCGTTCAGCGGATTTGAGAAAAACCCGCCGGTGTTCGCGCTCACCGGACAAGACAATCGCGCCTGGATCACCAAGAAAGGCCCAGACCCAAAACATGTCGTTCTGGCCTTTGGCCCCCATGAGCAGGTTTTCGTCAGCGATGTTGTCGTCGAATTCGCTCCGGGAACCGGGCTGCCGGGACGGATAGCGCTTGATGTGTCAGACCAAGCGCAAGGGGTCGACTTTGAACGCATTGCCGTTCTTGCGCCCCTCGCCACGAACCCTGTGGTTCGATTTCCAGTTGGTCAGAAACTCAGGCACCTTCGGCTTGTCTTTGAAGGCGGGGCCGATCAGCTCGCGATCAGAAAAATCGCTGTGATGGAAGGCGCGTCCGACCTGCTCTCTTTACGGCAACGCTCGACACCATCCATAACGCTTGATGCCCAGATCCCAGCGCAAGAGCGTGCCGGTCCGGATGAAATCGAACCCAACGACAAATTTGCAAACGCGCAGATGCTGGACACAAACGACGTGATTCGCGGTCTTGTAAGTGGTGGGGACACGGATATTTTTGCGTTGCCGCACGCAGATACCGGCGTTCCAATCCTCACGGTCGCGTCGTCAGATCAAATTGTTCAGTCCCTTGGCTTTTGGCGGCGCGATGGCCGACCACACAGCGGTGTCGCCGGAGCGGTAGGTCCGGATGGCTCGAAACGCTTCGCCCTCCTTCCCCCCGATGCGCCGGATTTTGTGTCCTTGACGGCTCAGGCAAGTCAGGTGGCCATTGTGTATGACACCTCCGGGAGCCTTGAGGGCTCGGAACGCGCGTTGCAAAACGCACTCGAAACCTATGTCCAGAGCGCCCCAGCGGGACAAAGACTGCATTTGGTTCGCTTTTCCGACGAGGTCGTGACCGTCGCACCCGGCCAAGGCCATGACGGACTTTTGGCTGCTTTACGGGAAGGCATCATTGCCGACGGAGCGACGAAACTCCACGAGGGCTTGGATACCGCGCTCGATATCCTCTCCGCCCAGGACGGGAGCAAAGCCATCTTACTGATCGGCGATGGCATCGATTCCGCCAGCAAGAAAGAGGTAACACGCGCCCGAATTCTTCAACGCGCCAATGACCTCTCTATCCCAATCTACAGCATTGCCATGGGCGAGGAGGTAAACCGATATCAGTTCAAAGCCGTTGGAACGGGTCGCAACGTCTTTCGTGGTCTCTCGGTGATGACAGGTGGCCGCAGCTTTTATGCGACAGGGGCCGAAGATCTGACCCGGTTCTACGACACCCTCCGGGAGGTAATGGCCGCACCGGTGCCCTATGAGTTGCGCACTGAACTCAACATTATTCCTGGAACACTGCGTGTAAGGGCTGCAAACCCGGTGCTATCACCAGAAACTGCCACGCCCGTCCACGTGATCCTTGACATGTCTGGGTCGATGGCACGCCCTATGGCGCATGGCGAGCGGCGCATCGATGCTGCAAAAGCCGTCCTAAATCAGGTTCTTGGAAGCCTACCTGAAGGAATTGAGTTCGGCCTTACGGTGTATGGAAATCGGATCCCGGAAAGTGCCGGAAAAGACACCGCCTGCACCGACATTGAAACGCCAATTCCGCCCGGCCCGTTGAAAAAGGCAGTTGTTTCGGGACTGGTGGCCGGGCTCGAGCCAAGCGGGGGGACCACCCCCCTCATTGGAAGCATCGCGGCGGTCGCAAAAACGGTGCACGCGGGAGCTGGTACACGCATTATCGTGATCACAGATGGCATTGAAGAATGCGCTCCCAATCCAGAAGCCGTCATGCGGGATGTGCGAGCGCAAGCTTCTGGCGATATCGAAATGAACCTCATCGGGTTTGACCTAAACACCGACGCCGACCGCGCGAATATCGCCGAGATTGCACGCGCCGGTGGCGGCACTTTTGTGGATGCCCGAGGCAGCGCAGCATTTGCCAACGCACTGCAGGCGGCTTTTTCGGCGGATGTCGACGTCGTCAATCAAGAGGGCATCGTCGTCGCAAAAGGGCGTATCGGAGGAGACGGCATCTCCGTTCCGTCAGGGCGCTTTGAGGTACGGCTCAGCGGGGGCAAATCTCTTGGCGCAATCGAGATCTCCGGCAACATGGACACATGGGTCGACATCGAAACAGGTCCAAGCGGTCCGAAATTGGTGGCCTATGCGCCTGGCGTCACGCCGCCACGCCTGGAACCAAATTGCGGGGCTGCCGCGATTGCCGGCTCGGAAGCTGACAGAGTGCGCCGCGTTCAACAGAAGCTCAACGCATTGGGGTTCAACGTTGGTCCGGCCGATGGGCTCGCAGGCCGCGCAACCCGCGCCGGGATTGAGGCGTTCAGCGCAGGCTTTGGCTTGCCCGGCCTTGTTGGGGTGTCCGTACGTCTCGAGCAGCATCTCGACTGTGTCATCGCAACTGGCACCACGGAGATCCGGTAGATGGTGTTTTACCGAGCGGCTCCGTTCCGCATGCGACACAGACGCACGAGTAGCGTTGCTGGAGCATTGGCCTGTTTGGGCCATCTACCACGGAATTGACCGAAGCTCGTCTATTAAAGCCTTCTCCGTCTTTTGCGAATGGTCCCCGTTGGAGAAGACGTACCGACTTTATGCCACCGTCGAAGCGATAGACTGGACCGTCTTTTATTGTTTGCAACCGGGTGAAAGGACGCAGCCACAGGGCTATTGAAGCGACACCCAGGGATGGTGCGCTTACGTGTCACGGCGTGTCAATATTGGGAATCTCGATGTCAGGAAGTGGATTCCAACCTGTCAGGCTCAGGCCCAAGAAGTTCAAGAAAACAAAAAAAGCTCCTATGCCTTCAACAATACCGGCGCCCCAAATAGTCGTTCCCTCCAAAGCAATTCCAATCGAAGTCCCAAGACCGAAACTGAGCCCAAAGGCCAGTAGTCCCCAAATCAGCACTGACATCATGCAACCTTCATTTTGGCCGCAGTCCTGCATGCCCGTGACAATGAAGTAAGGCAGGAGAGAAAAGTCCACCAAGAGCAGTAATGTCACAAAGGCGCCGCCTCGACCGCGATCGTCTACGCCAGTTGCGGCCCCGGTCGCAGGGTCAATCCGCCACCACGACACGTCGCGTCCTCCCGCGACCGCAAGCAAGGACGTTCGATCCATATCGGCCGCAGCGTTTGCTAGAGCCTGGCCCTGCAGGCCGAGCGACGAGAGCTCGGCCTGCGATGACACAACACGAAACTGGTCTGCCTCCGAGAGAGTTGCCCAGGCGCTCGCGGACGACTTCAAAGTGACGCTTGGCGGTGCGTCCGTGCCAAATCCGGCCTCCAACCAGGTCTCGGCTACCCCAGCTCTTAGCGCAATATTTGGGGCAGCGCGAAAGCCCGTCGTGCTCACCTGCATCGCTCTAAGCCCGGACTCAACAATATCAAAACTCGCCAGCCTTGCTTCGTCGTCTTGGACTTGAAATCCGTTGATCGTGGTCATCGGCGCGCCGCGCCAAATAATGGATCCGTCCTCTGCAACGGATTGCGCGGCCAAGTCCATCAATCGCGATAGCATCGCACGCGCTAAGGAATTGTTGGGGCGGGGGAGCTTTTTTTCCATGACCACGCGCAATTGCGCGATCAGCACCGACATCAATTCTCCCTCGGATGCGGCAGCACCATCGGCGTTGATCGTCCAGACGCCGACAGGTGCCGACGTGCGATGATCAGTCGCCTCCCAGATACGCCGTTCCACAAGGACAGGCGTCGCTTGGAAAGGCCCCTGGAGCGCGACTTCGATAACAACGGCTGTGACTTGTTCAGCATCTGCGGGTTCGCCAATCGGTGCACCGCCGATCGTTGAGCTCAGACCGCTGAAGGCGTCGGCAATGCCGGCACTGGCCTCACCGGCGCCATCGGTAAAGATCGGATCCAATACACTTCCGTCCCACTCAAACGCGATTTGCTGTATGTCTTCGCTCTCCAGGCGCACAAGAAAGCTCTCGGCTTTTGTCAGATCGCCGAACCCATCTTTACTCGCTGTATCAGGCAAGATCGTCAGCAAGGCCGAACCGGCGCCGTCCTTTCCAGGAGTTATGGTTGTGCCGTCGAGGACAGACACGTCCCTAACGTCGTTTTCGTCGCTAACCTCGATTTTTAAGCCCACTTCAACTTTGTGATATGCCGACGGAGGGAGGGAGGCTGAAAACCGCTGCAATGTCACGGCAGTAGAAGGATCGAATGCGATATGATGGTCTTCCCACTTATCGCTGTTTGGTGCCCGGGTCTGCACCCAGGCGTACCGAGACGCCTCTTCCAAGAAGATAGCGTCCAATTCGACGCCAGTTGGCATTCTATCGCCGAGCACTTGCTCTAATTCCTCCGCGACAGCAAGCACTTGCTCATTAGCTGGTACGTCAGGTGCCGGGTTCTGCATAAACTGTACAAAGCGGTCTAAATCTTCACTGAGCATACCGGCGGCCCGCATGCCCTCCACTGCACCCGACAAATCAGCGGTTTCGGTTACGATCGCGGAACGGATCGAAGGCGCGCTTGCGGCGATCAATCGAGCAGCTTCTTTCGGAGGAAGCGTTGTAAACGCAAAGCGAGTTTCAACTCCGCAGGTTCTCAGTATGCTCTCTAATACCAATGCCTGGTCCCACGAATTGCCGGCGCCCGTTGAAAGCGTTCCGGAGACACCTCGCATCACTCCGTCGTAGATTTGCGTCGCGAGGCGTTTGTCGATCTGTTGCACGATCTCAGACGTCGGCGCCGTACATACCTCCTCGGCTAAAGCTGCTGCATTGAAACGTGTCTCGTCTATGCTGCTATCGATCTGGTCTAGCACTCTTTCGAAAGACGCTGCATCTGCCGCAACGGCTGAACTTCCAGAAAAGGGTGCGCTGGCAATTGCCAGAGAAACGATTAGCGCCGTGGCCTGCCGAAATAATTTTCTCATCATCGTTCTCTCTGTTCTGAGGGCGCGTTAGTAAGTATCGCGATCACACCAAGACACCAAAAAGGCTCCGTGATTGCAATGTACCACTGAGAGCGATCGATCTTGCACCGCAGATCTCGGTTGCAATGGTGGGACGGCGTCGCTCCCGGTTCTAAAAACGAAAGACTTCGAACGCTACATGGAGGAGCTCCTGAGGTCTGGGAAATTGCCGACTAGGCTAGTGCTTCCTGAAATAGAACGCTCCCCACAAGCACAACATCTGGAAGACCTGATAAATGAGCTGAACAGGCCCAATCCATGCATAGCCATCCCCGGATTGTTGTTTGAGATTGAAGCAACCGCTGCAGCATAGGTGAGATCAAAACAGCTACTTGGTTTGGAAGACCATTTGACCGCTATGTCCGCATCTGGGAACAGCGAAGCGTGAATTTGAAGTCAGCCTCAGCCCTCAGCCGCCAGCAAGGAATTCTTTGATCCGCGCGTTCAGGGTTTCTGGTGCGTCCTCGTGGATCATGTGTGACCCGTTTTCGATGATTTCGACATGCGCATCAGGCAGCCGCTCGCTAAGTCCATCGATTAGCAGCCTAAACAAGTGCGGACTATCAGCCCCGCCGATAAGAAGGACCGGAATATGGATATCCGAAAACGATGTTCCGATCAGATCGGGGAAGCCATGATACAGTGAGAGGGCTCTGTCAGGGCCTCGGTTGTCCCAAACTTGAGCGTATCGTTCCTCCGATAGTGCCTCGAAATATCTGTCGCCCAAAACCCCTCGGCCAAACTTTTCAACGGCCAGTTTATCATCGCCAATCCGAAACGCCTTTTCAGATGGGCCTACGGTACCTATGCCAAACTTAATGATGTCAAACGCAAGCCGGGGCGCAGAGAACAAAAGGCCGATCAACTGGGTAGGCTTTGGCGGAATACTCACGTGCATTGAGACAGCAGGCGGTTCAATGAGGACGAGGCTGCGGAACATTTCCGGCACCTGCTTGGCCGCTAAGAGTGAAACAAGGCCGCCCCACGAGTGCCCTACGACGTGTGCCGGCCCTGCATCCATCACTTTGACCAAACCCGCCAGATCTTCCACATGCACCTGGATAGGGTCCCTGGCATCGGTTGGTATCGGAGCGTTCGGGACATGATAGCGTCGACTGTAGGCAATCGTGCGATAATTTTCCGAGAAAACGCCAAGCTGTTGGGACCAAGTGCGCACGTCCGAGGCGCTGCCGTGCACAAAAACCAGTGGCTCGCCTTCACCCTTTTCGAAGGTCGCAAGAACGGTGCCGTTCACTTCCACTGACTTGGCTTCATCCAAATCGAGCATGGTTTCAAGACTAGCGCAATGTAACTCCATTGTTAACGGCAGCTTCGGCGGCCGCTCTGCAGGTACAGCTTTGCACGATGAACGGCAGGTTTGGGCCGATCTCCTAACAAGTTGTGGAAAGAAATTACGGGAGCACCTTAGATCTCAGCGTTATCGCTCAGATTGAACTAAGTTGGCTATGCTAATTCGCTGATCGTCGATTTCAGATGGCGCATGTCGGTACCGCAGCATCCTCCAAATACTTGAATCGACGGATTCTGCTGCGCAATCGCGGCAATCTGTTTACCAAGTTCAATTGGATCGCCTTCGTCCAGCTCATCCGCTTCGTCAAGTTCCGCATGCGAGCAACTCGAAGCGTTCGCCACAAGGCCTCTCAGCCGGGGGTGGTTGCCAATCGCTCTGGCGAAATGGGTAGGGTGAGCGCAGTTGACCATAAAAAACATCGCCGCCGAGTCGGTTGCCGCGTCGATTTGGTCTATGCCGTCCACAAGTTTGGTTCCGTCTGCCAGGCACCCGTCTGTCTCAACAACCAGAGACATGATGATCGGCAGATCAGCGTCTCGGGCGGCGAGGATGCAACCCGCTGCCTCGCTTGGGCGGTTGAATGTATAAGCGGTGACCAGATCGAGGCTTGTGTCTTTCAGGCTTTGCATTTGAGCAGCGTGGTACCGACGTGCATCTTCGATGGGTACCGGCGGGATGTCGGCGTAAGGATCATAGCGCGGGCCGATGCAGGCCGACACCAGTACATCATCGCGAGCGGAAGCTTGGCGCACGTCTTCCATTAGACTGACCGCATCTTTGTTTACTTCGGCGAGCCGCTCTGCATCGTACCCCATGGGCGCTGCCCGGTCGGCGTTCGCCATCCATGTGGGCGCATCAAGGATGCATCCGACATTCATTTCACGGGCCAGATCGACAAGTGCCTGCATTTGACCGGCCAGTATCACCCTGGTGCCAGGTTCTTCCAGCAATGGAAACGACGCGAAACCGGGAAGCTCAACTCCATGATTGAAAATCAGGTCGGTGCCAGTGCCGGCGTAAACCAGAAAGGTCTTGTCACCTTCGAGTGGGAGCTGCCGCGCCATTCTGATCCACGCCTATTGCCGTTACCTCTGCACAAGAAACCTACTTTGTCTCGGGCCTCCTGTGAACCTTAGGACTGCGACAGGGTGTATTCCGTCACTCTGATCCCCACGCCAGGCCATACACCCGGTCATGTCTCGGTCGAAATCACCAGTGGCGACCGGTGCGCTCTGATAACAGGTGATGCAATCCCTACAACCGCCCAGTGCGGGCATCTCGAGTGGCATTTTACGTTTGATTCCGATGCTGAGATGGCCGTGACATCCCGTCGGAAACTGTCCGAAACAGGATGTATTGTGCTCGGAAACCACTTCGCTTTGCCGTCTATTGGTCGGGTGAAGGCGGACAACGACGCGTTTCGCTGGGAGGACTAGCCCAGACTGTATTTTGATGTGAACGGGTCTGTTGTCGGATGGAGGCTGACGTGAAAGTTCGACGCGCCCCGCAGCATACAGGCAATGATCGGCTTAACTAAATCTCGAACCTATTGGGCTATGTCACATTCCCTTGAATTCTTGTTTCACAAGCTTTCTCTCTTCACCATTTTGTGAAAGCCTGAAGCAGTTATGAGTGACAGAGTGTGCAATTTTCAGAAAACAGTGGTTCTTTCTGAACTCCAATCAGCTCTCTTGGACGGAATTTGTGATCACTGCGCGGTGACAAGTTCGGAACTGGCCAAGAGTGGAGAGGTGCTGGAAATATGTGGTCAAGAGTACTGTTTCGATTATGAAACCGGTGTGTCCACGGAGACTGAAATTTTGTTGTGCCCCAGCTGTCACGAGGCAAACCATCTGGACGCGCAGCGACAGCATAACCCTTGCCACATCTCTGCAAGACGCAGCCGGGAAAACATGGGTTAGTCGATGGGTTCAGGAGGCGAAGTTTTGGAACGGTTTTTTGCAAGAACCATCGCTGGTCCAATTTCAGTAGTCTGACAGACCAAGCTCGTCCCACATCCAGCCGAAATCATACTCAGCCACCGGAGAGCCGGTCTGGCGCGCGCTGCGGTTTTCGATTGTCTTCAGCCAGTCTATGACTTTCTTCCTGCCCGCCGTGCTGCGAACGGCCTGGCGCGGGGTCTTGCCATCCAGGGCAGGAATCGGCTGGTCAAGCGTATCGCGGTAATGCTGTTCGAGATATTCGTGGGCCATCTGACGGGCAAGGGCACGGGGGATGTCCTCTTCTTCTGCCACTCCGTTACTCGTGCTGTCATCCGCCATCATCTGTTCGGCGGTCTGGATTGATGTCAGCGGAGATTTCACCAGGTCGCCCAGGAGGTCCCGGACCAGGGCTTCGCCGCGTTCAGCGCGCGCTGTAGAGTTCACAGAAAGTGTGAGTGTCCGACCTTTCAGATCTAGGGACCCAAGCACGGAGGCCCCTGACATTGATTTGTCCAACACGAGGCCGGTGCCGTGCTTGGTGCCGGACGGGGTGTCGAGGTCAAGCCAGGTCCAATCCTTCTGGCCTGAGATCACGAGTTCTGCGGACTGTGTTAGCTTTTCAGATACCTGGCTTTGCCTCACTTTGCTGGCGAGGGGGAAGCGCATGTCGTGAAAGAGCAGGTTGTCGCCATCGCTGTTGCTGATTTGTGGTGGTTCCGGATCCAGCAGGTTCGGCAGATGTGCGAAGAGCCAGGCATTGGTGAAGAGGGGTGCGGAACGGTGTAGCTGATCCTGTGTCAGCCTCAGTTCAACGTCGGGGTTCAATTTCAACACGGAGCGGAGCCCGTCTTCAAAAAACGCGACGGTGTCGGGGTCGAAGGGGAGCAGCGCCCCCGAGATCACGTTATATTCCCCCTGTGCGACAACCCGAGCTGCGATGCGATCCCATCGCTGCAGCATCTGCGTCGCGCTGTGTTCCCGGACGGTAACCGGCTCTGCGTCCGAAAGCATGTTGCGCAAGACCATGGATCTGCCGGGGTCTACCTCGCTCACCTCATAAAGGCTGACCGACGCGTCCCGCAAACCCTCGATATAGGCGCGGGTCTGCGCACTCTCTTTGGAACCGCTCCCTTTCAGATAGGCATCTACAGCGTTTTCGGCGTCCGGTCCGAATGTCCTGCCCAGCAAGTCTTCCAGGCCACCGCCCCACAGAACCATTGGCCAATCCTCGCCCAGCAGGTCGCCCAGATCCTCGAAATCGAGATCAAAGGCTTCGAGACTTGGCAGAAAATGCTCGTCCAACACGTCCGCGAGCCGCTCGTGCCAAATCTCGTCACGGGTGATAAACCGAATGAGCCCACCAAGATCGTTCCCCGTTGTCATCTTCAGCTTCTCCCTGTTCGCCAGACAGAGGCGATCTAGCGCAGATTGCAACCGCCAGCCAGATCACAGGCTTGTGCAGATCTGCGTTGCATGGATGGTCTTGTCGTGGCGAATGCTATGTCTTTGGCTCCCGCTCAAAAAGCTCTGCGAAAAGTTCTTCGGAGCGACGCAGGCCTTCATCGGTTAGCACAATCGATTTTGCCTTTCCAACCGGGTCCAGGATCAGCCCCTTGCGGTGCAGGCGGTCAAGCGCGTCCCAGTCAAAGCCTTTCCATGCGCGGCGCTCGTCATGCAGCGTCAACCAGAGCAGCGCCAGGACTGCCTCATCCACTTTGTTTTCATCTATGTCCATAACAACAGCGGACGCGACAAAGGGCGGGCTCGTCAACCCAGATCCGGCGCATGGAGGGCATGCAAAGATCTTCAGCTAGCCTATAGTGCGACCAGAATGATAAGGCCGGGTGAAACCCGTGCCACCTCACATCACGGGTATGAATCGCTCCCGGCGAATAGATATCGCATTGTCATTGGACAGCTGGGCTGTGCCAAGCAATACTGGGAGCATGGCGCTGACAGACACCACACCTGTCCACCTGATCCATGTAGACCCTGACGTCAACATGGCACGGTTCTACGGAATAGAGTTGCAGCCGACGCTGTTTGGGGAAGTTTCGGTTCTCCGCACGTGGGGACGTATTGGCACAAACGGACAAGCTATGATGGTGACGTACGAAGACGAAGCCCAGGCTGCTGACGCGCTCCATATACTTGAAAGACAAAAACGTCGCCGAGGCTATGTTCCGGTTGGAGCATAGGCGTTTGATCCCATGGTTGGATGATGCGACCATATTCAAAGGAAAGGTGTGCAGCGAGGCATGTGTGAGAGCACCGCATCGATGGTTCTTCCAACCTTCCAACACAACGCGACAGATGCCAAACAAGCGTGATAGTGTTCAGGGCTTGTTGCTATCGATCCAGCGGGACATCAGATTGCGATCCCGAAAACACTCGTCCGGAACAGGGCTGCGCTTGATCCGGGCGATGCGTTCCGCAAATGCCACCTGCTTCGAGCTTGGCCTTGTATCGCGAACGCGAGGTGCTGATCTCTGCGTGTCGATCCATTGGCTCATCGCGCGCCGATCTTGCTGGATTTCCCAGGGCAAAACGACGTTTTGTTGCTCTGCCAACTTGCGTGCATAAGCAAGTTGCTTTGCCGTTGCTGGCAGTGCTGTCTGTGTCTCTGAAATGGCAGTTTCGGACATAAGTTTTTCCCCTTGGCAGCTTAGCAAAAGAATAGAACAAAAGGGGTTCCAAAGCAAACATATTGTGGGTGCTTAACGTAAGTATACTAAATATAGTGTTTTCGTCGAGGCAGGATAACACGCGTGCTTTTGTTTTCTGACAAGACCACGCAAACGGTGAATTGAGACCCGCGCGCGGCGCGCGGTTCACATTGATCAATTGACAGGGCAGGGGATCGACGCGCTAAAGCGCGCTCACCCCGGCCCTGGCATTGTCCAATAGTGGGGCTGCTGTGACCGGCAGGCCGGTCCCATCATCCCGATCCGCCCGCATCCTGTGTCGGGCCGGTCAAGGGGCAAACGCCGCGCGGTGCGCGTCGTCTCCATGTCAAAAAAAACCGGTTCCTCCCACGCGCAAGCGCGCGGTTCCCTCCCATTTTTTCGCCACTCCGACCCCGTGACAGTCCCGCCCCAGGCCACAGGCAGGGCTTCGCCCTCCTGTTGGCGGAGAAAGGGACGAGGCAGCAGAGGAAGCCTATAACCAGTTTCAGGAAATGGCCGGGAAAGGCAGTGTCGAAGCGTTCAAGGCTTTCCGCGATCTGGGCAAGAAAACCCGCAACGGCGAAATCACCGCGTTTCTCGCGCGGCGCTTTACAACCCAGCAGGCCGACTTCATGGCTG
>NZ_JBQFRF010000017.1:0-16464 GCF_056537265.1 Ruegeria sp. CG1 | reverse complement strand
CACTTTTGTGCGGATCTTAACGAAAACAGGTGGGTCAATTTTATTCGCTCATAACCCACCTAAGTGGGTCAATTTTGCATGCCGATTCACAGTCTAGATACCGAAAACCCTAAAGAACCCCGCAGAAAACCGTAAAAACCACGAAACCAAAAGAGTTTCCACACAGCCTCGGCTCATAGCAGGCGGCCGTTATGCTAGAAGGATTGTCCGCTCCGCGGCCAATGCGGACCTATTGGTCTTGTGCAAGTGAACATTTGTATCGGATCATTCAGCCAAGCCACAAAATGCCTGAGAGGCGGAAATCATGCGGGTACTTCTGAGTGAAATTCGAGATGCCAAGCACACGCGAGCCGCGTATATTGTGGCGCTTCTTGGTTTTATGGCGAACGCCATATGGACTGTAGCCAATGCCTTCGTAGGAGAGAGGTTGGTTACTATCGAAAACGCTATCGTCAGCGTCTTGTTTTTGCTTGCTCTGCTCCTGCTTCGCGGCAACAGGCACGGTGCCGCTGCACTTTTGATTTCGACAGTCTTTCTATTGCACATGTCATTTGTTGCGTTGACCTTTGGATATGCCTCGGGTGCGCATCAGTTCTTCTTGCTTGGGACAGTCATCCCCTACCTTGTCTTTCCTAGGTCCGCCCGTTACGCGGCGAATGGCTTTGCGGCCCTTTCGGGCTTGGCCTATCTGGCTTGCACGGCTTTTCGAGATCAACTTCCCGGAACTGTTGTCGTCGGAGACGAAACGGGTATGGCAATATTGAACGCAGCTATCTTGCTGTTGATCCTAGTGGCGACTACCGCTTTCTTTGTTACAGAGATGCGCAAGTCGGACGATGCGCTGGAGGCTGAACATGCCCGTTCCGAGGACCTTCTCTACAACTTGTTGCCGACTGAGATCGCTGCACGCCTCAAAGACGCCCCGGATCAAATCATCGCTGACAGCCTCGATCACGTTGCAATCCTATATGCCGACATCGTCGGCTTCACCCAGTGCTCAGCCCGAATGGCACCGACCGATCTTGTAAGCTTCCTCAACCGTATCTTTTCCACTTTCGACCACCTTGCGGCAAAACATAAGCTGGAAAAGATCAAGACCATTGGCGACGCCTACATGGTTGCCGCGGTGACGCCTTCTCCCGTGGACAACCCGGTTCAGTGCATCGCCGAGATGGCGCTCGACATGCAGGCCGCCGTGCAAGACATGTCGCCCGAGTTTACCGATGGGTTGCAGCTACGTATTGGCTTGCATGCCGGTCCCGCCGTTGCAGGGGTAATCGGCACCCAAAAACTTTTTTATGATGTCTGGGGCGAGACTGTGAACATTGCAAGCCGAATGGAAAGCCACGGCGAACCGGGCCGCATTCAGGTAACTGGTCTGGCCCAGGAAGAACTAAAGACCGAATATACACTCGAAGAACGCGGAACCATTGAAGTGAAAGGTATGGGCGAGGTTAAGACCTGGTGGCTTACTGGGCGGTTAACTTCCCCATAGGGCTCGAAGCGGTCATTCGCCAAATCGCAACGCATGTCCACATCGCAGACAACCCAGACATTCGACTGGCAACACCTAATGTCTGGGTCAGGGTAGCTGGTGTCACTCGCGCCCAGACGTGTCCCACCAGTGCGGTTGCATGAACTGTGGGATTGCCTTCGTCTTGCCGCTTAGTTTCTCGACCGCTCCAGTCGTCAACTCAAGGGCCATCCACGCTTCATGTGCTGTCAGCAAATCCGGATAGGGCGTCTGTTTGTCAGTCGGGACAAAACCATATCGAGGATAGAAAGTCGGGACGCCCAATACGAACACTGCGTCCGTTCCAATGGACTTTAAGTGTTCGATGCTGGTTTCCATCAGTTCCTTTCCAACACCACGGCCTTGATAGTCTGGCGACACTGCCGCTGCTTTGAAGCTGCCGCAATGGGGTGTTGACCTGCGTCAAAGCAAAGGTAGCCGGATTGCTACTAGGTTGATTCGCACATGGAACAGAACTGTTGGATCAAGCACCCGCGCAGAGCGGCATTCTTGGTCATAGTGATTGCATTGTCAGGGTGCACGGGCAGGCACCACCAAGGCAATTGGCGTGGCCACGGCTTAGAAGGATGCTATGGACCTCACCACGACGTTGATCGCGAGGTCCATTGCCGAGCGCTCGAGTGAACTTGAGCCATACGCGACGCAACACACAAAACGTTTGGCGACCAGTGTTTTTTGGATTGAGATTTAGACCTTGTATCGAAACTGCCCGTTTGATGCTCAGTCCGGTAACATTGAAAAGTTTGGCCTTGGCACAATATCTTTGTAGTCCCATGAGGAAGCGGAGAAGAGACCAATGAAACGACGCGAATTTTTACTAGCGGGTACAGCAGCAGTGTTAGCCACTCCTTCCGTCGGTCAAGAAGCCCCACTCATCAAAGTCTACAAGACGCCAACCTGCGGCTGTTGTTCCGCGTGGGTAGATCACCTGATTTCCGCAGGATTTCGCGCCGATACGCTAGACATGGAACAGGAGCAGCTGTGGTCGCTTAAAGAACAAATGAATATCTCAGATGAGCTTTCCAGTTGCCACACTGCAATTATTGGGGACTATTTTGTCGAAGGTCATGTCCCGGCAGTAGATATCTATCGACTTTTGTCCGAACATCCTGAAGGCCTCGGCCTAACAGTTCCAGGCATGCCGATGGGTTCACCCGGCATGGATTTTTCAGACGAACGAGAACCTTATGAAACCTTGCTCGTTGGTCTGGATGGAACAACGAGTGTGTTTGCTCGACATAGCTGAGAGATTGGATGAAGGGCAATCAGATTTCCCAGCTCCATGTCCAACATTAGTTTGCGCTGATTTCAAAAGGATTCAGCTGCAACCGTTGTGTTTTTTCCACATGGTTGGGTCGTGGCCTTCGGGCACATTGGAGCACGGGTCGTTCGCATACCCTCTTAGAATGCTGTATTGCTGGATTTGATCTGCGCTCAACAGCGGTGTTGTTTGCAGGTGCCGGGACAGATGAATCAGTCGTAATTCGGCCCTGGCCGTTTCTGCCGCTTTAACAAGTTTGTTTAACTCGGCTAAGTCAAGCTGGTCACCGGCAAACGCTTCGCTCAACGCCGCTTCGGCCTCAATAAACCGCTCGCCTGCGACGATTGCCTGTTTGCGCATTTCAGAATGGATCGTGCCAATTCTTTCCACCTGATCCTTCGAAAGTCCAAGTTCATCTTGCAATTCGAGCAAGTGTGCTGGGCCTGGTTTGCCATTCAGCTCCGCTGGTAAA
Source organism: Ruegeria sp. CG1 (assembly GCF_056537265.1). Classification (NCBI taxonomy): domain Bacteria; kingdom Pseudomonadati; phylum Pseudomonadota; class Alphaproteobacteria; order Rhodobacterales; family Roseobacteraceae; genus Ruegeria; species Ruegeria sp. CG1. The sequence continues at coordinate 13,197 of NZ_JBQFRF010000017.1, read as the reverse complement.
GCAAAACCCCAACCTCCGCCGCGCCGCAGCTCTTCTAGATCGGTCTCAGATAAGCTTTTGATGGTCCTGGATTGCAGACCGGCGTATGGCGTGACTTCAGCGTCGTGAGTGTGACTTTGCGAGAGCGCTACTTGAGAGTATTGGATCGTACAGAGCGCCGTTACAATCAGAAACTTAGGCATAAACTTAATCATGGAGTCTCCTTTCTGGCTCACCCAAATGCCTTCTTCCATACAGTACTTCTGCCCGGCGCAGCGACATTCCTGCTCCTCTTTGACCAGTACGTCGTTCCGGATTCACGTGTATTCTAGGCCGTTGAGACAATAACCTCTGCTTCGATTTCAATTGGGAAGTTGATTGGTAGGCCTGCCACCCCGACCGCCGTACGTGAATGGCGGCCAATCTCTTCTCCAAAGACGTCAATGATCAAATCCGTGAACCCGTTGAGAACCGCAGGCGTATCGCTGAAGCCAGATTTGCAATTTATCATCCCATGAACTCGGCACCACCCCGTTATTCGGTTTAGACTGCCAAGTTCGCGCTTTAGACTGCCGAGAATAGAAAGCCCGACTTTGCGTGCTGAGGCGTAGCCCTCTTCCACAGACACATTTTCTCCGACTGCTCCAAATGGCGCGGCCGGAGTACCGTCTATTTCTTGTGGTCCATGACCAGATACGAACGCCCGGTCGCCCCGAACGTTAATCCACGGAAATGGCAACACCATACCAACAGGCAATTTTAGCGGCGCAGGTAAAATGATGTTGTGGTCTACCAATCGCTGTTCAGCGTCGATCATGGTACTCTCCCTCGCAGCACTTGCATGGATCTTACCATAAACCATGCCCAAAGTCGGTCTCGACCACCAAACTTTGCAAGGTCCGCTTCGTCCACATTTGAGTCATCTGGCGAAACCGCGGCGAACGGCTGTTGTTGGTTAGGGCAAACCCTGGCCGCGTTCGCGGGCATGAATGACCCCTCATCGTGGTTACGGGTCATCCGGCAAAAAGTCTCAGATGGCCGAGACGGTCCCGAAGCGGCAATCTTTACTAAGAAAGCGAGGTCCTAAGCAGGAAGCTCTCCGCCAGACTGAACCCATCGCGCGTCGGCTTCCGGAAGCAACACTGCAAGACGTTTGTGAAACGCAAGAAGGTCTTCGTCTGAAAGCTTGCCCTCCCACTTGCGACTGCTTGCGCTATCGAAGAAGGCTGACGGGTCTTTAAAGGTTGTGGACCGTTGTGTTTCTTCCTTAGCACTCGCGCGTGCATTGGCTTGCATGTTCTCGAACTGCATACTTTCCGCAATTGCGGACAGCATTTCATCGCCAATTTTCAAACCAAGTACGGAAGCGAGCTTTCTAGTATGAGAGAGCAAATCGCGCCGCATATCGGCGTAATGGAAAATGTGTATGTTGGGATGTTGGATGTTTGACTTGAAGGACTTGAAATGATGAACGATGGCGTCAAGGGTGATCCCATCGGCCATCTCCTCTCGAACGGTCTCACCAAGAAAAAGGGTGAATGAAGCTGTCGGCTCATCCGGGAACCTGTCTTGGATCAGGTCTTCCTTCAGGTTTGCCGCATGTCGGCGCATTGAAAAATGGGCGTCGATTGGGTGTCTGTACACCGCGATGTAGGTGCAATCTGGATCGAAAGGAATGCCGTCAAATGGCGTATGGGTCTTGATGCATCTTCTGTGGCTTTGAGCTTCAAACATTCGAGCTATGGGGAGTTGATCTCGAAACGCAGGGTCGAGCCAAACCGACAGATCATCCATGACCTTGTCCATACCTGGCTTTTCAAACAAGAGCGACAGCACAAGGGCTTGCGTCCATGTTGTTCCGCACTTTGGCGGTGTTGCAACAATCACATCTCCTTGGCGCAGCGCGAACATGTCCCAAATCCGATTGTCGGTGAGACGTGTTCTGTACTCGAATGCCTTTCTTGAAGACGCCCGTATCGTCATTCTGATTTCCGCCAATGGACCCTTAATGAAACGATAGCAAGCATGCGGCGCTGAACCTAGAATTTTGATGGCACCCGAGTAGGAAGGCCTTTCAAAGTGCCAAGCCAAAATCTTGCATTCGCGGCTAGAAGCTCGTTTTGCCCTCAAGGCAGTCATACGCAGCACCTTGCTCCAGTGCCTGTGCTGCGGTGTAAAGTCGAAATTACAAAGTTCGGTTTTTCGAGGTCCGCTTCTGCCTAATTTACCCAAAAGCAAAAAGCTTGCGTGTCGTTATTCGGTCACTGATGTTCATTGAATATTGATCGCGATTTATGCGCGAAACCCCTAATATCCCTTTGACACTCCTTCACAAGGGATACGCGGGAGGATTTTGTTTGGAGCGGTACTTGGCTGCCATACTCGTGGCTGATGTTGTTGGCTATAGCGCGCTTGTCAGTGCTAACGAGGAAGCCGCATTGCACACATATAGGGGCCACTTTAGGGCGCTGGAGCCGCATGTCGGCCTGAATGGCGGACGCCTATTCAAAAGAACCGGTGACGGTTTTCTTGCAGAGTTTTCCTCGGTTGTAGATGCGCTAGCATGTGCGGAAACGATGCAACGTCAGATGGCTGAGCGGAACGGGGCGCGCGGGCAAAGTCCGGAAATGCAATTCCGTATGGGAATTCACGCGGACGATGTTTTTGATGACGACGGTGATGTTCTTGGTGACGGCGTCAACATCGCGGCCCGGCTGGAAGGTCTTGCTCCTCCCGGAGGGATCATCGTTTCAGGTCGGGTTTACGAAGACCTTGTGGGTAAGGTGGATGTATCATTCACCGAATTGGGGCCGCAATATCTGAAGAATATCACACGCCCTGTAACTGCTTACTCGGTACAAACAGCATTTGCTACTGAATCCCCGATAATTCAATCTCGCCCAGACAAGCCATCGGTGGCCGTTTTGGCGTTTGACAATCTTTCGCCTGATGCTGAACAGGATTACATTGCAGAAGGTATAGCCGAAGATATAATAACCAGCTTATCCAGAGTGCCCTGGATATTCGTGGTCGCCCGAAATTCCTCTTTTTCTTACAAAGGGCTTTCGGTTGATGTGCGTCGTATCGGCCGAGAGCTTGGTGTCCGCTATATATTGGAAGGGTCCGTTCGCGGCGCTGGTGACCGGTTGCGTGTCACGGGTCAGCTGATTGATGCGGAAACCGGGTCTCATGTTTGGGCGGATCGATACGATGGCAAGCTCGATGATGTTTTTGAGCTTCAGGACCAGATTACCGAGGCTGTCGTTGCTTCGATTGCGCCAGGTATCCGACAAGCTGAAATAGACCGTGCTGCTCACAAGCGCCCTGACACCCTTGGAGCCTATGATCACTTCCTACGTGCGCAGTCCTTGATCTACAGGTTCAATTTCACTGAAGCAGACGACCATTTGTCAAAAGCTCTTTCACTCTCAAGTGAGTACCCATTGGCAAGCGCTCTTCGAGGCTGGATCCGCACTTTGCTATGGAACCCGGATACGCGTCCAAACGAGGCCCGATTTGATTGCGCAATTCAGCTGGCACATGAGGCTCTGGCGGCATCACATCTTGACCTAGAGGCGCAAGCATATGCCGGTTACGTACTCGCGTTTCTGTCGGAGGATACAGAGTACGGTTTGTCACTTGTGGATCAAGTCGTCGAGAGAAGCCCAAATTGCGTTTCAGCCTGGGGATCCAGTTGCGTACTGCATGGCCTGATGGGTGAAGCGCAGGTGGCACAAGCTCATGCCAGGGAGGCGCTCCGACTAAACCCGAATGACCCACTAAACTACCGGGTCCACATGGGTATCAGCCTGTCGCAAATCGCGGAAGGGAACTGGCGCGATCTAAGAGAAACTGCCCAAAAAATGCGTGCATTTCATAATACTGTGACTGTCTTTCGCCTGAACGAACTTGTGGCGGAAATGGCTCTCGGCAATGGGAGCCGAGCTAGAGAGCTCGCAGGTATTCACATGTCGCGGGAACCCGATTTTAGCGTTTCAATGTTCCGGCATATGCGCGCTCGTATCTCTATCGCAAAACCAGAAATCTATGACGCCTACTATAAAATGCTGGCAGCCGCAGGCATTCCTGATTGACGACACCAGTTGTAGACCAGCGGCAAGTCATAGCAAGTATGCAACATGTGGAAACATATTTTTTGCCGCTGGAAGAATGCCCAATTTGGTCTGCGAACAGTCGTTGAAGTGAATAGCGGCGAGCGGCAATCGAACCTTCGCGGCGCTCGGCGTGAACGATTGCTCTGCGGAGATAGTGTTGAAAAAGTCGACGTTGGAACTGCCGATGAGCGATGGCAAAAGCCGCTTGGGATGTTCCTCTCAGCCTGTTGGTTCTGGTTGCGGGGCTAGTTTTGCGAGTTTCCTTAGGTTTTGAGCTGTGGCTGCGAGTTGGAACTGCTCATATGCACCTTTGGGTCCTCGAAGTCGCATCATCGGTAGGCCGATGTATCGCTTCAGGTGGGCAAACAGCATCTCGACTTACCTTCAAGGAAAGTTTCGAGATGGAGGTGCTGTCGCATGTTAGAACTGTTGAACGCTGCGATATGGCTTCAATGGAAATCGAGCCGATCAGTAGATCGTGAGCCGGGGACACTGGAAAACTGGGAAAAACGACCGAGCGATCTGGTCTACGAGCGTTCAGTCGTTGTGCAGCCGCACTAACGTCGAATGGGCGCCCGCATTGGGCTCGATGTTGTCATTTTCTCAAACGCTAGGAATGCTCTCTTTGCGGATAAAGCAGAAATCGCTCGATCACTAAAAAACCTCAGGCGGCTTAGCCAAAGGTCCCCAAGTTTCAGGGTCTGGTAGACCGACACTTGACCATGCTTCTTGCAAAACTCTAGAGTCCGAAGACCTTGTGCGAGGTAAGTCATCCAAAATATCAAACCATGGCATTTTGCTTTCTATTCCAGAGTGGACTGAAGGAGCAAAGTTTTCTGGTTGGTCGAGGCTCGAAGTATGCAGAACCAGATAGGCCGTTTCTCTTGGCTTAACGAGCTTATAAGTTAGGCTTGCGCCGCATTTGGCACAAAAGCCACGATTTGCTATTGGCGTAGTTGCGAAGTATCGAGGTTCCTCGGTGAGAAATCGAACAGCAGAAGCGGGAAAGGCCGCCCATGCATTAACTGCTGAACCAGAAAATTTTCTGCAACAACTACAATGGCAATACCCTGTGCTTATGGCGGGTGCGTTTATTTCATACCGGACCAACCCACAGATGCAGCCACCTGTCACTAAGGTTTTGGCCAATTCATCTTCATCAAAATCCAGAAAACCCCCTTCTTCGCCGGGTTCTGAAACGGTCATGTAGACATGTATTGGAGTATCAGTGCTCTTGAGTCTTTTGTGACCGCAATCCGCCAGCGGAAGATCTATCTTGCCCGCTATTTGCGCCATTACTTCTCCTGAAACCGCGATTCCACCTGGTTCCGCTATTGCCTCAAGCCGTGCGGCAGTATTTACGCCGTCTCCGAGAATATCGTCGCCGTGTACAACGACATCACCGAGCGAAACTCCGACGCGTAAAATGAGTGGGTTGTCACTGTTCGATTGGCGTGCTTCGCGCGCGCACGCTCGTTGAATGTTGATTGCACAATTGACCGCCTCAAAGACACTCGAGAACTCAGCCAAAAACCCATCGCCAGTAGACTTAAAAACACGACCCCGGTTTGCTTCCACCTGCATGCCGATGATTTCACGTTCTAGTTGAACCAACTTAGCTAATGTTCCGCTTTCATCGCGTGATACCAATCCTGCGAAACCGACTATATCGGTGGCCAGAATGGCCGCTAATTTGCGTTCCATCTCCCTTGCTCCGAGCTAAAAATCTCCAATTGGTGCCTGCTTACTTTAGCATAAAATCGGTCGGAGCGAGCCACGGTGGCTGAGGTGTTAATTTCCAACTTTGAAAGACCGTTCGGGGCTGCGAGCGATCAATCATGCTCATCGCAGAAAATGGCAGCGCTGAGCCCAAAGCCGAAAGAATCCTATTCTTGCCGACCTCGTGCCTCGGCCGCCCGTCGAACTGCGAGTACCGCTGTGGCGTAGTCTCCCAAAGAAATCCCTCTGAAAGCGAATGCAGCCGGTTTCTCGCTTAAAGTGGTATCGACTGCTCCCGAGACAATTTCCGTCAAATCTCCAGTTACTCGCTGATATGGCAGCATTGGTTTGTCGCTTTCAGATTCCTGTTTTCGGTCGTCAACAATAACGGTTTTGAAAGCGGTCATACCCTTTGGAAGCCACGGAATGCAGGCATCTGTAATGGCGGCGAAGGCAGTCGGCTTTAGCCATCGGGCATCCAGAAAAGGTTCGATGGAATAGTCCAAAGTTATTGATGTCACTACCAGATCGGCATCCCGCAAGGCGTCCTTGGCACTGGTGGCTGTTTGGGCCTCGAGGCCCATATCCCGAGCCCGGCGACAAAGCTTGTCGACATTCGCTTTGCCACGTCCGAACACACGAATGCTTTTCAATGGGAAAACCTCGGAAAACGCAACTAAATGGGAGTGAGCTTGCACGCCGGCCCCAACAAAAGCCACTGTCTCAGCATTTGGATCGGCAAGTCGACGCGCGGCGACGACTGACAGCGCCGCTGTTCTAACAGCCGTTACCCAATTTGCCCCTAAGACTGCCCGGAGAACCCCGGTTTGCCCGTCCATTACCATGATAGCGCCGTTAATCGCAGGGAGCCCCTTTGCCGGATTGTTCGGACACACCGTTACCTGTTTGGTCACGATGAACCCATCATCTCCTACTGCCAAGGTCGACATTGCGTACCGTCCATCCCCGGGCAAAATGGCTGTCTTGGGGGACGTATGAAGCTGCTTACTTGCCTTGGCTATCAGCGCAGATTCAATCGCGTCAGCAACTTCCGAAGGTTTGATACCTAAACCTTCCAAGTCCTCGTCAGAAAGATAAGTTATTTTGCTTTCAGAAGTCATGTTGGCGCCGCTCCATTTTACAACCCGGCTTCCCGATTAGGCTATCAAATAGCGTGTTAACATAAGCTTTGGGTGTCTAGATTGGGACTTCACTCGAGTACATTATTCGTTGCACTGGGATTTCTGTTTTCATGCTTACGGTCTCAAGTTGTCTCAAGCCAGTTGAGTTTGAAAATTGTATGCTCTCCTTCGAGACCTTTAAGCGGAACAGTCATTTGCTCGGCAAACTGAAACTCCTGTGATCCGCCCACCATGATCCGTGTGGCATCCGAGACGCGGATGTCACTTGGTGCTGCCAGGGCGGCTATACGTGCTGCTTTGTTGACAACAGTCCCGAAGTGATCAGCATCAGAAGTTATCACTTCGCCGGTATGCAAGCCGATGCGAACCCGCAACTTTGGCTCGTTTGTTTCCGCCGCGTTCGCCTGTTGAATATTTTGAGCTGCCAGCAATGCTGCCCTTGCAGAAGCAAAAGACGACATCACCCCGTCTCCCAGTGATTTCACCGTACGTCCACCACTCCCGACGATCTGCGTTTCGACAAGTCGCAGATGTCTTCCAAGGGCGTCGCTCCAAAGCGTATCGCCTATAGCCTCAGCGATTTTTGTGCTGTCCGCGATATCGGTGAACATGATGGTCGCTATACCACTTTGGCCGAGTTCGTGGGGTGTAGAGAGGGCGGCATCAAGCAGTTCCTCAAAGCCTCTGGCCTCATACCCAAATCCCTCTACGTTGTTGACCGGTAGGGAATTGTGAACGTGCACAATCTTCCAGGATCCTTTGTCGAGTTTCAGAATGACCGTAGAACGTAGGTGCGCGATCTGTCCTGTTTCAATACCCTCAATGCTTGCTTCCCATTCGACCCAACCGAGTGATCCGCATTCAAATCCTCTCAGGTCTTTTGGGTGCCACTTGAACCGTGGAACCTCACCGATGTATTGCTCCATACCGCGACGCAGCGCATCGCCTTTCCAAGCCTCGCCGTGTGCTGAGCCAAAGTATGACAGGGCAGCGTCGTCAGAAAATAGATGTGCCACCGTCTCCCCATCGCCCCGACCGTAGGCGTTGATCCATCGTGCCACTATAGCGGCGAGTTCCGAAGAGGGGCTGATCGTATCTCTCATGCCAAAACCGTCGCGTCGATAGCCAGAAAACTGCCTCGAAAAACATGACCTTCGCACGTCCATTTTCTATAGAAGCGTATCATGGCAGAACCTTTCTCGAAATCTCGATTTCTGAGGTCCTGTCAGTGTAGGCCAAGCCGGGGCGGCCATAAAGACAACCCGTTTCAATACCAAACTGATAACAAAAGCGCTTCACGTCGACTTCTTCCAACCCACCGCGAAAGAGCCTGCTGAGCAGCCTCATCTGACTGGTCCAGTTTGATTGTTAGTGCATTGTTGGCCTCTGATCCATGTGGATGATGGTTTCCGGGGCTGGTGGGCGATAACCCAATGCACTGTGGGGTCTCTTGTTGTTGTAGTGTTTCCTCCATTTTTCGATCAGGATTTGGGCCTCACGTAAGCTGTAGAAGATCTCGCCGTTGAGCAGTTCATCTCGCATCCGCCCGTTGAAGCTTTCGCAATATCCGTTTTCCCAAGGTGACCCTGGCTCGATGTAGGCGGTCTTCGCGCCGACGGCGGTGATCCAGTCCCGAACAGCCTGTGCAACGAACTCAGGGCCATTATCCTGTCGAGGTCAGTTTCAATAGTCAGCGAGACTATGGTTTTGTACTGGACCAGCTTGCGGCCAATGCATCGGTTAATCTGTCGATGATTGATCAAGATGTCAGCTACGGAATCTTTGACTTGAAGGGTTCCAGCGCGGCAATTCGGTCCCTTCGTTCCGCCTGCGAGTCAGATATTAACCAGGGGGCCTCCTACGAAGCGCCCGAAGGCATCGTCTATTGTGGTGGAGGAGCGATAGAGCGCGTGATCGAACCCGTAATTTTGGACAATCCAGAGGGGGAGTGGGACGCGCGAGTAACGGTCAACGGCGAGTCGATCAGAGCCATGACGGCCTACAGCTACTTCGGAAACTCTGAGCCACCGGCCGGATTTGTCGTTGCCCTTCTTGGGGAAGACAGGTCCGAATTTCTGATTTTTAACGAAGGCTCGGCAAACTGGCTGGAATACGGGGACTACAGGTATGAACAATGCAACTGAAGCCACCTTCCAACCGACTTCCCAATTGTCAAGCTACTTGAAACGTTTGGTATCTGCGATCCTGCTTGGTTCGGGCCTGGTTTGGACCTCACCAGTTGTCGCGGCTGACGTTTCGCAACTTCCAACCGGTTTGCGAGCAAAGGTTGATCTGGCGGCGCGGGCATGCGCGGAGTTCAATAACGGTCAGTTTGACTTAGATTGGGGCGCGGTTGAAAGGGTCGATCTCGACGGAGATCTACAACGCGACTGGGTTTTGAATGAGTCTGATTTTGCGTGTTCGAGCGCCGCATCTCTTTACTGCGGAACTGGCGGATGCATGTCGCACTTCTTGATTGAAGAGGAGGTTCAATCCTTGCTCAACCAGGGCTGGACGGTTGTTGATTTTGGGCGTCAACGCGTTGTTGTTGCGGATATTCATGGATCCAATTGCGACGGAATAAACCCAACGCCTTGCGTCACCGCTAGTATTTGGGATGCGGACGCTAAGACGTGGCGCTCATCTGCTGGCGATTGGGAATAAGTTGCATTTGAAAATTGCAGATAAGCCACAGGAGCTGATTTGCCCATAAGTTTGCGCGTTTCAAAGTACGCGCTCAATTTAAAATAGTTTCTGTGCGGATTCTACAACTTTAAAACACTGTCCTTCAATCAAAAGTGCACTTTGATTGACTGCCTTCAACCTTTGATCGATCAAAGTGGTTCACTCGCACTGTGGCGATAGACCGCCAGAATGAACTTCAGCGGCTGGAGCTTGAGTTTCGCGGCAGAGCCTTTGAAACCAAAAACAGCCCGCAGGAAATTGCGATGGGTCAGTTCGAAACTCATCTGGCCGGACATCAATACCAAGGTATGATATAGTTCCATAATGAGCACCGCGACCTTAATCAGCCTTACCCTTTCATTTGCTCTCACCAGCCTATGCATTTGGCTGGTGCGTCACGTCGTAAGACACAGCGGTCGAGACAGAACAGTAGACCCAGAGGCCGTGAAAGAACTGATGCGAGCCATTGACTGGTCACAACTCGATAGAGTCTTGGATCGGCCCCGGTGACAAGCCGCCCAACGCTCAATGCTCTTAACGACTGTCTCAGGGATCGCTTGGCGTTAAAATGATTTTGCGCAAATTTGAAAACAGCCCACGAACAACTAAAACAAAATGTTGAAGCGTTGCGCTTATCTGAAGGTTACCTCGATAGCTTCGGATGTCGACAACCATCGTTAAGAGCATTGGTGTAGTCCGCCTTGGACTTTGAGCGGCCATCCGTTTAGCGTACTCAGCTGCGGATCAGAACTTCACGGAACATATCGTTCCGGCTTCGGAGACTGAATACTCTCCAAATACTCAGCAATTTCGATAAGTCTGGAAGGTATACGCGTAACCAAACCATTACCCGTATCGAATTCGATAGTAGGACCTTCATTCAATTCGGTAATTATAGGCATGTCATCGCGAGGTTCTTGTACTTTCAAATAACCGTCCAAGATCGACATGACCTCCAACATAGGCCAAACGCCATCCCTGCGGTCGGAAATCTTTGTTAAATCAGCAGGCTGTGTTTTCAAATCAGCTGCGTCAGGTCCTTTTCCAGATGCATCGATTCCGTGACATCTGGCGCAATGATCAACAAAGAGGTCTTTGCCAAGGTCCGAAAACTCATCGGCCACAGATATCGTTGCAACCGAAGAAATGCCCATGCTTGCAACGATCATAAAGTACCTCATAATCCGGAGGTCCTTTGCTAAACGAGAGTTCACTACAACAAAAATGGACCGACATCTTCCGCCGGTCAACGTCGGTCCTTTAACACATAACGTTCGCTACCCGCTTCGGGCCGCAAGCAGCCAGTCATGTGCACCGCAGAAAACGGCAGCACCGAGCCCATCGCGTCGCTTGCTGCGCTCCGTTCAAACTGGTGCAATGCGTGGTATGCAGACAAAGTCAATGGAAGATTCGGACGAGTTTGATCACTTCCGATCCCCTCGACACTGCGACTCAGCTTCCGCTAACCCGCCGTTTGTTCGCCATGCAGCGTGACAAGCCGCACATGCGACCGCAGTGCGAACAAAAAAGGCGTAATGCTCCAGGAAGCACGTCGGCAGAGAACTTGAAAACGAGCCATGAGTTGTGTGATTTTATCCGCGAAACATTAGTCGTTTTGGAGATTTGCAGTGCCCTTAAAATTGTCGTTGCCTCTGGCTCTTGCCGTTCTGGCATCAGTTCCAACAGTTTCGTTCAGTCAGGTATCCGCTGACACGCTCTCATCTATATCGACGCCGGCGCGCATCGAGAGTCGCATTGGCACGCTTGATTTCGATAAAGGTACTCCAAGTGAGCAGGCTGCACAGGCCATCTACAACCATTTGGACTTTACCTACGCATTTCGTGCGTTCACGGACACCTTCAGTGGGGTAAGCCTTCAGGCCGTCCGCGAAGGTTTCAAAGATGCGGGCATCGGCGACAACGAATTTGTCATGTTCTCGCAGCTGATGGATTCATCATCAATTTTCCTGACAGCCAACGCTGATACCGTCTATTACATTAGCTTCGTTGATCTCTCTAATGGACCAATGGTTTTTGAGTCGCCTCCGGAAGCTCTCGGAACAATTGATGACATGTGGTTCCGATGGGTCATCGACTTTGGAAAGCCTGGTCCTGACCGTGGAGAAGGCGGCAAATACCTTTTGGTTGGCCCGGAATATGATGGTTACTTGCCAGAAGGGGAATTCAATGTTGCGCACTCGCAAACCGATCAGGTTGTTATATTGGGTCGGTCTTTTTTGAAAGACAATGATCCCGCACCAACGGTTGCTGAAATCAAGGATACAATGAAGCTATACCCATACGCGCAAGGTGGCATTGGTATGCCAATTGCCCGCTTCTTGGAAGGTGGAGTGGAGTTAGGGAAAAACGCCGAAGCCAAAGCGCCTGTGTACCACGAAGGAACGGGACGGGCGTTCAACACCGTCCCACCAAATGATTTCGGCTACTTTGAAATGCTGAATCGCCTCGTCCAGGAGCAGCCTGCAAACTCACTTGACCCTGAACTTATGGGGCCGATTGCCGCCCTTGGCATCATTAAGGGCAAAGACTTCAAACCCGATGATCGAATGAAAGAAATTCTGACAGAAGCAGTCGCTTTGGCCAACGCAACAGGTCGAACGCTCGGGTTCGATGCGCGTGACCCGGAATGGTACTTCTACGAAGGGTCACAATGGTTCAATCCTCTTTTTACCGGCGGCTATTTGTTTGAAACGCCCATACCTGAGATCACGGCTAATGGTGCAAAACCCTATCCACCCACAGGGCACAAAAAGAACGACGCCCGCACTGCGTTTTTTTATGTTGCAACAGGTATTACGCCCGCAATGGCGATGCGTCTCACCGATGTCGGCTCACAATACTTGTTGGCCACTAAAGACGCCAACGGACAGTATTTTGATGGCGCGGCCACCTATAAAGTGACGCTTCCACAGAATATCCCGGAAAATAACTTTTGGTCTCTGACAGTTTACGATAACCAAACGCGATCAATGTTGCAGACTCCTCAGAAGTACCCTCGCGCTGGTAGTCAGAGCTTTCCAACTCCTGCGGCTGAGACTGCGGAAGACGGTTCTACAACCGTCTGGTTCGCACCTCAATTGCCGGACGGTGTGGCACAGGGCAACTGGATTCAAACTGATCCAGAAAAAGGGTGGTTCGTCATACTGCGTCTATACAGCCCACTTAAGTCATTCTTCGATAAGTCTTGGCAAGTCGGAGAGGTCCAACCTGCACAATAAAAGGTTCTTCGAGCTGTACAGGTTGGAGCGCGAGGTAATCATTTGCAAGACGATTTGATGCCCTGGTGTTACGCTGCGCAAGCAGCGTAACCGGAACCGACAATGCCCCGCCAGGGCACCCTGCGCTGGACGGTTATGTACTATCCCATCTTTGGGAATGGCCGCTTTTGGTTTGGGCTTAAGGCTGGAACTGCTACACCGCAGCAAGTCGGCTCAGAGCCCAAGAGTGTGAATCGGCATGCAAAATTGACCCACTTAGGTGGGTTATGAGCGAATAAAATTGACCCACCTGTTTTCGTTAAGATCCGCACAAAAGTG
>NZ_JBQFRF010000016.1:0-16801 GCF_056537265.1 Ruegeria sp. CG1 | reverse complement strand
GCTGGTACACGACCCTGTGTTGTTGGTGCGCGCATGATGTCGCGAGCAAGCGCCACCCTGAAAGGAAGAGGTTCTTTGGCGTTCGGAAAAACCCCGTTCGGGACAGGTTGACCTGCTCAGTTTGTGGCTACTATGGCCAAATCGACCGATCTGATGATCGCGGACGTTGTCCTGCGTGCGTGGCGAAAGGCTGGTGAACGATGCTTAAAATCGTTGTCTACGTGAATGAGAACGAAGTCGCCCGGGCCCATGCCGGGAATGTCAGCGACGATCTTGACGGACTCTGCGACTACGAAGTGCGCGTGAACGAACGACAGTCCGAGCAGCTCGGTATCGAAGAGAAAGCAGTACGCTTCGAGATCTCGCAGCATGATCGCACGCAGACCGTGTGGGCACTGGTTGAGAAGATCGCCTCAATGTGGCTGGAGAAGACAAGTGCTCGAGAACCCCGCGCTGACACTGACAAGGTGACGAAGGCGTTCCTGACGCTGAAGAAGGCCGAGTTTCTCGCCGGGCGAGCACCGCTGTCTGTTCCGATCACCGGCGCAGAGGAGTTTGATGCTCTCATTGCGGACGTCGAGATTGACTCACTGACCAGGGCGCTTTTGGCACTGCAAGCAGCGGAGATCGCATTGGGCCATGCAAAACTGTCTGATCCGGTCAGTGCAGACGAAATCAGAGCGCGCAAGGTGAATGAGAGTGACAACGAATTGCTGTCGCAGATCCGGGCGAGCATTCGCGAGTTGGATGATCGCATCACTGACGAAGAGAACGATAATGACGAGGACAATTGAGCCGGTTTTCTCGAATACTGAAGATCCAAGGTTCCTGATGCTGTCGCTCGCTGTCCACGACAGTGAAAGCAGTGTTGTGATCCCAATCTCGCCTGCCGATTTCGAAGGTATCGAAGATCTCACTTTTGAAGAGATCATGCGCGCTGTTGATGAAAAATCTGGCGCGCTGAGGGATGTGTGATGAAACAGGTCGTCGACTGGAATGACATCCATACAAGCGTGCTGAAAGCCCTTGGAGAGCATCGTGTGGGCTGGGCTGACCAGCTCGCACTGGCACTTGAGGATGTAAAACGTAGCGTTGAGCAACGTCCTGATATTTTTGGGAGAAAACTACCGGTTGTCGTGCAGATTAAGCAAAAGTTGGGTGGATTGCGCGTTTACACACGAGAATGCAATCGAAATATCTTCGACGAGCTGGAGACACGTGTCGAGGAGATCGAGAAGACATGCGAATCCTGTGGAAACACCGCGCATGTGCAGAGCATTCGAGGCTATCTGACGACGCTTTGCTGCTGGTGCTACAACATCTACCTCGAAGACAGATTTGAAGGAGCTGAAGCGAAATGGCCGACAGATCTTAAGCTCAACGTCGCTGATCGCTTTCCAGACCTGGTGAGCGCTGAAACGACATCGTTATTGCCGAACATTGGTCCTGGCAGGCTGGTCTTGCTTGGCCAGTTCCTCGCAGAGGCGCAGCATCTGGTTCGAGCGAACTGTGAGACTCCGATTCAAGTGCAGATCTCTGATGTGACGACAGGCGCAGACGGTTCAATCCAGATCAGCTTCAGTCGGTACGATCAATGCCTGGACCCCCTGCTCAAACGTGTCCGGCTGGACAGTAAGCGCACATGTGCAAGGTGTGGCCATGTCGGCGATATCGTCCGGAAGAAAGACAGGCCAACCGCTCTGTGTGCACACTGTCAGGACCAAGGTGATTGGAACCCCTTCGATGAGTGATGAGTTTTCAGATGAAGCGATCTCTGGTCGCCCATTGCACGATATTCCTTTGGATAACTTGATTGCAGAGATCCGAGCGCGCTTGAAAGAGGATTCAGATGCATGGCCGGCACTTCTGGCGACTGCGCAAGAACACATCGCGTAGATTGAGCCAGCTGATGGTGTAGCGGAGTGGACCGACCGATGAATTATAGAGAACAAGTGGCCAGAATGAGTGAAAATGATAAAATCACTGAAGGATCTGGCAGCGTCTATAAGGATATTGGCCTGCCGGAACCGGTTGTCAGTATGCTGTTCTGCGACCTGAGGATCGTAGCCGTAAGAGGACAGTACTACCCAATTGAAATCGCGGTCTTGAGAGTGATAGATGACGAGCCATACACCTGGTCATCTCGCATCTACCCTGCCCTGAACTGGTCACATCAGGTTTTGCACGCATCTCCAATCAACCTTTCGACGGCTCCACCTGCCGTGGATGTTGCAAGCCAGGTTTCGGGCATCATCGACCAATGCCCGGCGGGTTGGATCTATTCAGATTCTTCTTCAACGTCAGGACTACTGGAGCGCTTGCTGGCAGAAGCAGAGGTTGAATACGTTCAAAAAGTCGATGTGCTGCGTGCGGACCAGATCATGCAGGATGATGCATCTCGTCGAACGATGAAACAGCTGCTGAATTCACACAAGCGAACCACTGACGATCCGCTTGATGAGGTGGAGCGGTTGTGGACATGCTACCAAGCAGCGAAGGCCTCACAGGAAGGAGATGAGCGATAATTTTGGCGAAAAATGCCTGACGTAGATAATCAGCCCTAGGCAGACATTCGCAACTGGACTTTGCAAATCCGAATAAGCGGACGGAGCTGACATTCAAGATCACCGAGTCTACCATAGCGGCATAAGTTAGGGAGGCTTCAACATGACTGATCCCAATGAAGTCGCGCACCATTACCACTCCGGTCACTTGCTAAAGCGAATTTCTGATGGTTGCGCAGCACTGGACTTGACCCCACCGATTTCTCGCGACGCTTTGGCGCCGGTTGACGAGTTTCACATTGGCGGACGCCTTGCAACCGAACCTTTTGTGCAGGCTTTAGACCTTTCGCCCCAAAGTCGGGTTGTCGATTTTGGGTGTGGCCTCGGTGGTCCCGCCCGCTACGTCGCAGCGGCCACTGGGGCTCATGTGACCGGCATCGATTTAACTGCCGAGTTTGTGGAAACAGGACGCGCCCTTACAGAATGGACGGGCATGTCGGATCGGGTTCAACTCATCGAAGGCAGCGTGCTTGATCTGCCGTTGGAATCTGACTCGATGGACGCTGCTTACATGATCCACGTCGGCATGAACATTGCGGACAAAGTTGGCATCGCGCGGGAGGCAATGCGTGTGCTTAAACCAGGGGGTATTTTTGCGATTTACGATGTGATGCAAGTCGGCGAGGGCAATATGGATTATCCAGCGCCTTGGGCTTCGACTTCGGATCAGAGTGCGCTTGCACCACCAGAGACATATGAGGCGGCTTTGAAGTCCGTTGGTTTCGAATTGACCGATAGGATCGACCGCACCGTGTTTGCCAAACAATTCTTTGAAGATTTAGCGGCTGCGCAAAGCCGTGCGGATGGTCCTCCACATCTTGGCCTGCATCTGATCATGGGCGATGACACAGCGCTAAAGGTCCTAAACATGGTGCGAAACATAGAAGGCGGATTGATTGCCCCGATTGAGATCCACGCCCGTCTGCCCATCTAACTTTGCGTCCACACTGGGCTCTAATAGATCATTCTCTGCGGTGTACGGATCGGCCGATGGCAGCCCGAAGCAGACATTCACAGTCACGCTTTTCAGTTTACAGTTTCGCACCAAGCCATTGACTGGGAAATTCGCGACGTTCAGGAGGTCATGTTGTCTTTTCCAAGCAACGTAATTTGCGCTACCAATAGACATGAATGGAGACCGCAGACTTTCCGCAGTACTCTCGGCCGATGTAGTAAACTACTCAGGCCAGATTAAGGCAGATGAAAATAGGACTCTCAGCGAACTTCGTGTTCTACGTCGAGAGCTATTTAATCCCTTGGTTAGCGATCATCGCGGTAATGTCGTTAAGAGGATGGGTGATGGATGGATCGTCGAGTTTAACTCGGTATCTGATGCAGTACGATGCGCCCTTGATCTTCAAAGCCAGGTGTCAACTCAGTCCTCACTGAAACTACGAGTGGGCGTGCATCTTGGAGATGTTGTATTCGACGAAGATGACATTTTTGGCGATGGCATCAATCTATCCGCACGTCTACAAGAGGCTTCCGACGAAGGGGCTGTGTTAATTTCAGATGTCGTCCATCGCAGCCTTGACGAGCGCCTCGCTGAGCAATTTTATCGCGCTGGAGAGCGACAGTTTAAGAACGCGCCGTCACCAATAGAAGTTTTCCAATGGTCGCCGCCAGGTTCTGCCCCACCGCGAGTAACTCCGGCTAGCCATACAAAGTCTCTGCTAATCGGCGTCTTACCTTTCGATAATCTCTCTTCTGACCCCGATCAGGAGTTTTTTGCAGATGGAATTACCGAAGAGATCATCACCACTTTATCAAAACTCCCGAATTTACTGGTCGTCGCGCGTAACTCTACATTCGTCTACAAAGGTCGCTCCGTTGACGTGAAACAGGTCGGTCTGGAGCAGGGTGTCGATCTTGTTCTTGAGGGAAGTGTCCGTCAAAGCGGTAACCGGGTGAGGATCACAGCACAGCTAATCGATGCAAAGTCCGGCATGCATATTTGGGCAGACCGCTATGATCGCCTCATTGAAGATGTATTCGAAGTTCAGGATGAAATCGCACTTAGGATTGCAACCGAGCTTCAAGTCGAACTGTTGGCGGGAGAAATGGCTCGTTTCAGAGGATCCGGCACAAATAACCTAGGCGCGTGGACTGCTCAACTAAAGGCCGTTGAGGCTTCGCGCAGAATTACCAGGGAAGCTCAGGCCGACGCTCGCCGATTTGCACAACAGGCAATTGCACTCGACCCGGGTTACTCGGCTCCGTATTGTACTTTGGGATTCATTTGCACTGTCGAAGCACGACATGGATTTGTTGCTGACCGGCGTGCCGCGCTAGCGGAGGCTCGTGACTGCGCTCAGCGAGCTCTGGAAATAGACAGCTACAACCCAGAGGCTCACGCTATTGCGGGTTTTGCGGATGCAATCGATGGCAAGCTGGTTTCGGCTATCGAGAAGTTCAACGAGGCACTAGCGCTGAATCCAAACCACGCTGACGTGGCTGCCAGACTGTCAATCACCCTAGCTTTCAATGGCCAGGCAAATGAAGCGATCCAAGTCGCACAACAAGCCATTACCCTGAACCCTCACTATCCAGGTTGGTATGCAGGCGTTCTGGGTTTAGCCCTTCGACTCGACGGTCAATACGAGGAAGCCAAGAAAGCATTCACCGAATATGGTCAAAGGGTTGAAGGCTTTGGTCACCTCGACCTCGTAATCGTCCATGTAGAGACGGAGAACCTTGAGGCCGCTCGCGATGAAGCACGGAATGTGATGAAATACCGCCCTCAGTTTTCCATATCGGACTGGGCGAAAACTCAACTTTTCTCTGACAGAGAAAGGCTGGAGAAAGACTGTGCGTCTTTGCGACTAGCCGGCTTGCCTGAATAAGAGCAGGGTTTCGCAGTAGCAGGTTGGTTTGTGATGGAAACCGATCTCACACGTTTCCGATTTGGGTTCGCGATGGCCTTGCGCTTCTAGGTGCCTTGGCGGTGGGCCGCAGTCCAAACCGGATAATCACAAATGGGCCTAGCAATTTCCCGGTTGCGGAGGAAAGCTGCCCTTCGCGGTTAAACAAACCAAGCCAAAATTTTGGCCGATTATCCGCAGGAACTTGAAGCTTAATTTATTTGATCACGCGGGCTTTATCAGTGTTTCCAGATATTCTCGAGTGTCGGCGTCCCACGAGCTGGGGTCCTCTCCATGGGCGACCACCGCGTGCAGTTCCATGAGCTTCCAGACTTCGTCCTTGGTCGCAGCAACTACTTTGCCCGGGCAGGCCTCCATGCCCTCGCAATCCTTGCAGGCATATGAATAAACAGTGTTCATCGCTTTCTCCTCCGTTCGCTCGAAAAGTTGCTTAGAACTCAGGAAACGTCGGCAGCCCGTCGTCGAGTTTTATCCATGGCTGCTGATGTGACACGAAGATGTGGGCCTTGGGTTGCGCAATCGATGGGTCGTCCAACGTTACAGAAGAAAACCAAGCGTCAGCGCTCCAGTCTTGGCCCTCAACTTCATTTAGGGCGGCATAGGTCAACGTCGTTCCACAGTCCCGACAAAACCCGCGGCGAATACCCGGAGTTTTCTCAATGTGTTGGATTTCGCCTTTGATAACGGCGAAGTCTTCGGCGGCCACTTTAGCCCAAGTTGCAAAGGCGCCACCAAGGACCATTTGGCATGAACGACAATGGCAATGTCCCGACCAGACAGGTGGTGTCGCGATCTGGTATCGAACAGCACCACAGTAACATCCACCTTGAAGTTTTTCCATCGTATCAAGATCTCCTGGCATGCGGCTAGGTTGACATCAGCACTAAAGTATCCGCTCCAATATTTTATAATAGAAGCGCAGATTTCACTGTGAATAATGTCAAGAATGCCGATATCATGCGACTCAAATAGTCTAATCAAACATTAGAAAATCTACAGCATGGACTGGCTGCACCTTCCCCCAATGAACGCTTTGCGCGCCTTCTCAGCGGTTGCGGAAGCTGGGAGTTACACCGTGGCTGCTGAACGCTTGAACGTGACCCAAGCGGCTGTCAGCCAGCAGGTGAAATCGTTGGAAAGGCACTTGGGTGTAGCTCTTGTTGCTAAACGTGGGCGCAGCATTGAATTGACAGAGCCAGGCATCATTCTTGCGCGTGAACTGGGTATCGGCTTTGAAATCATTGGAAGGGGTGTCGAACGACTCGCAGAACACACAGCGCGGCGTCCCGTTCAAGTGACAATGTCACCAGCATTCGCGGTGGAGTGGCTGTTGCCGAGAATGGCAGAGTTTCAACGCGAACATCCAGAGATCACTTTGATGCTGAACCCAACTTCGGAACTGGTTCAGATAAGACCAGGCGGCATCGATGTCGCCATTCGGTATCACGACAGACGCATGCCGAGAAAAGAAGAGGACACTGTCCTTGTCACCGACATGGTCGTGATCGGAGCACCTTCACTGGTGGAAGGCCAAGATCTGCGTGACCCGGCCTCTCTGACAAAACTGCCTTGGTTGCAGGAACTGGGCACCAACGAAGCGGCCGACTGGTTCACCTATCATGGGGTCGTACCTCTCGAGCCATTGACGATAAATCACATGCCGGGGAACCTGATCATGACTGCGGTTCGCCGGGGTGACGGTATCACGTATTCTGCCAGAGCCTTTTTTGAGGACGATCTGTCATCTGGCCGGATGATTGAACTGTTCTCTGAGCCTCTCTTCGGCGTATACTACATCCAAACGCAGGCAGAATTTCAGCGCCCCGAGGCTAAGGTTTTCGTCAACTGGCTTAAATCTCAGTCGCAAGTCGTATCGAGACACAACTCTGGAAGCTGAGACGTATCTATTACCCCTCTGCTCTGTTTGCTCAAGACCGTTGGTTTCGCCGTTTCTTAAGGCTGCTCTGTGGAGGAGCCAGCTGCGATCAGAGCCGCCATCCCTCCATCGATAAACTGCACGTTTTGAAAACCCATCGCAGTCAATACATTTGCCGCTGCCGCGCCTCGATAGCTCGGAGCTCCGCCACAAGTGGTGAAAATTCGCCTTCCAGGATCCTGGAACTCTTGAGATCTGTATTCACTTTCAAGGTCTGCCATCCAAGCGACGGCGCGACCAGGAGCCGGAATTGCTCTGGGGCTGATACCTGTGGCCGCCATTTCAGCGCTATCCCTCACGTCCACCACAAGTGCGTTGGGGTCTTCGATCAGTACTGCCAGCGCGTCAGTTGCTGAAATCGGATTTGCTTTGGATATTTCCTGAGCTTCCATTTGTGCGAATGTTAAGACCATGTTGCCCCCCGAACTGCAAATCCTACGCGATGCTACCATGCGGCTGATTTACCGCAAAACGGCATCCAAGCGATGATTGCCGGTCTTGTGGTCGCCCAGACGGTTGCCATCAACGAATTTAAACAAGTCCCGATCAACGGCAGAAGCGGGCCTCGCAAATGCCCCAGCCATTGCTGTTGATCCGAGATTACTCGGCGGCCAACGCCTTCTGCCTGCAATAACACGACGCCTTTATCGGCACCTCGGCGCGGGCAGCGGCCTTGTCCAGTTGTAGCTTAATGTGGGCGGCTTCGACCGTTTCACCGCGCCGGGTGAGACATTCGTGCAAACCATGCAGGCTCCAGACGTTCCCCGGATGCTGACAGGCCCGGCTAAGCGTTGCATCCAGGCCAAGGTCTGCACGGTAAACCGCTTCGGCTTCCTCCGTCTGACCCTGCTCAAGAAGAAGAGCACCCAGCGCATGACGGGTGGGTTGCATCCAGCCCCAGGGCTCGTCGTATGGCAAGTAGTCGTCGATCTCGACCGACTTTCGCAGGTGTTCAAAGGCCGTCTCATACTCTCCTGTGTGATAGGCCAACTCACCCAGCATCATTTGCTCAGCGACCTTCAGAATGTCCCGGCATGTGTTGTTGAACAGCATTCGGGTCTCAGGAACTCTGGCCAGAGCATCATAGAACTTGGCTTTTTCACTCTCGGCTTCGGCGACCCTGTGTAGGTTGGCTAAGGCAACCGTCCTTGCATACCGCATCATGGCGATAGTGACGCTGTAGAGCTCCGCATCTTCAGGTAAATCCTGATCAAGGATAGCCTGCCAGCGTCCAAACCTGATCAATACATGTTGTTTCATAGGAATGAACGCCTCGAACCAATCAGCCATTGGCCGAAGTGTCTCTGAAGGTAAAGTTTCGACAAGCTCATCAGCAGCTTCCAGTGCCGCCGTTGGCTGCCCCAAAAACATCGCTCCGTAGATTTTGAAGTGGTAGTTATGACACCTGTAAACGGAATAGAAATTGTCAGGGCCTTCGCGTTCCAGGAACTTTCGATCTGACAAGATGGCTTTGTGATTACGCAACACAACGTTCATGTAATCTCCACACAAGACGTCAATATGGGTGGGCATGTGAAGCAAGTGCCCGGCTTCAGGCACCAACGTGCTGAGCACATCACCATGGCGAAGGGCTCGCTCAGGATTTGGCGACATTTCCATCAGGTGAATGTACATGTGCAGGAGCCCTGCGTGTTCCCATGCTCCGGGGAGTGTATCAAATGCAGTTTCGAGGACTGCTATGGCTTCAAGTGTGTCGGCTCCATCCGCTGGTTTCCCAGTCGGCAAGTCCCAAAGCTGCCAAGGGGTCCGATTCATGAGTGCCTCGGCCAGGAGGGCGCAAACGTCGAGATCCGGTTTGAATTCAGCATGCACCCTTCGCATCGCATCAGCGAATGCATCATTCCATGGGCTAAAATCCTCAATATCCGATGAGGTTGGATAACGAGCCGGAATGGCTTCGATGAGCGCGCGTTCAACAGGCGTCAGCCGGTCCTTTAACGACGCAGCAGCCTCGATTGACGCTTTTGCCAAGGCGATACAGTCAGGCTTCTCGTCGTCTTCGAATGTTTCCCAGGGCTTGTTGTAGTTCGGCCCAATGCAATACGCGATGCCCCAGTGCGCCATTGCGCAATTTGGATCCGCAGCCACGGCATTCTGAAAGCATACAATCGCTTCTTCGTGGTTGTACGCGTAAGTCCAAGCCAAACCACGATCAAACCAAAGCTGGGCTTCGTCCGACGAGGTTGTGATCTTTCGGCTGTAGCTACCGAGATCATAGTATTCCATCACAATAACCCCCTAATTAAAGGTAGGAGGTTACCACAATGGGCTGCTTCTCGATACTGGCGACATCAAAGCCGACCCAAGGCATAGACCCGACTTATATGAGCCCCATTTGATCGAAGCACTCTTCTTGGCGACTGATCAACTTATCGGCTACGTGCGTGACGCACCGTCCAATCCATCCACAGTAGCCCACCGACAAGACCACAAACACCGCTCGCACACCTAAGATGGTCTTTTGAGAAAGCTGATGTCGGCAGTCAGGTTGGTCTTTTCCGCCAACCAACACTTTTGGGGCCTGGTAAGGTCGTGCGACAGCTTCTGTTCTAACTGGCGTTGAAAACGTGTAATTTGGGCTCATTGCGGGCGTCAAAAATACGGGCACCCTACCCTTCTAGCGTGGCAACTGCATGGTCGTGAGAGGTATGCGGTCGATGCATGTTGAGGATACGTCGAGCTTCATTCGATTGTCCCGATATTGCCAGCGCATGCGCCAATGAAAACTCAATAATGTCGCGTTGCGCCCGGCTACCACCAAGGCGTTCGTGCTCAGACATGACACTTACGAATTTCTCAATCGCTTCGTCCGCATTTCCATCCGCCAACGCACGGAATGCGCCTGCTACCGAAGCAACGGTGGGGCCTGCGGGTCCCTTTGCGCCGTCAATGGTTGCTTCCAGATGCTCTCTTTGTCCCGCCATCGCATGCGCAAGAGCAGCGTGAACATCCGCAAAAGCCAAGCCAGGCGAAGGAAAGAACTGAACAGCATAGTCGCTGAGTTGTTGCCAACGCTCCTGAGGAATTTGCTCGCCAGCCAAAAAGGCGCGGTGAACAATTGCTACACTATCAGTCAAAACGTTAAGTGGCGGCGCAGGAGGTCGGTCGGGGGAAACATAATCATCGAACAGCTTCCACATACCTGCCACATCGCCGCTCTCAAGCGCCCACAGAGCGACGTGCCAGCTGAGATGGCAGTGCAGATACGCTGTGAAGGGATAGTCTTGCCAGAACTCGCGAAGATAAGCGTAGCCAGCGTCCGTCTCCCCGTTCTCATAGTAGAGATGGGCCCTGACATGTGCACTGTGTGCGCTGTCTGGCTTCAACTCAAGTGCGCGCTCAATGTTTTCCGCGGCCGGGCCGATCTGTCCGGCCTCCATCTGGGCAAATGCATGCTGGCAGAGAAACCACCAGTCGTCGCCATAGTGCGGCTTCAACATGGTTGTGTAAGCAAGCTGCTCCGCCTCGCGACCAGCCCGACCTGAAAACCCTATTAAGCCAAATACGCTGGTACATGTCTGAGCAAGCAAAATATCTCGCGGATGGTCTGCGACGTGATCTCGGATGCGCCTGTAGGCCTGCGGTGCACGCCCCTCAATGAGATCGCTGATAATGTCGATCTGGGCGGCTTCGCGCGGGCTGACGCCATGCGACAGTTCCTTTGCGACGGCTATTTCACGCTTTGCATCTTGTCCACGCCCGACAGTAACAAGGTAGCGCGCAAGCCCAACATGCGGCATAGCAAAACCATCATCTGCCCGCATTGCAGAACGGTAAGCTTCTTCAACATCATCAAAAGCACCCAGAAAACGGTCGATGCCTTCAACATAGGCGTCTCGCGCAGTTTGTGATATGGTCGTTAGCGGGCTTCCGTACCGATCTTCAAGCATCCAAACCTTCCACTATCTGTACCAAACCTGTCCGTCAGTGAGCTATATGAGCATGCCTACCCATTAACGAGTCAAAGGAAATTGACGTCACGAGGCGCCATGATTTCAGCATCCGTTTCTTTCAGAAGCCTCATGAAATCATCAAAATGCCGTTTGAACCATATTTGCTTTATTAAATCCAGATTTTCAAAAATTGGACTCCGAAAGCAATTTTGGGGATTATTCCATACGGCTCGACCCGCGTCCGGTTAGAGGAGAACGTAGGTATGACAACCCAAACTCGCCCGCTCATTGATACGGCTTGGTTGGCAGATAACCTGACTAACCCGAAACTACGCGTCATTGATGTTCGCTGGAAGTTTAGGGAGGAAAACGGCAAGGGCGTAGCCTATGACGATAGGAGCGAGTTCCAGGCCGAGCACATTCCTGGCGCAGTGTATGTTGGCATGTCGACGGAGCTTGCAGACAGCACTCAAAACACTCCCGACATGATGCTCGGGCCAGAGGATTTTGGGAAAAAGATGCGCGAGTTGGGTGTTTCTAACGACAATCATGTCGTGGTCTACGATGACTCTGGGCTTCCGTTGGCGTCTGCGCGTCTTTGGTGGGCACTTTCGCACTATGGCCAAAAAAACGTGCAGGTCTTGGACGGCGGCTTACAGCAATGGAAACTCGAAGGTCGGCCCACTGAAACTGGCGATCCAACCGTTGAGCATGGTGATTTTGAACCAACAGTGCGGAGCAATTGGATTGCCCGAAAAGCTGATGTCTTGGATGCGATGGGTAAGCCCGGAGTCAGAATTGTGGACTTTCTACCAAACGACCTCTTCCGAGGCGACGGAGTTCACACATGGGGAGGTCGCTCGGTACATATTCCCAGTGCCGTCAACATACCGGCGATATCGAACATCGATCCGGACTTGGCACACACACCCATATCCGAACGTGCAGCTAAACTAAAGGAACGTGGTTCATTCAAGTTGGCGGATCATTCCAAGCTCCTCAAGCACTATCAGGACAAGGGAATTCAAACTGACGATGAGGTCATCGCTTATTGCGGCCGTGGCATAGCTGCTTCTTGTGGGCTCCTTGCGTTGCGCCAAATGGGGTTCGAAAAGTCCCGCCTGTATGATGGTTCATGGGCTGAGTGGAGCGCCGATGAGAGCCTTCCAGTTGAAACCTCGTGAGACTACGATTTTGGGTCACTTTGGGTGGTCCAATTATTAACGCGTTGCTAGGAGGATATTTTTGATGACGGACAAATTCCGGCTGACCAAAGAAGCTGCGCAGAAGTACAACAACCATAGTGTGCCTGCGATGTTCGGTCCATTGGCTGAAGCAACAATGCAGAAGGTTCAGCTTCGAAACGGCACTTGTGTTATCGACATTGCATGCGGCACCGGGGCTTTGACGCGAGAGATTGCAAGGAAACTGACGGGCGAAGGCCGGGTTGTTGGCGTAGATCTGAACGAAACCATGATTGAGGTCGCGCAGTCCAATCAGCCGGATTGTCGTCATGTGCTCGAGTGGTATGCAGCAGATGTAACCGAGTTACCTTTCGAAGATGCTACGTTTGACTATGCCTTCATACAACAGGGGCTTCAGTTCTTCCCCGACAAGTCCGCCGCGTTGCAGGAAGTTCATAGGATCTTGCGCAATGACGGTCAGCTATTTTTGACATGTTGGCGCGCTGTGTCGCCCTTCAATGGAGCGCTTGCAAAAGCTCTCGAACGACATGTTGGAACAGATGCCGCAGTCAAGGCCGGAGCGCCTTTTTCGTTTCGAGATGGGGACCTAATATCGGAATTTTTGGTCGATGCAGGCTTCAAGATAGCTCGTCACGAGCCATTGGTACTTGAGCGAAGATTTATTGATCTTCGTGCGCAAATCATGGCGCTGCCAATCGAAACTGATCTTAGGGATGCAGGTGCTGACGTCACCAACAAGGTCGTGGAAGAGGTTGCAGACGCTTTGTCTAGATATGACAAAGAAGGCGTATTGCACGTACCGCAAGAAGCGCACCTTTTTGTCGCCGCGGCATAGGTCAACGACCACTGGCTCAGTTCTCCAATACGATCTTTACCATGGTCGAATGACAACGCGGCATTAGCTGCCAAGCGTGGCTCCGCGTTGACGGTTGAGTGTACATCAAACTATACTTTTGCCATGGCCAGCGGAAAATACATCGACGATTTGTCGGTTGGCGAAACCTTTGAAACCGGAGGCGTTACGCTGACCGAGGGAGCGATTATTGACTTCGCACTGGTTCATGACCCGCAGCCCTTCCACGTTAACAAAGTGGCTGCCGCAGAGTCGATTTTCGGCGGTCTCATAGCCAGTGGATTTCAAACAATAGCGCTTACTTTCAGGTTGTTCCGCGACACTGGTGTACTTACCGGCACCAATCTGGGTGGACATGGTATGGACGAGGTACGGTGGCTTGCTCCGGTGTATTCCGGTGACACGATCAGCGTGCGCGTCACGGTTGAGGCAATTGCACCATCACGTTCGAAGCCAGACCGGGGAACGGTCAAATTCCGATACCAGACATTTAACCAGAACAATGTTGAAGTTCTTAACCTGGTGATGCACCACGTGATGGCATGTCGGAGTTAAGACGGTTTGCAGCGAATTGGGCGCGGCGATCAATTCGACCTCCCTTTGTCATCTTCAAGAGTATCCTTGGGCTCGCCACATAAGGCTTCTATTCGCAATTGCGGTCGTGGCGTACATGCAAACTAGCTTGTTCGCGTGTTCTCAATCCTTTTTTGCCCAAATAACTACTTGTAGATTGCCGCATAGCGAGGTGCGAAGAACTTAACGAAGGCTCTAACCTCTTGCCGACGATAGGCTTCCGGCGAAATGAGCATTAGGTGCGGCACCGCAAGTTCGGGGATTTCGTCGAAACATCGGATAAAAGACATGTCTGTTTCCACCAGCTTGACATTGCTGATCCCAAGGCCTTGCCCTGACCTGATCGCCGCATGCATTAGCTCCAGTTCAGTGAAAGACATGACAATCTGGTCCGGCTCCACGTGATTGGTCAACCATTCGTGGAATACATTTGGCACATCGTCCCGCTGAAAGGTAACAAATTGATGCCCGGCCAGATCATTCGTTGACCCCGGTAAGCCAAATTTGTCCGCGTAGTTTCTGCTGCCGAACAAAGACCAGCGGGCCGTGCTGATCTTACGACAGATCAGGTCAGGATCGGGATCGATTCTTGCAAGGCGCAAAGCAATGTCGGCCTCGCCCGCCATCAGGTCCAGCGCCCGAACGCTGGACAAAAACTCGAATGCGACATCCTGATTGACGGCGGAAAACTCGTTTACGATTTCGATCATGCGTGCGGAGAAATTTGCCGAATAAGCGGTGATACGGATGGGTTGTGTCGACGTCAATTCTTTCGCGCAATCGACAAATTCAAGGACTGAAGTCTCTATTGCTTCGGCGAGGGGAACGAGGCGAAGGGCTTCTGGGGTCGGTTTGAACCCGTGCGTACCGCGCTCAAAAAGCGTCAAGCCTGTTTCTCTTTCGAGAACATCAATGCGTCGGGCAACCGTTGGTTGGGAGACCTTTAGCTTTCTGGAGGCCGCAAGCGTCGACCCTTCTCTGAAGACAGAGAGGAACACACGAATATCCGACCAATTTCGGAACCCGCTCTTCATTTTTGTAGAACAGCACAATTTTGTGCCGGATACCAGAAAAACGAGTGAACAGTTACCGTTGTTGCGACAGCGCAAGTAACTCGGAAAGGACCACGAGATGGCTTCTCATACAATGTCACCCAGCATCTGGACCGTATTTGGTGGACTGTTCGGTAGGACCAAGAGAGGCTTCCCTGAAAACCAGAAATCGCGGCTTACGGACAATGATCTTCACTCGGAACGCGACTATATAAATGAGGTGATCTGGAATAATCCGGACGCGTTTTCGAGTGAGTTGGACGTTCAGAACATGATGAGTCTGTATCCAGAAAGGTTCTGAAAACACTTGGTGACAATCGGCCGAACAGGGCGATTAGATCACGCCAAATACAGCTGCAAGCTGGAAGTGACAGCCACGCACCTGTGTTGTCGCCATTGAGTAAGTACCAATACGAGACCTTCTGTCATTACGCCTATCGCTGCGGTCGTTCGAACGTCTGATCAATGCCTGCACGTCTGGCACTTCCTTGGGACTTCACCGACGACAATTAAGTATGGACAAAAGATTTGCAGCACCTGTTGGGGCGCCTGTGACACCAATGGGGGTCTCTTGAACCGCGACTTTCATGAAGCCCGCGAAAGAACCTAGGCCGATTTACTTAGCTCAATCACCCCTTTTTGCGCACCACGACGACAAATTGGGTCATCGAAAAGAAGAAGCGTCCAGTCCTTGCAAGGCTGAGCTGCTCATCAAACCACGATTGCGCAACTGCGGGATCAACATGGTCATTTGCGACAGCGTATTGCTTCATGAGGTGCATCATCATGATTGCGAGGCCATCAGGCTTTAACTGGTGATCTGTCATTGTGAACGACAAGACATTTTCCACATGGTCGCCGCGAGCCTTTATCAGTGCAGGCAGTCTTTCCGGGAAGGAACCACTCACAAAGTGATGGTTCCAGGAAGTCAGCATCTCTTGCATTCTGCCGGGCTCGTCGCTGAACCAAATCAAGCTGCCAAAGTGTAGATCGCTGATGACAAGGCGCCCGCCGGGTTTGACGCACCGCAGCGTGTCAGCCAGTGCACCGTCTACATCGTCGATGTACTCAAAGACCTGTACCGAGACGGCCTTGTCGGCACTCTCATCCTCAATGGGCAAGCTATTTGCGGCACCAGCACGAAACTCCACGTTTGCGTAGTCGCTGCATCGTTCTTTAGCGGCCGCTGTCATGTCGGCGCTTGGGTCAATCCCGATGACATAGCCATCCGAGCCAACTGCGCGGGCCAGCTCCGCTGTTAACATCCCGTTGCCACAACCGATGTCCAAAATAGTTTCACCGGGAGCCGGGCACAGCGCATCAAATGAAGCCTGTCTTCGCCGCGTCAATTCAGCTCCTTGATAGGCGATTTCAAGCAATCTCGTTGTCTCCGCGTCAAACTTAAGCAACTCTCCCCCCTTACAAAGCCGACAAGTTCCCAAAACCTTATCAGAAAATGGGCTATCAACGAAAAGCAGGACGGATAGTTGAGGCTTGAACATGGATCCACCGACAATAAATGAACACGCCGATTTGATCCGACGAGTGATTTAACCCTGAGAGCGAAGGATGCATCTGCCGTTTTATCGGACCAGCTTTTTTGTCGTCGTTCGAAAGTTTGAACAACATCAATTCAAGGGATGTCGAGGCCGTTCTCTCGTCCGAAATCGGTATAGAAGCTGTCACTGCGGCATCTTGTCTAAAGTGGCTTCGTCCGCTTCTCTTGGGTCGGTGCCAGCCCGCTTCAGGTCGCGCACAAAGCGCTGAACCGGGGAATAAGACCCGGTGTAGCCCTCCGTTACGAGTTGCTCATAGAGCTTCT
>NZ_JBQFRF010000015.1:0-23450 GCF_056537265.1 Ruegeria sp. CG1 | reverse complement strand
AACGGCAAATGCATAAGGGATGGATGGTCGATTTCGCGCAGATGTCGTGGCCATAATCTGGAGCTATCACGCATTTGCATTTTCGTCTTTAGAGATTCTACGTATGACTGCTTTAGTCTGCAAAGCGGTCATTGATGCGCTGCGTAGCGAACGACCGTTTCAAGTAGCTTGCCAATTGGGAAGCCGGTTGGAAGGCAGCATCAATTGCACTGATCATATCTGTAGTCCCCGTATTCCAGCCAGTTTACCGAGCCTTCGCTAAAAATCAGAAACTCGGACCTGTCTTCCCCAAGCAGGGCAACGACAAATCCGGCCGGCGGCTCAGAGTTTCCGAAGTAACTGTAGGCGGTCATGGCTCTGATTGACTCACCGTTGACTGTCACTCGCGCGTCCCACTCTCCCTCCGGGTTGTCCAAAATTACGGGTTCGATGACTCGCTCTACCGCTCCGCCACCACAATAGACGATGCCTTCAGGGGGTTCGTAGGAGGCCCCCTGGCTAGCACCTGAATCGCAGGCGGAACGAAGGGACCGAATTGCCGCGCTGGAACCCTTCAAGTCAAAGTTTCCATAGCTGACATCTTGATCAATCATGGACAGATTAACCGATGCATTGGCCGCAAGCTGGTCCAGTACAAAACCATAGTCCTCTTGACTATTGAAACTGACCTCGACGGGATAGTTGTCGACGATCTGCACGGCAGCGTTTTCTGCGCCAACCTGAAATGCCCCAACTTCGGTGGTGCCGTTCTTTAAAAATCGAATGGAGAGCCCCTGCTTTTCCACAATGTCCTGGCTGTCCTCATATCCAGCCGGAGCGAAGCGGATACGGTTACACTGAAGTTCCAGGGTCATGTTGCCGGTCTGAATAAATGCATTGGGATTAGGCCCGGAACTGAACGACCACTCCGCTGATGCTGTGGTCGCCATAGCCATCAGTAGCATTCCAATGGAAATCGTTTTGAAACTCATTTTCTCTCTCCATGGTGTTGTAGTTCGCACTGTCATTCAGCCAGAGATTCCGGCCCGTTACCTGGGCAACAAAGTTAGGAAACAGGTGCGCCGTATTCGTTTGCGCCTTCTTGGGAAGGTCGCGTCAGCCACCAGATCATCAGGATGGACAGAACCAATTGAAGAATTGAGACAACAACAATGCCGGTCACGCCCAGGACTGCCGCGGGTCCTCGCAATGCATCGGGGTTTTCGGTCCCTTGCTCCAATACCGAAAAGAACGCTACCCCACCCAGCATAACAAAGAGCGTGGTAATGCTGAGCGCCATCGGCAGCAGCAAGTACCAGCCAGGTCGTCCTGTATCGTGCAGCCTCCGCCAACCGGCGGCCAGCATAGGTATGAGAACGGCCAGTTGGAAAACAGAGGACAAAACCCGTGATCCCTGCCCCGTTTCAGGGCTGGTCCCGAATAGGATCGTATCCAGCACAGCTAAAGCCGCACTCACGAGAACCACAAACAAGAAGAACCACCAGTATTCTGAGCGTATAGCCCGACCGGAAAACTGGAAGTATTTCGAGAAACACGTTTTAACGGCTTCACCAAATCCCATTTTTCAATCCCTTCATTGTTTCTGTGCGGCCTCAAATCGCTTCGCCACTCAGGGGAACACACTCGCAGCTCCCACTTACTTTTTTGTTTGAACGCAGAGGCCTATCGTACGAGAGCGTAGAGAAATTTACGCGCAGAAAAAACATTGATTTATGAGAAATTAGATTCAAACATGCGAATTCGACACAACTTTATTTTACCTCCGTTGTTGTCGTTGCTGCTCGCTGTGCCGAGCCCTTCCGACTGCTGGAGTGAGTGCTGGCGGTCGGAAGGCACTTTACAATGATTGAGCGCTGGGAGGACGCGATGCTCAGACTTAACGTGCTCGCCCTCTTTTCAGAGTTTGCTCTAGCATTTGCTAGTGACGTCATTCGGCCTTCACACGTTATTGTCGGCCCCGATAGTCAACGAAATATCGTCCCGCCGACCAAGCCCCCCGCGGCAAGTTTTGGGTAAGATGGTCACAGGATCGAGGTATGTTCTATTGGCTGCACAGACGCGAGAGCTTCAAACAAGCGCATCCAATTTCACTAATTTCAAGGGAACCAGAGGGAGAAGAAAATGTCTAACAAGATGGTGATGATTGCTGGCGCAACTTGCTTCGCAATGCTTGCGGCCTGTGACGATACGAGTACATCAAGCGCGTCCGCCGAGCTCACACCGGCTCAGCAAGCATGTTTGCGTGATGTAGCCAACACGACAAACAATTCGCAAGTCGTGGTGCTCTCATCCGCGTTTAGCGAGGCGGGAACACAGGTCACTGTAGGCGTTGGCGAGGATCGTGCTCCTTGGAATTGCATTGCTTACAGTGATGGCGCGACAGCTGGTATCGAGTTCCTGGGCGACGAAGGCGCATTGTGACCTGTCTGCTGCGTAGCTGAAAACGGCTGCGCAGCACTGGCTTGATTTGCTGAGGCTCGACTTGGTTTGTAGAACCACCATCATCGTATTCGCGGTCCTGTACCTGTTGGCGTTGGTTGCATTCTTGACGGGCACATTTGGCTGGTTGGGACAGGAACGAGACCCTTTGTCCGGAGTGTTCCTGCTGCCGTTGGGACTACCTTGGATACTTGTGGCGGACTTATTTTCGGATTCCGCCAAGCCGTGGTTCGCGGCGATTGCTCCAGCGCTCAACCTGTTAGCGCTGGTTTTGATTTGCAGATGGGCAAGCAGATTGCGCCAGTAGTGGTGGCTGAACTCTTTCTCACCAAAAGGGAGGAAAACATGGGAAAAGTAATCTTGGGAATTGTGATCGGGCTCGTCCTCGGCGTGGTTGGGGCGATGACCTTGGGTGGCGGGGCCGCGGTGGGTGTCGGCGTTGCGACAGGCTTGTCCGCCGGTGTCTGCACCACATTGAAAGGAGCACAAGCTGAGAACCTTATCACCGCCGAGCAAGCGGATCAAATCCTCAATCGCGTAAATTCCGAGATGGCATCTCTGCAAGGAATTGAAACGACGGACGAGATCGTCGGCAGCGCGCAGGCATGCGATGAATTTCTGTCAAAGTTACGAGACGCGAAGTGAGGTTCCGCTTTGTACGGAACAAAACTCTAAGGATCAGCCAGCAAGGGACCATCTGATGAAATTCGCTGTACTCAAATTCCTCGCACCGATGTTCGCAATCGCAGGCACGGCTTCTTTTGCAATGTCTGAAGCAGACGACGCGTGTATCGATCATTTGCGACAGGTTGGAGGACCAGACGGTCAATCAGGTACGATTGAAAGCTCAGAGTTCTCAGAAGCGGGCACGCTCGTCATGCTACGAGACGCAGGCGGAACACTTTGGCGCTGCATCGCGTACAAGGATGGTAGCATCGGCGAGATGTCGGTTGTCGAAGCGATGGATGATGGCGGTGGAGCCATGGCAGGCGCCGCCGGGTCTACTGGTAGCCAACGTGTCAAATTCGATGCTGGTTCCACCGGCGCCGAACTCGTTGGTGAACTCGCGCCCGGAGCGTCACAGCAATATGTTCTCGGGGCAAAAAACGAACAGTTTCTTTACGTCCGCGTTGCTCCGCGAAATGGCTCCTTAGACTACGTTATTCGTAACCCCGATGGTTCTGAACTGTTGGGATTAATGTCGGCGGACAAGGAGTATCGAGGGCAGCTTTGGCAATCTGGTGATCATGTTGTGGAGGTTATCAATCGCAGCAACTCTTCCGTCGACTACAACGTAATTTTCGGAATTGAATAGGTGATCAATCAGAAACCCTGGAACGCAAGTCCAAATAGCGAAGGAAAAACAGATGAAACCCAAGGTCCTATTGGTGATCGGCACAGCGTGTATTACTGCGCTTGCAGCATGCGACGACAGTGGTGGATCAGTGGATGCAAGTGCACCAACTGTGGGCAGCTCTAGCGATCTTTCGTCATTTGAAGGGGCAAAAGCGGGCCAAGCTGAAATGGGCATCCAGAGTCTCGGATTTGAACTCGTCCGCAGCGAAGGGCTGACCTCGTACTGGTTTAACAAGGATACTGTTGCTTGTGCTCGGATCACGACGTCTGAGGGAAGGTACTCAGATGTAACTATGCTGCCATCAGGTGACTGCTGACACATTTTTCATCAATCAAATATCTGCAATAGGGAGCTTTAGTTTGCATTTCGACTTGGCACATGCGGCGGTTACCATCGTCGCTCTAATTGTAACAAACCTGGCATTGAAATCGGCCGGCGTGATAAACGAAGAAAACAAACACCAATTGAACTGGAAAGTTTTTCTGGCCTACTTCGTGGTCGTCTTTATCATCAATCTGGTGTGGCCGATTTAAAGCTTCACGTCGGAAAGTCTATCGCGCACTTGATAAGGCTGCTGAGATTGAGCCGCTCCAATAGATTTCCAAGTGGGAAGAGTGTGAGCATAACAGGCTGAAAAATAGAAAGGAGCTGGCATGCGGTTTTTGACGTCCCTCATATTCATTGGTGTTCTCGCAACCGCTGCGAATTCTGACGTAACCAGTCGAAATGGCGGTCCAAGCAACAGTCAAATGCTCTCAAAAGGTAGCGACGGAGGCGTTGACGGCGTTGCTTTCTTTCGCCCAGTCTTAAGCGGAGTATTGTATCGCTCTGGTTTCAAAGGTGGCGATAAGGATCGAACGGGCCTGAGTGAAGGTCAACGCGAAACTCTGTGCGGTGAAGGGTTTTCAACCGGGTTTTATGCCGACTTTGGCAAAAACACTGAATACGGTCGCACCAGTTGTGGAAACGGATCCTTTGACTATCAGAGCGCCAGATCCTCCCGTCCCAGTGCCGTCATGGCGTCCATACATGAGGTGATTGAAAACCCTAGAAAGGGTCCTGTTCTGGTGCACTGCATGTGGGGCGTTCATTCCTCGGGAGCATTGTCGGCAATGGCGCTCGTTCAGTTTTGCGGTTGGACGGAAGAAAGGGCCAAGGACTATTGGAATGAGGCCCGTAACGGTGCCCCATGTTCAGGCGGGTGTGACCAGTGGATTGACTCAAAGTTCTCCAAATTCAGTGTCGACCCCAATTTGACGATCTCTACCGAACAACAGGCAGCGATTTGCCCCAAATGATATCGGGAGGAGTATCCAAATGAGGTTCAATCTTCTGGGGTCACTGGCTTTCATTGCACCCACTGCCTTGTGGGCGAGCGACGATGTCCTCGGTGAAGCCACAACATTTGAGAGTCCCAACGGCGTTACGGAACGCTGCATTCGGATCGAAAAAGTTCCAACGGGCGCGTATCAAAAAAGCGATCTTGAGGAAGAGACAGCCTATTGCGAGATCGATTTCTATGCCTCCGAAATTGCTATTTGCCCGAAAACCTGGAGCACCAGCCCAGGAATGGCCGTCTACGATATTTCGGAAGGACCCTACACGGGGAACCGTTCTGAGTTCGAGAGAAACGCTTGCAAAGAGGGGAAGGCGGCGAAAGATCTGGCCAAGGACAGGGTGGCCAAATTCAAATCCACCATGAACCAAAAGGGCACCAGTGGAACCTTTTCCACCTCGTCGCTGCTTTACTATCATTTCTCCAGATATTTCGACACGACTGTAAAAATTCCAGTCGCCGTTTGGCGTAGCATGGACACCCAGGCGCATTTTTCCGAGGTCGCCGAGCCTGGCCTTGCGATTTCTGGTGGCTCTCATGGCGGACGCATGAACCATGAAGGCTGGCGGGTCTTCGCAGCTGCGGATGCTGACCCAGCCTCATACCAGCCAACCGACGATTTATTCACTTCGGATCGAACGCAAATATACGGTGTACTGCTCGATAGTCCTGGGCATAGATACGGCTCGGAAATCAACGGCACACGCAAATCTGGATGGGGGAAAGGTCAGAACCGCGATTTTCAGGAAACCCCCGCTTTCTTAGCTTTGCGTTCTTCGAAACCCATGCCAGAGGCCATTGCAGAGGGCGTTAAAGAAGGCCGTAAAGACCGGATGATCAACAAGGATCTCGGTCCCGATGTCAGTGACCAACAGATGACCTTTTGGATGCAAGAGCTTACCGAGATTGTTCTCCTTGATTTTATCTTTAGCCAGCAGGACCGCGTGGGAAACATAGACTTCACACCCTATTGGTATTGGGTCGAAGACGGAAAACTGAAGCATAAGAAAGCCAAGCACCATGAACCAAACGATGGAGACGTTCCCGCCGACGCGTTATTGATCCGTCGCAGCAATCTAAACGACAACGATGCTGGTGGGCGTGTCGAGTATGCCAACTTCGCGAAATCTACTCAAATGCTGGAGAAAATTCGCCACTTCTCTCCAAGCACATATCGACGCCTGGTTGCATTGAATAGTGACCTTCAAACCCAAGGCCCGATCCATGACTGGCTATCGCAAAGCTTTGGTTTGTCAGACAGTCAGATTGCACAAGTTGTCAAAAATACTGCGCTGGCAACGTCCATCCTCCAGAGCAATTGTTCAAATGGCGATTTGATGTTCGACTTGGATCCTGTCGCATTCTTTTTGAGAAACGACACCGAGGTAGGGGCCTTGGACTGTAATGACCCGTAGGTGTTCTGCTCTTATTGCGGTGTTCATTTGGACCGCTCTGCTCGCCTGCAAAGCGGCGGCATTGGATGTTATCGTCATATCGGATCTGAACGGAAGCTATGGTTCGGTAAGATACGATGCCCGCGTCGACAAAGCGATTAAGCGGATAGTCGAGATTGATCCAGATCTGGTTATTTCGACCGGAGATATGGTTGCGGGACAGCGCATTCCCAACTTGTCCGACAAACAGGTCAGGGATATGTGGAAGGCGTTTCACGAGGCCGTATCAGATCCTTTAGAGGCTGCCGGCATTCCATTTGCGGTCACGCCAGGAAACCATGATGCCTCTGCGTACCGTGGGTTCGAGCGTGAAAGAAAAATATACGCAGAGGAATGGATACCACGAAAACCAGACGTCGACTTCCTGGTTTCGGATGACTACCCGTTCTTCTACGCGTTTGAGATGCAGGGCGTAACGTTTGCATCTTTGGATGCTACGACCTTAGGGCCGCTATCCGGTGATCAACAGGACCGACTTGTGGAACTGGGTGCAAATGGAAATCCGGTTGTCACTTTCAGTCACCTCCCACTTTGGCCCTTCGCGATCCAGCGCGAACACGAAATCATCGGTGACCCAACACTTGAAAAAATCTATTTGGAAAGCGGTGTCGTTCTGCATCTGTCAGGCCACCATCATGCCTTCTACCCAGGCTGGAAAGACGGTGTGGCTTATGTTTCCCAAGCTTGTTTGGGAGGTGGCCCGCGACGGCTTATTGGTGACAATGTCAAATCACCTCACAGCTTCACTCATGTTACGTTCCAACCAAGTGGAGAGTTTGGGATAGCAGTATATCGAGGGCCTGATTTCGAAAGGTCAGTAAACTTCAAATCGCTCCCGAAAGAGATCAGATCCCCGAATGCGGTGCTGAAACGCTTAGACCTTGTGAAATGACTAGAGGTTGAGTTTCAGCTCAACTTTATCAGGGACCAGATCGTTTATCATCTCTTCGATCCGAGCTTCCGACAATCCACCCGAGGTAATGAAAAGCAATGAAACGCGAGATTTGCCGGGAACGTGGTGTCTTCTGACCAGCTTCCAGCCAGCGTCTGCGGCCATGGCTTCAATGGCTCCGCTGACTTTCAATGAGTGCTCTTCGTCTGAAGCCTTGAGCGAAATTTCCACGCCCTTGTTTCGCCCACCGAGCCAAATGAAACACCAACATACAACCGCCACCAATGTGGCCATCAAGGGCAAGCCCAGCCCTACCGCCAGCCCAAGCACGGTCACTATAATCATTTCCACCGTGTCGACCGGGTCATCCATATTTGATCGGAACCTCAACAGGGCTCCTATTCCAAAGATCACGAACCCGATCATTGATCCGTGCTGGACTACCAAGAATCCAACCGCCATGCCGACAAGCGCGTATAGGAAGAACAGCCTGGGCATCATGATATCACTGACACTTCTGCGGGCTCTCCGCCTCACAGGGTGATAAACGATTAGTCCAGTCAATATGACAGTTACGATGACGTCGAGAGTAAAAAAATACAGTTCCTGTTTGCCCCGAAACTGTATCCAACGTCGTTCGATAAGTATTTCCGACTCTGAAGTACCGGCCAGCATCGTAGCGGGGTCGATTTGTGTTACCGCAGCGCCTGGCAACAGCACCATCAATAGCGCGGCCATGAGTGGGAAAGTCTTGTTCAACTTAACTTCCTTCCTGCTTGCTCTGGCAGATTGCGTTCCGCCATCTTGTCCAATTCAATCGCAACAGGCGCGATCAGGTAAAGAGATTACCGTGCATTCTTCGGACATCGCATTCGGACTGTGATACGAACGCTGATACAGGGAAGTGGTTCATGCGCGAGAATATCCAATGTCAGAACACAAGCTGCTTCGGTCGAAAATTGGGTTTTCACGGTGCTTCCCCAAGCTTGCGAAATTGGCTTCCTTTGCAAGCGCCGCTGTCGCATTTTTGGCTTGGATCGAGTTCGCCCATGCCGACAACCCCGGTTTGACACTCATCGACTCCTTCAAGGTGGCGGATAAATCGGAAGGCTTCTCAGAGCCTTCAGGATTGTCTCTGTCCAACGCCGAAGGCTTCTTATGGTCAGTAAGCGACGCTGAACCTAAACTGCACCTACTTGGAATCGACGGGGCATTAGGAAACTCATTCAAGCTGCCTTCATTGGCGGGATCAGATCTGGAGGGCGTCGCATCACGAAAAGATGGGTCTGTTTTAGTACTTCAGGAAACTGATCGATCAATTCTAGTCGTTCACCCGACTGACCCCATTCAACTAACTACAATCCCTCTCACATCTCTTAAAGGTTACTCGGCCGCCGCTGCATTACTCGTCGGCAACCCTTTGAACAAGGGACCCGAAGGCATCGCCGTTGACCCGGAATCCGGGCGGGTCTTCGTTGGGATTGAGGGACAACCAAGGTTGTTAATGGTGTTATCGCCAGAGCTAGACGAAATTATTGAGATCATTCCTTTAGCCCGCGATGCAGGTTTTATCTCCGAGCGTGTAGATGATGATGAACTGGATTTGAGCGGCCTAGCATGGTCCCCGTCCTCACGTTCTCTTTGGATTGTGAGTGACAAAGGCCGTCAAATCTTCGTCTACGATCCAGAGTCCAAGTCCATAAAGTCTATCAGTTTGACGTTCACAGAAGATGGCAAACAAAAGGAAGTTAAACATCCCGAAGGGATCGCTCTCGATGAGACCAGAGGGCTTCTCTATATACTGACAGACGACGCCAAGAAATCGCGGCTTTATGTTTTTAATATCCCCAAATTTTGATCGCTAGAGAATGACGCTCACATTGCCACGATAGCTTCCGCAAGTTGTTGCAGCTAACTTACCACTCCTCTTCGTTGCTCCACCCTAATCAGAACCGAACACTTAAGTTTGCACCGAGGCCATGCTCTTGGCCGTTGGAACGAACTGAGTAACCATACCCTGCCGTTAGTCTTGCCAGATCAGAAATCTGATAGCCCAGTCCAAGCCCAAGAACGAAACCATTGGCGCCTCGGTTTTGTCCGACTTGCGTGAATGTCCCAAATATCGGGCTCGTTACAGTGATTTCGTGCTCACTATCCTTGTTGGCAAAAAAATCATACTCGTAACGAGCAAAGGCGATTGGGGTTAGCACACCATTCTCTGTCAAGAAATCCCGCTGGTAGTCAACTCCAATGGAAGCGACCAGCGATTCTGCATCCGCTTTTTCAATCGAGTAATTGAAATCACCACCGCCAGTCTCTGTGCCTGAACCTTGTTGGATACGCCCGTAGTTCAATCCGAAAACCGTAGAAACCCTTGCACCGCTCTCCAGGTTAAACAACTTCCGTGCCTGGATACCGGCGTGGATTCCCTCTTGGTCCAAATCCGATTTAGCCTCGCCCCCCGTAAAGCCATCAACAGAAGGGTTGTTCCGCTTGGCATCAGTTTCACCGAACATGTAACCGATCAGTCCGGAGAACTCCCAAGTTCCTGTTGTTGTACGCCCATACACGCCCACATGATAGCTGTCGGTCGAAAAGTCCTGATCGACTTGATCGTGTTCATCCATGGAGGATGTCCCAAAACCTGCATACACGCCGACCACACCTCTATTGGTGCTTGCGACATCAGCTCCAACCAAAATGGTGCCCAGCGAATAATCGAATGTCCCAAGGCCATTGCTTCCTTCAACGTCGCCGCTCACATAGGCCGTGTCGATCCACCAGCGCCGTTCAGAGCAGTCTATTGCGCCGCTCGGGCTCTGGGCCGAGTCGATTTCGCCTGTTGCAATGGGTTGATCCTCATTGCTGAAGCCGACCGCTTGATACTTGCGGCAGTCAGCGTGGCTCAGCACAGTGTTGGTTATCAGGTCAAGTTGCTCCAGCCCAACTGTCAAATTGGAGGAATAGGGTTCTGCGTGCACACGATTAAACCCAGCCAAACCTGAATTGGTAAGCGTGTTAACTGCATTGCCCAAGGTTGTGCCGTTGGTCAGAATGGTTCCAGGTGACTTGATTGCAGTGTTGGCCACCGCACCAGCGAGACTGCTTGCATTGGGTGATCCTACAACTGCTGGATGCTGCGGTAAGCTCGAGACAGGGAGGGTCGAAAACGCAATATCAATTCTACCATCCACAGTTGGTGTATTTGAGATACTCAGACTGGAAAGAGCGGGCAGAGAACCTCCGGCAACAAGAGCTGGGGAGTTTCCATCAAAACTCGAAGCTTGAAAAACCGTGTAGTCGTTGCCAGCAGCATAGTCCTGCGCAGTCAGGCCGGGACGAACGGCTTCGACTTGTATGGTGGCGTTGTTGATACCAGTGACTGCGTCTGTTGACGAAACCAGATCCGCATTTTGTGCCGCTGCGGGGTCGACTTCCGACAAAATCGTCGACCCTGCATCGAAGGAAATTGCACTATTAATATTCAACGTCCCAATCGAGGAGCCTGGTGAAAGAACAGCGCCATTTCTCACGTTGAAATTGAATGCGTTCACGGTGCCGTTGCCGGCCAGAGTACCAAAGTTATCAAAATCGACCGTGGTTAAGCTGCTGGACGCGTCAAGCCGAAGTGTTGAACCAGCACCGATCACCATATTGCTGGTGGCCGTCATTGAACTGTTGGTCAGTGTAAAATCAGACGCTTGAGCAATTCTTGTCTGAATGTTGATCACACCAAACGCGATTTCCGTCGCGTTTGTTACTGTCAAGTTATCGTAAGTTAACGGCGTGTCTGATTGGAAATACACCTCGGTAGGGTCAACGTCTCCACCATTGGCGGGTGCGAATGTCATCGACCTTCCCGAACCAATCGAAGTGCCTATAATATTCACCCGTAGCTTGCCGTTGATTTGCGTCGTCAGGGCCTCCCGTGAAACAAAGTCGCCGCTCCCAGCCGCGACATCGACGTTCAACAAAGTCAGTACCGATGCTCTGTCTGGATTTTGACTCTGCCCCGGGACATACAGCTCAATTTCCCCAGAAGGCGTTATGGTGGAATTACCAATCAGAAGCGCCGTGATGGGCCCGTTTGGAATTGGCAGGCAGGATTTAACAGTAGAGGATATCGTCTGCCCGCTAAGAATGGTCTCTGTTCCAGCAGTGTATTCTTGACGCGGAGCACCAACTTCAACGCAAGATTGCGAACTTTGGGCCTGGGCATCGCCGGACAGTAAGAAATACGCCAAGATTAAGAATGAGATATTCGCCAGAGTGATGCGCTGAGCAATTCGACTTAGTGGGAACGGCCTATTGTTTGTCACCAACTTTCTCCTCTCGCGGTACAAGCGAAGCTACCTCAACTTAGGACTTGAAAAACAAAGTTTATCTTTTTGGATTTTTTGTTGTGGCATTTGAGCAAGCTCACAACACGGGAAGGTCTGCGCAATGCAGACCTGCTCGTGCATTTACTGCGAGGCAAGACAAGCCGGGTTTTACATTCCGACCAAATCCACCTTTGCGTAGAAGCAATCGCAAAAGGTCAAGCCTTGAAACGATTTTCCCGAGCTTGATGGGCGCTGAACAGCGCCATTGAGTATAGGCATGGATCATTGGGTTTCGGAGTCGAAAGCTAAGATCAATGCAGATGCTCACCGCTCCGCCGATACGCACCTTTTCAAGCTAGTAGGCCAAAACTTCTGGACCGAGATTGATCTTATCGAGAGCGCGTCCCTTATTCAGAAACTCGACGAAACCAATTTGAAGTTTGAGTTTCAGAGCTTGCCAATTTTCGACAAGATCTGAAAGCTGGTTGACTGACATCAAGAGAATGAAACAATAAACTGAGAAATGACACGGAGTACGAAGATACTGTTGGCGCTCACCGTATTGACGGTCGGGTTATGCATGTTCCTAGCGGGAGGTGCGGTCGAACGTTACCAATTTGAGGAGGCCTGCCTAGACTTGGGCGGAGGTCGCCATCCTGGAGATTACCCGATTTGCGTTTTGGAACAGACGGACGCGTCTCAGTCACGCCGCGATTGGAACAAAGAAGCTACGAGCACAACGATGCCAATTGCTGCGAGAATGAAAGTCAGCGGCAAAAAGAAGCTTTCTTGCAGAACGCCGTTTGGATCGACACCGCCATAAAACAGGTGCTCTGAAAGCCCACTTAGTGCTGCAAGGAAAAGGATGACGATACCAAAAAGGCGAAGTTTGGTCATGTCAGGTCTCCTAGGGAATGGGCCAATAGTTAGCATCGTTTTTCATACCTGTGAATTGAGGAGCCTAGTTCTTCAATACCTTGATTGCATCGCAATCCAGCCGTAGGCGCGTATAATGCGAATATGACAAGAGATATTGAAGCTAACGCTAAGACAATCGCTGATGCCCTGACCTCTGCCCAGCAGATACCTAAACTGTCTTCAGAGGCAGGACAGCTATCGCTGGATGACGCATATTCGATTGCTAGTCGTGTCCGCGAGATTTTGGGCAAAGAAAGAGTTGGCAGAAAAGTCGGCTTCACGAACCGCACGATTTGGCCTGTTTATGGTGTGGATCAACCCATTTGGGGAGAGGTCCACTCAGATGGGCTGTTTTCGACTGATCAGCCGGTAAACTTGGCAAGGTATTCAGAACCGAGAATCGAGCCAGAAATCGTACTTGGCCTCGGCGATGCGCCGACGGCTGAAATGAACAATGAACAGTTGGCAGGTTGCGTGGAGTGGGTCGCTCCGGGATTTGAAATTGTTCAATCGATTTATCCCAAATGGAAATTCTCAGTCGAAGATTCAATCGCAGCACAAGGACTGCACGGCTGCCTTGTTCTTGGCGACAAAATCGCGGCGACGCATGATGTTTTGATCGGCTTGGCCGAAGTGCCACTAGCGTTGTTCAAGGGCACCGAGGCTATCGAGGCCGGCAAGGGTGAAAACGCGCTTGGAGGCCCAATCAAAGTCCTGGCTCATCTTGTGTCTCTGCTTTCCAAAGACGACCAGCTTCAAGGAGGCGAGCTAGTCACAACTGGCACATTGACGGACGCATGGCCAGTTTCGCCGGGCGAACAATGGTCAGCTGGTTTTGGTGGCGTGATGGACACCGAGC
The DNA here is from genome assembly GCF_056537265.1 of Ruegeria sp. CG1. Taxonomy (NCBI): domain Bacteria; kingdom Pseudomonadati; phylum Pseudomonadota; class Alphaproteobacteria; order Rhodobacterales; family Roseobacteraceae; genus Ruegeria; species Ruegeria sp. CG1. Next base: position 9,873 of record NZ_JBQFRF010000015.1, on the reverse strand, counting down.
TATCCGTACGATTTACATGAGGCTTTGGTAGAGTGGTGACGCCGACTGCACCAAAGAAAAGCTGCTCTCAATAGCTGACCATGATGGTCTTCCACTGGTTTCATCAATTCTGGGATGCAAGTTACACGATGCTATCCAAATCAGATTACATGATGTTTCTCAGGCACCCTGCCTGGCTATGGATCAAAAAACACGCCGGGCATCTGTTGCCGCCAATTGACCCCTCATTGCAAGCACGCTTTGACGAGGGGCACGCGTTTGAACCTTATGCAGAGGAGCTTTTTGGTGATCTCATAAAACTCGGCTTTTCAGATTTTTCAGAATACCAGGCTCTGCCCGCGCGCACTCTGGATGCTTGGAGAGATGGTGCGAACGCCGTGGCACAGGGACGCTATGAAGATGGAACCATAACTTGCATCTCCGACATCGTGAGTCGCAGTAGCGATGGGTACGTTTTGACAGAGATCAAGAGCGGGACATCTGCAAAGCCCGAACACACTTTTGATCTCGCATTCCAGCGTGTCGTGCTTGAGGCAGCCGGGTTCCCCATTTCGCGCTGCGAAGTGGCACATGTGAACCGTGATTACTTCAGAAATGGCGAAATCAATCCGCAAGAGCTTGTCAGCATCACTGACATCACGGATGCGGTGACTGAGCAGCTCGAAAAAACACGCACTAGGATTGATCAGGCATTGAGCGTCGTTGCCAGTGGTACGATGCCTGATCCATCCCCCGAACGAGCGCGCCTTAAATCCTACGGTGAATGGCTGGACATTCGCGAAAAGCTCGACCCTCCAATCGTGCAAGACAGCATTCACCGCCTTCCGTTCATGAACGCGGAAAAAGCCTCGGAACTCATCGCAAATGGGATCACAAAGATTGACGAGATCACTGATCCATCTGTGTTGGGCAAGTCGACACAACGCTACTTGAGAGCAGTGGCGAACGGTGCACGCACAATCGATCATCAGGAGTTGAGCAGGTTTCTGAGCGAGATTGTCTATCCGGTCTATTATTTTGACTACGAAACGTCTCAGAGTTTGGTGCCACCCTGGGACGGAACGCGTCCCTATCAGCAAGTGGCTTTCCAGTATTCCTTGCATATCCAGCATGAGCCTGGCGGAGAAATTGAGCACAGGGAGTATCTCCACCGAGACGCCAGTAACCCGATGCCAGCCTTACTGGAAAGGCTACGTGAGGACATGGGAGACGTTGGCTCTGTAGTGGTTTGGTATGCGCCGTTCGAGAAATCGCGCAATGCGGAAATGGCGGAAACTTATCCAGAGCATGCAGAGTTCCTGGAAGGCCTAAACGCACGGGTTGTAGATCTGATGAAGCCGTTTGCGGATGAAGTGATCAACGATCCCACGTTCAAGGGAAGCGCCTCTATCAAGGCTGTTCTTCCAGCGTTTTTGCCAGAACTTTCATACGATGATCTGGACATCAAAGAGGGGGCGAGCGCGTCTCGCCTTTGGAAGGACGTAACACTGACCGAACCGGATGATCCATCGCGCGAGAAGGTCTATTCTGATCTCGTTGCGTATTGTACGCGCGACACTTGGGCAATGGTCGCCATTCATCGGGAATTGCTGGCGATGTGAGCTGTGGTGCGAACCTCAAAACAACTTGCGGTGCTGCTCCCCAAGGAGACTAGGCGATTTACCGGAGTTACGGCCCCCCCAACACTTAATCTTGCCAATCCAACCGATACAAGACGTGGTGACCGCGTAGACCTTTCAGGAGTCTGGGTTCTATTTCAGAAAAAGAAAAATCAGTTCGTCCTCCGACCATGGCGCGAGTCGCATCTGAAACGAGTATCTCGCCTTCCGCACCAACGGTCGTTATGCGTGACGCTTTGTTGACCACAGTACCGAAAAAATCTCCACGAGATTGCACGACATCACCGGTGTGAATCCCAATCCGAACACCGAAAGATGGCTCCCCGGTTGCCGATGCAATGGCCTTCTGAATCTTGATAGCGGCCGTTAGCGCTTCTTTCGCAGACGGAAAGACTGACAACGTTCCATCTCCAAGGGATTTAACGAACTGGCCATTATGCTTTTCAATGATCGCCGATAAGACTTGGAAGTGGTTTTCGATCAGCACCGACCAACGCTGATCACCCAACGCTTCCGCTAAAGTTGTACTGCCCTCCACATCAGTGAAAAGTACCGAAGCTAAACCTTCGGTTTGGATCAGCTCGGGTCCCTCTTCACGCGCAGCATCGACCAGTTTTTGGATGGCCGGCTGTTCTTTACCCACGAGCTCAATATTTGGCGTTGGCACTGAAGCGTGGCGATTAATGATCTTCCAAGCCGCTCCCTCCAAGACAAAAATTAGGACAGTGCGATAAAAGACGGCTTCATCAAAGCCGACAAACTGAATCTTATGGACGAAGGACGACCATCCCGTTTCTCCGTTTTCAAAGGCTTCCGCCTCAACTTCTTCGAAAACGACGGGAGCCGGGATCTCCGCGAAAAAGCTGCTAACCCCACCGCGAACTGCTCGCCCGCTCCAAAACTCACCTTCGCCAGTTCCAACGAACCTTAGTTCATCTGCTTTCGACAGAAAATTCTGCAACTCATCAGTATTCTTCTTGGTTCTGAGTATTTCATACCAACGCCTCGAAACCGCCAGTAATTCAGGTGAGGAACGTATCATCACAAATGACTCGAGACGCTAAATGGAATGAGGCTTACAAGGTCTTGCAACCGGGATCTCCATTTTTCGAAAGATACAGGTCAATGCTGCCGCTGAGGTTTGGTCAGATCAAGACTTTTGTATTTTTCCAGAACAGAGCGCATCAGACGCAGATCAAAAGACGCGCGTCGGTTCAGAGCGAACTATCGACGGAGTTTCTGAGTTCGCGTCCGGATCATAGGGGATCGAATCGTTTCGCTGTCTGAGAGCTACTCGACGCTGTACTGACCCGTAAAATAGGATGCTTCATTCTTTTTGGCACACGCTAAGCTAGAAGGTTCCCGGAACTACGCGGTGAATTTCGAAGTGCAGCACACTCCGTCTTGACATGGTCATACGAACTGGTTCAGCTTCGTTTCATGACGAACAAACGCATCCACTGCCATCGAATATCGGCCTGAGGTCGATAACCCACGCGAAATCCGTGGGAGGCAGCATTGGTATGCGGGCGAGGCTTATATCCTTGTAATTGCTCCAGATTAGAGTGCACGAGTCGGTTCGATTCCGACGCCTCCTACCATCCTCAGGAGGTGTCCGACATGGCGGACGAAGTTACGAACGCAATTGATTTCGACGACATCAAGCAATCGGTCGAGGAGAGCCTCGGACGCACACCCGAAGGCTGGTCCGGCTTGACCACAAAGCTCTTCACAGAGGTTAAGGAATACTGCGATCTGAAGGGTGCCACCTACCCCTTTGTCCTCCAGATCAAGGAGAAGCTGGGACAGCTCCGCATCTACCACAGGTGTGATGATCGACACATCCAGTCGATGATCACCACCACGATTGCACGAGCAAATCGTACCTGTGAGCGATGCTCAAACGCTGCTGAGACCCAACTTCTGAACGGCTGGTACACGACCCTGTGTTGTTGGTGCGCGCATGATGTCGCGAGCAAGCGCCACCCTGAAAGGAAGAGGTTCTTTGGCGTTCGGAAAAATCCTGTTCGGGATCAAATGACCTGCTCAGTTTGTGGCTATTTCGGTCAGATCGACCGAACGGATGACCGTAATCGGTGCCCCGCGTGCGTGAAGAAGGACTGGTGATGACCGCCGAACAACAAGTGATCTTCAATAAAATTATCGAAGGCGACGATGATGAGGACTACGCCCGGAAGCTCATGAATACGGGCTCGCTGGCCACCGGTCATGTCCCGCCGATTGCCCTTTGCCAAGTCTCGAGAGGGGTCTTCCATCTCAACAAGACCAAGTTCTGGAGAATGTGACTGATGGATGATTTCGAAAAGAGCTGGAAGGAATTCCGGGAAAAGGTTCGAGGTGTGATCGAGGACCATGGAGCTCCAGATGATCTCCGCTCATTTGACGCCTGGTACGCCGAAGAGATGCGTATGGTGATGGCGCACAACTACCCAGCTCCGCACGTCTCTGACGTCACATGGTCGACCGAGGGTCTGCATGTCGAGTGTGATGGCCGTGAAGTGGTCGACCGTATGATGACTGCTATAGCGGAAGTTTCACACGATCTCAAAGAGGCGCGGGCCCGGAGGTCAGTGATGAGCAGTGTTGTCGACTGGAATGATATTCATGGAAGCGTCTTCAAGCAGCTTGGTGAGTATCGTGCCGGGTGGGCGGAGCAGCTTACGCTTGCACTTAAGAAAGTGAAGAGGTTGATCGACGAGCAGCCCGACCTGTTTGGTGATGAACGCCCGTCCATCGTTCAGATCAAACAGAAATGGGGAGGCTTGCGCGTCTATGAGGGCCCGGGCTGCAACCAGGCTACGAGTGAAGAGATCCAGTGGCGTGTCGATCAGATTGAGCATACCTGTGAAGGTTGTTCTAATTCTGCCCAACGCCAGAGCATCCTTGGGTTTGTGACGACGCTTTGTAGCTGGTGCTACAATGATGCTCTGCGCCGGCGATTTGAGGGCGCCGAAGAATCCTGGCCCGACAGCCTGAGGCTGGACATTGTGGAAAACTATCCAGACCTCGTTTCCCCGGATTGCGCATCTCTTGTTCCTGCGGTCGGAAAGGGCTGGCTCGTAGTGATTTCGCAAGCACTCCACAAGCTTTCCTTCAGTCAGGAGTTCAGGGCACTGGACCCCGGAACTATTCAGATCTCGAATATTAAGAAAGGCCAGGATGGCAAGATTTCCATCGGTTTCAGTCGATACCACGATCTCATTCAGGAGTACGCTGACTGGATGAAGTTTCGATGCGGCGTGACGTGTGAAGAGTGTGGCCACGTTGGTGACATCGTTCGGACAGCCGACAGGTCTCAAGTGCTCTGTTCTCACTGTTATTATACTCGGGAGAAGTCTGATGGGTGATGACGACGACGTTGAGCTGGATGAACAAACCTTGCGTTTGCTTAGGCTTCGGGAGGCTGAAATTGCGGCTGGTCGAGCAAAACTAACCAAGCCGATTACCTCGGATGAGATCCGGTCGCGAAAGGTGCCTGATCCGCAGGGTAAACCAGATGAGTGACGAGACTACAGAAGAGGAAATCCCAATTTTCGTGATCTGTGAGACTTTGGTGAACGGCAAACTTCGAGAGATTGAAGGAAAAGAGATCACTGTAAAACCAAACAAGATCTTAGTCTTGACGATCAGTGTCGAGGATGTTGAGCGATGACAGATGATTTTTCAGAAGACGAGATCTTCGGGCGCCCGTTACAGGATGTTCCTCTGGATGACTTGATCGCAGAGTTGCAAGCTCGTCGCAAAGAGGGTCCGGAGGTCTGGCTTGCATTGCGCAAAATGATTTTCGAGCAAATCGCCGATTTTGCACAGCGTCCGGCCGATGCGCCCAAATGGCGGGATGAATGGGTCAAAGAGAACACCTGGGATCTAGTGACTGACGACGATGATGTCGAGATCACTGATGGTAGCGGCAACGTGTTCGACGACCTCGGGATCGAAGACCCAAGGAAGAAGACTTAGTGATGGGGGCGGAGCATATCAGCTTGATCTTATCCGCCGTGATCATTGTCGCGTTGGCGATCTACGTCAGACACATCGTCCAAACTGCCGGAAAAGATCGCGAAGTCGACCCAGAGCGAGTTCGAAGGATCATGCGAGACCTGGACTACAGCTACCTGGACCGAGTGATGAACTGGCGAAGGAAGGGGTAGCGGGATGTTGAAGGTGGTTGTCTATGTCGGCGAAAACGAGGTCGCTCGAGCCATTGCTGAGAACGCTTCAGATCTGGCTGACGTGTCTGATTACAATATCCGCATGAATGAGAGGGCATCTGAACAGCTCGGTGTTGAAGAACGAGGCCTTGGCGGTAGAATCGAAGACCACCCACGAAATCAAACTGTTTGGTCGCTTGTTCGCAAGATCGCAGACCTTTGGCTTGCAGGGACTGGTGCTGGTGAAAAAAGCGCTCAGGCAAAGCTGCTGTCGTTGATCCGTGAGTCCATTCGCGAACCAGACGAGTGGATAGAAAAGGAATCGAACCAGAATGACGATTGGAATGCTGTGATCAAGCAGATGTCTGATGACGAGCCGTATTCCCTAGGCTTCTACGCTGACAAATTTGAGTCGTGGACAGCGGGCGAGATTGAAACTCTTCGATGTGATGTGGTTGAATCAGCCACAGAGGAAGAACTAATGGCCGAGGTCGAACGCCGGCGAAGAGCTGGTCTACTGCCCAAGGAGGCCTCGAATGATGGCTTCTCAGATATGGTTGATGATCTCTGGGGCAAGCTCGATACAGACCCAGACCGCTAGTACAGCTTACCTGCCGCCATTAACCAAAATTTGACATAAGAAGTCTGTGGCGACTGTAGTTGTAGTAGTGCGTGCTTCTTCTAAGCGCCTCTCCTGCTAGGAACCAAAGCGCCCCGGATAAGCATTTCCCCAGCACTGCTCTGCGGAACTATGTACCACCAGTCTCTACGATGAGCATGGTTGACCGCAACCAGCCCAAACCGGACATTCAACCCAGGACTTTGCAATTCCGGCTTGGCGGGCTTTTTGGTCGAAGAAATTTCTTGCACCAAGGTGCTGAGCCCAAAAAGTTAACAAATCAGACCGTTCCTCTAAGCCGATGTTTTTCCTATGGTTGGTAAGAAGTACCAAGTCGGGAGGTCTTAATGAACAAGCTTATCTCAGTAACGGGTGCCGTCTGCTTTGCTTTCACTGGAGCTTGGGCCGACGAACATACCCCGCCCAACATTCTTGTCATCATGGCAGATGACGTGGGTTGGGCGAGCGTCGGCGTTTACCACGGAGGTGTCAAAAGCATCGAGACGCCGAACTTGGATCGCCTCTCCTCTGAGGGTGCTCGTCTCACAGATTATTATGCCGAGCCAAGTTGTACTGCCGGTCGATCAGCTTTCATGACCGGACAATTGCCAATACGGACTGGTATGCACACGGTTGGACTGCCGGGAGATCCGATAGGTTTAAACCCAGATGACCCAACGCTTCCGATGTTCCTGAAAAAGTTGGGGTATACGACGGGGCAGTTCGGAAAAAACCACCTAGGCGATCTCAATGAGTTCCTACCGACTACAAAAGGTTTCGACGAGTATTGGGGCTGGCTGTATCACTTGAATGCTATGGAATATACGTCTGATCCGGATTGGCCAGACGACCCAGAATTCAACGCGCAATTTGCGCCTCGCAACATCATTCATTCATTTGCAACAGAGGAAGTAGACGAAACAGTCGACCCGCGATTTGGAAAAGTCGGGAAGCAGCGCATTATTGATGACGGGCCTGCGCCTCCTGAGCGCCAAAAGACTTTGGATGACGAAGTGACATCTTACACGAAGGACTTCATTTCTCGTGCAGTAGAGTCGGACACTCCGTTTTTTGTCTGGATGGCTCCAGCCCGTGCACACGTCTGGACCCACCTCAGCCCCGAATACGAAGCTATGTTGGGCAATGGGCGCGGACTTCAGGATGTTGTCATGAAGGAGTTGGACAACAACGTTGGTAACGTTCTCAGCCACCTTGAGGATCTAGGAGTTGCCGATAATACCATAGTGATGTTCACCGCCGACAATGGCCCGGAAACACTGACGTGGCCTGATGGTGGTACGACACCGTTTCATGGGGAAAAGGGTACTACCTGGGAAGGTGGCTTTAGAGTTCCTGCGATTATTCGCTGGCCGGGCAAAATTCCTGAAGGTCAAGTCTTGAACGGCATCTTCAGCGGAATGGACTGGATGCCAACATTTGTAGCAGCGGCTGGAGGTCCGACAGATCTAAGAGAAAAGCTCCTAGAGGGATATGAAGGCTATAAAGTGCATCTCGATGGCTACAACCAACTATCTTACCTGACAGGTGAGGATAAAGAGAGCAATCGCCGCGAGCTGATCTACTATCAGGGTACGGACCTCCAAGCAGTACGCTACAACGATTGGAAAGCGCACTTTGTCGTTCAAAACCATGGCTGGTCAGGCCCGAAGGAAGAGTTGGTCGCCCCCTTGCTTTTCAACCTTCGCCGCGATCCTTATGAGAAAGCTGCGGATGAAAGCGGGATGTACGTCCGCTGGATGGGCGAGAAAATGTGGGCATTCGGTCCAGCCGCCCGTCTAGTGCAGGCACATCTCGCTACCTTCGAGGAGTTCCCTCCGCGCGGGAAGCCGGTCGCCAATCAAGACCATGTTGAGGAACAAACATCAACCGAAGGCGGCATCTCTCAGTAGAAGAAGCGAGGCATTCAATACGCTTTTCTGACAGTGGCGAGGGCATCCGGCTCGGATCATCGGATGCCCCAAAAACCGATTGGTAATTATGCAAAAAAGCAAAACCTCTACCAAAAGGAGGCCTCCATGAGTGCTAGATTAGTCCTTTTGCTTGCTGCCGTTGGTCTCGTGCCAATTGCGTTATCGTATGGTCTGATGCCAGGCAGTTCGATCCCAGTTTTGCTGGGCTTCCCGGTAGAAGGAACGAATCAGACGCATGTCTTCCGAGCGATTATGGGTCTTTATCTGGCAAACGCTTTGTTTTGGTTGGCAGCCGCTTCAAAACCAGAATTACAACGCCCCGCGCTGTGGGTTCTTTTTTTGTTTATGTCAGGACTGGCCGTTGGACGCATACTAAGCATCCTTATCGATGGAGTTCCGAACGGGATACTTCTCTTTTATCTTGCAGCCGAGATAGCTTTTGCAGCTCTGGCGGCGGTTTCTCTTAAAAAAGTACGGTGAAATAGGAAGTAGTAAAATGGTGAGGTTTGGCTTTGTTTTCTCGATGATTGCAACTCTGTCAGTTTCGACATCCGCTTTTGCACAATCTTCATCTGGCCAGACTGCGGTGGACGAAAACTTCTTAGGGATTGAGACTGCCGTTGCCGAAGCGGGAGCTACTCCAATCGCATCGATAGATCATTCGCGTCTGGCCAAAGCCGAAGGCGTAGAAATGCCAGCGTCTCGTGTACTCATTTTCTCTGATCCGGAGATAAACACACCTGTACTGGAAGAGAACGTACGAGCAGGTCTGGACCTTCCGTTTCGCGTTCTTTCATTCGATCAGGATGGTCGCCCGCAGATCGTCTACACAGACTCTCAGTTTATCAAAGTTCGGCATGATCTGAACAACACCCAGGCGTTGAATTCGTTTCAGAGCAAGTTGCTCGAAGTTCTTAAGGACTTAGATGCAGCACCAGCGCCGACCAACGGATTGAATACTAACTATGGCATCATCGAACTGCGATCTCAGCTCAGCGTACCAGAGGCAGTCGAACGTCTCAGGACAGCCGTGATGGGGCAGGACGATACTGTCTGGTTTGGAGAAATCGATTTTGCGACCGAAGCTTCCCAACTAGGGGTGGCGCTACCGGATACGGTTCTCTTGCTGTTCGGCGGACCAGCACCCGGTGGCGTGGCAATGGCGGGCTTTCCAGCAATTGGTTTGGATGCCTTTTGCCAAAAACTACTGGTTTATGCGAATGAAGAGGGCGGCTCCGTGGTCATTTTCAATGACATCGCTGCCTTGGCGGAGTTGCACTACGGTTCTTCAGCCGAACCTCATCACGGATTGAACAAACGGCTGACCGAGACATTTCGCAAGGCAATTGAGTAGCCGCTGTTAGGAAAACGCAAAAAACCTTTGCAGATTTGCCATCTTTTCGTCGTCCGCTTTGGGTTGATTTCAGCGGTTTTCAACACATGTGAATCGGCATGCAAAATTGACCCACTTAGGTGGGTTATGAGCGAATAAAATTGACCCACCTGTTTTCGTTAAGATCCGCACAAAAGTG
>NZ_JBQFRF010000014.1:0-39047 GCF_056537265.1 Ruegeria sp. CG1 | reverse complement strand
CAATCTCTCCGACCTCGGCGTCACCAAAGCCGCCATCCCCGAACTGGTCCAAGGCGCAATCATCGACCCCTCATGCGGAGGGAATCCGATCCAACTCAACCAACAAAACATCACTGAGCTGTTTAATACGGCGATCTGACAGTGAGCGCTGAAATCGTTCTCATAATCCTTGCGGCCGCGTTACTGCATGCGATCTGGAACACGGTTGTAAAAACGGCCGCTGACCGAACGGTCACGCTGGGTCTGGTTGCACTGGGGCATGTTATCCCGGGGGCGCTGATGGTGGCGGTTCTGCCGCTCCCGAATGTCGAGAGCCTGCCATATCTGGCAGGTTCGACCGTTGTTCATTTCGGATATTTCTACATGCTGAATCAGGCCTACCGGCATGGTGATCTCAGTGTGGTGTACCCGATCGCGCGCGGTGTGGTTCCTGCGCTGGTCGCTCTTTGGGCCGTGATATTTGCGGGCGAACATCTGCCGACGCAGGCCTGGATTGGGATCGCGGTGATTGCCACCGGCATTCAACTGTCCAGCTGGTCGGTTTTGAGGCAAGGGGTCGGTAGGGCATCGCTTGTTTTCGCATTGGGAACGGGCTGCTTTATTTCCATCTACTCGCTTGTGGATGGCCTGGGCGTGCGGGTGTCAGGCAACATCTTGAGTTATTGGGCCTGGCATTCGGTTCTGCATATCTTTGTTGTGGGCTTTGTCGCGCTACGGCGAGGCGCGCGTGTGCTTGATTTGCCTCTGCGCATCTGGGTGATCGGGATTGCAGGCGGAATGGTGTCGATGACGGCTTACGGCCTAGTGCTTTATGCCAAGAATTTCGCTCCGCTTGGCGTCGTGTCAGCCTTACGCGAAACTTCAGTGATCTTCGCGGCCCTAATCGGATTTCTGTTCCTGGGTGAGGGCAATCCCATGCGACGCCTTCTGGCGGCCGTGATGATGGCTGCTGGCGTGACGCTGATCGCATTGTCGTCATGAACACATGCTGGGATGAGTTGAATGATTCTTGCGAGAGATCTGAAATCCACCTGTCACGCCGCATGAAACTGCAGGTTTGTTGTGCCATGTTGACCGGAAAAGACAAAAAAACCAAAATTGTCGCAAAAGATTTACATTTATTGTGGATTTTTGCGCGAAAATGTGACCGAGTCTGAAAATGGATGATGATAGCGTAACCATCCCACATCGTGGCCGAGAGCTGCTGGATGTCCTTGCGCGGCTGGGGGGGTCAGCGCGCAACACTCAGATCGCCCAGATCATGGACGTCTCTGAGGAAACTGTGCGTCGTTTGGTCAAGGCACTGGCGCGCGCGAACAAGGTTGAGCGTGTGCATGGCGGCACATTTCTGTCTCGGGCGCAGGATACACCGATGTTTTCGGGCGCGTTGGAGTATAATGCCGACGAGAAAACCAACATCGCCAGGCGGGTCTGCGGGTTGCTTGAGGACGAGATGGTGTTGTTCATCACCGTTGGCTCGACCATGACTCATGTGGCCGAGCAACTACGTGAGCTGCGGGGTTTGACCGTCGTTAGCAACTCTTTGTCAGTTGTCGCATCCCTGGCCGATCACAATGGCACGCGCGCCGTTCTGGCAGGGGGCGAAGTAATCCGGTCCGAGCGAGGCAGTTTTGGCCGTGCGGCTGAAGAACTCGCGTGTCAGTACAGCTATGACGCGGTGATCTGCGGCGCGGATGCACTGTCGCTGGTTGGAGGCGTATTGGCTTCGAACCCGCTAGAGGCGGATCTGACCCGTGCGCTGCAAGGGAACACGCATCGCATGATCGTTGCAGCGGACCACACCAAATTCGGTGCAAAGGCAGCCAACGTGTCTTGCCCGTTCGACAAGGTGACGGATCTGGTGACCGATATCGCGCCACCTGATGCGTTTGCACCCGTTCTCAAGCAAGCTGGGGTCCAAGTGCACATTGCATCGCAATACGATGTCAAATCCGGGCCAGATGAAACAGAGCCCCGGAAGCAAAAAAAGAACAAAGAAACCTCCGAAAGCAAAGCGGGAAAATCGGGCTCTCGGAAACGCAAAACGAAATAAACAAAACCTAGGGAGAAAACATGAAAAAGCTTCTTATGTCTGGTGTGGCCTTTGCCACAATCGGGGGCGCGGCCTGGGCCAATTGTCCTGCTGCAACCGTCGCGGATATGCAGGGCGTCGCAGCCGGTGCTTATCCTCAGCAGTTTGATCTGTCCGAGTTTCAATCAGCTGCAAACTGTACGCTCAGCTTTGCAGAAAACCCGGCTATTGGGGATCTGAACGGCATGATCCGTGGCAATGGCGATCTTGCGGCCGTGGCAGATCGTCTGCCGGCTGACCCGTTGGTCATCGTACCCTATGACTCGATAGGTCAGTATGGCGGTGTTCTGGACGCGCTCTCCAACGCCACAGAAAGCGGCACCTCGGACTTCCTTTCGGTGCGTCACGTCAACCTGTTCCGCTATTCCGACGACCTGCAGACCCTGGTGCCCAACGTGGCGAAATCCTGGGAATGGAACGATGACTTCACCGTGCTGACCGTGAATCTGCGTGAAGGCCACAAGTGGTCGGATGGCGCGCCATTTACGGCGGCGGATATCGTCTTCTGGTACGATAACCTGATGATGGACACCAATGTCATCGCTGAAGCGAAGGATTATGCGCTGGCGGGCGGTGAGCCGATGAAGGTCGAAGCGCTGGACGACACCACCGTCCGCTTTACCCTTGCCGCGCCCAAGCCTGGCCTGACCGAGACATTCTCGTTCACCTATGTGCAGCCCTACCAGCCCAAGCATTTCTTTGAAAAGTTCCACCCGGCGCTGGATGACAACGCCGACGCCAACGCGCAGGCGCTTGGTTATGAAAACGGGTACGAGCTGATCAAGGCCTATTATGGCAACTCGGACTGGATGGATACGCCATCTCCGATGCTGACAGCCGGTGACAAACTGGCGGGTCTTCCCACCGACACCATGCCGACGCTGGAGAGCCATATCCTTGTGAAGGAGAGCACCGAGGGTCGTCACTACGTGGCCAACCCCTATTTCTTCCAGGTCGATACGCAGGGTAACCAGCTTCCCTACATTTCGGAAATGGATGAAACTTACGTTCCGGACGAAGAAGTTCGCACCCTTAAGTTGCTGAATGGCGAGGTCGATTACAAATCGCAAGGTGTTAACCTGACATCCGCTCCGGTGCTGCTCGAAGGTCAGGAGAACGGTAACTACACGGTCGAGGTGAAGCCTTCGATCGGCTATCCGGTTCTGACCTTCAATGTGACCGCAGAAGACGAGGCCAAGCGCGCGATCTTTAATGATATCCGGTTCAGAACTGCGATGTCTGTTGCGATGGATCGCAACCAGCTGAACGAGGTTGTCGCATTTGGTCTGGGAACGCCGACACAGTACATCGGCTTCTCGCCACGTCCCGATTTCATCGACGAAAAATGGTCGAACCATGAGATCGAATTCGACGCAGAGCGCGCCAATGCGCTGCTGGACGAAGTCGGTCTTGTCGACAAGGACGGTGATGGCTTCCGCGACTTGCCGAATGGTGATCCGTTTGTTCTGGATTGGCAGTTCTCGACCCAGCCAGCTTCGGCGCAACTGGTGGAACTGATTGCTCAGAACTGGAAAGACGTTGGCGTCAACACCGCGATCAAAGAGGTGACATCCGACGAATTCCGCGCCGCACAAACGGCCAACTCGCTGGATATGGGCCTATGGCTGAAGAGCCAGCCAGCCGGGTCGATCCTCGGGGACAGCGAGATCTGGGTGCCTCCGTTTGATGGCTATTTCGACGTACGTACAGGTATGCTCTGGGCTGAATACATCAGCTCAAACGGTGAAAACGGTGTTGAACCGCCGGCTTGGGTCGCGGATCTGAAGGCTGCATTGGACACCTATCAGTCCAGTGCACCCGGCTCTGATGCGTCAGTATCCGCCGCGCAGAAGATGGTCGAGATCATGACCGGCGAGCTGCTGTTCCTGGGTACCGTGAATGCTCCTGCCCCGATCTATCACTCGAACAACCTGCAGAACTTTACCGAGTTCAAAACGCAGTCTTACGAGTTCTATCGGACCTATCCTTACCGCCCCGCACAGTGGTGGCTGAGCGAATAAGGTTGAGAAGATAAGAAGGTGGGCGCCCGCGCCCGCCTTCGCGCATCCCGCGGGGACAGATATGTTGCAATTCTGCAGATTTGCCGCCACCCGGGCGGTTATGGCGTTGGTCACTTTGGTCATCGTATCGCTGATTGTTTTTTCACTGATGGAACTGGTGCCCGGTGACTGTGCCGAGCGCTATTTGGCGTATAAAAACACCCAAGGGTCCGCGATCACCGTTGCTGACGTTGCAGCAGAACGCGCCCGACTGGGGTTGGATCAACCATTCCTGACCCGATGGGCCACCTGGTTGTCAGGGGCGTTTCGTGGCGATTTCGGCGAAAGCTGCATCCTGCGGGTGAATATTGCACAGCTGCTGGGCGACAAGTTCTGGCTGTCGCTGTGGATCTGCCTTGGCGCTTTGACGCTGGCTTATGCCATTGCAATCCCTGTGGGCATCATTTCTGCCGCCTCGCGCAGTGCGGTACTGAACAACTCGCTGCGGATCGTCAGCTATCTGGGTCTGGCGATGCCGAACTTCCTGCTGGCCCTGATGGTGATGCTGGTTTCAACCGTTTATTTCGGCGAGACTCTGACCGGGCTGTTCTCGCCCGAGTACAAAGAAGCGCCTTGGTCTTGGGGCAAGTTCCTCGATTTGCTGAAACACGCCTGGCTGCCGATCTTCATTCTGGGCTGGTCGGCCACAGCCTTTGCGCTGCAGACCGTGCGCGCGTTGATGTCGGATGAGATCGGGAAGCTGTATGTCACCGCTGCTGCCGCGCGGGGCATTTATGGCCGCCGACTGTTATGGCGCTATCCGGCCCGTCATGCGCTGGGGCCGATCGTCAACAGCCTTGGCTTTGACCTGAACCGGATCTTCAACGAACTGCCCATTGTGGCGCTGATCCTGACATTGACCGAAGCCGGGGCGCTTTTGCTTGAAGCGTTGGCGCGGTCCAATGATCAGCAACTTGCGGGGGCCATCATCTTTCTGCTGACGGCATCAATCGTAACGTTGAATTTCTTCACCGACATTCTGCTTGCGGTGATCGATCCGCGCGTGCGCAAAAGTATCCTTAGGTGACCAGATGACTGCGACAATCGACAACCAAAAGGCAAAAGAAGCCTATTTCACCGCCTCGCAGCGTCAGTTGATCTGGGCCCGATTCAAGAAACAGCGCGCGGCGATGATTGCGGCCACAGTTCTGGTCGTCCTGATCCTGTCGGGCATCTTTGCTCCGTTCCTGTCGCCTTACGATCCGACCGCCGCAGGGCGTGACAAAGACTATCTGAACGGAGCCCCGCAGATTCCAAAATTCTGCGACAAGAATGGCTGCTCGATCCGCCCGTTCCTGCACGGGGTAACCCGCGAACGCTCGTTGGCGACCAATTTCCGCTGGGTCGAGAAAGTGAACGAGGATGAACGCCGATATATCCAGTTCTTCGTTCGGGGCGACAAATATAAGCTGTTTGGAGTCATTCCCGGTAACATCCACCTGTTTGGTGTCGATCAGGGCTATGTTCACCTATTCGGAACCGACAGTGCCGGCAAGGATATCTTCAGCCGTACACTGCATGCGGTTTGGACGTCGCTACAGGTCGGAACGCTTGGGGTGATGATTTCGTTCGTGCTGGCGCTCGCGATCGGAGGGGTGGCCGGATATTACGGTGGAATGGTCGACAGTGTGATCCAAATGATCACCGATGCGATCCGTACGGTTCCGGCCATACCTCTGTTCATGGCGATTGCGGCCTTTATCCCGCCGGAATGGTCGGCCGAGACACGGTTTTTCGTGATAACGGCCATATTGGGACTGGTCGGCTGGCCGACGCTGGCGCGGCGGGTGCGTACCCATCTGCTAACGGAACGCAATCAGGAATACGTGCTTGCGGCGAAACTGTGCGGCGCGTCGCCGGGCCACATCATCCGGCGTCACCTGCTGCCCAGCTTCACCAGCTACATCATCGTCGATCTGGTGATCTCGTTCCCTTATATGGTCCTCAGCGAAACCGCGCTCAGCTTTATCGGGCTGGGGCTGAAAGATCCGGTCAACTCACTTGGCGTGATGTTGCAGAATGTGACCAAGGCGGATGTTCTGCTGAATTACCAATGGTATTTCATCCCGGTCATCTTCTTTGTCGTTCTCGTGATGTCTTTCGTGTTCGTTGGCGATGGCCTGCGCGATGCGGCTGATCCTTATTCGGAGACCCGCAAATGAGCCTGATCGATGTCGAAAACCTGTCCGTTCAGTTCAAAACCGATGAAGGGTTGATCACGGCGGTCGAGGATGTTTCGTTTTCACTCGTCCCAGGCGAGGTGCTCGGGCTGGTCGGCGAAAGTGGATCGGGAAAATCAGTGACGGCAAAGTCACTGATGAAACTAAATCCACCCAACGCGATCTATGCGCCGGAAAGCCGGATCGATCTGCATCTCGACAGCGGCCCGGTTGATATCATGGCGCTGAAGCGGCCCAAGGACATGGAGATTGTGCGCGGCGGGGCGATCAGTATGATCTTCCAAGAGCCGATGGCCAGCTTTGCCCCCGCGATCACTATCGGCAAGCAGATGGTTGAACAGTTGCTGATCCACACGGACCTCAGCAAAAAGCAGGCCAAAGAACTATCGATCGAAATGCTGGACCGGGTGGGTATCCTTGAACCGGCGGCCCGGTTCAACCAATACGCTTTCGAATTGTCGGGCGGGATGCGTCAGCGGGCGATGATCGCCATGGCGCTTTCGACCAAGCCCAAACTGCTGATCGCGGATGAGCCGACAACGGCGCTGGACGTGACCATTCAGGCTCAGGTTTTGGATCTGATGAAGGATCTGGTGGCCGAGTTCGGCATGGGCATCGTTTTCATCACCCATGACCTAAGCGTCGTCGCCCAAACCGCCGACCGGGTTGCGGTGATGTACCTGGGTCGGATCATGGAAAGCGGACCTGTGCGTGAGGTGATCCGCCATCCGGCACATGCCTATACGCGTGGCCTGCTGAACGCGTTACCCAAACTCGATGATCTGGACGCACCGCTAACCCCGATCCCTGGCGATATCCCCTCACCTCTGGAGCGGCCATCAGGCTGCGTGTTCCATCCACGCAACCCGGAACTCAAACCCGGATCGCGATATGAAACGGAACGCCCACCCTTGACCGAGGTCAGCCCCGGCCATTTCGCAGCCATTTTCCCCGAAGACGTGCCAGGCCAGCCATGACAAATGCACTGATCAAAACCGAAAACCTGTCGGTCGAATTTCCCCTTGGTGGCGGGTTGTTTAATAAGCGCACGCTGAAGGCGGTCGACAACGTCTCGATCGAAATCCCGCGAGGGGCTTTTGTTGGGGTGGTCGGCGAGTCCGGCTCGGGCAAGACAACACTTGGCCGCGCATTGCTGAATGCGGTTCCAATCACCAGCGGTGGCGCAAGCTATGATGATGGTGAAGAGCAGTTCGATCTGACCAAAATGTCAGCAACCGATCTCAAGTCCTATCGCCGTCGGGCTCAGTTGATTTTTCAGGACCCTTACGCGGCGCTTAGTCCTCGGATGACCGTGCGTGATATCATAGCCGAACCGCTGGAGGTGATGGGCCTGACCGCATCGCGCGAGGAAACCGATGCGCGGGTTCGCGAGATTGCGGGCAAATGCCGGTTGAACCTTGAACATCTGCGACGCTATCCGCACGCGTTTTCGGGCGGTCAGCGTCAGCGGATTTCGATTGCGCGGGCGCTGGCCTGCAACCCGCGATTTGTAGTTGCCGATGAATGCGTGGCGGCGCTGGACGTGTCGATTCAGGCGGATATCCTGAACCTGCTGAAATCCCTTCAGCGAGATATGGGCCTGACCTTCATGTTCATCAGCCACGATCTGTCGGTTGTGGCCCATACCTGCGATTTTGTGGTTGTGATGTATCACGGCAAGATCGTCGAAAGCGCCCCAACGCGCGAACTGTTTGCCGCTCCCAAGCAAGACTATACCAAGCGGTTGCTGGATGCGATCCCATCGCTGGACCCCGATCATCGAATGCGTGCCTGATCAGGGCGCGCTGACCTGCGCCTGTCCGGTCTCGGTCAGCACAATCTCGGTCGCTCCATCTGCGCTGCGCTCGCTGGGTGGGACAAGGACATCGATGCCAGGCCGGTCGGGGCCAAAGGTGTTGCTGACCCGGCGGACCGAACTGAGAATGGCCAGCAGCGCCGGAGACGTCGCCGCCACGAAATGAGATGATCCCGCATCGCTGTTGAATGCAGTCGTGTCGATCACGCTGATCGGATATTCGGCCAATGCGTCGACCGAACTGATATTACCCAACCTCTGACTGTCCGCGGTGCCGCGCAGCCGAGCCGACAGGTTCAGAATCTTGTCCTTCTGGGACACCATCACCACAAACGGGTCGGGCGGGCTCTTGATGCTGTTCATCTGGGATCGGAACAGATCCACATCCAGATCAGGTGAGATCAGGATGACCCCCTCAAGATTGCGGCTTGCCCATCCCGGCTCGCGCAGTTCGGCTTGCCGCATCATCTCCATCGATAGTGCGCTGCCCATCGAATGCGCTATCAGGACGACCCGCTTTACGCCCATTGATTTGAGCAATCTAATGGTCTGTTCCAGCCCGTCTCGGGCAAACAGCATACTGTCCAGATCATAGGCGTAACCGGTGCCGCGTGCCTTACTGGGCCAGGAATAAATCAGAATAGTTCCGGGGATACCGATATCATGGCTCAGCTGAGCGGCCCGAAATGCGGTCTCGGTCTGCGTGGCGTTATACCCGTGAACAAAGATGACCACGTCATCCACGCCACGCAGACGGGACTTCAGATCCTGCGGACCCGAGAACTCGGTAACATCGGCCACGACAAACTGTTTGTTCGGATTCGGGTTCGCGTATGAGAACTTGAGTTCACCCGGCGTGTGCGACGGCGGAATCGAGACGGTCATCTCAAGGTAACGCAATGCCACGGCACGGTTAGCTCCGTAGCTGCCATCCGGCTCGCGCGCACGGGTAGTGGCGGCAAAGACCGTGGCGGGGGTGCCGACCTTAAGGGCTTCGGGTGTGATCTCTGTGATAGACCGATCCGCACAGGCGGTCAGCACAGACAGCGTCACAATGATGATGAAATAGCGCAGCACGCTCTGCCCCTGTGAAGTTACAGGGCTACGCTACCGTATTCCCGCCCCGCGTCCAGCCTGAGGGAACGACTCATTGGCAAAATCCGGCTGGCACCTGTTACAAAACGTAACGGCTGAGGTCTGTGGATTTTGTCAGTTCGCCAAGATTGTCGTTCACGAAACCTGCATCGACGGTGATCTCAGCCCCTGCCTGATCCGGTGCGGTGAACGAAAGCTCTTCGAACACGCGCTCCATCACCGTGTAAAGCCGCCGCGCACCGATATTCTCGATGCTTTGGTTCACATCCGCAGCAATCCGGGCCAAGGCTGCGATCCCGTCTTCGGTGAAACTGACCGTGACCTCTTCAGTGCCCATCAGGGCAGTATACTGCAGGGTCAGAGCGTTGTCGGTCTCGGTCAGGATACGTACGAAATCCTCTTCTGTCAGGGCGCGCAGCTCCACGCGTATCGGCAAACGGCCCTGAAGTTCTGGCAGCAGGTCCGAGGGCTTGGCGATGTGAAACGCACCGGATGCGATGAAAAGGATATGGTCGGTTTTCACAGGGCCATGTTTGGTGCTGACAGTGGTGCCCTCGATCAGAGGCAGCAAGTCGCGCTGAACCCCTTCCCGGCTGACATCGCCCCCGCGCGCATCGGATCGGGCGCAGACTTTGTCGATTTCATCCAGAAACACGATGCCGTTCTGTTCGACCGATTCCAAAGCCACACGGTTGACAGTTTCATCATCCAGCAACTTGTCGGCCTCTTCCCCAATTAAGGCCTCATAGCTTTCAGCGACAGTCATGCGTTTCTTGACGGTCCTTCCACCGAAGGCCTTGCCGAAGATATCACCCAGATTCATCATCCCCATCTGACCACCCGGCTGGCCCGGTATATCGAACATCGGCATCGGGTTCGTGGTATCTGACAGTTCCAACTCGATTTCGGTATCGTCCAGCTCACCCGCTTTCAGCTTCTTACGGAACATCTCCCGCGTCGCTTCGCGGGCGTCGGTTCCAGCAATCGCCTCGATCACGCGATCCTCGGCGGCCTGATGGGCGCGGGCTTTGACATCCTCGCGCATATACTCGCGGGTTTGCAGGATTGCGGCGTCAGCCAGATCACGCACGATCTGTTCAACGTCCCGACCGACATAGCCGACCTCGGTGAATTTGGTGGCTTCAACTTTGATGAAGGGTGCGCGGGCCAGTTTGGCCAGACGGCGGCTGATCTCGGTCTTGCCAACGCCGGTGGGTCCGATCATCAGAATGTTTTTTGGATAGACCTCATCGCGGATGTCATCTGGCAACTGCTTGCGCCGCCAGCGGTTGCGTAGCGCCACGGCGACGGCGCGTTTCGCGTCTTTCTGCCCGATAATAAAGCGGTCCAGTTCCGAGACAATCTCGCGCGGGGTCAGGTCGGTCATATGTGTTCTATCCGTGTGTTTCGCAGCGGAACCTAATCATACGGCGCGAAAACACAAGCCGATCACGAGAAGATCACGGCAACTCACGGGCAGCACACGGAATTTCGTGGTGAAGTGAATCGCCAGATGCACAGCGTCTGCGGCATAACCTTTCGCGACGGACTCTGCGTCCGTATGACATTAGGGAGATACCTCATCATGATGACTCGTCGTTCGCTTTTTGTGAAAGCTGCAGCTACCGGCGCGGCCCTGTCTCTGGTCGGCACCACCGCTGCCCTGGCCGGTGGCGCAAAAAAGAAAGGCACATTTGAAGGCCGCTCGAACCACGTCACTACCGGTTCGGTAAAACTGGTCAAAGATGGCGAGCGTTACATCGTTGAACTGGGCGACGACTTTTCGCTGGACAACGGCCCCGACCCGCGTGTCGCATTTGGTAAGGACGGCACATACGCCCCAGACAGCAAACTGGGCGCGCTGCTGCACCTGACCGGCAAGCAATCCTATGCCGTACCGCCAACCATGGATGTCTCGGGCTACAACGAAGTTTACATTTGGTGCGAGGTTGCCGGCGTCCCGCTGGGCGTTGCTTCGTTGAAGTAATCACACCCTTCAGGGGTCGGGCTTTCCGGCCTCTGACACGCCGTTAGGTGACAGGGCAACTGTCTGTTACACTCGCCCCAAGATATTGGAACTGGGGGCGTTTTCATGACCAAGATTGCCAAGATCACCCTGCTGTTTGTGGTCTTTGTTGACCTGATCGGACAAGGGCTGGTGTTTCCCATCATCAACTCCCTGATCATGGAAACGAAGTCCGGCTTCTTGCCGGAAAGCACGGCCATGGGCACAAGGCACTTTTATTATGGTCTGGTGATCGGCTGCTTCTTCCTGTCTTGGTTTCTGGGGGTGGTCTATGTCTCGAAAGTTTCAGACTCCATCGGGCGCAAGAATGCCCTTTTGGTCTGTTTGACCGGGGCGTTGGTCGGTTACGCCCTGACCATCGCAGCGCTTTATCTCAACAGCCTGCTATTGCTAATCATTGGTCGTTCGATCACCGGGTTTACGGCTGGAAATCAGCCCATCGCACAAGCGGCGATGATCGATGGCAGCACCGACGCTGCCGACCGCGACCGCAACATGGGTTATATTGTGACCGGTGTCAGCTTTGGCTTGGTCGGAGGACCGATCATAGGCGCGGTTCTGTCCGATGCAGCCTTATTGGGCAGCGCGGCGACATTGAAAACGCCTTTCTACGGGGCGTTTGTGCTGGTCCTGATTGCAATCTTTCTTGTGACCGCGTTCTTCAAGGATACCAGAACCGAGCGCGAACCCTTCGTCTTCCGCCCCCGCGACATAACCGACAGCCTCCTAGCTGTGCGCGAACACCCGTTGGTTTTGAAAATCATGCCAGTTTATGCCCTGTTCATGGTCGCCAACGTTACTTTCTATGTATTCGTCGACAACTTCCTGACCAGCGCGTGGGGTTATGGCGTAATAGGGGGCAGCATGGCGATGGTGGTCATTGGCGTTGCGCTGGCCTTTTCCAGCACCTTCCTTGTGAAACCAGCGCAAGAGAGGTTCAGCAAGCACCAGATCATCTACACCTCGTTGGTCACCATGGTGATCTGTGGCTTTGCCTTCGCATTCAGCCCCAGCGGGGTACTGAGCTATATTCCGGTCTTTTTCTTCTACTTCTTCTTCGGCGTTTCTTACCCGACGCTGCTAGGCCTGTTCTCATCCAGCGTTGCCGAAACGGATCAGGGCTGGGTCATGGGCGTGACCACAGCCGTGTTCTGCCTAGCAGGCGGTATCATGTCCCTGATCGGAGGCGGATTGATGAGCATCGACATCCGCGTCCCCTACTACATCGTCATCGTCACTGCCCTGATGGGCCTGATCGGGATGCATCTGAGGTGGAAGGGGAAAGAGATCAAAGCGCTATTGGCGTAAAGAACAGCCGATAGAGCGGAAAGGGTCGCCTACTCCTGCTCTTCCTCGATTTCTTCTTCGTCAAGTTTGCGCTGGCTTTCCTGTAATGGCGCGCGCTCTATCAGTGCCCAAATTTCCTTTTTGGTCTTCTTTGAAACAGCGCCTCTGGCTTCCAGCTCGATCAATAGCGAGCGTGTCTGATCTTCGGTACAGCCAATTGTTCTGCTGAGCCGTTCCAGAGTTTTGAACTTGTATTTGGTATCCCTCAACATGGACTCAAGCAGCTTCTTGCGAGGCTCTTTCCATGTCTTGGCGTGCTTCCGGTTCCGATATTCCTCAAGCACAATCGGCCCAACAATACCGCCAATCAGCCCACCAAATATCGCTGCCAGAACCGCACTCATGACCCGATCGTCTCAACCGTCAGATTGCCGTTGGTATAGACGCAGATATCCGCAGCAATTGCCATAGCTTCACGCGCCACATCTTCGGCTGGTTTGTCGCTATCCATCATCGCACGGGCCGCCGCCAGGGCAAAGTTGCCGCCCGACCCGATTGCAGCGACGTTGTGTTCCGGCTCAAGCACGTCCCCTGCCCCAGTGATCACGAGCAGATCCTTGCCGTCGGTCACAATCAGCATCGCCTCGAGCTTCTGCAGATACTTGTCGGTGCGCCAGTCCTTGGCCAGCTCGACCGAAGCACGCGCCAGTTGGCCGGGCGTCGCCTCAAGCTTGGCTTCCAGACGTTCCAGCAGCGTGAACGCATCCGCCGTAGATCCGGCGAATCCGGCGACCACTTCGAACCCGCCCGGTGTCAGGCGACGCACCTTTCGCGCAGTGCCCTTGATCACGGTTTGGCCCAGGCTGACCTGCCCGTCCCCGGCGATGACAACCTGCCCGCCCTTCTTGACGCCAATAATAGTGGTGCCGTGCCATCCGGGAAAATCGCTGTCTGCCATGAATGCCTCCGTTATCCGTGCTGCCATATATGGGCCGGGCACGGGTTCTGCGCAACCGGTTCTAAAACTGCCCAAAAGATATGCAGTAAACGCAAACCGGGGCTGTTGAGTCAGCATTTGTGAGACTCAGCCGCCGGAGTTACATGAGGCTTACAACCGACAACGGGTCGGCTGTTTCTGTTAAAAGGACTAAGCACATGGCAAACGCAATCGCAAAAACCCATGCGCCGCGCGGAGCAGTCACCATCCTGCACGCAGTGGACGCATTCTCTCATGCATTCGAAAACGTTGTCGAATGGTACAAATCATATCAGACACGCAACGAACTGTCGCAACTGAGCGACGAGCAGCTGGAAGACGTCGGGCTGACCCGCGCTGATATCTCCAAGTTCTGATCCAGGATTTGAACACTTATAAGATGAGCCGCTCGATTGAGCGGCTTTTTCTTTTTCAGCTTTCGACGAATTTACCTGCGAGATCAGGCAGATAAGCCTCAACTGCAGCAGTGGCTACGACATGCCGGGTACCCGCCTCGGCATCCTCGACATCCAGTCCCCCTTTGACCGCCCGAACCGAGGCGCGGCCCCGCGGCAGATCCGAGGCGACAAGATCACAATCAACCTTCTCAGGCTGTTGAACGCCAATCGTGACCTCAACGCGCATCTCCTCATGACTGATGCCCAGTTTGGAAAACAGCGTGATGGACGAGTGGTGCAGCGCGTCTTGAACAGCGCGGCGCGCGGCCTTGGTATAGTCCTGACCATACAGGTCGTTGCCGGTCCCCATCTCCAGAATGATGCGTTTTTCCGTCATCGGGCGGGCTCCATATCAAATGAGACAACGATCGCGGCGTTGGCGATCACCGTGCGACCTTCAGAATGGGGTTTGTCGATATCCAAGCCACCATGTGTGACCGTGATGTTGGGCTGGCCGTAGGGGAAAATGGCCTTCAACGCCTGCGAATCCACCCGGTCCGGTTGCTGTACTCCGATTTCCGCGTCGATGATCATGGCCTCTTTCGGGAATCCGAACAATTCCGCCATATTGACCGAGTTATGCCAGAGCGCATCCTTGAGCGCGCGCAGCGCTGCTTCGGTATAGTCTTCGCGCCGAAGCGACGTACCCATACCGAATTCCACCAATACCCGAGTTTTGGGCATGTCGCCTCCTTATTCCTGATGACCCGACAATCTGCACGAGTTCTTGCGAATTGAAAGAACCAGTACAGTGAACTGCATCCGGCCAAACCACGAAACCCGAATGTTTGGTGTGTACCGCAGCTATCGACTAGAATTCTGTCTGTTTAAGCACACGATCTATGAAAGGTTTGATTCCATGACGTATTTTCGGCTCATGTCATCATTGTTGTTGTTTGGACTTCTGGCGCCAGGCGTATCCGCTGAAGTCATAGAAAACAAAGCGAAATTTATGAACCTGATCGTTGATAAGAAGCTGGTTCAGGGCGAAACCTGGGTGACAATTCACAAGGACGGCACGGTTGAGGGCAAAGGCCCGAAAGGTGGCAGTATCAGCGGCACGTGGGAGTGGAAAGACAGGTATTACTGTCGGAGAATCGTGATCGTCGGTGAAGTGATGCCCCATGACTGTCAGGTGGTTTCAATCGCAGACGACACCGTTACATTTACCCACAAAGACGGCGCGGGAGTATCGGTGAGATGGACCATCAAGTGAGTCTAAACTCTTGTCACGCAGTGGCTTTCACAAAAAAAGGCGCCTAATGCGGGGCGCCTTTTTGCGTTCGGACACTAGCGAAGGTCAGATCGACTCGTCGATCCAGCTTTGCAGGGCCGCCTTCGGGGCCGCGCCAGCGCGGTTCGAAACCACCTGACCGTCTTTGAAAATGAACAGCGCCGGAATCCCGCGCACGCCCATGGCCGCGGCTGAGTTTGGGTTGCTGTCGACATCGACCTTGGCAATCTTCACCTTGCCACCATATTCGCTGGCCAGCTCTTCCAGGGCGGGGCCGATCTGCTTACAGGGGCCGCACCACTCGGCCCAGAAATCCACCACGACGGGGATATCGGAATTCTTGACTTCGGCGTCAAAGGTGTCGTCGGTAACGGCTACGGTCGACATGTCTGTCTCCTGACTGGGAATGCTTGGGCTCAGAACCTAGGTGCGGCACCGGGCAAGGTCAAGATATAGGGTTCGGTGTCAGAGCGTCCGTCACCATATCGTGTGGCAACCACATCAGGTGCGCGGTTCGCGTCCACAAGATAGCGGTGCGGATACTGTGATTGGGATAGATTTGCGACAGGGCATGGGCGTAGGCCGCCATCTGGCGCAACAGCCCTTCGGGACAGGATTCTGGCCCGGTCGGAACAGTCGCATTGGATTTGAAATCAATCACATGCACCTCTGTATCCGTTATAATCAGCCGGTCGATGACCCCATGCATTCGTGTGCCGTTCAGATCGGCAGAGACCGAAACCTCGGTCAGCGCATCCGAGCCAAAGACCGGTTTCAGATATTCGGCCGTCAGCACCGAAGTGGCCTCAGTCAGCAGATCTTGCCGCTCAACATCTTGCATATCGGCCAGAAGCCGTGCGCAAAGCTGCGGCCATTGATCCTGTGCGGCAGCAGGAAGATGTTCGAGCAACAGGTGCAGCTGCGATCCGCGTCGTTTCGCCGCCTCTTCATCCTGCCCCGCATCTCCGGGCAAGGCCTTCGCACCCCCAAGATCAGAGGGGCTGAGCGTTTCGGCTGGCGCGGGTGCATTTGGCGCGGGGTGGTCAAAAAATACAGGCAAATGCTGTTCGTTGTGCGGGATGCTGCCCTGTTCAACAGCGGGCAAAGCCTCCCAATCTCCATGCGCTAGTCGAAGGTTCTGGGTGCCGGGTACATGAGTAGCCCCTGCCCGCACCATCGCAGCCTCAACCATCTGATACCAACTGTTGCCATCCTTGCCTACATCCCCGGCGGCCGCCACTATTAGCCACTTTTCTGCCCGTGTTAGAGCCACATAGAGTAGCCTCAGCCGCTCATTCTCCTCGCGCGTTCTGGCTTCTTGGCGCGCAGCTGCGATTAATGCAGGTGAGGCATCAGAAGGTACTTTCCACAACGGAGTATCGCCCGCCATCATGATCTCGGCATCTCGTGGTGGCTGTCGTTTACCAGTGTCCGGCAGGATTACGATCGGTGATTCCAATCCCTTCGAGCCATGAACGGTCATCACCCTGATCATATTGCCGACTCCGCTCATCTGGCGCTTGATCTCCAGATCGTCGGTTTGCATCCAGACCAGAAAACCGGTGAGGCTTGGGATATCTGTCCGTTCATAGGCCAGCGCCTGCGACAGCAACGCGTTGATACCATCCTCAGCCTCGGCCCCAAGCCGGCCCAGCAGTTTGCGTCGCCCGTCATGGCGCGTCAGGATACGTTCGATCAGATCATAAGGACGCAGAAAGTCGGTTTGACCGCGTAGGTCGTTCAGAATCGCAAGCGTTACCGGGAACTCCTCGGCACGATTGCGCAACGCTGCCCATAGATAAGTTTCCTCCCTGCGATGAGCCAGATCGAACAACTGTTGTTCCGTCCAGCCAAACAGTGGGGATTTCAGGACTGTCGCCAGTGACAAGCTGTCTTCGGGTGTGGCCAGAAAGCTAAGCAAAGCAGCCAGATCCTTGACCGCCAATTCCGCGCCCACCTTCAGGCGATCTGCCCCCGCGATGGGCAGGCCCTCGCTTTTGCAGGCGCGAATGATCTCGGCAAACAGGTCCGAGCGGCGTTGGACAAGGATCAGAAAGTCGCGGGGCAGCACTTTGCGCCGGACAAATGTCCCCGACGCATCGCCATCATCGGGAATGGTGGCGCCATCCCTGATCATATCCTTGATCGACCGGGCAACCTGTTCTGCCAGAATGACGGTGTGATGCCGTGCGCCAGGTCGATCAACGGGATCGGTCCAATCGCTGTCATCCTCGTCTTCAACCTTCTCGATCACCGGCCATAGGTCGACGCGCCCAGGAAGATCGGCCTTGAATGCCCGGTGCAAGGCATCCTTGTGGAACCCGGCCTCTACATGGTTTTCGAACAGTATATCGACCAGCCCAAGGATCGCGCTGGACGAGCGGAACGAATATTCCAGCGTTGAATCCCACAGTTTAGAGCCTGATTCTCGGAGTTTTCGTCCAAATTCGGCCTGCATCTGGTCAAAGGCTTGCGGGTCGGCACCTTGGAAGGAATAGATTGACTGTTTCTTGTCGCCGACCACAAAGATCGTGCGCTCAACCCCGGATCGGGCCCCTTCCCCGCTGGTGAATTCTTGTGCCAGCTTTTCGATCACGTCCCACTGATCTGGGCTGGTGTCCTGCGCTTCGTCCACCAGAATGTGATCGATGCCACCGTCGAGCCGGTACAGCACCCATTCCGCCACCGCTGGGTCGTTCAGCACCTGACGTGCGCGCAGGATCAGGTCATCAAAATCCAGCCAACCCCTCACCTGCTTGCACCGCTCGTATTCCGGAAGGAAGGCCGCGGCAAAGCGATGTAATACATGGGTTTTCTGGGCCGCAACCAGCGCCAGTCGTTGTTCCCGCGCGGCTTCGACCCGCAGCATCAGGGCCTCGAGCTGGGGCATCCGATCTGCCAGCACCCCTTCACGCAGCGCCTTGGTTGGAAAGCTGTTGAGTTTTGCGGCAAAGGGCTCTTTCGCACCCTTACCCGTCAATAGGACGTTTTCAAGTATCGTCAGTTTGCTGAGCCGGGCGTCGGTAAAGCCGACAAGCTTGTCGGCGGCCTTGGCATTGTTCCCTCCGCTTTCCGAAAGCGCGGGTAAAATGGACTGGATCAGTTCGACCTCACCGCCCAGAAACACGTTACGCAGCAGGACCTGTTCATCAAAACCTTCGGGCAGATCAAACCGTTGCAGAATGTCCGGCCATTGCAGCACATGTTCAAACTGATTTCGTTTCTGCGCAACAGCGGCAGTCAGTTTGTCAAAACCGGTATCGGTGACAAAGCGGGCAACGTCTTCGATCAATTCGGCCTGAGGGCCGTCGGCAAAACTTTCAATGATCTCTTCGCGCAGCAACGCCGCAGCCCGGTCTTCCATTTCGGAGAACTGAGGGCTGACCCCCGCCTCAAGCGGGAACCGTCGCAGCAGCGAAGCACAGAAGGAGTGGATCGTTTGGATTTTCAGGCCACCGGGTGTCTCGATGGCGCGGGCAAACAGTGTCCGTGCTTGCGCCAACCGGTCGGGATCGATCAGGCCTGGTACGCCAAGTTCGACCAACTCAGCCTGAAGGTCGCCGTCGCCCAACATTGCCCATTTGCCAAGACGTTTGAACAGCCGGTTCTGCATCTCGCTGGCCGCGGCCTTGGTATAGGTCAGGCACAGGATATGCTGCGGCTGCACCCCATCCAGCAACAACCGCGCCACCCGGTCGGTCAGCACCCGCGTCTTGCCCGAGCCCGCATTGGCCGCCAGCCAGGTTGAGGTGTCCGGGCGCGCGGCCTGAACCTGCCGTTCGGTGGCATCATTGCGGGGGGTCATGTCAGGTCCTCCGGTTCGGTTTCCGCCGAACGATCCCACTCGCCGAACCGGGCGAGGTGATCATAGTCCCCTATATCTGTGTCCTTGTGCAGTATCCTGCGTGAAGAGAACCCCTGATCAGGCACTAAATAGGCTGAAATGAGCTCTTTCAGTTCGGCCAGCACCTTGTTGGTCGGCTCTTTCTGCAGCGGTGCGGGCACTTCTTTATAGGTGCCGCCCATGCCAATGAAGATCGCCTGTGCAACGGGAAGCGGATCGAATCCTTCGATACCGCCCTGCTCGGCCATTGCAGCTTCGATCAGCAGTTGTTTGTCGAATTTGGCTTGCTGACTTTCCGTCGGCGGAGTGCCCGTCTTGTAGTCGATGATACGCAAGGCCCCCTGCCCGCTTCGATCGATTCGGTCGGCACGTCCGGCAATGGTGAAGTCCAGCGGCGTCAACGTCAGGCGCATCCCAACCTCAAAAGCCACAGGCCCGCCATCGGCGCGGCGCTGAATCTCGGCGGACAGAAAGCTATCGGTAATCCGCTCTAGCCGCGCCAGCCACAGCTTTCGGGCAGTTGGCCACGCAACGTGGTCGTCCAGCAGAGCTTTGGCGCGTTTCAGGAAATTTTCTCGGGTCAATAAAGCCGGATCCAGAACGCTGTCACGCACGAATTGTTCCATCACCTCGTGGATGACGATACCGCGTAGCAGGGCATCTGGCGCCTGAACCAGCGGGTCCAGTTGTCTCAATCGCAGGATATGCCGGGCATATATGGCGTACGGATCGCGGATCAGGCGTTTGATTTCGGTCACCGATAGCCGCCGTGGCCGCGCCGCGGCGGGTGGTCGTGGCGACGGGCGGTGCGCGGGTGCGATTCGGGGTGCATGTTCCAGCATTTCTGCCCAATCCAGCCACCGTTGGCCCCGCGCTTGCATTGCTTCTAACGCCCTAGTTCCACCCTGTTCAGGCAGGCCTTGCAACAGGTTGGTCATGCGGTTCAGCCAACGGGATGGCACGGTTTCCGCATCATCCGAACGGGTAGCGCGGGTCAAAACCACCTCTGCCGCACCTGCCGCCTGCTGGAAGTCATGCGCGGACAGGCCGATCCTGCGTTCGGGCAGTAAAAGACCGGCCTCATTGCGCATCTGACGGTTCAGCCAGGGGTCGGGTGCCGCAGCCTCGGGCCAGCTGCCTTCGTTCAAGCCACCCAGAATTAGCAGATCCGCACCCTGAACGCGCGCTTCCAGCGTGCCCCAGATCATCAGATGCGGGTGAGGTGCATCGCGGTCGCGGACTTCTTCACCTGCCAACAACGCGCCCAGAAGGTCGGCAAAGTCATGGGCGGTCATCGCGCCGCCATGCTGTGCTTCGGCTTCCAAAGTAGAGATCACCGCAAGCGCCTTCTGGCCCGCGTTCTTGTCCCACAATGTGCCAGATTCACCGGTTGCACCTGCCGAGATCATCTCGGCCAGCGTGCGAAGCCGGGCGACCCAGTCCGGCAGTGGCTGTTCGCTGGGGTCGTATTGATCGCAAAATGTCTGGGTAACCCAGCGGACCCAGTCCTCGGGCGCTTCAGTACGAATGGCGAAAGCGGTCAGGCTGGCGCTGTCGGGAAAGGGCGGGCCATAGCGACGCAGGTCAAGCTCAAGATCGCGGGTATGCAGCAGGTGGCTGCCCCGGTCGCCCCCGTCATGGCACAGTGGGTGTTTGAGCAGTGTCAGCAGAGCCTCGCCATCCAGGCGGCGCGCGAACAGCCCGGCGACATGGCGCAGGAACCGCCCGGGCGGAGACAGCTGCAGTGGCAGGCCCGCGCTGTCATCGGGCAGGATATTCCACCGGTCCAGTGCGGCGCTGATCTGCCGGGTTAGCATCCGGTCGGGGGTGATTAGCGCGGCGGTCTGGCCGGTCTCGGCCGCTTGCCGTAGGCGTAGCGCAATGGCCAAGGCCTCGGCCCGGGGCGAGGGCGCCTCGATCAGCGTCACATCCTTGGTCGCACCGTTCAAGTCGGGCAGGAGCGGGCTTTCAGTCATCCATGCGTCGGTGACCGGGGCAGGGCGCAATGCAAGCGAAATCAGCTTGTTACGGGCAGGTGAAGGGGCCTGATCCGTGGTCCATGGCCGGATTTGATCCGGGCGAAGCCCTAGCCCAAGCATCAGCTTGCGGAACCGGTATTGAGGATGATCCTCAGATGTCAGCGGGTTATCCAGATTGCTCCAAACATGTTCAGGCTGGTCGAAATCATAGCCGGGTAGCACCAGCGCCCCCTGAGGCAGACGCGCAACCGCCTGCATCAGCATCAGGGTGGTTCCGCGAGACCCGGTAGAGCCTGCCAGAATGACAGGATGTTCGGGCGGCGACGCCTCCCAGCGCGCGATCAGGTTCTCGACCACGCGCCGCTGTCGGGCCTGCGCATCCAGCGCCTCCGAACCGGATTCCATGAACTGATCAGCGATGCCTATAAAGGCCTGTGCCCGCGCCCAATGGCCGGACATGTCGCTGACATCCAGTTGCCTGATCGCATCGGGAGAGACACCTTCCCCCTGCATCTCGTCGATAAGCCCGGCCAGACTGTCAGACAGATCGAACAGCGAGGATCGGGCTGCCAGATCGGGCTGCTGGTCCAGCAGTTTAGCGATCAACTGCGTCAGCTCTAGCCTGCGACGCAATGGCGGGATTGCGGGCGGGATCTGCGCCAGATCGGCGCTTTCGCCAAGATCGGTGACCAAAGAGAGGCGTGGCAAAAGGCAAGCGGGACCCTGATCAAACAGATCGCGCACCCGGCGCGCCATCCGGCGGGTGTTGATCACCAGTTGCACCCGGGCCAGCGCGTCGGGCGGCTGCCCCACAAACCGCTCATGTAGCCCGTCAACCAACACCTTGGGGAAATCCGCGCCCGGAGGAATGGCGAAGACCCGGGGCAGGGCGCTGGGCTCAAACATCGGCAATCAGCCCCTCGGCCAGATCAATACCCTCGGGACGCCCCACATCGCACCAGCGACCGGGGTAAGACAGTGCGAACAGGCGCTTTTGCTGCAGCATTCGATCCCACAACACATTCAATGAAAACACGTCCTCAGCGATGTCATGCAGCGCTTCGGTTTTCAGAATTTGTACCCCGCCGTAAACAAGACCTGCACCGCGGACGATCCGCCCTGTGCTGTCCTGAGTGAAGTCACCAGGGCCGGAGTGGCCTAGGGTTTGCCCAACTGGAACGCACATCAGCAGCGCATCCATTTTATCCGGATTCCACTGATCCTTCAGTAAATTCAGTGGGTTGGGCCCAGCCCAGATTGCGTCGCTGTTCAAGGTGAATACCGGATCGGATCCAAGCAGAGGTAGCGCTGCGCGCAGCCCACCACCAGTATCCAAAATGCGCGTTTCTTCCCGCGAAATCATAACGTCGCGGCCCGCCAGATGATCAGCCAACTGATCAGCGTGGTAGTGCAGGTTGGCAACAACCCGCAGCGGCCTCAGCGCATCGACCAGATCAAGTGCGTGATCAATCAAGGGCCGCCCGGCCACCTCGATCAGCGGTTTGGGCCGGTCTTTGGTCAGGGCACCCATGCGGGTGCCAAAGCCTGCGGCAAACAGCATTGCAGCTTGGGGGGTGCCGATCATTGCGCCCTCAGCTTTTCCAGGTTTTCGGGGCTTGGGGCGGGCAGGGCGCTGCGCAACAGGTCTGCCACCGCCACCAACGCGGGATGTTCGATATCGCGCATCAAATGTGCCCACGCAGCCGAGATCAGGTCGACGTAGTGTGGCTTTCCATAATCGGTCGCCAGCCGGGCAAAACCGCCTAGAATGCGCAGGTTACGCTGAGCGCCCAGAACAGCATATGCGGTGCGGAAATCATGCCCATCGACGCCGGTTGCGGTGATATAGCGGTCGATCATCCGCATCTCGATCCCGGCGGGCACAGTCCGACGCACATCCTGTAGCAGTGACATCAGGTCATAGGCGGGATGCCCCAGCATCGCGCTTTGGAAATCCAGCAGACCGACGCGCGCCAGACCTTCGCGCTCGGGCAGCCAGATCAGGTTTTCTGCGTGGTAATCGCGTTGCACAACAACCCGCGTTCCGCCGGTTTCCCGGTGCAGGATATCCGCAAAGCGCAGCTCAAACCGGGCGCGGGCCTCGTCGTCGTGCGATCCAAGAATGCCTTGCGCATATTTCGTGAACGACAGCGCCGCCAATTCGGTCATCAGAGCGGGGTCGTAACTGTCTAGCGAAAGCGTCGGCGCCGCGTGAAGATGGACAAGTACATCGGTTGCGGCGTCATACAGCGTGCGCTCAAGCGTCGGATCGTCCCGCAAGACGCGTGCGAACAGATCGTCGCCCAAATCTTCGAGCAACAGAAACCCGTATTCGCAGTCCTCGGCGTAGATTTCCGGCGCACTCAACCCAATGGAACGCAGGTATTTCGACATACGCACGAAGGGTTCAACAGCTTCGCCCTTGTCGGGCGGAGCATCCATCAAAACGGCGGTCCGGCCGGTGGCAGGGTCGGTCAGACGCTCGTACCGGCGGTTTGATGCATCACCCGCCAAAGGCGTATGCCGTGCGCCGTTCCATGGTGTCTGCGCGATCAAGGCTTCTGCCAGAATGGCCCGGTTCGTCATTGGATCCCCTCCAGCTTGGCGTTCCATTTCGGGTCTGTCCACGACATCTTAAGTTGTCGCGTATCTTGTTCGTTGGCGTCTGTGGTGAACCGGATCAGTAAGGCCGGCTCTGGCGTCAGGGGACCCAGCTTTTCAGGCCACTCGATCAGGCAAATGCCGACGTCGAAGGCGTCGACCAGCCCCAGCTCTTCGATCTCTTCCACGGCAGAAAGACGATAGAGGTCTGAATGCCAGACCTCACCAAGCTGCGTCTCGTAAACCTGAACCAGAGTAAAGGTCGGCGAAGGCACATCTTCGGGCGCGGACAGAAGAGATTGGATCAATGCGCGTGCGAAATGGGTTTTGCCGCTGCCGATCGTACCTTCAAGCAGGATAGTATCGCCAGACTGCAATGCGCCACCCAGTTTGGTGGCAACTTCGGCAGTGTCGAATGGGGATTTCGAGGTCAGAGTCAGCGGTGCGTTCATGGCGTCACAATGAACCTGCGCCGGGTCGGCTGCAACCGGTTCAGGCGCTGATTCTTTGTATTTCCGTGATGTTCCTGACCGGGTTGTCCGAGGCGAAACGGACAATTGTTGCCCCGTTTTGCATGGGGCTGACCGTGCAGTTCAAAGAGCCGCCGGATTTTAGGATCAGTTCAGCCGACCATTCGGCCCGATTCTCGCGCGCGGTGACGAATTCGCGGATCTCGCCAAGGATCGGCGTGGCGGTGCAGTACTCCTGCCATTGGCGTGTGATTTCCAGCACCGTTGCTGGTTCGAATCCTACTTCGCCGCTGTCGCCCCACAACACCTGATAGGCGTAATTTGTGATCGCCAGCGAACCGTCATCCGAAAACACCGCGATGGCATCAGCCAGCTTGTCCAGAATGGATTGCATAAGGTCCGTTTCAGCGCGGAACCTTCGGGTCAGTGTGATTTCGGCGGTGATATCTTCGAACAGGAAAGCCACGGCCCCATCGGGATGCGGGCGACCACTGACGGAATAGACCGATCCTGATGGCAGCGACCAGGTTTCCTGATAGTTTCCGTCCTGTGCCGCCTCCAGAAGGTCGTTCATCTGGCGCCGCCAACTGCGATAGTTCTTAGGCTCGGGCATCATATGCTGGTCGCGAAGCCGGTCAAAAAAGCTGGACAGGCTTGGGCGCAGGCTCAGGAAATCAGGTGGCAGGGTGGTTAGATCAATCAGCGCTGGATTGAACAGGGCCAGTTGCCGGTTGCGGTCAAAGATCGCCAGACCAATGGAGAGCTGTGCGAAGGTCTTGGTCATGGTCTGCACAAACTTGCGCTGTGCTGTCTCGGCTTCGACAATCGCGTTGATATCGACCGCGTAACACAAGTGATCCTGTTCGTGTGCGACCTGGGTCAGGTCAAACCAGAGCTTGGCATCGCTGTCCCTTACTGGAATCGAGACACGGGTTTTTCGACTCAGCTGCGCCTCGTCCTTGTGAGAAGGAAACAGAGGGTCCGTCAGATCGGCATCCGGTCCCGCGATCTTGCGAACCAACCTTACATAGGCCGCATTGCACCAGCCCACCTTGTCACGGTGATCTATCAGCCAAACAGGGTAGGGCGCCTGCTCCATCGCCAAACGAATTGGATCGCGCTGGTCACGGCGTGGCGCAGGGATGGTCCCCGTCAGATCACGTAATTGAACCCGAATGATACCATCGATCCATTCGCACAGAACCTCGCGCTCGACTGTGCAGTCGATGGCTGAAACGGCGATGTTGCCCCCGGACCGGACAATCTCGGGCGTTTCGGGGAAAGCGGGAAAATCACGTTGCAGCAAACGCCGCAGATCAGCCCAGTTGCTGACGGATTCGTAACCTGCCAGCGCAATATCGGAGTGGCTGATCAACCGGTCGCCATCGAACAGGAAGACAACATCGAACAGCGCTCCGGGCGCTGACAGCCCGAAATCTCTTGTTTTGGCCTGATGGCGTGGCAAGAGCCACAATATCGCAAAGCTGGCCGAAACCACGCTGATTGCGGCCAGAACGATCCATTCGGCCATTGCTCCAACCCCCGGGTAAAACGTTTGAATCTATATGAACAACAATGGTTAACGGGGTCTTAACTCAGATCTGGAACGGTTGGTTGGCGCCCGAGGGAACCGGAGTGTCCCCGGTTTGCGCGTCGATCAGCTTGCGCGGCCAAACGACATTGACGATCGCCCCCCTGCGGTCCGGTTGGTCAGTCAGGGTCTGATAAGGGTCCGCGCCATTGGCGAAGCTCAGTTCGGCACCGCTGCGTTCCAGCAGGGTTTTGGCGATGAACAGACCCAGCCCCATGCCTTCGTATTCCGGCCGACTACTGCGATCGGCGCGGCGGCGGCGCATGAATGGGTCACCAATCCGACCAATGATGTGGGAGGGGTAGCCGCGCCCATCATCCATGATCGAAACGCTGATCCGGTCAGAGGTCCATTCAGCTTCGACCCAGACCGTCGACTGGGCAAAATCCACTGCGTTCTGGATCAGGTTGCGCAGCCCGTGAATGATCTCGGGCTTGCGCAGGATCGAGGGCTGCTGCACATCGCCATCCGCAACTGGTCCTTCGTCGAAATGCACCACTTTACCACGATTGATATGTGGCTCTGCCGCTTCATGGATCACGGTGGACAGAGGCGCCTGACGCAGGTGCAAGTCATCTTTCCCAGCTCGGCCCATATCGCGCAGGATGTCGCGGCAGCGGTCAGCCTGTTCGCGGATCAAGGCTGCGTCCTCCATCAGCTCAGGCCGGTCGTCCAGCTCTTCGATCAGTTCTGAACTGGCCAGCTTGATCGTAGCCAGCGGCGTACCCAACTCATGCGCGGCGGCGGCCACCACACCACCAAGATCAGTCAGCTTTTGCTCGCGCGCCAGCGCCATATGGGTGGCCGAGAGCGCTTCGGACATCGATTGAACTTCGGAACTGATGCGGTGCGAATAGGCGCCGATGAAAACGATGGCGATGATAATCGCCGCCCAGTTTCCGAACAGCAAAATATCGGGGATATCCAGCACCAACCCCAGATTGGTTCTCAGC
Organism: Ruegeria sp. CG1; assembly: GCF_056537265.1. Lineage (NCBI taxonomy): Bacteria > Pseudomonadati > Pseudomonadota > Alphaproteobacteria > Rhodobacterales > Roseobacteraceae > Ruegeria > Ruegeria sp. CG1. Next base: position 12,385 of record NZ_JBQFRF010000014.1, on the reverse strand, counting down.
GGGAGGTGGAATTGCGCCAGCAACGTGGTCAGGATCACCGCAACGCTGCCGATGATCAGGGTCGAGCGGGTGCTCATTACATTTGCAGAAATCGTCACCGGACCCAGCAACAGCAGCGCAAACGGGTTGTTTAGCCCCCCCGTCAGATACAACAGGATCGACAGCTGCAGCAGATCGAACAGCACCATCAGGAAGTTCTCGAATTCCGACAAGCGCTTGTTTTCGGGAAACAACAGAATGGCCGTGAGGTTACCCATCACCGAAATGCCGATGACGAAATAACACAATGCCAGCTCAAGCTGAACGTCGTAATATTTCTGTGCAACCGTGATGGCCGTGAACTGGCCGATAATGGCGACCCATCGCAGCAGGATCAGCGTGCGCAGCCTGATCCAGGTACTGCGCTCCTGCCCACGCCAAAGACTGGTGTTGGAATTCGTCATCTGTCGATTATGTCCTATTGCGTCGGTCCGACATGTTGATAGGTGTCCCGGCAGAATCGATCAACATCCCCTTTCGTATCAGGATACGCGCCATGGTTCGTCTTTATGCTATTCTCGCAACTGTTGTTCTTGCAATTGGTCTTGGCGCCATGTGGCTGTTGACGAGGGGCGGCGCGGACGACAAATACGCGCAGTGCCGCTCGTCTCAGATTGCGGGCGGGAGCGCGGCGATCGGCGGGCCGTTCGAACTGCTTAACGCCAAGGGTGAGACGGTAACCGACAAGGATGTGATCACCGAGCCCACGCTTGTCTACTTCGGTTATACCTTCTGCCCGGATGTTTGCCCCTTTGACATGTCGCGCAATGTCGACACGATCGATTTGCTGGCCGAGCGCGGTCAGTCGGTGACGCCGTTGTTCATCTCGATAGACCCGGATCGCGATACCCCCGAGGTTGTGGGCGATTTCGCATTCAACCTGCATGAACGCGTGATTGGCCTGACCGGATCGCCCGAGCAGATCAAGGCGGCCAGTAAGGCGTACAAGACCTATTACAAGGCCCAAGACAAAAGCGATGAGTATTATTTGGTCGACCACTCGACCTTTACCTATCTGATGACGCCCGAGGATGGGTTTCTGGAATTTTTCAAACGCGATGAAACGGCCGAGCAGATGGCGGACAAGATTGGCTGCTTTCTTGATCAGGCCTGATCCTCAACAGTCGGTTTGACCTTTGGAATGGCGCTGCTATTACTCATGTTTAAGCCAAGAGGCATGAAATAGCGGAAAGACCCACATATGGCAGACAGTTCCCAGCTTGAAATCGGCCCCGACAAATCGCTGCTGCTGGTAGATGATGACGAGCCGTTTCTGAGACGTCTGGCCAAGGCCATGGAAAAACGCGGATTCGAGGTTGAAACCGCGGGTTCCGTCGCCGCAGGCCGCGCCATTTCCACAGCCCGCCCACCTGCCTATGCCGTGGTTGATCTGCGACTTGAAGATGGCAATGGGCTGGACGTGGTTGAAGTGCTGCGCGAAAAACGCCCCGACAGCCGGGTTGTGGTTCTGACCGGTTATGGCGCCATCGCCACCGCCGTTGCGGCGGTCAAAATTGGTGCAACCGACTATCTGTCCAAACCCGCCGACGCCACTGACATCACCAACGCTCTGTTGGCCAAGGGCGACGAACTGCCCCCGCCGCCGGAAAACCCCATGAGCGCCGACCGCGTCCGCTGGGAACATATCCAGCGCGTTTATGAGCTGTGCGACCGGAACGTCTCGGAAACCGCGCGCCGGTTGAACATGCACCGCCGGACGTTGCAGCGGATTCTGGCGAAGCGTAGTCCAAGGTAGACCAGTAAACTCAATAGTGTGTTTTCCCGGGCCGTTCCAAACGACCTTCAGGGCGCGGGTTGAGCCTAAGTTTGGAGCCTCAGCGCGTAATTCTTAAGGCAGGCAGAGTGCGCGCACCCAACCTCAGGCAATAACAGCAACTCATCAACCTTTGCCTGCAGCCTACCGCCCATCGCCAGCATTCGATCATCCACGACGCTGTTCTGGTTGTACTTATTCCAATACCTTTCACGAAACCGGCTGGACCGGTTGGGTGCATCTGTCGCTTTCGTGCCTTGCCCGCGCTGCCGCTTGAGCGCGAAACTGTCTCGCGTTTTCACCGGGTAGTGAATGACAGCAGCCCAATCGTGTGTAGACAGATGCTCGGGCGCGGCACCCAGCGCATGTCTTCGTCGCAATCCCGAACGATACATGTGTTCGTGCATCGGCAGGCCCGCAGCATTTACAAATTGCGATCCATCGTTTCGAAAGTCCGGTCGCAAGTAGGGCCGGTGCAGGCCAAACCCCCGTATTTTATCAGACTTTCGAAAAAGCGTTTTGTAGTAGCGATGCAAATTATGATCTGTATCGGCACGCTTTAGGAACCGTTGCGTGACCAGCCCCGGTTCCCACTTGTCGTTGCCCCCATTTCCGAAGATCAACCAATTCACGGCGATGCCCTCGGCGAAACCGGAACAGCGTTCGACGAGACCTGCGACCTGATTTTCATCGTTTGCACAGAACAGAAACTCATCGCTATCAAGCCACATCAGCCAATCGGCATCGTTAAGCGAAGGATGCGCATAGGCCGTTTCTGCCGCTGTATGCTGTGGTACTTGCCCGGGTTTCAGACCTTGCAGAACATGGGAGATAACCCCGTTATCATCCAGCGCATCAAGCAGCTCGGCGGTGCCGTCTGTCGAGTCATTGCTGTAAATCAGAATAGGATCAAACCCGACCAGCAGATGATACGCGATCCACTCAAGTATAAACGGCCCTTCATCCTTGGCGCAGGAGAATAGCCCGACCTTCATATCGGCTTGGCCTGAGTGGGTTTGATCATGATCGCGGTTCTTCCTTGCACTGCCTATCTTCTGAAGATGATATTACGTTGAGTTTGAAAGGCATTTTCATAGCCACGATCAGAAAGTGAGGCAAACAGGCGTTCGGCGCTATCACCAAGATTCACGGTTTCCAGCTGTAGAAATTGGGGAAGCGCTGCATCTTCTGCGCTTTCAAGAAAAGGCATGAGAATGTTCGGCTCGTGCCCTTCAACATCAAGCTTGGCAAAATCGGCATCATGCAGATGTGTAAGCTCAAGCAGTGTTCGGGTCTGCACCTCAATCGTATCGTATTTTGACAGCTCCAGATACGCTGGGTCGTTTGCCAAACGCGCCTGACCAAGATTGGTGGCCGTGTCGCCCCGCTTTTCAATAATAAGCGTCGCCTCACCAGTTTCGCCCGCGATCGCGAAAGTGTTCAGCTCCACGTTGCCAAATCCGTTCAGAGAGCAATTATTGCTGAGGCGTTCGGCCAGAGTCGGATTAGGCTCAAACGCATGAATCCGGGAGTCCGGGCTAAGAATTGACGACAAGAAAAGTGAATACAGACCAAAATTTGCCCCGATATCCAAAACCTTGAGAGTCTTCCCCGCAAAGCTTTCTTTCAGCCAATTCAGCTCAAGCTCTTCCGGGGACCGGCCCTTCTGCCAAAGAGAGAATTCGCTGAAATTGTCATAAGGGTGCAGGTGGATTCGAATACCCCGGTAGGCGATCAACTGTGGCAGCAGTGACTTTCGGATCAGATTGCGCACCCGCCCTCGGCCTGTCAGATTGTACGCTTCACGTAAACACGCGTTGGCATATTCCATCTGCGCGTTCGTGACCGGTATCTGGCTGTCTGCGTCGCTCATCTGAACCTGCGTCCGATTATGGTCTTGTTTTAGCGGAAAATTAGCATAGGCCGAGCTGCTGATCTATTGGCGACCTAAATGCTGCCCAACAATTCCTGATGCCGCGCGGTATAGGCCTGCCGCACCTCAATCGGGGGACGCAGTTTGATCTGCAACCCCTCTAATATTGCCTTGTCTGGACGACCAAAGAACTTTGATGCTTCGGTATCAGAAAAACCCGCGATCTGCGTCGCCTCCATCCAGGCGCTGATCTTGTCCGCCTTCTTGATCTGGCGTTTCACTGTTTTTGGTACCACGGCGGGCAAGCCGAAACGGATATGGATCGCAGCAGCCAGCCGGTCGTCTAAATCACCATAATCCGGGCCAACGGCGGATTTCACCGGAGAAATCATGTCACCAATCACATATTCGGGGGCATCGTGTAACAGTGCCGCCAACCGCCATTTCGTCGGTGCATTTGGTGCGATGCGGCCAAAAAGCTCTTCCACTAGCAAGGAATGCTCGGCCACGGAATAAGCAAAATCCCCGTTGGTCTGACCGTTCCACCGCGCCACAAAGGCCAGCCCGTGCGCGATATCTTCGATCTCGATATCCACGGGTGTCGGGTCCAACAAATCCAGCCGCCGTCCCGACAGCATTCTTTGCCACGCTCTGGGTTGTGTTGCCATTTTACCATGCCTTGTGAACTGGGACACGTTCAATTCGCGTTCTTGTGGTATGATGTATCTGTCTGGATCACATGCTGCCAACAATTTCTTGAGCATTCGTGCTTTGAACCTGCGCGATACGATCCCGACATCAAGGACTGAGGGGGGTGCTGACTCCTCCCAGTTGCGCCCTCTCGAAACGAAACTCGTATCGAAAGGAGCTTGCTATGTTCAAGCGTTTGTTTGCAATAACCCTGACCTTCGGAATGGCCGCAACCGCGCCACCTGCCTTTGCCCAGAACTGCGCAGAGCGCGAGCACGTGATTACCAAACTGCAAGACAATTACTCCGAGGAATTAACCTTTGGCGGTCTTCAGAAATCACGTGGCGGGCAGACGGTCATGGAGGTTTGGACCTCGAAGGAAACGGGAAGTTATACCGTTTTGGTGACCCAGGCGAACGGCATGAGTTGTATTGTCGCCGTTGGCACTGATTTTTTTGAAGCGATCCCCAAAATCAAGGCAGAGGGTACGCCAAGCTGATATTTTGTCACCAGACTTCCTGTTTCCGGCCATCTTCATTGCCTCATCCCGCAAGGGATGCTAGTGGCACTTCGGACTGTGAATTGCCGGAGTGGAGTACCTGATGGCCGGGGACTATATCGTTAAAGACATTTCAATGGCCGAGTTTGGCCGCAAAGAGCTGAATATCGCTGAAACGGAAATGCCGGGCCTGATGTCCCTGCGCGCCGAATATGGCGAAAGCAAGCCGCTGAAAGGCGCGCGGATCGTCGGTTCGCTGCATATGACCATCCAAACCGCCGTTCTGATCGAAACGCTGGTGGCGCTGGGCGCGGATGTACGCTGGGCGTCGTGCAACATCTTCTCGACGCAGGACCACGCGGCGGCGGCGATTGCCGAGGCTGGTATTCCCGTTTTCGCCATCAAGGGCCAGACGCTGGAAGAGCATTGGGATTATCTGGACAAATCCTTCCTGTTCGACGAAGGCCCCAACATGATCCTGGACGATGGCGGCGACGCGACGCTGTACATCCTGCTGGGTGCACGTGCCGAGGCAGGAGAGGACATTATCCCTGTTCCGGGTTCGGAAGAGGAAGAGGTGATCAAGAAGCAGATCGCCAAGCGCATGGCCGCGTCTCCGGGCTGGTTCACCAAAATGCGCGACCAGATCCAAGGCGTCTCTGAAGAAACCACCACCGGTGTAAACCGCCTGTATCAGCTGGTGAAAGATGGCCACCTGCCGTTCCCGGCGATCAACGTGAACGACTCGGTCACCAAGTCGAAGTTCGACAACAAATACGGCTGCAAGGAATCGCTGGTAGACGGTATTCGCCGCGCCACCGACACCATGATGGCCGGTAAGGTTGCCGTGGTCTGCGGCTATGGTGACGTGGGCAAAGGATCGGCGGCTTCGCTGCGTGGCGCAGGCGCCCGCGTGAAAGTGACCGAGGTCGACCCGATTTGCGCGCTGCAAGCGGCCATGGACGGGTTCGAAGTCACCCTGCTGGAAGACGAAGTCGCAAACGCGGATATCTTCATCACCACCACCGGCAACAAGGACGTGATCCGCATCGAGCATATGCGCGAGATGAAGGACATGGCGATCGTCGGCAACATCGGCCATTTCGACAACGAAATTCAGGTGGCCAGCCTGAAGAACCACAAATGGACCAACATCAAGGAACAGGTGGACATGATCGAGATGCCCTCGGGCAACCGCATTATCCTGCTGTCCGAAGGTCGCTTGCTGAACCTTGGCAACGCCACCGGTCACCCCTCGTTCGTGATGTCGGCCTCTTTCACCAACCAAGTCCTGGCCCAGATCGAGCTGTTCACCAAAGGCGATGAATACAAGAACGAAGTCTACATCCTGCCCAAGCATCTGGACGAAAAAGTTGCCCGTCTTCATCTGGACCGGATCGGCGTTAAGCTGACCCAGATGGACAGCGATCAGGCGGCCTATATCGGCGTAAAACCCGAAGGCCCATACAAGCCGGAACACTACCGCTACTAAGTGCGAAAGACGCATGACCAAGCCTTCCAGACGCTGCCGAATCCTGCTTTCGGCGGCGTCTTTTCTTTTCGGCCTCTTAACGCTGTTGACCTTGTTGGGCGGCGGCGTTTGGTGGCTGCTTGCCCATCCCAATACGCCTGTACCCCCGCACTGGAACCCGCTGCGTGATCTGACCGTGACCGCGCCAGTGACTCCGGTCACTCCCTACCAGTTGAACCGCGCACTGGCGGATGACGCTTTATGCCGTGCAGCCTTGGCCGAGGCTGGAGCTCGGTTTGATCCGCTGGACGATCTGGTGGTGGACCAGAATTGCGGAATCGAGGGACGCGGCCGGTTGTCCGGTCTGGTGAACGCCCGCGTCACTGCAGTCGAGACCCGGTGTGCCACAACTTTGCGGCTTGTCATGTGGGAACACCATGTTGTGCAACCCGCTGCGCAGCAACTACTGGGGACTTTCGTCAGCAGAATGCGCCAGATCGGCAGCTATAACTGCCGCCGGATGCGGACCGCGCAAGGACAAGACAATGGTTGGAGCAGTCACGCCACTGCGGACGCGATCGACATCGTCGGAATGGATCTCTCGGACGGGCGCAGCTTGAACCTGCTGGCTGACTGGGACGCTGACGGGCCCGAGGCCGATTTTCTGCGCCAGATATGGCGCGGAGCCTGTGACTGGTTCCGCGTGGTGCTTGGCCCTGACTACAACCGCTTACATGCCGATCACTTCCACCTGCAGGGGCCCGGCTGGGGCTACTGCCGATAGTACCTCAGCGTAGAGGTGGGATAAAATCGCCGCGGCCCTGTGGCGTGAAATCCAGAACATTCCACAGTGGCCAAGCCGCATCCACGTGCCGGGGATGCCAATCGCTGGGTTCAAAGAACAGCTCGGAACTCCAGAAGTGATGAATGCCATCAGGGAGCTGTTGAAAGACATTCAGGATGGGAAGCTGATCACCCCCGTCGGTCTCGGCCAGATAGTCACGTTGGTAATTCGTCCCTAATGCTGAGTAGAGCGGCAGCGCATTCCAACCCATCTCATCCTTGAGCGCCGAGAGTTTTTCGGGCGTATTCTGCGCCACCACGGCGACCGAGGCGTTCTGCTTCAGATGATGAACCTGAGAGTTCAGCCCATCCAGAAACGCCGAACACATAGGGCAGGGGCGTTCCGCGTCGGGTCCGTACATCAGCGAATAGATAATCAGCGTATCCTTATCGCCAAACAGCGACGACATAGGCGCACCCTCGCCTGCCAGATCTCGGAACGCATAATCGTTAGGGGTTTTGCCTCCTGTTGGCAGAGAACGGCGCAAGGCCGCGACCTCTTCAACCTTTGCTCTCAGGTCCCGCTCGGCGGATAGAAGTGCATTACGAGCTAACCGATATTCGGTGGTTTCATTCGGTAACGTTACGGGCATGGGGACCTCCGGGAATCATAATTAACAAAAATGTTAAATAATAAATCTGAAAAAATCAAATCACCGAGTCCCGCGAAGTTCAGCCTAGGGGGAAACCTTGTGATTTTTCCCTTTTGGGAATTCCGCCGACAAGGCTAGTCTCTCGTGCATCGGTAAAAAGTTCCGTGACAATGGATTAAGGAGATTGGGACATGGGCAAACGCGACGAATTGATCGCCAAATACGCTGAAGATCTAAAAGGCAAATGCGGGATGGACCCCGATATGGACCTGCTGACCAAGGTCACCATCGGTTGCGGTCCGGCGATCTATGACGCGGATGCGTCGACAGTGGCGGCCAGCCAGGAAGGCGAGCTTGAGACGGTCAAGAACAACTTCCTCATCAAAAAGCTGGGCCTGTCGGATGGTCCCGAACTGATGGAAGGGATCAACAAGGCCATGGAGACCTATGGCATGTCCGAGCGTAACAAGTACCGCGCTGTCGTCTATTACATGCTGACCAAGCATTTCGGCAAAGAATCGGTCTATAGCTGATCCAGCCAAGAACCATTTCAGCACCCGTCGGTCTTACCGGCGGGTGTTTTGTATTTGATTGAAACTCTAAATACTTGGCGTTTGAAGCGCGGTTCTGAAATCGGCTAAGGTCAGGATATGACCAGGACGGTCAGAACCAACAGAATTCCGTATGCGTGTGGTGAGCTTGGGAGCACGCGGGGTAGGGAAGGTTCTGAAGTCGTCAGGGCCTTCCCTTTTCATTCAATCCGCCTCTGTCTCGCCCAAAGCGCAGATCAACTGCCATTCTGTATCGCTGACCGGCTGCACTGAAAGGCGTGAAATCTTGACCAGAACCATTTCACCCAAACGCTCATCCGCCTTAATCTGATCCAGTTTGACCGGAATTGTGAAAGACCGGACGGCTTTGATATCCACGCATTCCCAACGCTCATCATCGGTTGTGCTGTCGGGATGGGCCTCGGCACAGACTTCGACAATGCCGACAATCTCCTTGTCCTTTTGCGAGTGGTAGAAAAAACCCCGGTCACCAATCTGCATCTGACGCATGAAATTGCGGGCCTGGTAGTTGCGCACCCCATCCCATTCCTCGCCCGCGTCTCCCTTGCAGACCTGCTGATCCCAGCTCCAGGTCGAGGGTTCGGATTTGAACAGCCAATACGCCATCAGCCGATGACCTTTTTCCACGGGATCAATTCAACCGAGTCGAACAGGCCGGCCAGCGCGTAGGGGTCATTTGCGGCCCAGGCCTCAGCGGCGGCCAGATTCTCGACATCCAGAATGACCAGCGATCCGATCATCGCATCGCCGTCCAGTAACGGCCCGGCCTGCGCCACAACACCGGTTTCTTCAATGTAAGCCAGATGGGCCGTGCGGTTGTCCAGCCGGGTCTGTAGGGCACCAGCTTTATCCCGGGCGATCAGGGCGATGAGCATACTATTCCTCCTTGAGTGGGCGACCCAGCAGGGCCTGAATCGCGTCGGTGACACTGTAGGCACCGCTGCTGAGTTTCGCCACCGTTGCGCTGATGGGCATGTCTAACCCTTCGCTCGCTGCGATTTCGGACATGGCCTGCGCAGTGGCGACACCTTCGACGGTTGTCGTGGTGTCAAATGGCTTGTTTAGACCCAAACACAGGCCAAAACGATAGTTTCGCGACAATTCGGATGAGCAGGTCAGCACCAGATCACCCAGCCCCGATAGCCCCATCAGCGTATCGGGCCGTGCCCCGCGCTGGGCGGCAAAGCGCTGCATCTCAGAAAATCCGCGTGTGATCAACGCAGCGCGAGCGCTATCGCCAAGCCCTGCACCAATGGCCGCGCCACAACCAATAGCCATCACATTCTTTAGCGCTCCACCTAGCTCTGCTCCGACGGTATCGGCGGTACGATAAAGACGCAGATTGGCAGTTGTCAGCTCTTGCTGAAGTGCTTCACCCAGTTCGGCATCATCACAAGCCAGCGTCAACGCCGTAGGCAAACCGCGCGCGATATCATCGGCAAAGCTGGGGCCAGTCAGCAAGGCCGGTAGTGCGTCCGGAACGGTTTGACGGATGACTGCAACGGGACCCAGCCCCGTGGAAAGTTCGATCCCCTTGCAGCAAGCCACCAAAACCTTGCCACCCAGTTCGCCGGAATATTGCGTCAACGCATCGCGCAGCTTTTGCATTGGGACGGCCAGTAACAACACATCGGATTGCGCCGCTTGTTCAAATTCAGCTGTCACTGAAACACTGGCGGGCAGTGTGACGCCCGGCAATCGTCGCGGGTTCTCGCGCCCGTGCTGCATCTGCGCTGCTTGCTCGGCATCTCGTGACCAGAGAGTTACAGGCCCATTGCCCGCCAAAGATATCGCCAGAGCGGTTCCAAATGCGCCAGAACCAAGGACGGTCACGCTCATGCCTTGGCCCCTTTTTTGCCGCTACCCAGCATTGCAGGGCTGGTTTGATCCAAGGGCCAGCGGGGCCGCGCCGTCAGGTCCAACCCATCTCGTGTACCGGTGCGGAATCGTTCCATACCCGCATAGGCGATCATTGCGGCATTATCAGTGCACAAAGCCAGCGGAGGGGCAGTAAATCGGGCGCCCATTTCCGCGGAAACAGTCTCTAATCCTGAGCGAATAGCGGAATTTGCTGCGACACCTCCGGCAACGGCAATAACCGGTTCTGACGGTGATGTCTCAAGATACTGGGCAATCGCGCGGCGGGTTTTCTCAGCTAAGGTATCAACAATAGCCTGCTGAAAACCGGCACACAGATCAGCGCGATCTTGTCGGGTCAGCCCCCCTTTTTCGGCTACGATCTTATCCCGCATCCGCATCAGCGCGGTCTTGAGTCCCGAAAAAGACAGGTCACATCCGGGGCGATCCAGAAGGGGCCGGGGAAATCGGAACCGCTTGGGGTCACCCGCGCGTGCTTCGGCCTCGACCGAAGGGCCACCGGGTTGCGGCAGACCCAACAGACGGGCGGTCTTGTCAAAGGCTTCTCCGGGGGCATCGTCGATCGTCCCCCCAAGGCGGGTGAACTGTTCCGGTCCATGAGCGATCAGATATTGGCAGTGACCACCCGAGACCAGCAGCATCAGGTAGGGAAAAGCAATCTCGTCGGTCAGTCTTGGCGTCAATGCGTGCCCGGCCAAATGATTCACCCCGATTAGCGGCAACCCGGTTGCTGCGCTCAGACCCTTTGCGCACATCACGCCGGATATTACGCCGCCAATTAAGCCGGGACCGGCGGTGACAGCGATAGCGTCCAGATCATCTAAGCCAATTTCGGCGTGTGTTAGAGCCTGTTTGATGCAAATATCCAGCTTTTCCGCATGCGCACGCGCTGCGATCTCAGGCACAACGCCACCATAGGCGCTGTGCAACTCAGTCTGGCCATGCACCACGGATGACAGGATCTCGGCCCCTACGCCTGTGCCCTGCCGCACAACGGCGGCTGCGGTATCGTCGCAGCTGCTTTCCAGTCCAAGGACGGTAAGTGTTTGCACCATAGGCCTGATCCGTTGCATCATGATTGCCAAGCGGGGTATCACCCCGCGCGGATGCAAACAATCCCAAGGCCGAAGGCGCCGACCGTTGTATTTGTTGATGACCCGCCCTCGCGCCGCCTCGGACAGGTTCGTTGCGCAACTGCCGGACCACATTCGGCCGCAAGTCGCGGTTATCCATTCACCCTTGTTAAAGATCGAACCGCTGGGTGTCATGGTTGAGTCCGATGATTCTGCTGGACTGATCTTTTCCTCGGCAAATGGCGTGAACGCCGCCGCCGTATTGAATGTGGAACGCAGCCTGCCCGCCTATTGCGTTGGTCCGGTGACCACGCAGGCAGCGCAGGCGGCAGGGTGGGATGCTCAGATGCTGGGTGCGACGGCCGAAGGGCTGGTGGCCAATCTGCTGAAACTCAAGCCAAACAGCCCGCTGCTGCATCTGCGCGGAGAACACAGCCGTGGCAACGTGGCCGCGCGTTTGACTGAATCCGGGCTGACCACCCGAGAACAGCCGATTTATCGGCAACAGCTTTTGCCGCTGAGTGATGACGCTTCCCACGCCGCCAAAGGTGATCAGCCCATCATCGCCCCGCTATTTTCACCCCGCACAGCGCGACAATTTGCCGATGTCTGGGCCGGATCTGCGCCTCTGTGGCTGGCCGCGATCAGCGAAGCCACAGCGGAACCCCTTAAAACACTGAGTTTCGAGCGGCTGAAGATCGCGGATGAACCGACCCCGGACAAAATGCAGAAAGCCGTGAAAAAACTCGTGAAACACGTGATGCGGGTTGAGAGCGCGCCGGGTGCAGATTAACTTGGGTTAGTCTGTTGTTCATGTGTTTTGGGAATCGATAAGGGGATTAACGCGGTGGCTGATAAGAAGAAACCCGATCAGGAACCGGTCGAAGACCCCAGCGTCGAAGAGGTGGTAGAAGCCGCCGAGACCGAAAGTGATGCAGTCTCGGATGAGAAATCCGTTGACGCGGATAACGCTGCGGACGAATTGACTTCCGAAGCCGAAGCCGAAGCCGAAGCCGAAGCCGAAGCCGAAGCCGAAGCCGAAGCCGAAGCCGAAGCCGAAGCCGAAGCCGAAGCCGAAGC
>NZ_JBQFRF010000013.1:0-40478 GCF_056537265.1 Ruegeria sp. CG1 | reverse complement strand
AGTTCCTGGCCCGCTACAACGATCATGACAGCGTTTCAGTTGGCACAACGGCGACTTGGAAAGACGCGGATGTTTCCACCGCTGCTGCCCAGTTCAACAGCCAAGGCGTTCCGGACAGCTACGAGCGCGCCGAGGCCGTTGTCGGTGAGCTGCACCAAGTTTCATCCAGCAAGATTGCCGCCGTGGTGCATGAGATTGCCCATACCCGCGAACAGGCCGCCCACGTCCATGAAGATGATGGTCACAGCCTTTAACCACGGAGGACATGATAGATGATTGTTCGCACTCTGATCTTGTTCGCCGCAGTCGCAGGGACTTGGTACGCGACGAAAGCACATACAGAAAAGCGCCTCACTACTCAGTGGCGGTTGGCGGTTGTGAAATGCGTTGCCGGGAATGCTGAGATTGCTGGATTGGAACAATGTGTCGTCCAGGCCGTCCGTCCATCGTCTGGTACATCTGTTGCAGGAGGCGAATGATGTTGGCAACAAATCAAAACCACTGTGCAGTGCCTTCAACTGCACAGATTGCGTCGATGATGGGGCATAACAACCCGCCCCCTGAGAAAGTCATCAAGCCGTCGCCCGACAGTGTTTTCGGGCTTCGGGCTGCATGGCTTCGGTTCGCGGAAAAGAGGGAGTTAGTCCGTCTTGCTAAGCTGCACGTTCGGATCGAGCGGAAAGAGCAAGCTCTGAAGGATCTGCGAGCCGAGCGCACCAAGATCATGAGCAGGTGTATCCGTCGAATGCGCCGGGCCTCTGGCAAGAACTGAGTGCCACGCATCGCCAGTGAAAAAGCCGCCCCAGGGCGGCTTTTCTTTGTTTGGGGTGGTCAACACATCAGGGGAGCCAGGTTGCACCGGTTTTGTCAGCAACGGCGAATAACTGCAGCTCTACTGTTCTCTGTCGTTCAGGGTCCACATCATAAAAGGCCGCTCTGAGCCCATAGCGGAAGTGTTGAATTCTCGCTGCGCGCACTCGCAGAGAAATCGTCGCCGCAACATCGCGAAATCCGCCTCTGCAGCGCGGCGAGATTATCCGCCATTCGTGCATGCCGCAGCGAGAATTTGACAGAATAGGACCGTGTTGCGGACGAAGCCGCCACCTCTCGAATGAAGGTTGTTGGCGGCAGCGTTGACTGACCAAAGCTGCACCGCAGTCTTTGCTCGAACGAGGATACGCGGAGATCGCCCGTGACCACGCCCGATGCCCTTTGCACCCTGACGTCCAATTCGCCGGCCGCCCGGATTCCTCCTGGACGCCTCGCTATTGCGATTTGATGGGCTTGGGAAGCATCGCGTCGTTCGGCCTTCTCCTTGTTTCAAGTGGCGACCACGCGAGCCGCGTTGCCCTCAAAAGACGAGCCAGAGCAGAGCCATCGCGCATAGCGCGACCGGTCCGAGCCGCCGTAGATGCTTGGGCAGGATGGGAGCAGCGGCAACCGGCTCCTTTCGTCGGACGGGCGTATGGGACCTACGCGCCACTTCTGCTTGGGTTCGAGCGACAGCGCCGAAGGCATCGATGAGCATGCTTGCCTTGTTGGGCGTCCAGTTGGGGCGGTTGTAGACATCGCGCATGGTGCGGTCCTCTTTTCGAGCGGTGATTGGGGCGATCCGGGTGTAAGAATTGTTGCGGGGGTCCGGGAGGCGGGCGTTACCGACGCGTGAAAAACGTGATAATACTTTGGCGTTTCGGTCACGGGAGGTTCACAAGAGTGATGCGTTACAGCCTGAAGCTCATGGGTCGCTTTCAGCTAGCCGCGCTGGGTGGAAGCCCAGTAGAAATGGCGTCGCATCGGATGCAGGCGCTCGTCTTAGCCCTGGTGCGGGCCCAAGGTCGACCGCTGCCGCGTCAGCGCCTGCGCGACCTGCTCTGGGAGGATCGGGGCGAAGAACAGGGGCGGAACAGCCTCCGCAAGTTGCTCTCCGATCTCCGGCGGGCGTTCGAGCCCACGATGGATCTTCCGTTCCGCATTACGACGAGCGACGTCGCTCTGGAACCGGAGGCCGTAGTGACGGACCTGGAGGAGCTCGCCTTGTTCGACGCCCCATCCGCCGGGCGTGAACTCGCTGCCCGACCCTACGCCGAACTGCTGCAGGGCGTCGACCTCCCGGGTGCAGAGTTCCAGCGTTGGCTCACGACCGAGCGGCAATGGGCGCTGGATCTTTACCTCGGTGCCATGTCTGGGCGCATGGGAATCCTCGAAGCGCGTGGCGATCTCTATGAGGCTCGGCAGTTCGCCGAAGCAGTCCTCTCCGCCGACCAGGCGAACGAAGCCGGGTTCCGCATTCTCATGCAGGCCGCGTGGCTCGACGGCGACCGGTCGGCGGCGATCCGGTATTTCGAGCGTTGCCGAGCGAATTTGGCGGCGGAGTTTGGCGTTGGGCCGGACCAGCGAACGATGGCGCTTCTGGAAACGATCCGCTCTGAGCCCGCCGAAGGCGTCAAGGCCTCGCCTCGGCGAGACGGTGTCCAGATGTCCCCGTTACAGGAGAAACCCTCGATCATCGTTCTGCCCTTTGATGCGCTTTCGGAGGAACCCGGCAATCAACATCTGAGCGATAGCCTGACCGACATGATTACCGGAGAGCTCTCGCGCTTTCACGACCTGCATGTGATCGGAAGCCGTTCGGCCTTCGAGTATCGTGATCGTGAGGACAGCGTTTCGCAGATATGTGCCCGCCTCGGAGTTGCCTTCGCGCTCACTGGAAGCGTCCAGCATGCCGGCAAACGTGTTCGGGTCGTTGCGCAGCTAGTCGACGGACCGACAGGCCGCGTGGCCTGGACCGACCGTCTCGACCGCGATCTCGAAGATGTTCTGGCGCTTCAGGACGAATTGAGTGAGACGATCGCCGCGCGGCTGGCATCTGGCTATGGCGGGCAGTTGCGCAGGGCCTGGCAGCGTTCCAGACAATCGACCCAACCAGCCGACATGGCTGCCTATGAGTGCTTCTCCCGGGCACAGGATGCGATCGATGACAACTGGTCGCCAGAGGGAGTGGCGCTTGGTCGGAACCTCCTGGTCCGGGCAGTGGATCTCGACCCAGGGTTCACGAAGGCCCGGGCAAAGCTCGCGTGGACTTACCTTCTGGACGCCTCCGAAGGGTGGAGCGCGGACCCAGAAGCCGACATCTTGCGCGCCGTCAAAGTCGCCCGCGACGCTGTTACCACCGACCCCTACGAACCTTGGGCCGTCTGGGTGATGGGAGCCTGCGAAATCTATGCTGGGCGCCACCGCGACGGCCTTGACTGGTTCGAGCGGGCGATCGAGCTCAATCCGAACGACGCGGATCTCGTTTGCGACTATGGCTACTACCTCGGGCTCGCGGGAGAGCCGGAGGCTGGACTTCGCGCGACGGAAAAGGCGATGCGTCTCCAGCCGCACCATCCGAGCTGGTATCTGATGCAGTATCAGCAGGTCCAGTTTGATGCGCGCCTCTACGCCCAGGCGATCGCAACAGGCGCACGATTGCGCGGATCGGAGACGCGGATCACTTGGATGTTGCTTGCGGCCGCACACGCTGGCTTGGGCGACATGGCGAATGCACAGGAAGCACTGGCTCGACTTCGGATCATGGACCCAAAGACCACCCTCAGCAAATGGACCGACCCCAGACTGCTGCCATACGCCGATGCCACTGCGCGGGAGCATCTTGAGGAATGTCTTAGCAAAGCTGGTCTCGACTGACAAAAGAGCAATGTGCGGAAAAGCAGCCGTTCGATCGCAGGCCTCGAGTGGCTGGCCCGCGCTCACAGCCGACTTGCGGCGTCGCGGCAGGGCGAGCCTCAACCGCGAACCGAAAGCCGCCGCTTCCAGTAGGCGGATGAGTCCACCCTTTCAGTGTAATGGTGTTGCACCCGGACGCTCGGTGGTCGGAAGCGGTCGCTCAATTGTCAAGGGAGCAACAGCGGCTCGGAGCCCAAAGTTACCGGGTGCTGTAGCCCGCGCTAACGACGGCAATGCGCAGATAGCGGACTTTGCAAAGTTTAATGGGCGGCTTAGCGCCACATAACGGCCGCCCGTTAAAAAAGCGCGAAGGTCTGTTCCGAGCCCAAATCTACCGATGCTGCAGCTAGCTCGAATGGGCGTGATGAACATGGAGCGGACGTCCTCGGGTGTGATCACTCTTCCTGCCGTCTTTTGAAAAGAGTCAAAAATTCACACGCATATGCCACCTAGGGATACACATCTGAGATGCTATCGTTGGAGCGAAGGTCATTAAATTCGAACCTGGCTTCATCTCTCCACCTGTAAACAATTGTACATGATTCAAAATTCTTTTCAGTTCTTTGCTCATAGGCCTGTCGGTACAAATCATTGCTACAAACAAGGCGAATTTTGGCTTGGAGCGTTTCTCCGTCCCTGTTTCGCCGACAACAAGGAGGAAAGAAATGTTCAAGATTTCAACGGGACTCGGGTGTGTATTTGCTGCGGCAATTACCGCCTCGGCGGCCCAAGCGGACGAATGCGGCGAAGTATCTATCATGCAAGGCGACTGGGGGTCTGCGCAGATCGTCACAGCGGTTGCGAAGTTCCTGATGGAGCAAGGTTACGGGTGCGACGTCACCGCAATGCCGCTCTCGAGCAACCCCGCGCTGGCATCCGTATCCGAGACCGGAGAGCCCGATATTCTGACTGAAATCTGGACAAACGGCGCGCCGGCTTACCAAGGGCTGGTTGACTCAGGTGCGATCATTCCTGTGACCGAAGTTCTATCAGATGGCGGTGTCGAAGGGTTCTTTGTTCCGAACTACCTTGTGGAGGAGCATCCGGAACTGGCAACAATTGAAGGCATCGCAGCCAACCCCGAACTCGTCGGAAATCGATTTCACAACTGCCCCGAGGGATGGACTTGTCTGAATGTCAGCACCAACCTGATGAAGGCAGGCGGGCTGATTGATGCAGGCATTGAAAACTTCGTGCATGGATCAGGCGAAACCCTTGCCGCTTCGATCGCTGCCGCCTACGAAAACAAAGAGCCATGGTTCGGCTTTTATTGGGCGCCGACTTCAGTACTGGGTAAATACCCGATGACTCTGGTCGATATGGGCCCCCATGACCCTGAAAAGCATGCCTGCAACATCACAGCGGAATGCGGGACGCCAGCAATGAGCGCCTTCCCTCGCAGCGAAGTGGTTACAGTTCTCTCCAAGGAATTCATGGCCGAAAACGCAGCAGTGTCTGAGCTGATGACAAATCTGTCCTTCACCAACGCACAGATGGGCGAAACGCTGGCATGGGTCGAGGACAACAATGCCTCCTACGATGAAGGTGCGGTGCACTTTCTGACGACCTACAAGGATGTCTGGGGGGCGTGGCTTAACAATGCTGCGCGCGACAAACTTTCCGCATTGCTGCAGTAATCTGCACGGAAAGGGGCATCCTCAGTGATGCCCCTAACGTACTGAAGAAGATCGGAAAGTGTAGATAATGGCCTTCTATGACAAGTTATTTAGCGTATTGGGTTTGAGCGAATGGTGTGGCACGTCAGACGATAAAGCGCCTCTTTCGCTGGCGGAGCTTGCGGCGCAAGCAGGAGGAGAAGAGGCCTCTGGGTCGCTCATTCCAATTCCCTCGTTTGATAATCTGCATGAAAGCTGCAACCGCATATGGCAGTCGCGCGATGTAACCAACGGGATCGAAGAAGGGTTTCTGGCAGCCAAACCGGTCCTGAAAACTGTTCTAGACCCGATCACACAACCATTGAGCTGGATGCTGGATGGCGCACTTTGGCTGTTTGAAGCGACGCCGTGGTTCATCATGGTTCCGCTTCTGGTGGCGATTTCCTGGTACGCGTCGCGTTCGCGTCCTGTGACGATCTTCGTCGCCGTCTCGATTATGCTACTGGCCGTCGTAGACCACTACGATGTGGCGATGCAGACCCTGTCGATCATCTTTGTATGTACGACAATATCGGTGCTGTTCGGTGTGCCCATTGGAATTGCCATGTCGAAATCCGACCGGTTGCAAAAAAGCGTCGTTCCGTTACTCGACCTGCTGCAAACGCTGCCGACCTTCGTGTACCTGATCCCTCTGATTTTCTTGTTCTCGGTCACGGAGTCCAAACTCTACGGGATTGCGATCATCCTTTACGCGATTGTTCCAGTGATCCGCCTGACAGATTTGGGCATTCGGCTCGTGGATCGGGACGTGATCGAGGCGGCCAATGCCTTTGGCATGAATGACCGCCAGAAATTGATGCGAGTACAATTGCCGCTGGCGCTGCCGAACATCATGGCCGGGATCAACCAGACCATCATGATGAGCCTTGCCATGGTCGTGATCGCCTCTCTTGTTTCGGCCCCAGGCCTTGGCGTGAACGTGTTGCGCGGAATCCGAAACCTTGAACTGGGTGTGGGCATCGTCGCTGGCATCGGCATCGTGCTGCTGGCCGTGATCCTTGATCGCGTGTCCAAAGCGGCTCTCACACGGGTCGATAAAACCCAAGTCAAGCATTAAGGAGCCGGTTCGATGACACAACCAATGGTCAGCCTGCGCGGGCTCTACAAGATCTTCGGTTCCAGCGACAAGGACGTGTTGCACCATGTCCAGCGTGGCATGGGCAAGGAAGAGCTGCTAGCGCAGCACAAACATGTTCTGGGCCTCAACAACATCAACGTCGATATGCAGGCCGGCGAAATCACAGTGGTCATGGGCCTGTCGGGTTCGGGAAAATCCACGCTGATCCGCCACCTGAACCGGTTGATCGAACCCACTGCAGGCGAGATCATCGTGCAGGGTGAGGACGTGATGGGCCTTTCAGAGGACGGGCTGCGCCATGCCCGTCAGGAAACGATGTCGATGGTGTTCCAGAAATTCGCACTTTTGCCGCACAAGACCGTGCTGAAGAACGCAGGCATGCCCTTGTCGGTACGTGGCGAGTCTGAGGCTGATTGCGATAAGGAAGCCGCCAAGTGGCTGGATCGCGTGGGTCTGAGCGGGTTCGAGAACCATTATCCAGCGCAATTGTCCGGTGGGATGCAACAGCGTGTGGGCATTGCCCGGGCGCTGACCGCGAACACACCGATCATGCTGATGGACGAGGCTTTCTCGGCTCTTGACCCACTGATCCGAACCGACATGCAGGACCTGCTGCTCGAGCTGCAAAAAGAGCTGCACAAGACCATCATCTTCATCACTCACGATCTAGATGAGGCGTTGAAGCTGGCCGATCACCTTGTGATCCTGAAGGACGGCTTTGTCGTGCAGCAGGGTGAGCCGCAGCATATCCTGCTGAACCCCAACGATCCTTACATCGAAGACTTCGTGAGTGACATCAACCGCGCACGGGTTCTGCGGGTCCGCTCGATCATGACCCCGCTTGTCGGCGGCAACGTGCCAAGAGAAGCCCATGGCGAAGTGGACGTGAACGACACGCTCGAAAGCATGATCGCGCGGTCCGGCGGGGATACGTCACACGCCTATCTTGTCAAAGATGGGGGGCAGACGGTCGGCACACTGGATATGACCGAACTGGTGCGCGCTCTTGTCCCTCGCGTCGCATCCGAGGCCGGTGCGCGTCAGTCCTGACGCGCGCTGACGGCAGAGCTGGAATTCAACAGATCAGGCCCGAAATAGCCGCATGGTTGGGTCGGCCTCGATCTGTTCGAACAGCCAGTCGATAAATGTATCGAGCTTGGGGTTGGGTGCACGCTCTTTTTGCGTCGCCAAATACCAGCGGCCTGGCTCGGGTACTGAAATGTCGAAGGGTCTAACCAGACGCCCCCTCTCAAGATCACGCGCGCAAAACGGTGCCCTTGCGACGCTGATACCGTGATTATTTAGAACAGCCTCACGGACAAGCGGGTAATTGTCGAAAACA
The DNA here is from genome assembly GCF_056537265.1 of Ruegeria sp. CG1. Classification (NCBI taxonomy): domain Bacteria; kingdom Pseudomonadati; phylum Pseudomonadota; class Alphaproteobacteria; order Rhodobacterales; family Roseobacteraceae; genus Ruegeria; species Ruegeria sp. CG1. Next base: position 32,656 of record NZ_JBQFRF010000013.1, on the reverse strand, counting down.
GAGCCAAATTTCATCGTTTCGCGATCTAAGCCCGCCGCATCCAACCAGCAGTCCCAGTCATCCGGCTCATTCCATGTGTTTGGGACACTCAGCAACAGGAAATTTTTTAGCTCTTCCAGCGGCATTCCACCGCTTGCCGTTTTCAAGGCCTCCGGAGCACATACCGGGTAGATATCGGTTTCGAACAACGGGCTATAGTCAAAACGTTTGTCAAATGGTGGTGCATTGAACACGCCCACATCGAACCGGTGCATGTCATAATCACCGTCTTCAAAGGTAGAGACTATGCGCACGCGTGTGTCTGGATTATCCTGAAGAAATTCAGCCAATCTGGGCTGTAACCACATTGTATTGAAACTTGCGTAGGACTGAACGAGCAACACGTCCGGTTCTTCAGGTGTCTGGATGCGCCGTGTGGCTTTGATGATTCCCTGAATGTGTTCGCGTACTGGCGGGTAATACTGCTCGCCAGCCGGTGTTAGCTCGACCGAACGGCTTGTGCGTTCCAGTAGTTTAACGCCGATTGATGTTTCCAGTGCTTTGACTTGGTGGCTGACTGCCGCATGCGTCACACAAATCTCGTCCGCGGCCTTTCGGAAACTTTTGTGACGCGCCACCGCCTCAAAAGCGCGCAGTGAAACCAGCGTGGGCATGTGGGTGGTCATTGCAGCATCTCCTCGATGAAATCAATCGCTTACCCTCAAGCAGAGTTATCCGACGACCGGCGCGAATTTAGCAGGGTTTTGATACTGTTTTTCATAACCTGTCAGGGGGTAGCACGCAATTCGCGGTGCGATGTTATCGGTTAGAATTTCTTGATGAAAGGAAATTTCTTTCAATTCTTCGACTGGGTGAGAAATGCCAGATTAGCAGATAGAAATGTTATGGGATTCCACCGTCATGCCACCACTTTCACCATCGCCAAATGCATATGGCTATCCGTTGCTGATCAAACACTTGCTGGCCGGATCCCAGCTCTCGTCAGCCAGCCAAGAGATCGTCAGCGGCACCGAAATGCGGCTGAGCTACGCGGAGTTGGGCAAACGCGTGCGCCAACTTGCCAATTCTCTAAAGGCCAGCGGGATACATGAGGGCATGCGCGTCGGTGTCATGGATTGGGATACGCACCGCTATCTTGAATGTTTTTTTGCGGTCCCGATGATGGGCGCAACCCTTTTCACGATCAACGTGCGGCTGTCTCCTGCGCAAGTACTATATACGATCAACCACGGCAAACCGGACCTGATCATCGTGCATCGCGATTTCATGCCGCTCATTGAGGGTATCAAATCGGGCTTTGATCGGGACATCATCGTTGTACCGATTGGAGACGGTGAAGGGTATGAAGAGTGGATAGGTAAGGCCCCAGGCAGCTTTGACTTCCCAGACTTCGATGAAAACCAAACGGCAACCTTGTTTTACACAACCGGGACCACCGGCAATCCCAAGGGGGTGAGCTATTCACACCGGCAGTTGGTCCTTCACACGTTGGGCCTGATTGCCGGCTTCGGTGCGTGGCCCGGAAATGCCGGATTTCATCGCGGCGACGTTTACATGCCGCTGACGCCCTTGTTTCACGTCCACGGCTGGGGATTTCCATATGCCGCAACGATGCTGGGGCTGCGTCAGGTCTATCCCGGTCGATATGACCCTGACACAATCTTGCGATTGATTGCAGACGAAAACGTCACCTTTTCCCACTGCGTGCCCACGGTTCTGTCAATGGTGCTCGACCATCCGGGCTGCCCGCAAACTGACCTAAGCCAATGGAAGGTCATCATTGGCGGGGCCGCTATGCCGCGCAATCTGCAGGACCGGGCGGCGGCGGCGGGCATATCATTGCATGCGGCCTATGGGATGTCCGAGACCTGTCCGTTTCTGACGGTGACCGATTTGTCCAGCAATGATCCAGGGGTGCAGGCGCAAACCGGCTTTCCCGGCCCGCTTGTCGACCTTCGTGTTGTGACACCGGATATGAAAAACGTCCCGCATGACGGCGAAACAACCGGCGAAGTTGTTGCTCGGGCTCCCTGGTTGACACAAGGCTATCTGGACAACGCGCAAGCCTCAGATGAACTTTGGGATGGTGGGTATCTGCATACCGGGGATGTTGGGTGTATCCGCGAGAATGGGTCGTTGCAAATCACTGACCGCCTCAAGGACGTGATCAAGACCGGCGGCGAGTGGATTTCATCACTGGCACTGGAAAACATAGCATCGTCTTGTGGTGGTATCGAGGACGTCGCCGCGATCGGACTGCCGCACGCGAAGTGGGGCGAACGGCCAGTGTTAGTCGCTCAAGTCGCAAAGGATGCCGACCCGGATCTTGTACGCCAGAGCGTTGTGGAAGAAATCCAGTCGCGTGTCGACGCAGGTGAGATATCAAAATGGGCAGTTCCGGACGAATTAATCTTTGTCGACCGCCTTCCTAAAACCAGCGTCGGCAAGCTCGACAAGAAACTCGTGCGGCAAGATATTTCAACGCGCTCGGACTTAAAATCATGACAGACAAACAACACCGTATTCAGGCGCTTATCGGGTCCATTGTCACCTATCTGCAGGCTCATAGAGCCGTCACGCCCGGCGTCGATCTGACGTTGGACAAGCTGGCAACCATGGACCTGTCTGACGAGAGGCTCATTGACTTACCCTCCCAAGGAACCCGGCATGATGAGGTTCTGAAGAACGCCATCGACGGGGTTGTCGCCCCCGAATTGCAGGAAATCGCAGGTTGTCTGAAAGCGGCGAAGGATGATCTGATCTGGCGCGAAGACAACGCCCAATTCTATCCCCCTGGTGCCGAATTGGGCGAGGGATACACAAAGTGTAACCTACATACTCTGCTGATTGGGCCAGACGCATGTGGACATCACCATCCCGATTTCAACCTTGGCATTTTCATGCTGGGTCCACGGACGCTGTATCGCGACCACAACCACGACGCGCCAGAGCTTTATCTGAACCTGTCCGAAAAATCGGGTTGGCGGTTTGGCACTCGCGATTGGCAGGATTATCCGGCTGGATCACTTATCTGGAATGCGGCGGGCGATCCCCACGCCACCCGGGTCTATGATCAACCGTTCATCTCGGTCTTTGTCTGGCTCGAGAACGTGCATTCACCCTGCAATGTAATCCATTTCGACGACTGGGCAGAGGTCGAACAGGATCTTGCCAAACAGTCCAATTGAGGTTTCCGAACATGATTTCCATTAAACACACTGAGGGTGTCGCTTTCATTGAGCTGAATGCCCCACCGGTGAACGCCCTTGGCCTGAAGATGCGGCAGGCGCTTTCCTCGGCCATCCACGAGTTGGACGCCGATGAACAGGTCCAAGCTATCGTTCTATGCTCGGCTCTGCCGCTCTTTTGCGGCGGCGCTGACATCGTCGAGTTCCGAACCGGGGCAGTTTGGGACAAACCGGACCTGCCAGACCTGTGTGTAACGATTGAAACCAGCAAAAAACCCATTATCGCCGCGATTGCAGGCCCCGCTATGGGTGGTGCGCTGGAGATCGCGCTTGCCTGTGATTACCGTGTCGCCACGCCGGATGCATTGATGGGGCTGCCCGAGATCAAGCTGGGGCTGCTGCCAGGCGCCGGGGGCACCCAAAGGCTGCCACGGACTGCCGGGCTGGAAGCGGCAACGCAAATGATCCTTTCGGGTGATCCCGTGAAAGGCGAATATGCCCTGTCTTGCGGGTTGGTCGACGCACTGTTTGAAAACAACCAGGATTTTCGCGCGCATGTTTTGGGTTTCGCCACCCGTGTCAGCCATGAGGGCGATCCGAAACGCAGTTGCGCGGATATGACCGTCACACACCCTGATCCAAAGGGTTTTCTGACGCGATTCCGAGACCAGATAGTACCAAAGTCCAAAAACCTCGTCGCCCCTGAACGATGCTTGGTATCCATCGAGGCCGCGTGCGAATTGCCGCTGGTCGAGGGGTTGGCACAAGAGAAGGCAGGTTTTGCCGAACTGCTAGACACACCTCAATCGCGCGCCGGGCGGCATCTGTTCTTTGCAGAGCGTGAATGCACCAAGGTTCCGGGCGTTACTCGTGCTGACCGACCACGTGACATTTCATCGGTCGCCGTGATCGGCGCAGGAACAATGGGGCGCGGCATTGCCATCGCCTTTCTGCAGGCGGGGTATCCGGTCACGCTTCTGGAAACCACACAAACTGCGCTGGAACAGGGGCTGGATCAGGTCAGGGAGCATTTCCAACGCGCGGCCCAAAAAGGCCGGCTCAGTGCCGATCGGGCAGAGGCAATCGCCGCCAACGCCACAGGAACGCTCAACTACGGCGACCTTACAGAGGCCGACCTGATCATTGAAGCGGCGTTTGAGAGCATGAATGTCAAACGCCAGATTTTCGAAGCGTTGGACCAGCACGCCAAACCTGGCGCGATACTGACCTCAAACACATCGACGTTGGATCTTGATGAAATCGCCGCAGTCACGTCACGCCCGGAGGATGTGATTGGTCTCCATTTCTTCAGCCCGGCGAACATCATGCGCTTGCTAGAGGTGGTGCGGGGCGCCAAGACCGCTGCGGACGTCATTGCAACGGCAATCACGGTAGCAAAGAAGATCCGAAAGCTCCCTGTAACGGTTGGCGTGTGCTACGGCTTTGTTGGAAACCGGATGCTGGAACCATACTTCCGCGAAGGATCCCGTCTGCTTCTAGAGGGGGCGACGCCGAAACAGGTGGATGACGTCCTTGAAGGCTTCGGCATGGCCATGGGCATTCATGCGATGGCAGATCTGGCGGGAGTCGATGTGGGCGCCCGCGTGCGTCAGGAGCGGCGTAGTGAAATCGCGCATGACCCGACATACCAGGCTGTGCAGGACAGGTTGTTTGAACTGGGCCGACTGGGTCAGAAAACCGGGCGAGGAAGCTATGTCTACGAGGGGCGGACACGGGTCGAAGACCCTGAGATAGTTCAAATCAGTGCCCATTTGGCGGACCTGCATGGTGTGAAGCGCAGGGACATTGACGATCAGGAAACCCTTGAACGGTGTCTGTTTCCCCTGATCAACGAGGGCTTTCTCATCCTTGAAGAGGGCATTGCAACGCGCCCGGGTGATTGCGACCTGATCTGGACTAATGGCTATGGCTTTCCGAACTGGCGCGGCGGCCCAATGCACTATGCCGACGAGATTGGGTTAAGCCAGATTCTGGAACGCATGAACCACTATCGGCAGTCGCTTGGCGCCTATGGTGAGATGTGGTTCACGCCTGCGCCTTTGTTGGAAGAACTCGCAACCTCGGGCGTGACACTTGCCGCGCATTTTGATGCCAAAAAGGAAAAATCATGAGAGAAGCCGTTATCGTCTCAACCGCACGAACCCCTATTGGGGTGGCCTTCAAAGGTGCGCTGAACAACATCAAATCCCCTACCATGATGGGGCACGCCATTCAGCACGCGGTTGAACGTGCAGGCGTGGACCCCGGTTTGATCGAAGATGTCGTCATCGGATCGGTCCTGACTGCGGGAACCGCAGGCATGAATGTCGCTCGTTTGTCGACGCTGGCTGCGGGCCTTCCCAATACGGTGGCAGGACAGACGATCGACAGGCAATGCTCCTCCGGGTTGATGGCCATAGCGACGGCTGCAAAGCAGATCATCGTGGATGGTCAGAACGTCGCCGTGGCTGGCGGGCAGGAGAATATTTCCGCCCTGCAGAATGCCTATCTGAATTGGGCTGGCGATGAGAAAGATCCAAACGTTATCGCCCGATCTGAGCATGCCTACATGCCGATGCTGATGACGGCGGAAAATGTGGCGCGGACCTATGGGATCAGCCGCGAAGCGCAGGATGAATACGCCGCCCTGTCGCAAGCCCGGACGGCCCAGGCTCAGGCCACTGGCGTTTTTGACGACGAGATTGTCGCGATCACTGCGATCAAACGCGTCAAGAACCGCGAAACCGGAGAGGAAACCCTGGAAGAGGTGACCTTGTCAAAAGACGAAGGCAACCGGCCGGGCACGAGGGCCGAAACACTCGGGGCATTGAACCCGGTCGTCGAAGGAGGCCTGATCACTGCCGGAAACGCAAGCCAGCTTTCTGACGGGGCCTCGGCTTGTGTGCTCATGGACCGCAAAATGGCTGAGCAGCAGGGCCTGACACCGCTAGGTGTCTATCGCGGTATGGCAGTTGCTGGAAACGCACCGGAAGAGATGGGAGTCGGCCCGATCTATGCCATTCCAAAGCTGCTGAAGACGGCAGGTCTCCGCACGAGCGACATCGGCCTTTGGGAGCTTAACGAAGCCTTTGCCTGCCAGGTTCTCTATTGCCGCGACCATCTTGGGATCAATCCCGAAATCTATAATGTGAACGGCGGTGCCATCTCGATCGGCCATCCCTATGGCATGACGGGCGCGCGGCAAGTCGGGCATGCTCTGCTTGAGGGGAGGCGCCGTGGCGTAAAATACGTGATTACGTCCATGTGTGTTGGCGGAGGCATGGGGGCCGCAGCGTTGTTCGAAGTCGCCTGACCCTGCTGAAATGAGTTCAAGCAGAGCGTTATCTGGTTGAGACATTGACATTCAGTCATCTGCGAAAGCCACCATCTGCAAGCCTGCGTTTCATGTCGACCGGAATTGGTGATACCTCCTGAGGCGTTATGACCAATGTCACGCCAACGATCCTTTCCACGGTTTCCAGCCAGTTTGTCGATGACTGGCTGGCGGCGCTGCGTGCCCTGTGCCCAGAGGCGCAGATGGCGGCGCTGCTTAGCCGGTCCGGTCTGAACGCGGATACGCGCTCGCCGAATGGTCGCGTCACGCTGGATCAGATCGTTTGCCTCTATCAACTTGCCGCAGTTGAGACCGGTGATGAGATGATGGGGCTTTGGAGCAGACCCGTCCGGCCAAGGGCCCTACAACACCTTCTGACGACTGTCAGAGAGGCCACGTCTCTTGCATCTGCACTCTACCGGTTTTCGACCTTCTGGAACTTGCTGTTGGATGATTATCAGTTTGATCTGGATGACGCTGAAGGTGCGTTGGTGCTTACCCTGAAACCACAAGGCGATGTGCCGGTTCAGCGCTTTGGGCATATGCTGATCCTTAAGCTGGCGCATGGGCTTATGTCCTGGCTGGCCGGGCACGAGGTGCCGGTCAGAGGCGTCGATTTCGCATTTGATCGCCCAGCGTTTGATCAGGATTACGCGATCATCTTTCCCGCACCCTTTCAGTTTGGCCAGCCCGCCACCGCGATCTCGTTCGATCCGAATGCACTGGGCCGTGTGCAGGCGCGCAGCACATCTGATCTTGATCGGTTTTTGCAAAACGCGCCCCGGGACTGGATCTTCACCTCTTCGCGTGAACACACACAATCGCTGCGGGTGCGCACATATCTGGGTCAAACGGGTTGGGAGGCGGCGACCCTGACTCGGACTGCATCCGCGATGCACATGACCCCGCGCACCCTGATCCGCAGGCTGCAGGCGGATGGGACGTCGTTTCAGGCCATAAAGGATGCCCTGCGGCGCGACATCGCGATCCGCGACCTGCAGGCGGGGCGCAAAAGCGTTGAGGCCATCGCACATGATGTCGGCTTTTCCTCGGCTGCCAATTTCCACCGGGCCTTTCAACGCTGGACCGGCAGCACCCCCAGTTCGTACCGCAAGACGAATATCTGAGACGCGCTTTTTGTCACTTTTGGACAATACCCTGTCACCACGCGAGATAGAGCGAAGAAGTCTCTCCTGCTAAATCTTGCGCAATACAAAGCGTTCTCACCTAGTTCTCCTCTAGAAGCTTGACCCGCTGCCTGCTCAGCAGGTGCTGAAGTGTGGCGTCATGTGAAAGGAGCCGCTCACAAAAGGACCGACCAATGTCAGACAAACTCGCCACCATACTCCAAGCCGCACGCGACCACGCCGAGCAGGTCATCCTGCCCAATGTGGACGCCTGGAACGCCGCAAAGACATGGCCGCGCGAGGCCTCGGACAAGGCCGGGGCCGCTGGCCTGACGGGGCTCTATGCCCCCGAAGAGTTTGGCGGGCAGGGCTTGCCGCTGGCAGAGGGCATTCAGGTCTATGAACAACTGGGGCTGGGGGACGGCGCTTATGCCTTTGCCCTGTCGATGCATAATATCTGTACCTTCGCGGGCTGCGGCTATGGCACAGATACCTTCAAGGAAAAATGGGCGCGGGATCTGACCTCGGGCCGCAAGCTGGCGAACTTTGCACTGACCGAACCGCAATCGGGGTCGGACGCAACAAACATGTATTCGCGGGCCGTGATCAATGATGACGGCACTTGGACGATCAGCGGTGCGAAGGCATGGGTCAGCTTGGCGACCGAGGCTGATATCTATTTCACCGTGGTCAAAACCAGTGATGCACCCGGCCACAAGGATATGGCGATGATCGCCATCCCGGCCGACACCCCGGGCCTCAGCTTTGGTCCGCTCTACGATACCCCATCCTACAACTTCCTGCCTCTGGCCGAGATGTACATGGACAAGGTGGTGGTGAGCGAAGACAACATCATCCTGCCGATCGGTCAGGGCTTGCAAGGCTCGCTCATGGCGATCGATATCGCCCGTGTGTCGATTGCGTCAGGATGCTGTGGATTGATGCAAGCTGCCTTGGATACGGCTCTGTCCTATTCCAGGAACCGCAAGATGTTTGGCGGCCAGAACCTCGATCTGGACGGAATCCAGTGGATGCTGGGCGAGGTTGCAACCGATCTTGAAGCCTCCAAGCTGCTTTATCGAAAGGCGGCAGAATCCCTTGGCACACCCGAAGGCCCTCTGATGGCCGCCCATGCCAAACGGTTTGTTCCAGATGCAGCGGTGAAGGCTGCGAACACCTGTACGCAAGTGTTGGGCGGTATGGGGCTGTTGCAGCCTTATGGTCTGGACCGTTTGTCCCGCCTCGCGCAAATGCTGCGGATCGTGGACGGGACGACGGAAATCAGCCGCGTGGTTATCGGACGGGCCTTGCAAAAACGTGCTGCAGCCTTGCCTGATCTGCCAGTACCATTAGGATTTGGTGAGACCAGCTGAACGTCCCAACCTGCCGGAGAAGCGGAACCGAACTGAAAAAACCCTCAAGGATCGGTAAAATCGAAAGACCGGCCGCACATTTGCGGCCGGTTACTCGAACATTGCAGACCTTGGTGCAAACGCAGCGAATTTATCCTTCGTCCGCGTTTGGTGAGTTCGTGCGATGTGCAGCGAAGGATCACTATACTGCCAATCCGGAGTAAAATCCTTACCGCCCTATTCTGCACTCAGCCTGAATCGACCCCCTTCTCAATGACTTTCGTCACAGCATTGTTCACGATAGACGAACCCACTAGCTTCTTTTTTTCATCCGTTTCGGCGTCCATAATCTGAGCGCCCCGGTTGATTTCTGCGACAAGCGGTGTGATTGCAAAATCCCAAAGCACCGTGCACCAGATTCTCATTCGACTGTGCGCACAATCCTGCTGGGATCGTGCGTCAGAACTGCTGGCTATTGCTGTCGCAATGTTTGGTTGGGCGTTCAGAGCCCATTGCTGCCGTTCATCACGCTTCAGTCCTTTGCTCGTGCAGCGGGTTGCGAAGCGCACTGACCGGACATTCTCTGAGTGGTACTCAGATGGCGGTGACGCGGACAAACCGGACTTGCACAACTGCAGAAATTGCTGATGCAGCATTCGTTGGCAGGCGCAGCGAGCCTCTCGTTGTATCGCAGTCCAGATCACCGAAACGTTAATACGAATGCTGCGGATTCGCCCAAACCCAGACCGCCTTTTTGTTGCAAGCTGGTCTGACCATCGAGACGTGGACGAAGCTGCCTTCACCAAAACTAGGTCAGTATTGCAAGGGGTTGCATGCTGGGATGCTGCCGCTCGTATTTTGAGAATTCGCCGTGATCTGTTACTGTCGATAGGGTTTTAACAAATCTCTGAGAATAGTCTTATGTATGGGCGCATTGTGATTTTCGCGATATTCGTTTCGGCATTTGTAGCGGCCTGCCAAACAACCACCGGCGAGAATGAAAGCGCGGAAGTCGGGCGCGCGTTCATAAAGTCGTCATTTGTTACCAACAACATAGGAAGATTGAAGGCGCCGCATGGTCACCGCGTCACAAACGAGAGAGTGCGGCGTGGCAACCGCTCAGACCGCTTCGAGATGCGGCATAACGATTGTGCATACGTAAACAACAAAGAACTCGATTGCATTGAAGACCGACAGCGTGTCGAGCGCGAAGAAAACCCCCGTGGTAGATTCCAGAAAGTCGGGACATCAGCCTGGTATGGGTTTTCCTTGTACGTGCCAACCGATTTTCCGCAGCTCGATCCAGTGTCAGTTAACGTGCTGCAAGCAAAAATTCCTGGCTTCAACCCGCTTTGGCATCTGAATCTGCGCGGCCCGGCTGTAGTCCACTTTTATGATGATCGAACCAAATGCACTGTCGCAACGTTGAACAGTCTACGCGGACGTTGGACCGATTTTGTGATATATGCTGACTACAGTGCACAACCCACTAACCCTTCCTTTCAGATATGGTTAAACGGCGAACTACGTTGCCAAAAGTCATACAATTTCTTTCGAAACGAGTATGGCGCAGCTGGGAACAAACTGCACATGCGGCATGGGATTTACCAAGCCTATATCAGTCGTTGGCTCAAAAATAATGCCACCAAGCCGGTCAATATCAGTCGCTGGAGGGACCCAAACTCGAGCAGCTCCAGCTGGACCGGCACACCATTTGCACACGACTGGGGCGTCGAGTTACCCACGCAAGTTCTCTATTTTGATGAGTTCCGAATCGGGAATTTCCGCGAACAAGTCGATATTCGCATCCATGAAGCGGTTGGCGTTCAACCTGTCGACTAACGAGCACTTTGGGCTCTTGGCCGCCGTTCTCTTCGGATCGTTTTGACTAGCGGGAATGAGCCCTTTGCGGACGTTGGCATCGGTTAGAGTTTCTGCCATGGCATTGGTCCGCTTCCGTTAAAAGGAAACCTTAGTCTTCCAGTTCATTGTTGAGCGATCTGAGCGGGCTGTCTTCTGCTACTATTTCATGCCCGTATTTTGCGGCAATGCGTTCCATGGGTGTGGATTGCCGATGCGTGGCGAAGTGCTTCTGCACAAAGGCTTTTATTTTACCGTCTATGGTGCTGTGCTTTCCGAAGACGAAACTGACTGCATGCTGAACACTTGCTTTGTTCATTGCTTTGGCAAGCCTAGGACTACTCTGCGCCTCGATGTGCCTCATTGTTTGAATGTGTTGGGTTGCCACAAAAAGGCTGGTAGGGCCTATGGGCATCACAATGGCTGGATCAGGTTTTGCAAACGCCGGGTTCACCCATACTGGGCTATCCGAAGTTAACAGCGGGACACTACTATCCTCGAAATCGAGCACTTTCCAGCGCATATTATCGATGAACACACCAATACGCGGATTATCTATGAACTGAGGCAGGTACCGAATTATCCGGTCTACCTCGTGCGGATCAAGGTTAGCTAAGTGTTTATCAACGTTGTCCGGCGCACCTTCTGGGCGAATTTTTTCATATGCTTCTTTCAAGCCGGGAGTGATTTTTTCACTCGGTTCTGTGATTGACGACTTGAGTTGTTTTATTTCGGACGGCGTCCTGATCAACAGTGACCATATGAACCGCGACCATGCTCTTCTATACCGAGGATCCCACTTTGATTCTGGCAGCCTCTGATCGAGCAATTTAATTGCCTTGGCCGCTTCATCATCCAAAAGCTTCATAAAACCTTCTTCCATCACAGGGTTAGGCGGCCCTTCGAGCATTCTCATGGAATACAAATGTGGTTCATAACCAGTTCCTTTGGGTGAAGCCGATTCTCCTACCAGTTTATCAACGTGAGGACGACTGAAACGAAACACCTCCCCATCCTCTCCCGCCCAACGTTTGAGGTAAAACTTTGGGAGGTAATGATGCTTGACAGGGCTGCTCATGACTAAATCTCTGTAATGTGAGTAACTTGCAGCGAGCATAGATAATCCTAGATTCACGTGGCAACACCAAAGATTGCTCGCCGTTAATAGCAGCCTTGATGAACGAAGTTGCCGTTCCTGATGCCCTTAGCTGCAATCGCAGCGAAAGTCTGCTTGGTGGCCTCCCTGTCAGATATCAACCATCAAATGATTGAACAGCTTCAATCATTGAGATTGGATAGGTTGGCGGCAGAGGCGGGAACCGCTGCGATAGTTGATGTCTCCGCAGTTCCCGCCTCTTCAAACATCATTTGGTGTGATGGGCGTTCTTAATAGGAATGGGCGGCAGCCTTATTGGGAACCACGCGGCAGTCCTCTGGGAATACGCAGTGATTTCTGCCTTTAGCCGTTTCAGCTCGATCTCATCCATTTCTATGCCCTATCCTTAGTCGCGGCTTTGATCTTCTTGTCTGTATTGTACTGGCTGAGCGAATACACGGCCCAAATTGCCGCTGGTATCCAGCCAATCAGCGTCAGTTGCAGGAGTAGGCAGAAAAAGCCCTGAAAAGGGCGTCTGATCGTAAAGAACACCACAAACGGAAGCAAAATCGCGAGTATCAATCTCATCTTAAATGACCTTCTGATAGTTAGACCGTTATGTTCTCACGATCATGGTTAAACGCAGATTTACTGAAACAGCACCCCCGTCAAGCGGAGGCACTGCTTTCTGGCCGTTTGGCTCTCATTTTCTCCATCGCCATATCTTTCGCTGACCGGCTTTTGCGCTCTGCGACCGTGCGCTGCGCATCAAATGCCGCCTGAAGTTCCTGATCTTTTTCCGAAACCTCTTTCACCGGGGCAGGGGCCGGTTTAGCATCAGCCAGAGCCTTTGCCGTGTCCCGGGCCTGTTCTTCAGCAAGATCGATGTGTGTGCCTTTAATCTTGGGAGCGTCGCCGCCCAAGAACTGCATAAAATACGGATCTTCGAAGTATCGGATCTTGTTTGCAATCACCGGCATCTTGCCTTCGCGGATCAGAACAACCTCATTTTCAGGCAATCGGCCAACGTGTTCGGGCCGGAGCAGGCGAATGCCTTCCTCGCGTTCCGATATGCTGCCCATTTCCATTTTGCCGAGCGCCCGAGACTTCGACTTGCTCATTACTGTTTTGTCACCGATGGATCTGGACACGTGTTCGCGTACCTCTGAATCTTCGGACGCCGCAAACATCTGCGTCCCGGCGTTTGCCAGCATCGCCCGCACACCTTCATGCCCATAGATGTCCTGCAGGCGCGACAGGGTTTGCGAAATCACAATGATCCGACCGCCGAACGATCGCATGGTGTCATACGCTTCAACGACGCGCTCAAGGTGACCGAGACGCTGAAACTCATCGAGCAGCATCAAAACCTTGAACGGCTCATCTTCGCCCGGTTCAACGGTTTCGATTGTGTTCACCAGATCGAGGAAGAACAAGCGAATGAGCGTCCGGAACTCTTTGACCTTTTTCCCTGGCACAGAAAAGTAGATCGAGGTGGGGCGCCGACGCAGATCCTCAAAGTTGATGTCATTGCCCTGTGTTGCTCTTGCCACAGACGGGTTGCGCCAGAGCTGCAGGCCGGAGTTGTTCATAACCGAAATCGTTGACCGGAGGATTTTGGATTCTTCGGCTGCAAGATTCAGGAACTCATCTGCTGCCCGGGCATAGCCTACTTCTTCGGCCATCTTTTCATAATCCTTTTGCTTGGTCGTTTTGACCAGGCGCAGAATCTCGGAAACGTACGGACGGTTCCGCTTGATCGCCAACATCGCCATTGCGCAGAACATGCCCTCGACGCCACCCAAAAAGCCCTGAGCGGATGAGCTGGGCGTGTCGAACATCTGGGTTGCGACCTGAATTACTTCTTCCCAACGCCGATCCAGATTGTCTGCGCGAGCTGCGCGGCGCAGCGGGTTATAGCTGTGGCTTTTGTCGGGGTTTTCAGGATCGAACACAAAAACCTCATCGCCCATTGCTGCCCGCCGCGCGCCGGTTGTCTGGAAGATCTCGCCCTTGATGTCCAAAACAACGCAGGAGCCGTTGAACCGCAGAATATTGGGGATCACAAAGCCGCTCGTTTTACCCGAGCCAGACGGAGCAATGAACATCGCATGTGGTTTTTGAACAGTCGGACCGGGCTTATAGAAAATCGCGTTTTTCTCTTTTGGTGGACCGAACTTGGCAAAGACAATTTCACTGTCCAGCTTTGATTTCAGCTTCAGAGGTGCCGCGTATCCTTCTGTGACGAGCTGAGGCGCTTTCGCAAAAACCGCATCCCCGTATTTGGTCGAGGGGCCGCGCAGAGCAGCGGCCACAAACGCAAATGTCAGAACGCAGACGGCCACCACAGCCACAAGCCCGATGACCTGTTGTTCTTCTGCAGGCCGTGCGATGAACTTTTCCGGTATCGCCCAGATGTCCAGCCCCCGGAAGCCTTTCGTATTCAGGTATTCGATGACCAGGCCGACCACCAACACCGCACAGGCTGAAGTAGCGATAAAGCCCATTGTGCCGGCTATCGCTACCTTCTTGCCTTTTGGGAGATCCTGAAACTCAGCCATAACGTAAGTCCTTCAATTCAGTTGATCAGCAGTCATCAGAGGCGGGAAGATCACACCGTTGACCTTCCGTTCGTCTCCGATTTTTTTCATGTGAACGATCATGTGAATGGTGGCCCTGATATCATCGACCACCTCTGACTTTTGAACGGTCGGAGATCCGCGCCGCACCATTTTGCTCATCCGCCCGATGGCATCGACGGGCGAGTTGGCGTGCATGGTGCAGACAGATCCGTCATGGCCGGTGTTCACCAGTTCCAGGAACATATTCGCGTCGTCGCCCCTGATTTCACCGCACACCAGCCGATCAGGTCGGAGGCGAAGCGCCGATTCAAGCAGCTTTGTCGGGGATCGAGGCCCATTTTCTTCGGAACGATCAGCAAGCAAGCCCACGAAATTTGGTTGCTCGATGTCCAGCTCTGCCACTTCCTCAATTGTCACGATCCGTTCGCCTGGATCGACACGTTTCAGCATGGCATTAAGAACGGTGGTTTTACCCGACGACGTACCGCCCGCGATAATCACGTTCCATTTGCATTGCATCGAGAGGTCCGCCAGCTCGTCAAAGCTCATCGTGCCCGCTGCGAGGGCAGCACGGGTGCTTTCGAGCGCGCTGTGGTCGTTGCTCTCGGCCAACGGGGCCTCTTTGCTGGCGAAGCTGAACGCGCCCAGGTCAACGCTTTTCACGCGGAGCAGGCGGATCGCAACGGACCCCACGCCGGTTGTCGCAGGTGGGATAACAACCTGCACCCGAGCTTTGCCCTCTTTTGTCGGGACATTGGCCGTCGCAATGGGTTTCTTTTCTCCGAATGTCACGTCGCTGAAACCGGCCACGCAGCGCCCGATATTGCCAACATCATCCTTGGTCAGAGTGATGTCTGTCCTGGTCATGTGGGTAGTGCCCATTTCCTCAACCCAGACCGAGCCGTCTGGGTTCACGGAAATCTCGCTCAGTTTTTCGTCATGCAACAGATGCTCGATCTTGCCAGTGTAGTATTCCAAAAGGCCGTTGCCGTATCGCCCGCTCATATTTTTATCCTTGTTATTCCGTCAAAAAAGGCCGCTACCGCATTCAATTATGCAGGGAGCGGCCGGAAGGGCCGACGATCCGGCCGCCTCAGAGG
Organism: Ruegeria sp. CG1; assembly: GCF_056537265.1. Taxonomy (NCBI): domain Bacteria; kingdom Pseudomonadati; phylum Pseudomonadota; class Alphaproteobacteria; order Rhodobacterales; family Roseobacteraceae; genus Ruegeria; species Ruegeria sp. CG1. The sequence continues at coordinate 17,017 of NZ_JBQFRF010000013.1, read as the reverse complement.
TTCGGTCTCAGAAGTTGTCGAAAACCACGTCACGCTGCAGGATGGCGTTGATGCGGCTTCCCTGATCTACATAGATGGTTGGCGTGATCCGCAAATAGTCCTCCAACGCTGCCGCTGTGGCATTCTGCAAGTTTGAACCGACCTGCGTTGCCAGATCCGTTTGCACCGAATTGCTGCTATCGTTGTCGGCCACGAGCGCGACCGGCGCGATCCCGATGATCGAGAGCAACGCGGCAGTCCCAAACCGTTCACCGAAATGCGTATCGACACGTCCGGTTGCGCCAGACCGGCCCTGACCATCTGTCCCGGCTGAGCCAATTTGCGCAGACAAGCCATCCGGCGTGATAACCCGACTCCAAACGACAGCGATCCTTGTTTGCGCCAGCTTTGTATCAGCGCGGTATTCGCCATAGAGTTTAGATCCGCGCGGCAAGAGCAGCCTTGTCCCATCCATTGAATAGACGCCGCGCGTGATCGTCGCCACAACACTACCCGGCAGCTCCGAGCTTACAGCCCCACCAAACACAGCGGTTAAAACCGTGCCCTGAGTCAGCGTGCGCGACGGATCGTCAATGATCGAGGCCCCCACGATGGGCGGATATTCTTCGACCAAGTTGTTTTGCCATGTCGTGTTCGGGTTTTCCTGATAGCCGCGTTGTTCTTCAGGCAGGCGAGTGCTTTCCGGCTGAACCTGGACCGGCTGAGGCGCAGCCGGGAAGGGCTGGAAAATCACCGGCTGCGAACCGCTATTGATTGGTTGATAGTTTTGCCCTGTACCATCCTGCGCAAATGCGCTTGAGGCCAACGTGACCAGGACGAGAGTAAGTGCTGTTCTGTTCATCGTCAGCTCCATCAATTTCTGCCGTATGGGTTTTCATCGAACACAATGCCGTCTGACTTGTTCTGGCGCTCGCGCATCCGCTTGAGTTCTTCGAGCCTGCGCCGTTCGTCCTCGGTCAGACCTTGGGTTTGCAGATGGCTCATGCTGGCGAGTGCCCGCGCCTCGGCATCAGCAACAGCCTGGGCAAGCTCAGTCTGAAACTTTTTCTCGCGCTCGTCGTACCTGACCTGCAGGCGTTCATTGGTTAGTGTGAGCGTCGCGATTTCACCGTCTTTTTCCGACAGAGAAACCTTGGCGTCCATCAGCTCGTCTTGCAGATCGGAGATCCGACCATTCTGCTGTTCGATGGTTTTCAAGGCTTGTTTCAGCCCCTCGGAATCGACCTGAGGCACTGTAGCCGGTGTCGCAACTGCAATTGTCTCGGGCAGGGCCTCGGTTTCTGGCTCATCAACTTCCGGGCCACGCGCCGTCAAAAGCCCGTAGCGCTCACCGCCGCTTGGCTGCAGAGCATCGACTCGCACGCCTGCACGTGAGGTTTTGCTATCTTCGCCCAACACAAACAGCGCGAAGCCCACGAATGCCGCTCCGGCGATAGCAACGAAGATGAGCTTTTTGGGCTCAATCTTCTTTCGGGCACGTTGCGGCGGCTGTTCAGCCGCGGCCCGCGCCGCAAGTATCTGATCCCTATCCATCACTTGCCCGCCGACGTTTGCTTGACTGTTTGCGATGTGACAGGACGCCCAGTCACACTGGCCTGCCGAAACGCGTCGCCATCGTTTCGAACACAGATCGAAGTGTCCTCGATGCGCAGTGTCCAAAGATCTGAAAGGCCCTGCACCTGGATAATGCCGCGCTCTTTGACTGTGGTGTTCACCATCAGCTCACGGCCATCAGGCAGGACACGGAAGATACCCGGCAGCTCCGCATCCTGCGGGATCTGCATGTAAGTGTGAACACCGTCATCCCATACGGCGGTGGGCGCGAAGTCTGCTTTGCCTGAGCGTGAGTAGTTTTGGTTGACGAACCGGCCCGTTGGTTTCGGCTCGCTACGCGCTACCGGTCCACGGCGCGTTGTGGTCCCACCGCTGTTGTTTTTGTTATAGAACGTGACCCGGAACGGAACACGTTTACGTTCGGCGGCACTCTCAGCCGGAACCAGATAGAAGTTGTATGTCCCGCGATTGGTCAGGACGGTCAGGTTTGAATCCGAGTTCAGGATTTCCGGCTTGAACGCAATAACGCGACCTTCCTGCAGGCGGGTGATCTGAAAACTTTCAGTGTCGCCCGCACCAATGCTGCGGACGGTTTCACCCTGCGGAAAGTGAACATAGGTAATCAGGCGTTCACCCACCGGGATGCGGTACACCTGGTTCTCGACATAGTGGAAATGCGTGATGCGGTGATCCGCGTTCTTTCCGTCTGGCGTCGGTGTGATTTCAGCGAGTAGAGGCATAGAGAATGCCAAGACTGCTGCTGCGGTGGCGGTGAGTGTTTTGAAGGGCCGCTGCATCAGATGTTCCCCATGGCGTCGACGCGGTAGTTGGTGACAACAAAGCCAAATGGATTTTCCAGAAGCTCATCCATCGACGTCACGATTTTTTCCTCAAACCCGTAGGTCACTGTGACCACGTACCGAGCCGAGGCGATTGGTTGGTTTGGCACGAGCAGGGATTTGCGGATCTCAACCTGGACCGTTTCGTCATTGACCGGCGACACGCCCAGTATTTCGGTCTGCACCTTTGTCTTGGGCGTATAGATTTCGTCCGGGTGGTTGTCGTTCGAGCCATCCCACAGTTCGCGGTAAGACGTTTCGGCCAGCTCATCAGAACGACGTAGCACCGATTTCAGGCGCTCGTTGTTATCCTGGACATCATAGGTTTCCCGGTCGCGCACATAGTTTGCGACTTCACGGAAGGCCATCGCCTCAGAAGGTTCCAGTTCTTCCACCTTTTCAGTCAGCAGGACCGGCAGTTTCGTGTCCGGATCAATGGAGAATGGCACCGCGCGGATTTCCTTCAGGGGAAGGAGCATCGCCCAGCCAATCATAGAGGCCACACCCATTGCCATGCCAACCATACCGAACACCTGCCATTTGAAGGCATCGCGGCGTGCGCCCAGAAAGAGTTCTTTTTCGTGATCTGTCACGTGTGACATTTGCTCTGCACCTCGGATTACGACGATTTTTGTTGTGGTTTTTCACGAGCAGCTCGAATGCTCTGCCGATAGCGGTCAGCGGCGTAGCTCTGGCGAGCCGCGCCATCCTGATTGCGGGCTCTGTGTGCTATGTCCCGACGCGCTTGCATTGCGCGAGAGGCGCTGTCACGAACCCCTGTCCCGTCTCGGGCCGCGGAGGCCATAGCGGCGGCAGTTTTTCCCCCAGCAACTGTGCTGCGTCCCGCACCAATGGTCGTGCCCATCACGTTTCTGGCTGCGGCTGCGGCCCCCGAAGCAACTGCAAGCCCCGACGATGCAGAAACGATTGCCCCGGACATTCCACCAGCCAGTGACGGGATTTGTGTGAGCATCACTATTGAGATAATGCATACAGCCAGAAAACGACCGCTTGCCGTCATGTTATTCACGTCTTCGACCGTGTTCAGCTCAGCGACAAACAGCGTTTGAATCAGCGACACAATTCCCGTCAGTACAACTATGACCATGACGAGACCCACAGTCGTTTTCGCCCAGGCCGCGAAGATATTGGCTGTTGCCGAGCTGAGCAGCGTTGCAATGAAGACGGGGGCTAAGCCGAGTAGCACTGCCATGCCGCCTTTCGCAATCAAGGCGATCCCTGTACCGAAGGCGACAATAATTGCCCCGACCACCCAGAGAACAGCGCCGGTTATGCTTAGGCCCCACGTGGCATTCTCAATGGCGGTTTGCCCCATTGTGAAGCATTGGTCGGCTATGTCATCGAGCGCCTGCCATACGTTTGTTGTCCCGGTCAGAGCCCCGGCAATACTGTCTGGCAGGCTTTGAATGCCATTGTAGACCGGTTGGAAGTACGACCAACTTGACGCCATACCAATGATGATTGTCGCTCGAATGATCCAGCCAACGTAACCACCGAACCCGATTTCTCTGATTTGAAGTACGCCGTTGATCAACATCGCTACGAAGATCAGCGCGGCAATTGCCCAGAGGGCGGATGCAAGATCCGCCGCCAGGCTGTTATATGCTTGCTGCGAAAAATTGCTTATCGCAGTTTCAATCGAGCTGACAAAATCCTGGATCACGGCCCACATGCCTCCTGTAACACGGGACCGAGGTTGTTCAGCCGAGCTTTTTGCTCCTTCTTGAGTTCAGCATGTTGCGATGAGGGTTGGTTCCAGAATTCGGGTATATCCGCACCAACAACTTTCATTGCGGCGGTACGGCTCATGTTTCCGAGTGGACATGCCGTATCAAACTCTTCACCGGCTTTTCGCAACCTGCATTGTTCTGCCGTATACTCATGCGCAGCGATTATCTGTTCATTGAGGATTGCGACTGACCAATTGTTCACCAGATATTGTTTGTCTGCTGGTTGGCCCGCATCGGCCATACGGGCTTGATCTTCATCGACAAACTGTTTGGCGACGTTGTTGACGCCTGTATTCCCGAAACACACCCGATACTCGCCAAAGGGCCAATCAACATTTGGCGTGGGGCGCAGCTTCAACTGGGCCGATGCAGCCCCCGCGAAAACGGCGGCTGCTGCAATGTTTAGGATAAGAGTTGAGCGGAGTTTCATTGTGAGGTTCCTCGTACATAGTTGCTGAGCGTCGAAAGATCGGCAGCGTTTGCAGCCAGATCCGTGCCCGATGCCAGAGCATTAGCTGAGGTTGCGCGCAAGATTTCTATTTCAACTTGAAGGAGTTTTAGGAGAACCGCCGTGTTGTAGTCTATTGCATCCTTCAGATCTTCCTGTTGGCCGATTTCACCGCGGAGCTTTTCGGCGTCTTCGGAGAGTTTGCCCGCCATGTCATAGCCCTGTTCGCCCAAGGCAGATGCCATCAGACCCGCGCCACCGCGCTCTGAGAGAATGCGCCGGGCCGGCACATCTGACGTGCTGAACTCTTTCAGAATGCCGTTGTTCAGTCCCAGACTGATTGACCTGCGTTCCATCGCCAGCCCGGCCACGCCGGGAAGATCGCCTATCGTGTCTTCGGTTGCATCCAGCGCATAGCCGAGCGTGTCAGCGGCAGTCGCCAGCTTCAAAAAACTGCGGCTGTTGAACTCGTCCAGGTCCGTCAGGCCGGAAATGGCCTTGAAGGAGTTTTCCAGCATGGCACGCTGTTGCTCGAGCTTTTCGTATTGCTGCAACAGCTGTTCATACTGGCGGACCATTTCAGCAATTTCTTTGGCCGAGTTGGCGGCGTCCTGTGTAATGGCTGTGGCGTCGATGGTCGGAACACCCTGTGCAGCCGTCATGACGGGCAGGGCGGCCAGAACAGAAACAGCAATGGTTGCGCGGAATTTCTTTGAAATATTCATCAGACAAGCTCCAGGTTTTCAGGAGGGGTCATGCGCTCAAAGTCGCAAGCGCATTTGCTGCGATAGCCCGAATAGGTGTTGGTGCATGCGGCAACGGCAGCCAGAACAACGAGGGCGAGGGCAAGGCGAGTTTTCATGTGATTTCCTTCCAGAAGTTGGGGTTTTGACGCCAGTCAGGATCAGGGAATGATTTTCCGTCTGATCCGCTCAGAACACGAAGAAGCGGGCCGAGTGCACCGACATCAACATCGAGCCAGACACTCTCATCACCCTTTTTCATGAGCATCACGCGGTCGCCAAAATGCGCCCGCAATGCACCCAGCTCTGCATCGTTCAGACCGATTGCCCGGTAATCCGCTTCATTACCGGATCGGGACGGGAACAAGAGCTGCGTGCTGGTGTTTTCCAGGATCGACTTACTGGCCGCTGATGACAGGAGATGATCGGGGATCTGCGTCATCATCATCATCATGACGTTCAGCTTCCGATAGGTTGTGTAGGCGTTCTTGAGGATTTCCGCGCCGTAGGGGTTGCCTGCGATCACCCAGGCTTCATCAATCACAAAGACAGTGGGCACTTTCGCGGCACAACGGCGCTCGATCTGGCGCATGACATAGCTGATCCACGCCAACCGGACCAACTCGTCATCCAGAACTTCAGAAATGTCGAACACAAGATGCCGGTCGCCAGAGACAAACGGATCTGAGCCACCTTCGCCAAACATCCACGACAACCGCCCGTCACCAGCCCATTCGCTGGCCCGCTTGAACAGGTTCTTGTCGTCGTCAAAGGCTCTGAACCGATCTGCCAGTGAATCAAAGTTCTGGAGCTGTGGGGGCAAGGTGGCGTTGGCTTGGCAAGCCTGTGTAATCTCGTCTTTCTGTTCGGCGGTCAGCTTTTCGTCGTAGCTCATCAAAGCTGTGACCCAGTTTGCCAGCCAGCTTTGCCCAGCCTCATCCGTTTCCGTTTGGAAAGGATTCATGCCGGTGGGTTCGCCAACTCGGACGCGAGTGTACTGCGCCCCAAGTGCTCGCATGGGGGCTTCCATTGCCCGGTCTTTGTCAAACGCGATGATCCGTACGCCCTGCGCAACCGCCATCGTCGCCAACAACATCGCAATCACGGTCTTACCTGACCCGTTCGGACCCAGAACGATGGTGTGGCCGGAAGGCAGGTTCTCAGCGTCCGAGCTGGTCTTGGGCAGGTGCAGCGAAACATCGTAGCTGTCCCCATGTGTCGTTGGAAACGTCGCCAACGGACCCGGCCAGGGCAGCTTTTCCGCGTCCAACCCTTTGGGCCTCATGTGGAACGCAACCATGTCCGCAAAGTTCTGATCTGTGATCAGTTCCTCACGGGCGCGGAACGCGAAATTGCCGGGGTGCTGCGCGAAATACACCGCCCGCGCCGACATCGCTTCGCGTTTGACCGTGCCGCCCGAAATCTGAATTTCACCGATGATATGCTTTTCGGCGGTTTTCAGATCTTCCTCATTCCCAAACACGCAGATCGAAAGGTGGTGCTTACCCAGAGACATCGTGCCCGAAGCAATGCCATCGGCCAGGATGGACAAGTCCTCTTCCAGCGACGTCGCTTTATCACCAGCCGAACGCATCTGACCCGATTTGCGGCGTTCCATTTCCTGCGCCTGTGAACGGCTGATCGGCAGGAAGGATTGCGAAATCACGATATCTACCGGCAGGTCCAGCCCGTCGAAAATGCCGGGGAACGAAGCCATAGGATAGTTCTTCAGGGAATAAACGCGAATAGAGCGTTCCTGGTCATCGCCAGACAGGAGTTTGCCCGTCTTGCCCTGAAACAGCACGTCCTCTTGCGGCATGTTGAAAGCAATTGGCTCCGCAATGTTTGTATGAACGATTGGCTGATAGCGCCCGTTTAGCAGCATCCCATAGTAGCCGAGCCAACGACCCTCGCTGAGCATCAGCCGGCGCACACGGGCCTCGCCCAACGTGCCCGCCAGTGTAGTAAACACACCGTCGAGCTGTTCGATCATTTCGCGGCGTTCCTCGTCGATCGTTCCTGACGACATGCCGAATATTTGCTTGGCGCGTTCATCCTGGCGCTTTTGGAGAATGGCGCTGATGATGATCTTGCGTTCTTTCAGTTCCGCATCGATGGACGCTGAGCGCATCGCCCGCGCCACTGCACCGGCAAAGCCGGTTGGATCAGTGATGACATGACCAGTCTCGGCCGGAACGGTCAGGCGATGAATGTAGAATGCGACCTCATTTGGAGTGGTCCGCAGTACACGTTCAAAACGCTCGGCCAAAAACTCGAATTCGGCTTCGTCCAGAGTGTTTGCGTTGATTCCGGTGATTTCTGCAGCGGCGATAAGGCCACCGTTGCGTGTGGAAATGACCTCATCGTCCACGACATAGCCATACGGCAACATCTGAAAGAGGCTCATTTCATCCTTGCGCCAGCTCGGTTCTATCAACGAGCGGGCAAGGGTCCACATGCCTCGGGCAGCAGGCTTAGGCACTATAGTAATCTCCCCCATGATGCTGGCGGTTTTTGGTGCGTGGAGTTTTGGAGAGCGTCACGGACAGGATGCGGAAGAATGCCGGTTCCCATTCGTAAAAGAGGCGCAGCCCGGTATAGAAAACAAAGCCCGCAATGATTGCTGGCGCTACTCCGAACGAGAAGAACGCAAGCATGGTCATACCCGCGATCACCAAGAGATAGATCACGGGCAGGCCGCCCCATTCTGCGGGGCGGCTCAGGCCGCGAAAGACCGTATTGCGGCGCGCCATCAATCAGGCTCCGATGAAGGTGTCAGCAAGGCCGATAACTGCACCGACGACGATTGCGATCACGGGGCCTTTCAGCGAACCCCAACCGAACACGTAGGCGAGACAGCCCCAGATGAAGCCAACCGCTGCAAGGCTCACGCCCACGACCTTCGAGTCGGCCAGTGTCTCGTTGATGAAGTCGCCAATGGCATCTTGCAGCCAACCAGCGGAGGCGGGTGCAGCGGTGATGATGAACGCAGTGATCGCGAAGAACGCGGTCTGTTGGATGAAGTGGGTTCTGTTCATGAGGAAGTGCTCACTTTGCTTAGGATTGTCCGCACGTAGTTGCGGGTTTCGGTGAAAGGGGGAACGCCGCCATATTCGACGACGCGGTGTGGCCCGGCGTTGTAGGCGGCAAGCGCCAGTTTCCAGGTTCCGAACGCGCGGTACTGCGCCGCCAAATAGCGGGCACCACCATCGAGATTTTCTGCAGGGTTCTTTGGGTTCACGCCCAGGTCTTTTGCCGTTCCCGGCATGAGCTGTGCGAAACCGATGGCACCCTTGGGCGACAGCGCATCGGCCCGATACCGGCTTTCCTGCCAGACCAGCGCCATGAACAGCTCGGCCGGAATGTCATGCCGATCCGCCGCTGCGTGAATTTCTTTGACGATCCGTTCCTGCGACCAGCCACCGGAAGCCTTTCGCGGCCGCGGTGCTTTGCCCGCTATGGCGATCTTTTCCTGTGGCTTGGCTTTGGGCGGTTGTGGCTGTTCGTCCAGTTCGTATTCCCGCATCCGGATCGGTTTCACCACGCCGTCAACGATTTCTGCGCGGGCGCCATTCAGATACACGCTGCCATCGGGTTCGTATTCGATGACTTGGGAAAAAGCAGAGCTGGTCGCCGCGAACCACAACCCGAACATCGAGGCTGAGCGACCGCAAAACGTTCCAAAAGACTGGCTAACATTAACGTTATCGGAATTTAATTCGCGTTGTTTTGAACGGGATGGCTTGAGTAGCCTTAATGCTGCCGCACCTGTTTTGTAGGTTGCGGATGTGTTTCGGGTGCAGATCCGTCTGAGCCTGAGCGCAATCTCTCTTCGGTGTAGCACCACATGCATCGAAGAGAGCCTACTGTAAAAAGTGTCAGGCTCGGTTTTGGTGCATTCTGCTGTGTCGAAGGCAACTGTGATCACCGTTAAGCCTTTCAAAAATAGGTCAGCAAAGTTTACATAATAGGCATTACGAGGCATAAGGCCGGACGCTGCGAAGACGGGGATTTCAGGGCAATGGACAGCGCAACGCTCTTCACAAGCTCTGCACCAAGCCGCAGTTCAGCCTGGGTCTCTCAGCCTGAAAGTTTGGCCGAAATGTCGGGATGCCCCGCGCGCCTCAATCGTCAGACAGCGCTAAGCTGTCGGAGGCGCAGACAGGTTGTCCAGGGTTGCGCCCATTGACTCTGGCGCGGTGCTGTCCAATCTAGGACCGGCATCTAGGACTGCTGTTTTTACCATAGTACAGTTCTCTCTTGATGTTGGAGGAATGCCCGGATGGATTTGGGCGTTTCTTGTCCTGTCGATTGTTGGCGCAATCGACAGGACCGCTCATTGCTCAGTCATTTCATTCCGTTTTCTGTAATTTGTTGTTCAGTCCTTTCCTTCAGCCGCACCAGGACCGGCGTTTGCCGCTCGAATACGGGCGCGCAAGACCTTCTGAAATCAGGATGGATCCGACCTCTTTTCCGCCGGTGCGCGCGATCGCCAGAAAGCGGCCGTACTTGTCCAGTTCTGGCTCAATTTCCAATTCCACCTGCCCGTTGGTCCGGATGATCTCCGTCAGCCGGTCCTTGGCCTTAAGTCCGAGTGCTCTTTCAGCTTCACATTGCGCCCGAAAGGTCTCCGGCGTGTCGAACCCAACAAGCCGATACCGATCGTCACCATGACCGATTGTATCGCCATCGACCGCAAACACTTTCGACGCAGACAGGAGTTTTGTTGTTCGCTGCTGATCAAATTGTTGCGCAACGTACAGTAATGTCAGCGATGCGACGCTGAGGACCACGAGCTTTTTCATGCGCCCAACCCGAAATCACAGATCGGCTGCGCGCTCAAAAGTGAACCGCTAGGATTCTGATTTTGCGTCCAGGGCCTGGGCCGCTTCCAGACCTTCAGGGGTGATCGACTCAATCGTGTAATCCGATTTGACGCAGAGAATGCGCCCGTCGCCAAATTCCTGGTGATGCTTAAAAAGACCCGGCCAGAGATCGAACTCTCTGGGCTCTGCGCCCGCTCGAGAGATCTTCGACTTGCACAATGCCCCGACATAGTTCGGAGAGCTGTAAATGCAGTGGTACTTTGGTCGTCCAAGGGAAGCGAGTCCGATAAATTCGTAGCGGCACGTAAAGGGAACCTGATCTTCTTTCAGACCCCGAACCATCTCAATGGTTACCACAGTGTATTGTCTCTTATTGTCCGCCATGACGACCCCCTATGAGCCGCCTTCTACATCCAAAAGTTGTGGACTAAAACACAATCTACGTCAATATAAGAAAACACGCCAATATACTATATTAGATTGTCAGGGGCATATTGGCCGGATATTGCTTAAGGGATTCGCAAGCAGGAGAGACCACCTTGAAACCCCTCAAACCCAGAATTCGAGCCCGTGCAAAGGTCCTTGCAGTTGCACTCGGCATACTGCCAGCGTCACAGGCCAGTGCCTACCCAATCGATTGCGCGATTTTCCTGTGTCTAGCAGGTGGCTGGCCCGGATCGCCTGATTGCAGTGCTGCGAAGGCGGAGTTCATACGGCGTATCACACCCTACCCGGTCGAGCCGCCGCTCCAACTGTGGCGCTGTCCGATGAATGCAGCACAAAGCGCGTCAGGTCTCAGCCCAATGGACAGATTGGATGCCATCAAGCTTACCAGTGCCAATCCCGATCCGGAACTTCCAACGCACATATCCTCGGAGCCAATGCTGCTGGAAGCTGTGACTTCTGCTGAGGCGGCTCGTAATTTCTTCGGACAATTCTCCGATAGATCGCAGGCCACGCCGGTCAGCGTCGATCTCTCCTCATCCGATTTCGACGTGGTCAGATCCATCAGGGTTTGGGATGTGCGCCACTACAGCTATCGCCGCCGCTCACGGGAGGGTGATTGCGAGCGATCACTGGATCTTGTTGTCGGCACCTATGACGACAAGGCGAGCTTTCAATGGTCTGATCGCGCGCCTGCTCCAATCCCAGCCTGGCTCCCCCTGGGCAATCGCTGTGAACCCCCCAGCTATTTCCGCGGCGTTGGCGTCGAGTGGACTGACACGTTCGGGATCAGCGATTACGAGTTGGTCAAATACTGACGGGCGCGCTCATCATCAGGATGCGATGATCCTGGCTTAGCTGCATAAATTGTCGACTGCATTTGCCCACAAGGCAGTCTGGCCCAGAGGAAATACCCGACCCCAATAACAAAAAACCCCCGCAAGGCGGGGCCTCAGCGGGGATCTTCCTAAGTCACGTTTGATCACCTGATTTATAGGAAACTCCCAAAAACCTGACAAGGATAAACGCATCTGTGCGAACGGTTTTTCTTTGTCTTAGTGCTGAGGTTCGACCCGCTTTGCTTCGCAAACGAGAAACAGAACATGAAGCAATTACGCCAAATCCAAGTTACCACCGCACGACACTGTTCAGGTCTTCCGGATTCACGCCCAGCGAGGGCGAAGCCATGAGTTTCCGACAGATATCCACTGCCCGGCTTCTGGACCCGAAGCGCTTCCACAACGGCCTGCCTGACGGCTGGAATCGGGACCGGTTTCGGCAACTCTGCGTCTGCTACGCACAGATCAGAGGTGCATCGGCGCAGTGTATTCGCACCTTTGAACTCATCATCGACATGATCTCTCCAAACGCGTTTCGCGATCCGTCTCAGGTCCCTTTTTGCTACGCCCGTCAGGAAACGCTGATTGCCGGGCGTGGTTTGACAGATCGGACGGTCCACAATCACGAGCGAGAGCTGGAAAAGATTGGCTTGATCGAACGCAGGCTTGGCGCAAATGGTGCGCGGTGCAAGCGTAAGGGACTTGGCCTCTTCCTGGCGCCCGCCCTGAACCTCATACCCGAGATGCTCGACGCGGAAGCACAAAACAAGGCAGACAAGAAAGAACATGACGCACTGCGCGGGGATCGGTCGCGCCTTTATCGATATGTGAAATACAGCCTGGCGGCGCTCGTTTCACTCCCCTGCCCTCCTAAAGGCACTGAAGACATGATGGAGGCGTTTCGGTCCTGGCCGCGTTCCGACAAGCTGAAGTACATGTCGCTGGATCGGCTGAAATGCCATGTTCAGGCCGCTCATGACCTTTGGAAACGCATCGAAGTACATGTCGCAAAACCCGGTGAAATTTCGGGTGCGCCCGAAGCTTGTTTCGGGTCCCATATACAAGACCAAATTGAAGAAACAATTCTGTCCTGTAACGCCGATGGCGAGAATTCAATGTCCTCGGCTGAAGCCTCGGAACCAGATTGTCCTGGCTCCGGGCCTGACGGCCCGGCGCATTGCTTAGAAAGCAATCATCCGACGGATGCGGCAGCGCACAAGACCCAAAAGCTGCCTCGGGTGAACAATCGTATTCTCTATGAGCTAGCCTCATCCGAGCTGCGCATGCATATCGATTTTGCCGGGGGTGGAGATCAGAACCCCAGCCCAAGCCTCTACGCAATCGAGACCGGCGTTTGGTCCCGGCTTTCAGAGATCGGCACCAATATCTCCGCCTGGCATGACGCTATCAATCGACTGACGCTCATGGGTGCGATCCTGGCTGGATTGATCACAGACGCAAGGCTGAGTGATCCGAAACTGCCGCAGGTCGTCAACCCGGGAGGATATCTTCGGGGCATGGTTCAGGCAGATGAACGCGGCGAGTTGAACCTGATTTCCAGCTTCATGGGGCTGTTGGCCCGACGGGCACGAGAAGAGGAAAAACAACTTCGATAGTGTCGCGAGAAAGTTGTTTTGACCGTTTCGGTGGGTACGCTGCCAGCCACACAAATCTATGTGCCTCATCGGCAGGTTTCCGCTCTGTTTCCGTCTTCTGAACAGAACTGTATTCGCATCTGTGATTGGATACGGGAAATCCCGAGTGGTTTGTTCAGCTTTAGGTTGCTATGCGGCCTCAACGGCAGCGCGGAACAGAAAGACGATCAATGAAAATTGCGGATATTGGCAGGTCTGAACTGGACTTCAGACAAACCGGCGAGGCACGCCTTCAGGAGATTTGCCACAGGTTTGGATTTGAGAATGCGTCTTATGCCCATATCGACAAGTCGCAAAACATCGTTCACGGCTGCACCACGTTTCCGGGTGAATGGACCAGACACTATATCGAAAACGACCTGATCCTGGCCGATCCCCTCATTCGGTTCGGTGCCACTATGATCGCTCCAATTGATTGGGCAGCATTCGACAACCAAGCGGACTATGCAGCGCTTTTTGAGGCAGCCAGAAAATTCGGCGTTGGCCGCAACGGCATGACTATTCCGGTCATCAATCCTTTTGGTGAGCGTGGCGTGTTTACCGTCACATCCAATGCACCTCGCGCCGAATGGGAGGCATTGATCGCGACAATGCTCCCTGCCCTGCGCCACGAAGCCCAGATATTGCACTTGCTTGCGCTGGACGTCATCGAAACCGTCTTCAACTTTCCATCGGACTCCCTGTCTGGTGACGAGCTGGATGTCCTGAAGATGCTTGCGTCGGGTTTGATACCGTCTGTCATTGCCAAACAGACGGGAAACTGCTCTCGAACGGTGGATGCGCTGATATCTTCGATCACCACCAAGCTGAAGAGCCGGACGATCGAACAAGCGGTTGCGCGCGCAGTCAGTACCGGGTTTCTCAAGTGGAGCGATTTCTTTGCAGACCCGGTGGCAGAACTGGTCGATATGGAACATCGGACGCTCTGCGGCGGGATTGTCCGTTGGTCTGGCAGAACACACGAGCTAATCGCATTCGAAGAAGGTAGGTTAGTACGAAGTCTCGAAAGCTTCCATTCAGTTCAGATCGAAGATCTGGTGGTGGAATTTGGCCTCAACCCAGCTGAAATCACCGAAGTGTTCGGAGATTCAGACGATCAAGCCCTGTGGATCAGATATCTGTAATTGCGATCAGAGAAGAGCTTGTTCGTTTTGCTCGCTACCCGGAGAGACCCCATCCAGCCAAACTCTTCTCACGTTTGAGCGTGCCTACAAGCGGCCGACGGATTGCGTTTTTCCTGAACGCTCCAAAAAAAACTTGAGGACATTGCACTCGAACAGACCGTTGATCGGAGTTTCTCTGACATATTTCTGGAACACAGATTCCGATTAGGATATTCTTAGAGCAAAGGGAGCAAGCGGCACCAGCCGACATCAGAAAAAGCATGAACAAGCCTTTCACGACACAACAGATTCTGGGTCAACTCAGTGACATCGAGGCAAAAAACGCGCCGAACGAGTTGTATCTTGAAGGTGACAAAACGCTACTGACAGATGGCCTGCGCGTTGCAATTGTTGGTTCTCGAAAAGCCAGCCCGGAAGGAATTGCTCGTGCACGTGCATTCACAAAAGTGCTCGTGGAACATGAAATTACGGTCGTAAGCGGCCTAGCTGAGGGAATCGACACGGTCGCGCATGAAACGGCAATAGCGATGGGCGGTAAAACCATCGCGGTACTGGGCACTCCTCTGTCTCAGGTATATCCGGCAAAGAACAAAGAATTGCTTGATGTTATTAAACGCGATCATTTGGCAATTTCGCAATTCCCGGAAGGGTACCCACCCAAGCGTGATAACTTCCCGCGCCGTAACCGCACAATGGCGCTGATTTGTGACGCGACAGTTGTTGTTGAGGCAGGTGAAAAAAGCGGGACGCGCCACCAAGGCTGGGAAGCTATCAGGTTGGGTCGTCTTGTTTACATCATGCAAAGCGTTGCGCAGAACCCAGATTTGTCTTGGCCCAAAGAAATGATCGGCTATGGCGCGCAGGTCTTAAGGCGCGAAGACCTGCCGGACATTATTTACGACATTCCAAGTTTCACAGCAGGCGGTGTAAGTGCCTTCTGAATTTCCTTACGCGACCTTTGCAAACTATTCACCTCGCGGCATGAGTAAAACGTCACTTCGCTCACGTCGCATCTGCGGCAAAATCAAGGCCGGCAGCGTTTCGCAGATCGAGAAGGCCCTGCCCCACCTGAAAAAACCGGAAGCCAAAGTTCTAGAACCCTTTTTGAACTCTGAAGTAACGCTCGTTCCAGTTCCGCGTAGTGCACCGTTGGCGGAAGGTGCATTGTGGCCAGCCAAGGTTTTGGCCGATGTCCTAGCGGAAAACGGGTATGGGAGAGACGTCTCACCGCTTGTCGAGCGTATCACTGCGGTTCGAAAATCCTCTTCATCCCCGGCAAGCGAACGTCCTTTGATAGATGTCACTGTACCCTAATTAATCAGATTCTGCGGATTGGAAGCATTCTCGGCGTTTTCTGTACCCTTAATTGCAACATACCCACAGGCTGTACTGCGGGTGAGAGGTCGACGCTCTTTGCTTAGTAGAGGGCGATATCTGCTATGAAGGCAATCGAAGCGGGAAAGGTTCTCCACAGATCTGACGGTCTGGCAATTAAGGGTACAGTATTGGAATTAACGGTACAGTATGAAAATTAAAGGTACAAAACGCCATTGAAATTGCTAGGAAATTTCAGACGAGAATCTGATTAATTAGGGTACAGTGACATCAACCGTCTCATCGAACCCAGTGCGGGCGAGGTTTTGGTCGATGGGCAGGACGTTTTGGACCTTGCCCCCGCAGCCCTTCGAAACTTGCGACAAAAAACCATGTCGATGGTTTTTCAGAAATTCGCGTTGTTGCCGCATCGAACCGTGTCGCAGAACGCCGCGATGCCCTTGTCAGTGCAGGGCGAGGCAGAGGATTTACAGACCCGAGAGGCCGAAAAATGGCTCGACCGCGTCGGTCTTGGTGGCTACGGCGACAGATATCCGTCGCAGCTGTCTGGCGGGATGCAGCAGCGCGTCGGCATCGCCCGTGCATTGACGGCCAATACCGACATCATGCTGATGGACGAGGCGTTCTCCGCCCTCGATCCGCTGATCCGCACTGATATGCAGGACTTGCTGCTTGAGTTGCAGCGCGAACTCCACAAGACCATCGTTTTTATTACACACGATCTCGATGAAGCTCTGAAGCTTGCCGATCATCTGGTCATTCTCAAGGATGGCGCGGTCGTCCAACAAGGCGATCCGCAAGATATCCTGCTCAACCCCGCCGATCCCTATATCGAAGACTTCGTCAGTGACATCAATCGCGCTCGCGTATTGCGCGTGAAGTCCATAACTTCAAAGCTCACTTCAGAGACCTTCGATGGAGATATCAACGCGGACAGCAACTTGGAAAGCCTGATCGCCAAATCGGGCGGTGACACAAACCACATCTATAGGGTTGTGGAAAATGGCGAAGCCATCGGGCAACTGGATATGAGGGACTTGGTGAAAGCATTGGTTCCAAGCATTCGCTCCGTTCCCAACGAATGCGACCCAAGTGCCTGAGCGGAGATTAATCGCGAGGCTGGTCTGATTTTCCTCTCCGACACGTTGGGACGGTTTTCTCAAGTACTCTTTATTTCCAACGCGGCCAATCGTGACTTCTTGATTTCGGTCCTCTCACATTTGGTTTTTGAAAGCCGGAATTGTCCGGTGTCTCGAAGGTCTGGCCAGATTGAGGCGAACGAACAGTCTCGGTTGGTGCCAGATCCGCTCAAATATATGGCCGCTTCGGTGATCTGCACTGCGCCGTAACAAGGATCATGCCGCAGATGGGGTCGAGTGCGGCTGAGTGCTAAATCCCCCTTTAAGCAGTTTTTCGGTGATGCCGCCGTTCGTTTATTGCGCGGCGGATTCAAGGAGAT
>NZ_JBQFRF010000012.1:0-50872 GCF_056537265.1 Ruegeria sp. CG1 | reverse complement strand
CCCAATCAAAAACCTCAGATGCCCCCAGTCTCTCCCGAGCGTCTCCGCAGCTTCCACCGCGTCCCAGCACCTCAGCAGCGCCGGTGAAGGGGTATTTACGGATTAGGTCTGGGACCTGCAACCCCCAATTTGAAAAAACTTCACATTTCCGACCACCTTCTTCTTCACCTTAATAAAAACAACAGGTTAGCTTAACAAATCCTCCCGAGAACTCACAAAAAGGAGGTTTATAGAAAGAGAAAGAACAGTCTCTCGGCGGAATCGTACCCAATGCTTGGTACGCGCCCTGAGTCAGGCGCATGAAAACGCCGCCCGACTCTCGTCGGGCGGCGCAATTTACTGCGATGGTTATAGGGTTACTTCAGATCAAAACGATCCGCGTTCATCACCTTGTTCCAGGCCGAGACGAAATCGCAGACAAATTTGCCACCTGCGTCGTCCTGACCATAGACCTCGGCCAGTGCCCGCAGCTGCGAGTTCGACCCAAAGACCAAATCCACGCGGGTACCTGTCCACTTCACGTCACCACTTGCGCGGTCGCGGCCTTCATAGACGCCGTCACCGGATGGTTTCCATTCGGTGCCCATATCCAGCAGGTTCACGAAGAAATCGGTGCTGAGCGTGCCGACCCGTTCGGTCAGCACACCATGAGAAGTTCCGTCAAAGTTTGTGCCCAGCACACGCATCCCACCTACAAGCGCAGTCATCTCCGGTGCCGACAGCGTCAGCAGTTGCGCTTTGTCCACTAGCAGGGCCTCGGCCGGAACCGAGTATTCCTTGTGCAGGTAGTTGCGGAAACCGTCCGCTATCGGTTCCATCACCGCGAAAGACTCGACATCCGTCTGCTCTTGTGAAGCATCGGTGCGACCGGGGCTAAAGGGAACATCAACATCATGACCTGCGGCCTTGGCTGCCTTTTCGATGGCAGCACCACCACCCAAGACAATGAGATCGGCCAATGAGACCTTCTTGCCACCAGACTGCGCGTCATTGAACGCTTTCTGAACGCCTTCCAGCGCATTCAGCGCCTTGGATAGTTTCAGCGGTTCGTTGACCTCCCAATCCTTCTGCGGGGCCAGACGAACGCGCGCACCGTTGGCACCGCCACGCATATCCGATCCCCGGAAGGTCGAGGCCGAAGCCCATGCGGTCGACACCAGATCTGAGACAGACAATCCCGTCGCGAGTATCTTGGCTTTCAGATCGGCTACATCAGCGTCGTCAATAAGCGCGTGATCGACGGCCGGGACGTTGTCTTGCCAAATAAGCTCTTCGCTAGGTGCCTCGGCTCCCAGATAACGCGCACGCGGACCCATGTCGCGGTGGGTCAGTTTGAACCACGCGCGGGCAAAGGCATCGGCAAATTCGTCCGGGTTTTCGTGGAAGCGCTTCGAGATCGGGCCATAGATCGGGTCCATGCGCATCGCCATGTCGGCGGTGGTCATCATAGTCTTGACCTTTTTCGATGGATCACCCGCTGCCGGGGCCATGTCCTCTTCCTTGACCCCAACAGGTTCCCAGATCCACGCGCCCGCTGGGCTCTTGGTCAGGTTCCAGTCGTAGCCAAACAGCAGGTCGAAGTAACCGTTGTCCCACTTGGTCGGGTTTGCGGTCCAGGCACCCTCGATGCCGCTGGTGGTGGTATCATCACCCTTGCCGCTGCCAAAGTCGTTGATCCAGCCAAAGCCCATCGCCTCCATCGGGGCGGCCTCGGGTTCGGGACCGACAAGACCGGGATCACCGGCGCCGTGGGCCTTACCAAAGGTGTGGCCACCCGCAACCAAAGCAACGGTTTCTTCGTCATTCATCGCCATTCGGCCAAAGGTGTCGCGAATATCGCGACCTGAAGCCAAGGCATCTGGCTGACCATCTGGACCTTCGGGATTCACATAGATCAGACCCATTTGCACAGCGGCCAACGGGTTTTCCAGATCACGTTCGCCCGAATAGCGGCTGTGCGGGTTCTCGGTTGGAGCCAGCCATTCGGTCTCGGCACCCCAATAAATGTCTTCCTCAGGTGCCCAGATGTCTTCACGACCACCGGAGAATCCAAATGTTGTGCCGCCCATGGATTCGATCGCGCAGTTGCCCGCCAATATGTAAAGGTCAGCCCACGAGATCTGGTTGCCGTACTTCTGCTTGATCGGCCAAAGCAGACGGCGCGCTTTGTCCAGGTTGCCATTGTCCGGCCAGCTGTTCAGAGGCGCGAACCGCTGATTGCCGGTCGATGCGCCGCCGCGGCCATCTGCCGTGCGGTAGGTGCCCGCTGCGTGCCAGGCCATACGAATGAACAAACCGCCATAGTGACCATAATCTGCGGGCCACCAATCTTGCGAATCTGTCATCAGCTCATACAGGTCTTCCTTCAGTGCCTTCAGGTCGAGCTTCTTGAACTCTTCGGCATAGTCGAATGTCTCGCCCATCGGGTTCGATGCAGGGCTATGCTGATGCAGAATCGACAGGTTCAGTTGGTTCGGCCACCAATCCCGGTTGGACCGGGCCTCGGCGCCATGCATTACCGGGCATTTGCCCATGTTGGGGGTATCACTTCCGTCCATATCGATCTCCAGTCCTGGCTAGATGTGTGCGTCGCGCGGTTAACTTTGAAACGAGAAACAGGGGTCTTGAGTGTTTTTGCGCTCGTCCTTGGCATGGGCGTTACGCGGGATCGCGCAGATCGGCCCTGCCTTCATTGTAGGAAATAGCATTAACGACTCGTTCTTTCTGTTTGGATGTAGATTTAGCAAATCCAAGCCATTCATATAAGTTTTGTTTTTTGATGATATTGATAATCCAGAGCTATCACTTGAACATCTGCGCGCAGCCTGACCCTGAAGCGCGTGATTGCGATTGCACCACCAAGCTTCACCGTGCCTCGCAAGTCGGGCACAAGAGAGAGTGGACGCAAATAAACTTCCGATGATGGCCGCGCATGAAACGACTGAACTGAGTCTAGCGCAAAACGGATTGACCGGCCCAGATTCAGTGGCCACTGACCTTCTTATAAAGGGCCGATTTATAGCCGAAGGGAATTCCCAATACCCCGACAAGCCACCCAACCGTTCGGGCGATCTGGATCAATCGCCGATCTGGTTGGAACGGAAACAGAAGGATTGCCCCTAACAGCGCCAACAAGCGGAAGGGGGTGCTCAAAAACCCCAAGATCGCCTTTGTTGGCTTCTGATCAAGCTTACGGCGCATATGGGTGTTGGACTGGTCCCTTCCCCGGGCGGTCTGATACCAGAATGACAACCTTTCGGGAGGAATGGTCTCGTACACAAAAGCGTCGGGCACCCAGCCGACCGGTAAGCCTGCAGCAACGGTCTCGGCATAGAACTTTGCATCCGTCCCCCCGGTCATCCGCATGGTTTCATCGAACCAAAGGCCGGTTTCGCTGAACAGACGTGTCTCGCCCAGCCAATTGTTGGTCACAATGGTCACGCCGCCCGTATCGTTCAGCGTGGCTTTCTTGGCGGCTGCGTTTTCCTTGTCGAGGTAACGGTTGCTGATATTGCGCAACATCAGCCGCTGAATCGCGGTCTCCTGCCCCGATGGCCCCGCCGCACGAAGCGGAGCGCCCATTAGCACGGCAGAGCTGTTGCGATACCCGGCGACCAACCGTTCAAGCCAATCGACCGCCACCACCTCGTCATCATCGACAAAACAGAGCAGATCCGAGCCATTCTCCAACGCTTCGCGCGCGGCTCGGTTGCGTCCGAACGGGATGCCGAGTTCGGTCTCAAGGACATAGTTCAGACTTGCTCCATTAGGCAGCTTCTCCCCTACTGCCTGCACGGTACCTTCGCTGAGCGCTGAGCTGTCGTTTTCCACCACCAAACATCGCACCGAGCAGTCGGGCGGCAGCTTCATCTCTCCCCAGCTTCGAATCAAAGCGGCCAGCATCTCGGGCCGCTGCCGGGTCAGGGTCGAAACGGTAATGTTCAGCGGGACAGAGCGGTCTTTCATCGAAATCCCATACAATCCGTGCCGGTTTCTTGGCAAGGCGCGGCGATCAAGTGGCATCCTTCTGATGCTGCATCAGTGCTTCCAACCCTACACGGTAGTTCGGATAGAGCAATGAGACGCCCAGTTCATCCTTGATCCGATCATTCCGAACGCGCTTGTTCTCATTATAGAAACTGCGCGCCATCGGAGTCAGATCAGCCTCATCAAACGGAACCGCAGGTGGCATCGGCAGACCTTGCAACTCGGCGGCATAGCCGATCACGTCCTGCGGAGGCACCGGTTCATCATCACAGACATTATAGATCGCACCCGGATTGGGTTTGGCCATCGACGCGATCAAAACTTGTGCGATGTCGTCAACATGAATGCGCGAAAATACCTGGCCCGGCTTGATGATCCGCCGCAACCCTCCGCGTTTCAGCTTTGAAAACGGCCCGCGACCCGGCCCGTAAATCCCTGCCAGTCGGAAGATATGCAAGGGCAGGCCCGGAATGCCGCCCCATTGCTCCTCGGCACGCACGCGCCAACGGCCACGTTCAGCCGTCGGTGTGGCGGGCGTCGTCTCATCCACCCAGCCTCCCTGGTGATCCCCGTAAACGGCTGTGGTCGACAGGTAGCCGACCCATTTGAACTGTCCGATCCGCGCGGCGATCTCATCCTTCAATTCCGCCAGCACCGGATCACCATCGGCTGTGGGTGCTGTAGAGACAAGCAGATGCGTCACCCCATCCAGATCAGGCCGATCCCCCGGCCAGACCCAAGGCTCGGCGCCCGAGTCGCGGATTGTCTCAAGTTGCTGGGAATCACGCGTGGTTCCGATGACCCGCCATGTGGTTGGATCCAGTTGCCTCGATATCGCTCGGGCAGAATAGCCGTGGCCGAAGGAGAATAGTGTCTGTGTCATGGTCCCTTTGATGATCTGCCCGGCACGTGGATGCAAGCGCCGGATGGACGCACTTGATTCGAATCCTCTGATGCGCATTCATTGAGAAATGACCAAAAAGACACCTGACTTGCACGCAGCCTACTCCCTGAAATCGCCCGAGGAGAACAAGCGCCTTTATGCGGAATGGGCAGGGGAATATGACGACAGTTTCGCAGCGCTTGAGGACTATCAACTCCACATCCACACGGCGCGCGCTTTTGTGGGTGCAGGCGGACAAGGCCCGGTATTGGATGTAGGCGCGGGCACGGGGTTATGCGGAGCTATTCTGGCCGGGTTGGGCGTGGGTCCGATCGACGCCACCGATATCAGCGCCGAAATGCTGGACGAGGCGATGCGCAAGGATATCTATCGCGACGCGATCGAAGCCGATCTCAATCAGGGCCTGCCGGTTCCGCGCGGCAGCTATGCCGGTGTCGTCTCGTCCGGAACGTTCACCCATGGCCATCTTGGGCCAGAAGTTTTGCCAGCGCTCTTGCGCGTCGCACGCCACGGTGCGCAGTTCGCCCTGTCGATCAACGCAAAACACTTTGAGGCGCTCGGGTTCGCCGATACCTTCCGCCGCCTCGAAGCGGATCAGATCAGAGACTTATCGTTAACGCAGGTCCGGATTTATGGCGATCTTGCTGCCGGCCCTAACAAAGATGACGTCGCTTTGATCGCGTTGTTTGAGAAAACCTGACCAAAGCTCTGCGTAGGTCATATACGGACCTATGCAGAACTCGGCGGGGCAGAACGCCCTCGTGATCTAAGTATACATCTGCTTCTTGAAAGCCCGTGTCCGCGTTGTCGCCTCGGCTGAACCATCGTGATAAGTGCCGAACCACTTGTCGAACGGAATCTCGGATGTGCCGTAGTTACACTCGAAATACCGGTGATGAAGCTGGTGGAAGAAGTCCCCTGCCCGCGCGGCATCCGTTTCACCAGCCTTCAGCTTTTCGAAACCCGAGTGAGACAGTACCGGGCTGATCTGCTGGAAGTAGGCGTGAAACAGCAGATGCAGCGGATGCGAGGGTACAATCAGATGGATGAAGTAGGTGGTGAAATAGAGAAGGTTTTCATACCAGTGG
This sequence comes from Ruegeria sp. CG1, assembly GCF_056537265.1. Lineage (NCBI taxonomy): Bacteria > Pseudomonadati > Pseudomonadota > Alphaproteobacteria > Rhodobacterales > Roseobacteraceae > Ruegeria > Ruegeria sp. CG1. The sequence goes on along the minus strand of NZ_JBQFRF010000012.1, from coordinate 44,893 downwards.
TTCGATATTCCCGACCATGGTCCGATATTGACGTTACGATGGTGCACAGCATGAACGTGCTTGTAGAGTTTCGGGTGATGTTCCAATCGGTGCACCCAGTAGAAATGAAGCCCTGACCACATCGGGATGAAAAGCATCCAGATCACGAACCAAACGGGGGCCGCGGCCCAGGTTATCACTGGCGCATAGCCATTCGCCATCGCCCAGTAGATCAGCCACTGATAGACCGTCGCCACAGTCACCGCACTTCCCAGCGTCCACCAGATGTTATCCAAAACCTGATTTCGAAAGGTAAACGACCCATTGTCACGTGTCAGATCACGCCGGTCGAATTTCTTGTACATGCCCTGCCCTTTGCGCATGTAAAGCCACCAATGCAGACCTCCTGCTATCATGATCTGAGGCACCATGTTCAGCAGCCAGATACGGAACATCCAGCCGGGCGCGAAACTCTGCATGGTCTCTAATGGAGGTAAAAACACGAAATAGGCGGCAAAAGCCATCACCATGCAAAGCGTCAGCGACGTAAGGTGAAGCCAAGCCCCTTTGTACCAGTTCAGGATAGCCGCAGGACGCGGCGGCCAGTTGAACAAAGGGTTCAAACCGACGGGCCCTTCGGGGCGGTAATTCCATCGGGCGGCTTCTGCATCATGTATATCGGTCATGGCTGAAACTCCTAACAGTGCGCTTCAGGTTGCGTAATCCGAGCCTTCGGCATCCAGAACAGATTTGATTTCGCGTAAATGTGCTTCGGCCTGACCGGGATATTCATCAAGCTCTTGCGCGGTTTTCTCAGCAATCTCATCGGACAGAACGCGCAAAGGTTGCCCGGTTTGAAGAGCACGAATGTACGTTTCTGCGGCGCGTTCAAAATAATAGAGTCTGTTAAAGGCATCTGCCGGACTGTCGCCGATCACCAAAACCCCGTGGTTGCCCATGATCATGACTTTCTTTTTCGGGTCCGACAGCATCGCGGCACAGCGCTCACCTTCGCTTTCAAAAGCCAGACCTCCGAATTCTTCATCGATTACGTAGCGATTGAAGAAAGTTGCGGTGTTCTGATCGATCGGCGGCAAGCTGCTGTCTGCCAGCGAGGCAAGAACCGTCGCAAAAATCGAATGCACGTGCATCACGCAGCGCGCATGCGGGCAATGGCGGTGGATCGATCCGTGGAGCCCCCAAGCCGTCGGATCCGGTGCGCCGGGCTGGTCCATGACATCTTTGTCATTGGCATCAAGCAGCAGCAGATTTGACGCCTTGATACGCGCGAAATGCATCTGATTGGCATTCATCAGGAACTGCGTGCCGTCTTCGTTCACCGCAAGGCTGAAATGGTTCGCCACCCCTTCATGCATGTTCAACCGTTCGGTCCAGCGGAATGCGGCGGCCATGTCCACGCGTTCGGACCAATGATCGATGTTGGGACGCAGGTTTGTAACGCTCATGCCGGGCTCCTTCGCTTGTCAATTGACTTCTGGGAAATCGTGCCTTCACCGCAAACGTTTGACCAACGAAAAAAACATGCCTAGTTCATTAGTAAAACTACTGGCAGAGTTATGAGCATGCAGAAATCACTTCCACCGCTCGGCTGGCTACGCACATTTGAAGCGGCGGCCCGTCATTTGTCATTCACGGGGGCGGCGCGGGATTTGAACATGACGCAAAGCGCAGTCAGCCAGCAAATCAAATCACTAGAGGGCTATTTGGGTCAGCCATTATTCCTACGTCGTCCGCGTGCATTGGAGCTGACCGAAGCTGGTATCACCTATCTGCCGGTCGTGCGTGAAGCCTTTCGAACTCTGGTAAGGGGGACACAAGCCGTCACGGGCGCACAACAAAACGCGGTTCAGGTCCAGAGCAATATCACATTTGCCGTCAACTGGCTGGCTCCGCGCCTACCCCGGTTTCGGGAACTGCATCCGGATGTACATCTGAATATCTTCACCGAACTGTGGGAGCCTCGCGAAATGGCCGAAGGCGCGGCGGTGGAAATCCGCTATTCGCTGCGCCCAGCCGATACGGTGCGAACGGAATTGCTACGGACAGATCACTACTATCCTGTCTGTGCCCCCGACTTCCCGGTGACGCTGGAAACTCTGCAGGAACAGCCCCTGTTCGACTGTTCAAATTTGTTGTCGAATTGGGAGAGCTGGATCACAGATCAGGGCCTAACTTGGGGGAAACCTAAGGTAACCTATTCGACGACCTATCTGGTCAGCCTGTCGGTTGCGATGGCCGGAGGAGGCTTGTGTTTAGCCCACGACATGATCGCAAAACGGTTGATTGAAGAAGGCCGCCTGATCGCGCCGTTCAACCATCGCGCTACTATGCCCGAGGCCTATTATCTATTGCTATCGCCCCAAGCCGAGGAAACGCCGGGCGCGTTGGCGTTTGTCGACTGGCTGCGCGCGGAGATTGAAGCCGATCGCCACAACTAATCGCGGGTCGCTCCCGCCCATCTTTGATGCCCTTTGGGCATCTCCTCTGGTTGGGCGTGGCAGCGCTGGCGCGCTGCGGATGGCAGGTTTTGTGATGATTCCATGATACCTTAATAGTGGGGGTTGCACCTTGCGCCGCATTCGGGAAAGTTGGGCCATGGAATACACTCCCTTCCCAAGTTGGCCCGATACCGCCCCTCGTCTCATTGCTGTTGCTGCTGGCCGCGAGGCTGCCGATTTGGTGATCCGTGGCGGCGTCTGGGTCAATGTGCATAGCCGCGAAACCCTGCCTGACCATGACGTGGCGATCGCTGCGGGGCGCGTTGCTTTTGTGGGGCCGGACTCCGCGCATTGTATCGGTCCTGAGACTCAGATCATCGAGGCGCACGGTCGCTATTTGGTGCCGGGGTTATGCGACGCACATATGCATATCGAATCTGGTATGTTGACCCCGGCAGAATTTGCCCGCGCAGTCACTCCGCATGGGACGACTTCGATGTTCACCGACCCGCATGAGATCGCCAATGTGATGGGGTTGGAAGGCGTACGCCTGATGCATGACGAAGCGCTGATGCAGCCGGTGAACATCTTCACCCAGATGCCGTCCTGTGCACCCTCAGCACCGGGGCTTGAGACCACAGGGTATGAGATCACCGCCGAGGATGTGGTTGAGGCGATGTCTTGGCCCGGTATCATCGGACTGGGCGAGATGATGAACTTTCCCGGAGTCATTCATGGCGATCCGAAGATGTTGGCAGAGATCGCGGCCACACAACGCGCCGGTAAAACAGTTGGCGGGCACTATGCTTCGCCAGATTTAGGGCCTGAATTTGCCGCTTACGTCGCTGGTGGCCCTGCCGATGATCATGAAGGCACCTGCGAGGCCGACGCCATCGCACGTGTCCGTCAGGGAATGCGGTCAATGATGCGGTTGGGGTCGGCCTGGTATGATGTGGAAAGCCAGATTACTGCGGTGACTGAAAAAGGGCTGGACCCGCGCAACTTCATCTTGTGCACCGACGACTGCCATTCGGGAACGCTGGTAAATGACGGACACATGAACCGCGTAGTGCGACATGCGATTGCCTGTGGTTGCGATCCTCTGGTTGCGCTGCAAATGGCGACAATCAACACGGCGACCCATTTTGGGTTGGAACGCGAGATCGGCTCGATCACACCCGGGCGGCGCGCTGACATTATCCTGAGTTCTGATCTGGTAGAGCTTCCGATCGAAACCGTGGTCGCGCGCGGTCAGATTGTGGCTGAAAACGGGACGGTAACGGTCGAATGCCCGCATCTGAACTGGCCCGATAAGGCGCGAAATACCGTACACCTAGGGCACGCGCTGACCTCGACAGACTTTGAGATCGCAGCCCCTGCCGGAGCGAACCGTGTCACGGCCAACGTGATCGGGGTGGTTGAAAATCAGGCCCCGACGCAGGCACTGAAATCCGAGCTGCCGATTATCGAAGGGCTTGTTGAAGGCGAAGGCGATGTGTGCCAAATCGCATTGGTCGAACGGCATCGCGCTACCGGAGGTGTGACCAACGCCTTTGTCTCGGGCTTTGGGTATCAAGGCAAAATGGCCATGGCCTCGACCGTTGCGCATGACAGCCACCATATGATTGTTGTCGGTACCGACCGTGAACAGATGGCACTGGCCGCGAACAGGCTGGCCGAAGTGGGCGGAGGCATCACAATCTTTCGCGATGGTGAAGAACTGGCCCTGGTGGAACTGCCTATCGCAGGCCTGATGTCCGACAGCCCAGCGACTGACGTTGCCGCCAAAGCTGAACAAATGGTCGAGGCGATGAAGACCTGCGGCTGTCAGCTTAACAACGCCTATATGCAGCACTCTCTGCTGGCCTTGGTTGTGATCCCTGAGCTGCGGATCTCGGATCTTGGGCTGGTGGACGTGCGCACATTTGAAAAGATCGATCTTCTGGAACCCCTTGCATGACTACTATCCGAACACCTGACGTTCCCAACCCCGAGAAATTTAGCGATCCGCTTGCAGCTGTCGCACGTTTGGAAGAGCTCTATGAACAGGCGACAAAATTCCTGTGCGATAGGTTTGCAAATGCACTTAAGAACGGCGCTCCTACCGAGAGGTTTCGGGCGTTCTACCCCGAAATCCGGATCAGGACCTCGTCTTACGCGCAGGTCGACAGCCGGCTGAGCTTCGGTCACGTGTCCGAGCCGGGCACGCACGCCACGACAGTGACGCGCCCCGATCTGTTCCGGTCCTACCTGACCCAGCAGATCGCGCTTTTGATCAAGAACCACGATCAACCGGTCACAATCGGAGCTTCGGAAACGCCGATCCCGGTCCATTTCGCTGTCGCCAATAACCCGGATCTGGTTGTCCCGCATCAGGGTGCAGCTGGGTTCACTCTGCGCGATGCGTTCGATGTACCGGACCTGAATACAACAAACGACGATATCGTGAATGGCGTGCACGAGCTGGAAAACGAAGCCGGGCCCCTTGCGCTGTTCACGGCCCAGCGCGTGGACTATTCGTTGGCAAGGCTTTCGCATTACACCGCGACAGACCCCGGTCATTTCCAGAACCACGTGCTGTTCACCAACTATCAGTTCTATGTCTCGGAATTTGAGAGCTACGCACGGGCGCAACTCGCTGATCCCGACAGCGGCTATACCAGCTTTGTCTCGACCGGGAATGTTGAGATCACGGACGCCGAAGCCGTACTGGAACAGCCCCTTAAACTGCCGCAAATGCCAACCTACCACCTGAAACGCGCGGATGGGTCTGGGATCACGCTGGTCAATATCGGCGTCGGGCCATCGAATGCCAAAACGGCCACCGACCACATTGCGGTTCTGCGCCCGCACGCCTGGTTGATGGTCGGCCACTGCGCCGGTCTGCGCAACACGCAGGCGCTTGGGGATTTCGTACTGGCACATGCCTACCTGCGCGAGGACAAAGTGCTGGACGACGACCTGCCCGTCTGGGTGCCGATCCCACCGCTGGCCGAAGTCCAGGTCGCGCTGGAACAGGCTGTGGCCGAGGTAACCGAGTTGGAAGGCTACGAGCTGAAACGTATCATGCGAACAGGTACAGTCGCCTCGGTCGATAACCGCAATTGGGAGCTTCGCGATCAGTCCGGCCCGGTGCAACGGCTCAGCCAGTCCCGTGCGATTGCGCTGGATATGGAAAGTGCAACAATCGCAGCCAACGGTTATCGGTTCCGGGTTCCTTACGGCACCTTGCTGTGCGTCTCGGATAAGCCCTTGCATGGTGAATTAAAGCTTCCCGGCATGGCTTCGGCGTTCTATACCACTCAGGTCAGTCGTCATTTGGCGATCGGAATCCGGGCGATGGAGCACTTGCGCGGCATGCCGCTGGAACGGTTACACAGCCGGAAATTGCGTTCGTTTGACGAAACGGCCTTTCTCTGAAGCAAAAAAGCAACGAATTTCCCCTATTTTTGGGGTTTTTAGTGCTACTATTCGTTGTGTTCAGCCACAATATCCCGTTACAGTTACGCGGTGAGGCCCTATAGATCGGGCACGTTAAGGAGACCAAGAAATGGCAAAGCCTATGACAAAGACTCAGCTGGTGGCTGCTCTCGCTGAGGAAATGGGAACTGACAAGAAATCCGCAAATGCCGCGCTGGAGGCCATGACCGGCCTTATCACTCGCGAAGTTTCGGCCGGTGGTGCCGTCACCCTGCCCGGCGTTGGCAAAATCTACTGCCGCGAGCGCCCCGAGCGCATGGTGCGCAACCCCGCCACCGGCGAGCAGTTCAAGAAAGAAGCCGACAAAGTGGTCAAAATGACCATCGCGAAAGCTCTGAAAGACAGCGTCAACGGCTAATTCGCCGAAGACAGATCACAAGATCGAAGGGGTCGCCACCTGGCGGCCCTTTTATTTTGCTTGAACAAGCCATTCAAACATCTGATTGATATTGAGTTTTCACTACTATCTCCATAGTTGTGTCATATTCCTCATCCACTCGCTCAATGGGAAGTATTATTGAGGAATCTCGACTTATGGCACGATATCAAACCACTGAATTTGATACAGAAAATCAATTCGACTGGGCGAGCATTCAATACACGATTGAAGACGATGTTGTCGTTGCAACGCGGACGACTTTTGATGCCGGATACGAGGTCTTCGGGACTTACGAAGACGGCGTTTTGCGTCAGGAATTTTATGTCGGAACAGAAGAGGCATTGGGCTTTGATAATCGGTTCATTGACTATGACGCCAATGGCATAATGACCGAACGCGGAACGGTTTATCCAGACAGTATCCGCGTGACCGAGACCTTTCAAAATGGTGTTCCGAATGAGATTGTCATCCAAGATGGGTTTTTCGGAGACGGTGCAAAACCCTGGGACCAGATCGTTCTACGCTATGATGCGTCGGGCAATATCATAGGCCGCACGATAACAAACGATAATGGTGCCCAGACGGTTTAAGCCTTCGCGCCCGGTCATTTCAGTACTGTTCAGGACTTTCTACAAACCAAATCCTGGGATCGGATCGACACGTTCTTCGATGTCAACGGAGAGACAACCGGACGGACGACCACCTATGACAATGGAATTGTCAAACAGGAAACGTGGACAGACGGACAGCGTAGCAACGTAACGCAGACAGACGGAAGCGACATAAAGTCGTGGGAAACCATCAGCACCTCATTTGATGGCAGTGGAAAGATATCTGAAAAGACAACGACATATGACAACGGTGTCGCGAAGCACGAGGTCTGGTCAAATGGCCAGCGCGTCAGCATCAGCCAGACTGATGAGCTGGATGCGAAATCCTGGGATTCGATCACGACCGCCTATCAGGACGGACAAATCTCGGAACGTCGGCTGGAGAAAGATAATGGGGACGTAACCGTTACACTTTATGCGGATGGAAAACGTTCTGACGTGCTGCAACTGGACGGGGACGACAGTGCTTCTTGGGCATTGAAAGTCACCAGCTATCCAGACGCAGCCGGGAAAGAGATTTCTTTGTATGAAAAGGTCGAGGACATCCCTGAATCCTTGTTCCAATACTTCCCGGAACTGACCCCGCCTGACCCGCTTGAAGAGTTCGTGCTGGATTTCAATGACGGAACCCGCATCAAAGACAATGATCAGGTGCTGAATGGTGTATTTATTGCAAGTGTTAGCAAAGGGCAGAGCAACACTGATGGCATTCTAACCCCATACGAATACGGTGGCTCAAACCCCGACCCCGACCTGGAGGCATTCAATTCCTGGGGGGCAACGGTTGGCTTCTCCAAAAGCGATGGCGAAGAATTCAACTTCAACAGCGTTTCCTTGGCCAATGCTTCCAGATCGGACACCACGTGTATTCCTGAATCGAACTGGGCAAACCAAGTCACAATCAATGCCTATAATGGCGATGAGCTGGTGCACTCCGCAGAGGTCGATCTGACATTCGATCACGTCACACACGAGTTTGACTGGCGCGATATTGATCACGTCGAGTTCGTTGCATCGGGAGGTGAAATTACCAATGACCATGTCGAGAACGCGGGTTGGTTCTCGATGGACGATCTTAGCTTTTTCGCCTGAATCAAGCGACAAGCTGAATCATAATGATGAGCAGCGCTTTTCTACAAAAAGCTCTGCTCATTCTCATTGCGCGCAAGCTCATTGATGCCAACTATCGGGCGACCCCGCTATTCGACGCAATGGGTCCTTGCAGCTCATGTTAAAATCAGGAACAGTCGCCCGAATTTCATCAGGAGGCCGTAATGGACCTGCGCGCCATCGCCATGGGGCTTGTTTTCGCCCTCATCTGGTCTTCGGCCTTCAGCTCGGCGCGGATCATCGTTGCCGATGCCTCGCCTTTGTTCTCGTTGGCGCTGCGATTTCTGATTTCGGGACTAATGGGCGTGGCGATCGCACGCGCCATGGGGCAAAGCTGGCGCCTGACTCGCAACCAATGGCGCGCCACTATTCTGTTCGGAATCTGCCAAAATGCCCTTTATTTGGGTCTAAACTTCTATGCGATGCAGACAGTCGAGGCTTCGGTCGCGGCGATCATCGCCTCGACTATGCCCCTGCTGGTAGCCCTAGCCGGCTGGCTGCTATTGGGTGAGCGGATACGCCCGCTGGGCATCGTCGGCTTGCTGGCAGGTTTTGTCGGTGTCGCGCTGATCATGGGTAGCCGGATTAACGCTGGTGTCGATCTGTTCGGGGTTCTGCTCTGCGGAATCGGGGCGCTGGCGCTGACCTTTGCCACCTTGGCTGTTCGGGGGGCGACTTCGGGCGGTAACTTCATGATGGTGGTTGGGCTGCAGATGCTTATCGGATCGGCGGTGCTGTTTCTCGCCGCCCCGGTGTTCGAGTCTATTCATATCCACGCCACACTGCCTTTTATGCTGGCTTTCACCTACACCACGTTATTCCCGGGCCTTCTGGCAACTTTCATCTGGTTCCTGCTACTGGATCGCATCGGCCCGATCCGTGCAGCAACGTTCCATTTCCTCAACCCGGTATTCGGCGTGACCATCGCCGCCATTTTACTGGGTGAGAAGCTGGGCCCATTGGATGCGGTGGGGGTTCTGATCACAACACTGGGTATTCTTGCCGTACAGCTGTCGCGCGAGCCCGGTCAGCGCAGCAACGCCTCGACCTGATCTATCAAATTAGGCGCATTTGGCTTGGTGCTTGACCCATAGGTGGCAACGACCTCACCCTCGGGGCCAATAAGCACTTTGTTAAAGTTCCATTTCGGGACAAAGCCAGTCTGCGCAGCAACAGCTCGGTAAAACGGATGGGCATCCAAACCTTTCACTGGAGTGATATCCGTCATCGGAAGCGTAAGGTCATAATTTAGTTCGCAAAAATTCTTGACCTCTTTCGACGACGCCAGCTCTTGTTTGAACGAATTCGACGGGACCGCCAGTACCACCAGCCCGCGTTCTTCATATGTTTCGTGCAGCTCCTGCAACGCTGCGTATTGTCCGGTAAAGCCGCAAAGTGACGCCGTGTTGACCACAAGCACGGGCTGTCCGCGCCAGTCTTCCAGTGATATTGTCCCACCATCGATTGATGAAAATTCGCCCGTCAGTGGTGCCGCCTGAAGGGCTTTGCCCAACAAGATCAGAGCAGTCAACAGAGCCATACGGAACATCACTTCACCTCCTGTTATAAATCATACGCGCCGTGCATTCGTTTGGATCAACTGCACAGACCCGCGAGCGCGCTGTAATATGGTTTTGATTCCTGCGCATCTATGCCCAAATAGGACATCATCATTCAAACACCGGAGGATCCATGTCCCGTTATACCAAAGACCCCGAGGTCATTGCGGCCCTCTCACCTGAAGAATTTCACGTCACCCAGCGCAGCGGCACCGAACGCCCGGGCACTGGCAAGCTGTTGAACAACAAGGAACCGGGCATCTACGTGGATATCGTCTCGGGCGAGCCGTTGTTCGCCTCGACCCACAAATACGAATCCGGCTGCGGCTGGCCCAGTTTCACCAAGCCAATCATACATGAACATGTCGAAGAGTTTCGCGACACCACTCATGGCATGATCCGGACCGAGGTCCGCTCGAAACACGGCGACAGCCACCTGGGCCACGTGTTTCCCGATGGCCCCCGCGAACATGGCGGGCTACGCTATTGCATCAATTCCGCCTCGCTGCGGTTCATTCATCGCGACGAGATGGAGGCCGAAGGGTATGGCGAATTTCTGATCCATGTGGAGGATATCTGATGACCGATGAACGCGCCGTTCTGGCCGGAGGCTGCTTTTGGGGCATGCAGGACCTGATCCGCAAACTGCCCGGCGTCTCGCGCACCCGCGTCGGATACACCGGCGGCGATGTGCCAAACGCAACTTATCGCAACCACGGCACCCATGCTGAAGGGATCGAAATCTGGTTCGACCCGACCCAGATCACCTATCGTGATCTGCTAGAGTTCTTTTTCCAGATCCACGACCCGACTACCCTGAATCGTCAGGGCAATGACCGCGGAATGAGTTATCGCTCGGCGATCTACTATGTGGACGATGCCCAGAAACAGGTGGCCGAAGATACAATTGCCGATGTCAACGCCAGCGGCATTTGGCCCGGCAATGTGGTGACCGAAGTCGAACCCGTCGGCGATTTCTGGGAAGCCGAGCCCGAGCATCAAGATTACCTAGAGCGCATCCCCAACGGATACACCTGCCATTTCCCGCGCCCGGACTGGGTGCTGCCAAAACGCTCCAGTGCGGCAGAATGATATGCGCGGTAGCCCCTTGCGGGGCTATCCGACCGCCACCCGAGGTCGTCCGCTCGCTTCAACCGTGATCAACGCTTCGACGAAAACCTCTTGCGCCTCAATCTTGGCGGTGCGGATATCGCGGTCGACTGTCACGCGTATATCCTCGGCACCTGCTTGGCGCACCGCGCCCTCAGCCTCGTTGCGCAGCACCTCTTCAAGCAGCTGCAGAGCGGAATTCGAGTCCGAGAAATCCTGCGGCCCCTCTTCCAGATGTACCCGATAGCGGCCTTCGGCCGGGGACGTAACTGAACCGGCCCGCCGAAGGGTCAGCCGCCCGACAACCGCACCGATGGCATTTGCAACACCGGCATGCTCTGGCAGGACCATCTTGCAATGCAACCGCTCTCCGACTGCCGGGTAATAGCTGGGGGCCGAAGCCCCAAGGCCCACTACATCCACATTCAGCGCGGCATCCAATGCCAACAACCCACGGTGTTTCGCCAGCCCGCGCTGCGTCAGAACATGCCGGGCCAGATCTCTTGCAGGCTGGTCAAACCCATGGCTTTCCTCGGCAAAAGCAATCTCTAATAAGGTCAATGAGGTTTGTTTCGTCAACTGATCGACAATGAGCTGAGCCAGCGCTTCAGGCGATGCTGCCAGCTTGTCCCCTGATCCAACCCGCTTACGCGCCATCAGTTCCAGCGCCTTGAGCGCTGCCGAGCAGTCCCAATCCGCAAGCCGCCCCAGAGCATGGCTGGCATCCGAAGGGGTGACACCCGAGACCTGTACGATCCCGCGATCCACCAAACGACCCAGTGCCCCATGCTCCATCCGGGTTTGCAACAGACTGCTGAGCGGCACAACACGATCCTCCAACCGGTCCAGTAACACTGATTCACGCGGCCCGACCCCATCGGCGGGGATACCCGACACACGACGGGCAAACCTCGTGTCATGTTCACCTACGGTCGTCGCCCGCAATTGCTCATCCAATGCCGCATGTACCACATCCGGGGCCTCAGCTGCGATCAGCGACACCGGCAGCACCCGACGCGGCCCAAGGAAGACACCGCCGCCCAAGCCTTCGGTCACCACATGCACCTGACTGTCACCGCCCAAACCATGAGTCCGCATCGCAACCGCTTCAACCATGGTCCGGAAACCGCCAACCTGCGCGCCTGCGGGGTCGATGGCAGGTTTGCCATCTCTGATCAGCGCGACGTCGGTCGTAGTCCCGCCGATATCGGACACCAGCGCGTTCTCAACATCAGTCAGCCAGCGCGCGCCAACGATAGAGGCCGCAGGGCCACTTAGGATCGTTTCAATCGGACGCTCCCGCGCCTGCTCGGCGCTCATCAAAGCGCCATCCCCGCGCACAACCATCATTGGGGCGGTGATGCCCTGCGCGCGCAACTGATCCTGCGCGCGCCCGATCAAGCGGTCGATCATCCCGATCAATCGTGCATTCAGCACGGCGGTCACCGCACGCTTTGGCCCATTCAGCTTGGCCGACAGATGATGAGAGCACGTGACCGGCACTCCCGTTCGCTCGGAAATCACGCGCGCCACTTCCAGTTCATGCGCCGGATTCCTGGTCGCGAACTGTGCCGCAACCGCATAGCCGGAAATGCCTGAATGTGAGTCTAAAAAGGCCTCTAGCCCTGCAACATCCAATTCGGCGACCTGACCCCCGGCATGGTTGTGCCCCCCGGTCAGTACCAAAGCCGGATCGCCCTTCAACGCCTCTCTTAAACCGTGTTTCTCAAGGTCGCTTTCCCGAAACCCGACATAGATCAACGCCACGCGCCCGCCCTGGCCTTCGACCAACGCATTGGTGGCCAGCGTTGTCGATAACGATGCCATCCCAATCTGATCCGGAGACACATCAGCCGTCTCCAGCACGGCAGAAACCGCGCGGCCCACACCAATCGCTAGATCCGCTCGCGTGGTCAGCGATTTGGCCGACGCGATCACCTCGCGCTCATCCCGGATCAGCACCGCATCCGTATAGGTTCCGCCCGTATCCACCCCCAAAGCCAACGCCATCGGGTCCTCCATCTGTTCGCCAGAACCGGGTGTAGCGTTTTCCTGCGGCGCGTCCAGCCTGTTTACGACAACCGGGATGCCGCCCAGCGCGCTGCATCAGCCACGGTCGGATCCGGATCATCGGTCAGCGCCTGTGCAACCGGCAGTAACGCCGGCACCGCTGAGTTCCCAATCGCATAAAGCACGTTCCGCACGAACCGATTCCGGCCGATCCGCTTTATCGGCGAGCCCGAGAACATCGCGCGGAATGCTGTGTCATCCAGCTGCGCCAGTTCCGCCAACGGAGGCGCCTTTAGCTCCTCCCGCGCCGCATAGCGAAGGTCACTGGCCGCGACCGCAAACTTGTTCCACGGGCAGGCTGCAAGACAATCATCGCAGCCATAGATTCGGTTGCCCAACAGCGCGCGCAACTCTTCCTCCACCGGCCCCTTATGCTCGATGGTCAGATACGAAATACAGCGCCGCGCATCCAACTGATACGGTGCCGGAAACGCGTCGGTCGGACAGGCCGTCAAACACGCGCAGCATGAGCCACAATGGTCGACCTCAGCGCCATCCACAGGCAAATCTAAAGTTGTGAAAACAGACCCTAAAAAGGCCCAATTTCCCCAATCCTGACTGACAAGATTGGTATGCTTGCCCTGCCACCCCAGCCCAGCGGCCTGCCCCAGCGCCTTCTCTGGCACCGGAGCAGTATCGACAAACACCTTCACTTCACCCCCACCCTCGGCAATCAGCCAGCGCGCCAATCGTTTGAGGCGCTTCTTAACCAGATCGTGATAATCCTTGTTCTGCGCATAAACCGAAATGGCGCCCAAGTTGGAATGCGCCAGCACCGCAGTCGGGTCATGCTCGGGCGTATAGCTCTCCGCAAGCATGATCACCGACCGCGCGTCAGGCCACAGCACAGACGGATCACCGCGCCAATGAGCCCGCTCAGCCATCCAGCCCATCTGGCCATGATATCCGGCTTGTAGAAAGGCATCCAACCGTTCGGGAACAAGGGGCACATCCCAAGGACGACAAACCCGACAGGCGACAAACCCCTCAGACAAGGCTTGCTCCACCAACCGCTGTTTCAACTCCGATCCGCTCTTCATCTGGCCAAAAATACCTTCGGGGGTGAATTGGCCCAATGGCCAAGAGGGGGCGGACAGCCCCCTACCCCTCAATCTATCAGAAATCCAGATCCGCGTAATGTGGCGGTGGCCGGAATCCCGGAACCTGATCCGCCAGAATCGAGCGGAACGCCGGGCGGGATTTGATCTTGGCGTACCAGTCCTTCACCGCAGAGCTTCGGTTCCAATCTACGTCCGAAATGTAATCCAGCGCCGACAGATGCGCCGCCGCGGCGAAATCGGCCAATGTCATCTGATCTCCGGCCAGCCAGCGACGGTGATCCAGCAGCCAGGCCATATAATCCAGATGATACTTGATCGCGCGCGCGCCTTCCTTGACGTTCTTGCTGTCCGGATAGCCTTGCCCCGTTACTTTCTTGTTCACCCGCTCATACAGTAGCTTTGAGGTCACCTCGTGGTGAAACTTGTCATCAAACCAGCCTACCAAACGCCGCACCTCATAACGTGCTTCGGCTTTTTTAGGCATCAAGGGTGGCTCGGGTCGGGTCTCTTCGATATATTCGCAGATCGCGGCGCTTTCGGCCATGATCTGACCATCCAGTCGCAGCACAGGAACCTTACCCGCCGGGTTGCGGCGCAAAAAATCCGGGTCCTGTTCCCAGTATCGTTCTTCGACCAGCTCAACCTCGATCTTCTTTTCGGCCAGAGACAGGCGAACCTTGCGGCAATAGGGCGAGAGGGGAACGTGAAACAGACGCGCCATGAACTTCCATTCGAACCAGTAGAGTACCCTTCAAGCTTTAGCCGCTGAGGGGTCTGGGTTTCAATCCTCGAAACACGCGGCGCGTCCATCTGCGCGGATGGTGGCCGCTCCATCCAGAATTGACGCGGCACGCCTGCGGGTCCGCACCGATGGATCCGTCACCGACCGGTTGCGCGGGGATGGCAGAATCGCCGCCACACGCGCCGCTTGTGTCGGAGACATTTTTGCCGCACTCACCCCATAATACTTCTGCGCCGCGGCCTCGACGCCAAAGATCCCTTGTCCGGTTTCCGCGACGTTCAGATACACTTCGAGAATGCGCTGCTTGCTCCAGACGATTTCAACAACCGGTGTCATCGAGGTTTCAAGCGCCTTGCGGACCCAGCTGCGCCCCTGCCAGAGAAATACATTCTTGACCACCTGCTGCGTGATGGTCGATGCACCCCGGCTGCCGCCGTCTTCCAGCGCATCGCGGATCGCTTCGACATCAAAGCCCCAATGCAGGCAGAAGTTGGCATCCTCGGCTGCTACGACCGACCGCGCCATGATCGGGGCAATCTCTTCGATCGGCACCCACTCGCGATCAACCTTCCCAAGCCGACGCCACTCGGACCAGATCGTATGCGTGACCGGCGGGTTCACGACTGAATAGATCAGAACCAAAGACACAAAAGCCACGACCATCGCCAGAACAACACGAAGGGCCCAGCGCCGTATCCGAGCGATGGGGCCTGTTGTTTTGTTTGATCTGGACGCCTTCTTTTTCTTACCGCGCGGTTTGCGGACTGCTTTTTTTGCCATGCCTTGCTATACGCCGCGAAGGGCGTATTTGAAACGGATTATTTCGACAACATCTGTCCGTCGCGCGGTCGCACAACCGGGCGTGCAGTTCTGACTGAGGCTGCTCCGCGCGCCGCCAACTCCGGGAACAAGGCCAATACTTCTGCTTGCGTCCGACGCTCGGCCTGGGTCAGTGCATGTCCCGGGTAGTAGCTTTCACTTTTGGCGCCATTGGCGAACACGATCTCATGTCGCCGGAACAGAATGTGGATATAATCCACCTCGCCCCCTTCGACACGCGTGACTGTTGTTCCGTTCACAAGACAATGGGCAGCGATCAGAACTTCTTCATGGCCAAACAGGTAGGGTGCACGCCAATCATCGATCAGCATCCTGTGCTGCGGCGAAACAAGCAGAGGGCGCGTGATCCCGAACATCCCTGTCTCGAACCGAATGGGGGCCAGTTTACCCTCGGCTGCCACCTTGGTCCGACCAATCCAGAGCACAGGTTTAGCGCCGCTATCCGCGGTCGTAACCAGATCTCCAAGTTTCAGGTCCTCGACCGGCCGGGGCCCATCGGGGGTATCAATCAATGTGCTGGGCGTAAAGCAAGGCGGACCGAGATCACCGTTGGCGATATCGACCGAACCAAACGAAGCCCCATCATCGCTAAAATCGGTGACTGAAGAAGAAACAAACGTGCCTTGCTGCAGAACCGAGCCGTCTGTTGGGGTAAAAACCTCGCGCCCGTCAGCAAGGTAGAAGGTAACGCCGGTATATGTAACCTGCGCACCACCCGGCAACTCGATCGTCACCATATCATTGAAGTAAGACGCAGTGATGTCAGATCCGTCAACCGAGTCTCCATTCAGCCGGTTGACCAGATCATCGTCATTCTGATCGATGATATCAAAGAACTCGACGTTCAGCGTGGATCCAACAACGGTTCCGTTCGCACCCGGATTGGCCGGGTCGAGCACAAAAAACTGGTCTGTATACGTCGTGGGCACACCGATATTCCACTTCACTCACATCATTGGGATAGCAGCATGCCTGCATTTCCCGAATAAACTATGACTAAAGCTAGGCGTTATGCACGGCATTACACAAGAATTGGAAACAATATGGCCAGACAAAAGAATACCCGGCGTGTTGGGAACGACACGCCGGGCCAAAGATTTAGATCTCTCAAGACCTATTCTGCAGGAACCGCCGCCACCTCGGTGGTCAGAGGATGACTGAGCTTGTTCAACATCTCTTTCGGGCAAACCTGCAGGAAGTTGGTCTTTTCCACATCCCAATGCTGTAAGATATCAATGGCTTTGCGGCTATTGGTTTCCGCGACATGGCGCTCGATCATTGCTTTCAGCTGATCTTCCCAATGGTCCACTGTCACCGGACAGGTGACAAGCGTCTCCATGTTCATCAGCGCTTCGGCCTTGCCTTCGGGGTCGTACAGATAAGCCATACCACCCGTCATCCCCGCACCAAAGTTAGCACCGATATCGCCGAGAATAACCGCAATGCCGCCGGTCATGTATTCACACCCGTTCGAGCCGCAGCCTTCGATCACCACTCTGGCACCTGAATTTCGCACCGCGAACCGCTCACCTGCGCGGCCTGCTGCAAATAGGTGGCCATCGGTGGCACCGTATAGGACGGTGTTGCCAATGATGGTGTTATATTCCGCCTTGAGCGGGCTCACCTGCGGGGGTCGCACAACAATCATGCCGCCCGAAAGCCCCTTGCCGACATAGTCGTTGGCATCACCCGAGACCTCCAGCTTGAGACCTGGAGCGGCAAAAGCCCCCAGCGACTGGCCCGCCGAACCCTGCAGCTTCACATGCAAGTGATCGTCCTGGAACGTGTTCCGCATGCCGAAATTCTGGACGATGTGGCTTGAGACACGTGTACCCACGGTCCGATGCGTGTTCTGCACCGCGTAAGATAGTTGCATCTTCTCACCGTCTTTCAGGAACCGTGCTGCATCGCGCACAATCTCGGCATCCAGCGTATCCGGCACTGCATTACGATCCTTGTCGCGGTTGTAGACGATATCATGTGCGCCATCGACGGTGATCAACAGCGGGTTGAGGTCCAGATCATCCAGATGCGCCGATCCGCGGCTGACCTGTGCTAGCAGATCAGCACGACCGATGATTTCGTCAATCGAACGTGCGCCGAGGCTAGCCAGCAGTTCTCGCACTTCCTGTGCGTAGAAGGTGATCAGGTTCACCACCTTGTCCGCGTTGCCAGTAAACTTGGCACGCAACGATTCGTCCTGCGTACACACGCCCACCGGACAGGTGTTCGACTGGCACTGACGCACCATAATACAGCCCATTGCGATCAGGGCGGCGGTACCGATGCCGTATTCCTCGGCCCCCATCATCGCGGCCATGACGATGTCGCGACCGGTCCGCAGGCCACCATCGGTCCGCAGGGTCACACGGTCGCGCAGGTTGTTCATCGCCAGAACCTGATGGGCCTCAGTCAGACCCATCTCCCACGGCAGACCAGCATATTTGATCGACGTCGCGGGCGATGCGCCTGTACCGCCATTGTGGCCCGAAATCAGGATGATATCCGCTTTCGCCTTGGCCACACCGGCAGCAATCGTACCCACGCCCGAGGACGCAACCAGCTTCACCGTCACCTTGCAGCGCGGGTTGATCTGCTTCAGATCGTAGATCAACTGCGCCAGATCCTCGATCGAGTAGATGTCGTGGTGCGGCGGCGGCGAGATCAGCGTCACGCCCTTGGTCGAGTGCCGTAGACGCGCGATCAGGTCGGTGACCTTCATGCCCGGCAACTGACCACCCTCACCGGGTTTCGCGCCTTGCGCGACCTTGATCTCCAGTTCTTCGCACTGGTTCAGGTATTCGGCGGTTACACCAAACCGGCCCGAGGCCACCTGTTTGATCTTGGCCGATGGGTTGTCGCCATTGGGCTCCGGCACGAAATGCGCGGGATCTTCCCCGCCCTCGCCGGAGTCAGACTTGGCACCGATCCGGTTCATCGCCACGTTCAGCGTCTTGTGCGCCTCGGGGCTCAGCGCGCCCAGCGACATGCCCGGCGTAACGAACCGTTTGCGGATCGAGGTGATCGATTCGACCTCTTCAATCGGTACCGGCTTGCCCAGCGGTTTGAAATCCATCAGATCGCGCAGGTGGATCGGCGGGTTCGACTGCATCTTGGCCGAATACTGCTTCCACAGTTCATATGAGGCTCTGTTACAGGCCATTTGCATCATATGCATCGAGGTCGCTTCCCACGCGTGGGTCTCACCCGATTTGCGCGCTTTGTAGAAACCGCCGATGGGCAGCACATCCAGACCCGTGTCCCAGCCTTTGGCGTGGATTTCCTCGGCTTTGGCCTGAATACCGGTGACGCCGATGCCTGAAATCCGGCTGGTCATGCCTGGGAAATACTCGGCCACCATGGCACGGCTGAGGCCCACGGCCTCAAAGTTCAGGCCTCCACGGTAGGACGAAATCACCGAAATCCCCATCTTGGCCATGATCTTCAGCAGACCCTGGTCGATGGCTTCGCGATAGCGAGCAACGTTTTCGGTCAGGGTGCCGTCCAGCAGACCACGGTCAATGCGATCAGCCAGTGAATCTTCGGCCAGATAGGCGTTCACAACAGTCGCGCCACAGCCGATCAGAACCGCAAAGTAGTGAGGATCAACACATTCAGCAGACCGCACGTTCAGCGAACAAAAGGTCCGCAAACCCTGACGGGTCAAATGCGAATGCACAGCACTGGTGGCCAGGATCATCGGCATCGCCACACGACCTTGCCCTGAATTCATGTCAGACAGAACCAAGTGACCCGCGCCCGAGCGCACGGCTTCTTCTGCTTCGGCTCTAACACGTGCCAAGGCGGCGCTCAGAGCGCCTCGGCCGGGTTCAAAGCTACAATCGATCTCCGCAAGGGGTGAACCCAGTTGATTGACCAGGGTGTCCCATTGTGCATTGCCGACAAAGGGGCTTTCCAGAACGATGATCTCGGTCTGGCTGCTGTCTTCGTCCAGCACGTTCTTAAGGTTGCCGAACCGCGTCTTCAGCGACATCACACGGTATTCACGCAAACTGTCGATCGGAGGGTTCGTCACCTGGCTGAAGTTCTGCCGGAAAAAGTGGCTGAGCGGGCGGTATTGCTTGGACAGAACAGCCGAGGGCGTATCATCCCCCATCGAAGCCAGCGCCTCTTTGCCGTCCTCTGCCATCGGGGCAAGAATCTGTTCTAGGTCTTCTACAGAATACCCGGCCGCGATCTGACGCTTGCGCAGTTCTTCTCCGGTGAATTTCGGGTGTTCCGTCACGCCCGCAAGTGACTCGTCCAGATCGTTGATCTTGCCGACCCAGTCGCCAAACGGCAGTGCTCGGGCCAGTTTGTCCTTGATCTGCTTGTCGCGGAACAGCTTGCCCTTTTTCATATCGACAGCCAGCATCTGGCCCGGTCCCAGCGCGCCTTTTTCGGTCACGGTGGCCTCATCAATCGGCACCATACCCGCCTCGGACCCCGCGATGACCAGACCATCGCCGGTTACCACATAGCGCATCGGGCGCAGACCATTCCGATCCAAACCGGCACACACCCAGCGGCCATCCGTCATTGCCAGCGCAGCAGGGCCATCCCAAGGTTCCATCACTGAATTGCAGTAGGAATACATGTCGCGCCAGCTTTGCGGCAGCTCGATAGCTTGCTTGGACCAGCTTTCCGGAACCAGCATGGTTTTCGCCATCGGCGCCGAGCGCCCCGCACGCACCAAGACCTCGAATACCGAGTCTAATGCGGCGGAATCCGACGATCCGCCCGCTATGATCGGTTTGATATCCTCGGCATAGACGCCAAAGCTATCCGAGGTCATGCGGATCTCGTGGCTTTTCATCCAGTTGATGTTGCCTTTCAGCGTGTTGATCTCACCGTTGTGGGCCAACATACGGAAGGGCTGGGCCAGCCACCATTGCGGGAACGTGTTGGTCGAATAGCGCTGGTGGTAAATGGCAAAAGCGGACTCGAACCGCTCATCCATCAGGTCGGGGTAGAAAACAGCGACCTGCTCGGCCAGCATCATGCCTTTGTAGATGATCGACCGGCAAGACAGCGATGCCAGATACAGCCCCGAGATTCCTGCGGCCAGCGCCGCTTTTTCAATACGGCGACGAATGACATAGAGCTCACGCTCGAATGTCTCTTCATCCACGCCTTTGGAGTTCGAGATCAGAATTTGCTCGATCTCGGGCCGGGTCGCGTTGGCCTTTTCGCCCAGACAGGTCACATCAACCGGCACATGTCGCCAGCCATAAATATAGTAACCCATGCGTAAAACTTCGGTTTCCACGATGGTCCGGCACTGTTCCTGCGCGCCAAAATCCGTGCGGGGCAGGAAAACCTGACCGACAGCAACCAGTTCATCCAAGTTTGGTTCATGACCCGTGCGACGAATCTGATCATAGAAGAATGGGACAGGGATCTGCACATGGATACCTGCGCCATCCCCGGTTTTACCGTCCGCATCCACCGCGCCGCGATGCCAGATTGCCTTTAGCGCATCGATCCCGGCATCCACCACCTTGCGTGACGGCTTACCATCGACGGACACAACAAGGCCCACACCGCACGAGGAATGTTCTTCTTCCTCTGAATAGAGACCGTTTTCTGCCATCCATTTGCGCTTGGCTTCTTCGGCCCGCACCCAATCGGCATCATATTTGGTCATTGGCTGTCTCCTTCTTCCCAAGGGGGCACACAGGCTTTTGTTCATCTGTCGTCGTTCGCTTTCGAACGCATACCCGCTGGGATTTTTCGAATTGCTTTTGCGTTTTGTTTCACTCGGCTGCGATGGCGGATTTGGCGTTAAAACGCTCAATTATGGCATCTGCGCAATCGCGCCCGTCACGGATCGCCCAGACCACCAGCGAAGCACCGCGCACGATGTCGCCGATGGCATAAACGCCCTCCATCTCGGTTGCACCGGTCTGGAACGCAGCTTTGATTGTACCCCAGCGGGTCACAGGCAGATCAGGTTGGCCGAATAAGGTGGGCAGGTCTTCGGGTTCGAAGCCAAGCGCCTTGATCACCAGATCGGCCTCTTCGACATAGTCTGCGCCCTCAATCACTTCGGGAGCCTGACGGCCCGAGGCATCGGGCTGGCCCAGACGCATCTTCTGCACCATGACACCGTTTACTTGCTCATCGCCGGTAAAGCCTTTGGGTGCGCTAAGCCATTCGAAGATCACGCCTTCTTCCTCGGCATTCTGGGTCTCACGCTGCGAGCCCGGCATATTGGCGCGGTCCCGACGATAGAGGCATTTGACCGACGTCGCACCCTGACGAATCGACGTGCGCACGCAATCCATTGCGGTATCGCCCCCGCCGATGACGACCACTTTCTTACCTTCCGCGTTCAGGCGGCCATTGTCGAAGTCATCAACCGCATCGCCAAAACTTTTGCGATTCGAGGCTGTCAGAAAATCGATCGCCTTTTCAATCCCACCCAGACCGCTGCCGGGCATGGACAGATCACGGGATTTGTAGACGCCCGTTGCAATAATCACCGCATCATGTTTCGCGTGGATTTCCGCGAATTTCGCGGCGTCCACATCGCAGTTCAGCTCAAATGCAACACCACCATCTGCCAGCAGGTCATTTCGGCGTTGGACGATATCCTTTTCCAGCTTGAAACCGGGAATGCCGTACATCAGCAGCCCTCCCGCACGGTCATATCGATCATAGACCGTGACCTGAATACCCGCCCGGCGCAGCATATCCGCCGCTGCCAATCCTCCGGGACCACCGCCAATGATACCCACGCTTTCGTCGCGCTCGGCACGAGGCTGAACGGGTTTGACCCAGCCTTTGTCCCAGGCTGTATCGGTGATGTATTTCTCGATCGAGCCGATGGTGACCGTACCGTGGCCCGATTGCTCGATCACGCAATTGCCTTCGCACAGACGGTCCTGTGGGCAGATGCGGCCGCAGATTTCAGGGAAAGTGTTGGTAGCCTGGCTTGTTTGATACGCCTCTTCCAACCGCCCGGTTGCCGTCAGGTTCAGCCAATCAGGGATATTGTTGTGCAGCGGACAATGGGACTGGCAATAGGGCACTCCGCACTGGCTGCATCGGCTGGCCTGTTCGACCGCCTTCTCCGCGGCGTACTCTGCATAGATTTCATCGAAGTCCTCTTTGCGGTCACTGGCGGCACGCTTTTCAGGCATGACACGATCGATCTGCACAAATTTCAGCATCGGTTGCTTGGCCACGGGTCAGACTCCATGAATTGGCTTGGTCAGGGTTCTTTAAGTGATGTCATTCTGGATGAAAAGTCAACAGTACTGACCTATATTGAGAAAACTGCATCGCTCGATGTTTTTTCAGAGAAATTTGTCGTGTTTTTAGTTCCGATTCGGACCTATCTGAGCACTTCACTTTCCCGTTGCCCGCTTATACCCATTGTTCTCAACAAAACGAGCACGGTACCGGCAGAGCAGATGAGCCTTTTTCACTTGATTCTTGTGGCGATCATTCAGGGCGTCACCGAATTCTTGCCTGTATCTTCATCCGGGCACCTGATCCTGTTGCCCCGCCTGACTGGCGCGGTTGATCAAGGCCTGGCAATCGATGTCGCCGTCCATGTAGGAACACTTGGCGCGGTTATTCTTTATTTCTGGTCAGATGTGAAACAAGCCCTAGCCGGGATACCCCAAATTATCCGAGGACGAATTGAGACGCCTCAGGCGCGGTTGGCACTGGGCTTGGTCATCGCCACGATTCCGACAGTCATTGCGGGCGGGATCGTGTACCTGACGGGGCTTGAGCAGACTCTACGTTCAGTCGCCGTCATCGGATGGGCGATGCTTGGCTTCGGGTTAGTGCTGTATTGGATGGATCAAAAGGGGGTACAAACCAAACGTAGTTCGGACTGGGGCTTAAAGGACGCAATGATCATGGGGTTGTGGCAGATGTTGGCCTTGATCCCGGGGACTTCACGCTCGGGGATTACGATCACAGGCGCTCGCCAGCTTGGCTATACACGCGAAGATGGTGCGCGGATTGCCATGCTGATGTCGATACCAACGATTGTCGCTTCGGGCGTCCTGCTTTCGGTCGACGTCGTCCGTGAGGCGGACACACAGCTGGCCAAGGACGGCGCGATTGCCGCAGCCTTCGCCTTTGTTTCGGCTCTGATCGCGCTTAACCTGATGATGCGGCTTCTGCGCAGCGTCAGTTTCACACCCTATGTGATCTACCGGGTCATCCTCGGAGCAATCCTGCTGGTGATTGCCTATAGCTGATCAGATGCGCAGGTTCTTGGCCGAGTTCTGAATATCGTCATACTGACCCGCGGGGCGGAATTTCCACAGATATTCTGGCAGCACCGACTCCAACGTTGCGGGCTCGATCCCGAGGTCTGAAAAACCTTTAGCGTCATCCGCCGCTACATTATCGCGCCGCAAATTTTTAAGCTGGTCACGGGTCAGGATATTGTTCGGAAACAACTGAAAACTGACGAACTTCGCGATATCCAACACACCCGCCATGATTTTCGCCGCCCAGAAAGGCATCCCGATGATGATCCGGCGGCGATGAATTACGTCGAGCATCTGCTGCATCAAGGCGCGGAAACTCTTTACCTCTGGCCCGCCCAGTTCATAAACACCGGCAGACGCTTTGCCCAGAACGCCTTGAACTGCCGCTTGCGCAACATCATCGACATAGACAGGTTGAAATTTCGTTTCCGCCCCAACAAGCGGCAGGAACGGGCTCATCCGTGTCATTCCTGCGAAGCGATTGAAAAACTGGTCTTCGGTGCCGAAAATGACTGATGGGCGCAGAATGACGGCACCCGGCATGTGTTGCAAAACGCCCGCCTCGCCCTGCGCTTTGGTGCGCGCATATTCGCTGTCGGATTCGGGATCCGCACCGATGGCCGAGATATGAACCATGCGGTCAATACCCTGAGCGGCCGCCAGCCGGGCGATCCGTCCGGCACCTTCGGCCTGCACTGCGTCGAACGCATTCTTGCCCAGCTCATTCAATACGCCGACGCAATTCACCACGGCGTCCACACCATGCATCGCTGCAGCGACCGAGGCGTCATCACGGATATTGCACAAGATAGGCTCGACCTGACCAACCGCGCCATATGGTCTGACGAACATCGCTTCATTGGGCCGCCGCACAGCGACGCGGACACGCCAGCCTTCGGCAGCCATACGCCGCGCGATATATCGGCCGACAAAGCCCGATCCACCGTAAATCGTGACGAGTTTCGACATGATGGCGCTCCTGCTGTCTTGGTCTGAATTGATCTAGCGCCCACGAGCCCGTCGAACAAGGCGCAATAACGCCGCGCTTCTCTGAAAATCCGTCGCGTTAACCAGAAGTTGGGGCACGCATCAAAAAACTTTCAAAAACACCCCCGAATCTGGTTGACGCCCACTGCCAGTCAGCTTAAACGCCCCTCCACGACACCTGCCCAGGTGGCGGAATTGGTAGACGCGCTAGCTTCAGGTGCTAGTGTCCGTATGGACGTGGAGGTTCGAGTCCTCTCCTGGGCACCAAAATCTCCATAAAATTTGAACCCCTGGCACTTCCGGTCACTTGACTGATGTACAATCAGACTGGTTTGGCCTGTCTGAGTCAATTTCTCTGTTTGACCCCGAAAATTGACCCGCAGGTACCGGAATTAACAATCTCTGTTGCACTACCTTTTGCCAGTCGAAGAAGGACATGGTGCAAGGCTATGGCAATTTCCTGCAAATCAAACTCATCTTTTTTGAAGATACCTTCCCGTCGCGCTTGTTAGTTACAAAGTCAACTATTACCACACCGATTAAATTCGATCGTATCTGTCCGGAAGGAACGTGCAAAATGAATGAGCTGACCAAGAATGAACGCATGACAGTTGCCCCATCCTTGAAAGGGCCGCACGAAGGGTACATGCCGGGCTTTGGCAACGATTACGAAACCGAAGCGCTTCCTGATGCTCTGCCCCAGGGTATGAACAGCCCGCAGAAATGCAATTACGGCCTCTATGGTGAGCAGCTTTCAGGCACTGCGTTCACGGCACCTTCGCACCAGAACGAGCGTACCTGGTGCTATCGTATCCGCCCGTCGGTAAAGCATTCACATCGCTATGAAAAAATCGATGTTCCCTATTGGAAATCAGCGCCTAATGTAGATCCTGACGTTGTCAGCTTGGGACAATACCGCTGGGATCCGGTGCCCCATACCGGTGAACAGACAACCTGGGTCACGGGCATGCGCACCATGACCACTGCCGGGGATGTGAACACTCAGGTCGGGATGGCTAGCCATATCTATATGGTGAACACTTCGATGCAGGATGATTACTTCTTCTCGGCTGACTCCGAGCTGCTGGTGGTGCCGCAAGAGGGCGTTCTGAGATTCTACACCGAATTAGGGATCATCGACCTTGAACCCAAGGAAATCGCTATCATTCCACGCGGCCTTGTCTACCGGGTCGAAGTTGTGGAAGGCCCTGCGCGCGGGTTCGTGTGCGAAAACTACGGCCAGAAATTCGAACTGCCTGGCCGCGGCCCGATCGGCGCCAACTGCATGGCCAACCCGCGTGATTTCAAAGCACCGGTCGCGGCGTTTGAGGACCGCGAAGTGCCCTCAAACGTGACCGTCAAATGGTGCGGTCAGTTTCACCAGACCAAAATCGGTCACAGCCCGCTGGACGTGGTGGCGTGGCACGGCAACTATGCACCCGTCAAATACGACCTGCGTACATATTGCCCGGTCGGAGCCATCCTGTTCGATCATCCGGATCCGTCGATTTTCACCGTTCTAACCGCACCTTCAGGCCAGCCCGGCACCGCCAATATCGACTTTGTTCTGTTCCGCGAGCGCTGGATGGTCATGGAAGATACCTTCCGCCCGCCCTGGTACCACAAGAACATCATGTCCGAACTGATGGGCAATATTTACGGCCAATATGATGCGAAACCGCAGGGCTTTATTCCCGGCGGTATGAGCCTGCACAACATGATGCTGCCCCACGGCCCAGATCGCGAAGCCTTTGAAAAAGCATCGAATTCAAACCTAGGGCCAGACAAGCTGGAAAACACCATGTCCTTCATGTTCGAAACCCGCTTTCCGCAGCATCTCACAGCGTTCGCCGCCAATGAGGCACCACTGCAGGACGATTACATCGACTGTTGGAGCGACATCGAAAAGAAATTCGACGGCACACCCGGCAAGAAGTGACGAGGGTATAATTTCTTCGTCTCCCAAAGGGCAGAGATTTGGAACGCTTGATCTGTAACGCATTTAAGCGGGTACGTTCAGAAAAGCTTGGCGACCCCGGCAGGATTCGAACCTGCAACCTGCCCCTTAGGAGGGATGCGTTCATAGCGCTATTCCTTTTGTGATTTCTTACTGTTGGGTGCTTGTACAGTGTCATCCTGTACGTGGTTTGTACGAAAACGGGCCCTAATGTCGGCCTCATCGGTCTCTGCGTGGGCATAAATCCGCATGGGCAAATTGGGGTCTGACCAACGTCCAGCCTTGGCTGCTGTGACGGGATCGACGCCCTGACGGACAACAAGCTCCGTGAAGAACCCGTGCCGCCCTGCCGGGTGGGCTGAAAGGTACGAGATGCCCGCGCGTTTGCAGATCGTCTTCCAGCGCGTGTTGTAACCGGTGGAGCTCCCATAGCCGAAGATGCGCGCCTTCATGAGCTTGCCGGTCTTGCGGTTCTTGGGACGTTTGGGAGGCAGCGCGAGTAGCTCGTCCATCATCTGAGGCGAAACGGTGATCCAGCTTTCCGGATGCCCCTTCTGAGCTTTCACGCGGACTTTGTTTTCGTGCGGCCTTAGGTCATCGGGCTCCAAGGACACGGCTTGATCAATCCTTGCAGCCGTCTCAAACATAAAACGCACCAGTGCGGCATTGTATGGGTCGGCGGCACGACAAAATGCCTCGATCCATTCCTTATCAGCTGGTGTGCGCTCGACGCGGCTGAGCTTCCCTCGCCGCTTGTCCTGAGCGATCCGCTCGAACTTGTCGTAGGGTTTCACGCGGATCAGCGGCGTGCCTTCCAGCTCATGCGCGTTGTTGATCACCGCACTCGCGGGCGTCACGATCTCGCGCCACCAGGTATCCGTCGACGCTTTGGGTTTCAGCTTCGGCCCAAGGCTTTTCAGTAACGCGCCAGATATCGCACCTAACGACAGGTCGCCGATCACTTCGACAATCGGGATCAACTGCTTCGCCGCCTTCGGGGACGCGTTGTAGAGCATGATTGCATCAGAGAACGTCTTGCTCGGTTCGTCGCCCACGACATAGCGACGGATCTGACGTTCGGTCTCATGGTTTATCCAGTCCCGTGCGCCCTCTTCTGTAGATGCCTTAGTGCTTCGCCGGTATGGGCCGGCGATTGGCCTGCCGTTGTATTCGATCCACCCCTTGGCCCAGTAGACACGGCCCCTCTTGTAAATTTGGAGCGGCATGACTGGCCTCCTTCAAAAATCGTATCAATCTGCGCGGGCGTGATCAGCATGGTTCGCCCAAGGCGATAAAATGCACCCGTCTCATTGGCGCGTTCACGCAACGTGCGTTCTGAAATATCGATCCCCATCCCGGCCATAACTTCGACCCACTGCGCGGGTGTTTTCCCGAGCCCCAGGATCTGCGAGCTGTCTGAATAGTTGGTCTCTGCCATTTCACTCGTCCTTGTCCACTTAAGTTGAGTCAGCGACACGCATGGAATCGCTTGTTCTGCACCTTCTGACGTGGTCAGATGTGATTAACTGTAAATGTTCGTCATTTTTTGCAAAGTTCGCGAATTTCGACGAAGTAGTCAATTGGAAAATTCAGATGCCGCAGAAACATGCTGATCTTTTTGCTGCAATGGGTGCTCGTCTCACCATTGCTCGCAATGAAATCGGCTTCTCACAAGCGGCCATGGCGGAAGCTATCGGTGTCTCACCGCGCGCGTATCACAGCTACGAAAAGGGCCAGCGCGGAATGCCTGTAGAGGCCTTGGTCGCGATGGGTGAGCGGTTCGAGGTGGACGTGCCCTGGCTACTTCTGGGCACCAAATCCATTCGGGCGGGGCATGACTTCGAAGCCCTCAAACACATTGAAAGCTCGCTGGATCAGCACCTCACCGATGAGGGCATAAGAATCAAAAGTGAAAAGCGCGGGGCCATCGTCACCCGTTGGTATCAATCGCATGTCGAAGGTCGCGAAGTGACGGATGACGACGTGCACACATGGATCGAGCTGGTAAGGGAGTAATCTGGTGAACAAGGCAAGCAAACGCTGGAACATGTTGCGGCACTCAGTCTTGGAGCGTACCCGCCGAGAGGTGATCGAACCCTTTGGGCCGCTTTACATAATCTTGCTTGGAACCAGCGTCTTCTATTTGATTGGTTTGGGCCAACTATCGTTGGCGCAACAGCCTGCCGAATACTCGGTGTTTGCTGCCATCCTGATTTTTGCGATCGCCGCAGCTGGCTTGGCGCTTCCATTTTTGACAGGTGCGGTACTGACCCTACGCGCGGCCGATCGAAAACTGGAACGTCTTCAACGCGGGTGATGCGATGGCCTTCGGTATCTTCATCCATCGCAGCGACTCGGTCTACGAAGACATTCCCTCGGAGCGGTATCAATTTCCAAAGCAATACCTCTCGCGTGCCCAACAGTGCGAAGGGGACTGGATCGTCTACCTGGAGCCAAGCAAGGTCAAAGAGACCAAAGGCTATTTTGCTGTCGCTAAGGTCCAGGAGATCATTCCGGATCCTAGGAAACCGGAAATGTTCTTGGCGGTGATTAAGCCGGGGACCTATCTTGATTTCGGCGACCCTGTTTCATTCCGAGACGAGAATTCAGTCATCGAAAGCGGATTGCTGAACGATCAAGGCAAGATATCTGGACGCGCGCAAGCTGCGGTAAGAACCCTTTCAGCTGAAGACTTTGCCCGAATTGTCGAACGTGGTCTTGGACGGGACGAGGACATCCTGCCTCGCGTTGGTGACTCGATGCAGCTGCCAGGTTTTCAAGACGCGCAAACACCTTTCCGACACATGCCCGCACGGGAACGCGTCAACCAACTGACCAACCGGGCGGTTCGCGATCGTAATTTCAGAAAGAACGTCCTGCGCGCCTACGGCGAGCGCTGCGCCATCACTGGTTTACGTCTGATAAATGGCGGTGGCCGAGCTGAAGTGGAAGCCGCTCACATCAGACCTGTAGAGCATGACGGACCCGACATCGTCAGCAACGGGCTCGCCCTGTCCGGAACCGCGCACTGGATGTTTGATCGCGGTCTCGTTGGTTTAGCTGACGACGTGACAATTCTGGTTTCCCGTCAGAGCAACGACATCGAAGCCGTGACGTCGATGATTAACTCGTCCGGCAAGATCTTGGTGCCGGACCGCCTCGCCAACCGGCCAAGGGCAGAGTTTGTAACCTGGCACAGAGAGAACTGTTTCAAGCATTAACGATACTCAGTGCGGACCTTGGTGCAAAACGCAGCTAACGGCCGGAAAGAGCCCAAACTCACCAATGCTGCGGCCAGGATCAAGGGACGTGAACTGGTGTGAAGCTGCCATTCGAACTTGCTGGCCATGGGTGGGTGAGCGAGAGATTGCGGTCCGTTTAATCCCATAAAAGCTTCTCTCGGCGGCAATCAACTTGGGGCAGGAAAAGCCTGCCTTCGATACCATTCGCCCAAAATCGAAGCGAGATGGACGCAGAGCATAAGGGCGAAATACGACGTTTCGCTCGGCTCTGAGGCTCCGAAAGCGTGGGGTTTGACTCCTGCGCTGTCAAAAGAATCCTTGACCAGTTCCAGTATCAGCACTAGTTGAAATGAAATGACGTTTTGTCTAATGAAACGTTAAGGCAAAAGATGATGGGATCGCCCATGTCGCGGACCCGCAAGCCAACCAACAGTTAGGGAGGAGCCTGACATGACGAAAGATAACGGAAAATTGACGCTCACTGCGGGTCTCGTAGCCGGTAGTCTGGTCATTGCCACGTCTGCCTTCGCCGAAGGCGAGGTGGTGTTTTCGTCCTGGGGAGGTTCATTCCAAGATGCGCTTCGGGAGTCCATGCTGGACCCAGCGGCGAAAAAGCTGGGTCTTACCATCAAAGAAGACACGACAAACGGCATTCAAGACGTGCGTGCGCAGATCACTGCGGGTGCGGTTGCTTGGGACATTACCGAACAGGCGTTGTCCGACTGTGCCCGTTTGAAGCAGGAGGGGGCGCTGGAACCCATCGACTATGGCGTGGTCTCGACCGATGGCATGCCGTCCAGCCTTGTGGACAGCGAGTGGGTTGGCATGCTGACCTATTCACTGGTCATCGGCTGGCAAGCAGAGAAGTTTGGTGAGAACGGCCCACAGTCCTGGGCGGATTTCTGGAACACCGAAGCCTACCCTGGGACACGCGCGATGTTCAACTCGGTGTCGCATGCGCTGGAGGCGGCATTGATGGCGGATGGTGTCGACCCGGCGGATGTAAACACCGCTCTGCGGAGTGAAGGCGGCGTAGACCGGGCCTTTGCCAAGCTTGAGGAGATCGCGCCCGATATCACGGTCTGGTATCGGGGAGGCTCGCAAGCGGCGCAGTTGATGGCAGATGAAGAGATTGACTTCATTCATATCGGCAACGGCCGCGCAGAAGCGCTGAATGCCGATGCAATAACGGTTGGGTATACCTGGAACCAGGCCACGACCGACGCGGATTGCCTGTTGGTACCCAAGGGCGCGCCAAATCGCGAAAACGCCATGCGGGTTCTCAATGAGATGCTGTCGGCCGAAGCGCAGGCGCGCATGGCGGTGGCCATCTCCTACGGCCCTGTCAATGCGCATGCATTTGAAACCGGGCTGATCTCGCCCGAACTGGCAGCCAAAAACAATGCCGCCCCTGACAATATGAAGACCCAGGTGGTTATTGACGCAAGCTTCTACGTCGAAAACTTCGCAGAACTGCAAGAGCGGTTTGACACTCTGGTTCAGCAGTAGGCCCAAATTGATGCGCTCCAGTCCTTCATCCGATCCGGCAGAACCTTTGAACGTCCTTTTCGTTCATGGCTGGGCGTGCGGGTGGCAGGATTGGAGCGGTGTCTCCCCGCTCCTTCCAGACAGTGCCCACATTGGGCTTGCGAAGCTTCCGGGATGCCCCGATGCCGTGCCGCTGGGGGGAGCGATCAGTCTCAGCGACTGCGCGGCCCATGTGATTGCCCAGGCAAATGATCTGGGTTTTGATCGCTTTGCCCTTGTCGGGCACAGCATGGGTGCCCGGATTGCCATCGAACTGGCTGCGACTTGGCCAGGACGCGTCTCTCATCTTCTTTTGCTGGATGGCAGCAACGTTCCTGAAGACCCCGAAGAAGCCGTTGCGCGTCTGGCAGAGCAGCTTGCGCAGCTTGGTCAGAAAGGATGGGCGGAGGCGGCAGTCGGTGGGATGATGGTCAACAACCTCGATCCAGATCAAAAACGTGATATTGTGAACCGGGCTGCGCAATATCCGGCAGACGTTTTGAAGGCGTATTACCATGCGATGGCTGCATGGGATCGCGATAAATTTGTTCCGGCCATCGACCGGCTCACCTGCCCGGTCACAATCCTGCAATCAACGTCGCTGGACGAACACGAAGTTCGCCGATCGGCGACGACCCACCCCGCATCGCTTTGGCTGGATGCCTTGCGCGCGCGGGTTCCCGGGGCGGTGATCAAGTTGGTGCCGAATACCGGCCATTTCATCATGTACGAACGGCCGCAACTGATCGCCGACTGGGTGGAAGAGACATTGCAAGTCAACCACGGCGTTCACCACGAAAAACCCAACCAAATAACGAGAGAATATCAAGGGAGAAACTGACATGAAAAAAGTAGAGAGAAAACTGTCGCTTGCGACCAGCCTCGTTGCCGGCAGCCTGGCAATGGCTGCGCCAGCCTTCGCCGAGGGCGAGGTGGTGTTTGCATCCTGGGGCGGGTCCTTTCAGGACGCATTGCGCAGCGCCATGCTGGAACCTGCCGCCGGCGCGCTGAATGTCACGGTCAAGGAAGATACCACAAACGGTATTCAGGACGTGCGCGCACAGATCACAGCGGGTGCCGTCGCCTGGGATGTGACCGAGCAGGACTTGCCCTCGTGTGAAACACTCAGCCGTGAGGGCAGCCTTGAGCCGATTGATTACTCGATTGTCGACACAACGGGCATCCCCGAAGAGCTGATCCACGAAAACTATATCGGCTTCATCAACTTCACCAAGGTGATTGCGTATCGCAAGGATGCCTTTGGCGACAATGGTCCGTCCAACTGGGCAGAGTTTTGGGATCTGGAAAACTTCCCAGGCAAGCGCGGCATGCACGGCAAGGTGAACTACAACCTTGAGGCCGCCCTTATGGCCGACGGTGTGCCGATGGCCGATATCTACGACACATTGGCCACGGACGAAGGCAAAGCGCGCGCCTGGGCCAAACTGGGAGAGATCGCACCAGAGGTCACCGTTTGGTATCGTGGCGGGTCGCAGTCCGCGCAGCTGCTGCGTGATGGAGAGGTGGACGTGATCCACATGGGCCATAACCGCGTGGAAAGCGTGATCGCATCCGGCATTGAAGTCGCCTATGCCTTCGATGGAGGGACGATGGATGTCGACTGTCTGCTGGTGCCCAAAGGTGCCCCGAACAAAGACAACGCCATGCGCCTGATCAATGAGCTGCTGAGTGCCGAAGCGCAGGCACGGCTGGCGGTCACGATGCCGCTGGGCCCGGTGAACACCGGTGCGTTTGACACTGGTATTATCTCGGGAGAAATGGCGGTTAAGGTCAACACCCATCCCGACAACTACGGCAAGCAGCTTCTGGTCGATCCGAACTTCTACATCGGCCAGCTGGGTGAGTTGACTGAAGAGTTCGACACTCTGATCCAGCAATAATCCATCTGGGCGCAGCGCATTTGGCACTGCGCCCACTTTTCAAGTCAGGAGCTAGCATGTCCTCTGCCACCCAATCCCTTCCCATCGACATATCCAGCCTGTGCAAAGCCTACGGATCAGTCAAAGCGCTCGATGATGTATCGCTGAATATCGCTGCAGGCGAATTTCTGACACTGCTTGGGCCGTCGGGCTCCGGCAAAACGACGCTCCTGATGGCGCTGGCCGGATTTGTGCGTCCTGATGGCGGGTCGATTCGGTTTGGCGAACGCGAAATGATTGCAACGCCGCCGCACAAACGCGGCCTTGGCATGGTTTTTCAAAGCTATGCGTTGTTTCCATTCATGACGGTGGCTGAAAACGTAGCCTATCCGTTGAAAATCCGCGGAGTTTCCAAAAGCGATCAAAAGACCCGCGCCGAGCGTGCGCTGGATACCGTACAGCTGGGCGGCTATGGGGATCGGCGCATCACCCAATTGTCCGGCGGCCAAAGACAGCGTGTGGCTCTGGCCCGCGCCATGGTTTTCGAGCCGCAGATCATCCTGATGGATGAACCCCTGTCCGCGCTCGACAAAAAGCTGCGCGAGCACATGCAGATTGAATTGAAGGCGCTCCATCAAAAATTGGATGCAACCATTGTCTATGTAACCCATGACCAGCGCGAAGCCCTGACGATGTCGGATCGCATTGCGGTGGTCAATCATGGGCGGATCGAGCAGGTCGAGACCCCTGAGCGGCTGTATCGCCAGCCTCACAGCTTCTTTGTGGCGGATTTTATCGGTGAATCCATTTCGGCGCCGGTGAACGTGGCCAATAATACGGCGCATCTTGGCGAACGCGTGCTGAAATCCGATTTGCCTATTGCTCCGGGGAGCGGCGGCCATCGCCTGGTGATCCGGCCTGAGCTGCTGGAGGTCACCTCAGGTGCTGTGCCTGAAACAGCCAATGATTTGTCCGGCCGGGTCGACGCCATCATTTATCAAGGCGACAGCGTGCTGGTTATCGTTCAGCACGACAGCGCAGGCCAGATCAATGTGCGCGTCCCTGCCAATCGCGCGGGCCAGACGGGTCTGCCTTCCAAGGGAGAGAAAATTGGCCTGGCCCTGCATCCCGAAGACACGATCATCGTACCGGAGAATGTATCATGAGCATCGCCGAGTCCTTTGGGGCCGCTCAGACGCTTCGGAACGCAAGCACGCTCAAATCCGAAGAGCGCCGTGAACGCCTGACGTTTTTGGGGCTTTCGATGCCCGCGGTTCTCGCAATTCTGATTGTCGTGTTTCTGCCGATTTTCTGGCTGTCTTCGCTCTCATTTTACAATGCGGCGGGTGAGTTGAGCACGGAAAACTATGCGCGTATCTTTGAAAGTGCTTTGTATCGGCGGACCTTTGTTGTCACCTTTCAGATCAGCATCGCCGTGACGGTGATTTGTGTCCTGCTCGGATATCCGCTGTGTTACTGGCTGACCAGGATGCCGAACAGAACGGCTGCCATTTTAATGGTTTTCGTGCTGGTCCCGTTCTGGACGTCGGTTCTGGTGCGGACCTACGCCTGGCTGGTGCTGTTGCAGCGCAATGGCATCATCAATTCGTCGCTGATGTCGCTTGGCATCATCGAGGAACCGCTGCAACTGGCGCACAACCTCACGGGATCAATCATTGGCATGGTACATATCATGCTGCCGTTTCTGGTTTTGCCGCTTTACGCCACCATGCGCAACATCGACACCGACCTGGTTCGGGCCGCCGTTGGGCTTGGCTCCAGCCCGCGCGGCGCATTCTGGCGGGTGTTTTTCCCGATGTCCTTGCCGGGCCTTTTTGCCGGCATCGTGCTGGTCTTCATCCTGTCACTTGGGTTCTTCGTCACACCTGCTTTGCTGGGCGGTGGCCGGGTGCAGATGCTGGCGCAGCGGATCGAAAGCACGATCACAGTCTATTCCAATTGGGGGGCTGCATCCGCCCTGGGCGTTGTCCTGTTGCTGCTGGCACTGGCGATGATCTGGCTGATGAACCGTGTGTTCGGTCTCGACAAACTCTTCATGCGCTAAGGATCTGAGAATGGAACAAGTCGGACAACGTAAAATTGACGGTCTGTGGCTGACGGTGGTCGGTATCGCGGTGCTGTTCTTTCTGATCCTGCCCACGCTGATCGTGATCCCGATGTCGTTTTCGGGGGCCTCATTTCTGGAGTTCCCGCCGACGTCGTTCTCGTTCCGCTGGTACACGGCCTATTTCACCTCTGCGGAATGGATGAGCGCCACGAAGACCTCTCTGATCGCGGCAGTGTTGACCACGGCGATCGCGACGCCTTTAGGCTCTCTTTGTGCCTATGGGCTGCATTGCTCCACCCCACGGATCAGGAACACTGCGCAGATCCTCGTGATCATGCCCATTGTCGTGCCGGTGATCCTGATCGCCGTCGGCGTGTTCAGCCTTTATGCCAAGCTGGGGCTCAATTACACACTGACCGGTATTGTGATCGCCCATACCGCGCTGGCCCTGCCGTTTGTAATCGTGACCGTGATGTCGGGCTTGCAGAACTATGACTTCGATCAGGAACTGGCGGCGCGCAGCCTGGGTGCGTCCCGAGCTTACGCGCTGTGGACAATAACAGTACCCCAAGTCAAATTCTCGATCCAGACCGGGGCCTTTCTGGCCTTCATCACATCGCTGGATGAGGTGGTGATTTCGATGCTGGTCTCGGGCGGGGAAAATGCCACAATTACCCGCCGCATGTTCAATTCACTGCGCGATCAGCTTGATCCGACCATTGCCGCGATTTCCACCTGCCTGATTTTCGTATCAATCACGGCGCTCATCGGCGTTCAGTTGATTGGCCGCAACAAGAATGCTGACAAATGATGGGCTCTTTATATCACACCAATCTCGGCCCGGATCTGGCGGGCGGCATCAAGCACCGCAGCGCGATAGCCTTCGACAGCGGTTTCATTGAAGCGAACGCGCAGACCCGACAGGCTGACGGCACCCAGCAGCTCGCCCTCAGGCCCAAGAACCGGAACAGACAACCCGGCAACGTCCGGATCACGTTCACCAAGGCTGAGATAATACCCGGCCTTGCGGATGCTGCTGGCCTTTTTGCCATGCCCGATGGAATAGGCATCCAGCACCCGGCCCGACGAGCCAGTGCTCAGCGGAATTATCTCGCCCTCCTGGATATGATCCCGCGCAAGCCTGGGCGAATTGACACGGTAGAGGCAAACGCCGGAGTTGCCGCGTTGCACGTAAAACGACGCGCTTTCCCCCGTCGCATTCACCAGGTTCGCCAGCACCGGGCGCACAATAGGCCCCATGCGCAGATTCTGGCGAAATACGGATCCAAGACGCCACAAAGACGGCCCCAGATGAAACAGCCCTTCGGCGTCGCGCGTGATATGGCCAAATTTCTCAAGCGAGACGCTCAGACGCAGGATTGTCGCTTTGTTGACACCACTGCGGTCCGCGACCTCTTTCAGAGAAAGCCCCGCATCTCCGGGCTCAAAGCTGTCCAGAACACGCAATGCACGTTCAACCGCTTCGACACCACCATTCGTGTCGGGGGTTCGGGGCTTGTCGGGCATGGGCAGACCTTTCGACGCAAATCCGTCACTTTTTATAGCTGGTTTGAACGCAATTGGAAATCGCAAATAATGAAGGCATCTGGCAATGCATAGCGCGCAGAAACAAATGATAACAACTGGTTATGCTGGCCTGCCATTTGGCGAGATTTCGCAATGCGATGCAGGATCTGTCGGGCTTTTGGGTGTTCCAAGCGAAGTCGATAGCGGGCCACGTTCCGGCGCCTCCTTGGCACCGGATGCGCTGCGCAAGATGACCGGACAGCTTGGAACTAGCCTGCCTGTAAATGGTCGGGATCTGGGTAATCTGGACCTGTCGGGCGATTGGTCCGGCGTATTGAAACAGCTTGTGGCGCAAATGGTGGATCGCGGCATTGTGCCCGTCGTTCTGGGTGGCGCGTCTGATGTCGCCTCTGCTGTACTGGGGGCCTTGCCTGATCTGCCGGTTGTCGCGGCCATGCCACTGGCTCGGCGTGATCTTACAGAACGACCATCAAACACGATTTGGGTGGGTTTGAATGGCGGGCAACCTGCCGATGTTTGGGATCAGATCGCTCAGCGCACGATGGATTGGCGTACCGCCCGGTGGTTGGATGAAGGGCACGCAGACTTTTCTGACACGCCCGAGCGCGCTGTTCTCTGGATCGACATATCGGTCGTTGATCTGGGGCATGCAGCCGGTGCTATCGGCCTTAACCCAGGCGGAATGAAACCCGAAACCTTGGTTTCTGTCATTGGGGCAATGTCCTGCCGCTGGCAGGCGATTGTGATCACTGGCCTTGCGCCTGCCCGCGACACGCGTGGCATGTCGGAATTGGCGGCCATTGAAACCCTGAACGCGGCTTTGCGTCATGGGTGATGCGGCGCAAATACAGTTTGACGGGATCCCCAGTTTTCTGGGCATGCCTGTTGGCGATCTGGAAGACCTCGTGCCTGGGCAAGTCGCGGTAGCAGGATATTTTTGTGACAATCTCGACCGACCAGCAGCAGAGCAACGCTACCTCGCAAGGCAATTACGATACGCCTCCCAACCCGGAAAGGCCCCCGCGAATGCCATTGACCTAGGGGACGTGAATGTATTTCCGCTTGAGCCGGATAAGCATTTTTCTGCAGTTGTCTCGCAATGCGAGGCGGTTCTGAAAACCGGCGCGCGGATGGTGCTGGTTGGCGGAGATTCCAGCGGACTGAAGGCGCTTGGAATCGCGACACAAAAAGTCACAGGTGCTGATGTTCCTGTCATTCAGGTCACAGGGGGCGTTGCAGGCCAATTGTCTCACGCTCAACCGGTCATCCTTTCTGTGGATTTACAAGAGCTTGCGGGCAAATGGGTGTCGCACCCACGTCGCCTGACCGGGATGTCACCTGCACAGATGATCGCGCAAATTGACACTACCCCAGGCAATGTCACCGCCGCAGCAGTTTTCGGACTTGCCCCGGCATTAGACGATCGTGGCAGAACGGAATCCTGCGCCGCGCTGGCGATCTTGCAGGCAGTGACTGAGCGTCTAGAGAAAGGAGCTGGCTGATGCCTTTACGATCGGCCCCATTGCCGCGCATGGCAGGGCAACTGTCGTTTATGCGCGCACAAACCAAAGCAATTGAAGATGTCAGGCCCGGTGATCTGGCAGTGCTGGGCGTCCCGTTTGAAGACACCAGCGCGCCGCATGCCGGGCAGTCCCTGGCGCCGCGTGCGTTGCGCGAAACCTCGGTCTATTTCGGTTGGCACGCAAACCCACAATTCAGTCACCCGGTAGATGTCGATGCACGTCAGGACATCAGTACCGACGGTCTGCACGAGCGGCTCTGTGACCTCGGAGATATAGCGGCAGGATCTGAGGACGCGATCCACGCGGCATTGAAGGCCGCGACGCGTCAGATCAGCCGCAATGGTGCCTGCGCCATAATATTGGGTGGGTCAGATTGCCTGTCCAAGACAGTGCAGAGCGAGCTGCCTGAGTGTCAGACTGTGCAGCTTGGCGGTACGCCAGATGATGCGCGCGACTTTCATGTATCGCCCCTGCCAAACGGGGGTGGCACGACCTGCAGCCAAAACACTGCCGCGCAGCTTGCCGCGTTTTCCAGGTGGCGGGATGTATCAAAGCCGCTGTTTGTGCAGTTTGATCTGTCCGTGTTTGAAACATCGCTCAGCGCGCTTTGTGATCGGCCCCGTTTGGGAGGCTGCGACCTTGATACAGTGGTGCAATGGCTCAGCGCCCTGGGACAGCACGAGGTCAGTGCCATCATGTTGACCGGTCTGAACCCGAGCAGGCCCGGAATGGGTGTGGTGAAGGTTGGCCAACGACTGATGGTCACGGCTCTTTTGGCATTCATCTATGCGCGCCTCGGTTTTGGGATTGACCGACCGGTGCGCCCAATTCCCAAGGAAAATGTACTGACATGACTGCAGCTAATACCACATTTCACCCGCCTCTGTCACAACCGGGATATCGGCTGTTTGATGGGCCTTTGCGCGACGTGGCCGAGGTCGGTCCCGATAAGATCGGCGTGGTCGGCATGCCGAGCGACTGGACACATTCCAGCCGCCTTGGCACAAGGTTCGGCCCCGAAGCATTGCGCAGGGCGACAAGTCTTCTGCAATCTTTGCGTCCGCAGGGAGCCAGCTTTGATCCCGATACAAGCCGCCGTACTGTGCCTGCAACCGATTGGCTGATCGATTGCGGCGACGCAGAGATCACAGCGCAGGACGTTGACGCAACAACCGAAGCCATCGCTGCAATGACCGAAACGCTGACCGTTGCAGGGGCAATCCCACTGGCACTGGGTGGTGATCACTATAACAGCTTCCCGGCCTGTATGGGCTATTCCCGTGGGCTGACCAAACGTTCGCCAAACGCGCGCTTCGGATATATCCAAATCGATGGTCATCTCGATTTCTCCGACCGGCTGGGGGCGTGGGGCAGCCACAACCATGCAACCAACGCGCGCCGGATTTCCGAACTGCCCAACATCGATGTCTCCAATATGGTCTGGATCGGCATCACGGGCTGGGTCGATGGCGGCGATCTCGCGCTCATTGAAGAGCAGGGCGGACGGGTATTTTCATCTGGCGAGGTGCAAAAACTCGGCGCGGCCGAGGTGATGCGTCAGGCCCTTGCGCATGCCATGCAGGGGTGCGACGAGCTATATCTGTCGATTGACATTGATGCGATGGACGCCGGCTACCTTCCCGGCACGGGTTCCATCGTGCACAGCGGCATTACACCGCGTCAGTACTACGACCTGCTGGATGGATTGGCCGAGGCCCCCTTGGGCGGGTTGGATATTGTCGAGGTCTCACCTCCGCTTGATCCTTCAGAACGCACGGAGTTCCTGGCGGCGGAAATGCTGTTCCGGGTCCTGCGGCGCTTCCGCACGCGACCGGTGTAAGAGCTATGATGAAATATATCGGAACCCGGCAATTGGGTGGGCTATCACATGCAGGACAGATCCTTGCCCCGGCAACCCGGCCCTGGATCACGGATCTTGCAGCGCTTTGCCCCTACGAGGGTCTGCAACCCGGTAACCTCCCGGAATTTGAACGTGACCCGGATTGGGACAACTGGGCGCTCACTGACAGCCCCAAAGACCCGACCAAACGCCTGAACTGGCATGTGTTTCAACAGGGAGGCACCCGGTATCTGGTGGCCGACCGGATGCTAATGAGCCGCGTTAGCTGGCAGGATCTGGACGATGCCGGGTATGTCTATGGCACAGAGGTGTCCATCGATGGCACTACGTTTCGATGCCGGTTGCTGACCGGTGGTGATACGCCCCGAAATGACCCCTATCAGGGTGCGACTGGGCCCAATGAATGGGATGCGTTGGTGGGCGGTGCCGCCGTGTCAAACGCGCCCCAACCGGACCCAGCCAATGGTGCAGCCCCGCTTCGCCCGGATCACCTGACCTCACCTCATAACCGTTTGTGGAATTGGTTCGGGGCGGTCAGCTGGACCGCCGAACCTGTCGCCAACCGTGCCGATGGGCGGGTATGCCGGGGCTATCACGGCCCGACCTATTTTTATGTGAACACTGTAGACCACCGGCATGAAGATATCGGGTGGCGACCAGTTCTTGAGGAAGTACTATGACCGCAGATCCCTTTTCCAACTATATCGCCGGAACATGGGCCGCTGGCAGTGGTGCAGTTCCAAACATCAACCCATCTGACCTGAACGACACAATCGGGGATTATGCGCAGGCCAGTGCCGCGCAGACTGCCGATGCGATCGAGGCCGCGGCTGCCGCTTTTCCGAAATGGCGCGCAACATCGCCACTGGTCCGGTTCGAAGTGCTGGACCGGATCGGGTCGGAAATCCTCGCCCGTGTGGACGAGCTGGGCGACATGCTGGCCCGCGAAGAGGGCAAAACCCTACCTGAGGCCAAGGCCGAAGCACATC
The DNA here is from genome assembly GCF_056537265.1 of Ruegeria sp. CG1. Lineage (NCBI taxonomy): Bacteria > Pseudomonadati > Pseudomonadota > Alphaproteobacteria > Rhodobacterales > Roseobacteraceae > Ruegeria > Ruegeria sp. CG1. Next base: position 3,674 of record NZ_JBQFRF010000012.1, on the reverse strand, counting down.
GCGCCGGGCATTTGTTCAAATACTTCGCGGCCGAAGCCTATCGTGCCACCGGCGACGCTTACCAATCACTGCGCGAAGGTGTGTCGCTTAAGGTTCTGCGCGAACCCATTGGCGTCGTGGGCGTAATCACGCCCTGGAATTTCCCGCTGGCGATCCCGGCATGGAAAATTGCGCCCGCTCTGGCCTATGGCAATACGGTCGTGTTCAAACCTGCCGAACTGGTGCCCGGTTCTGCGTGGATGTTGTCCGACATCATTGCCCGTGCGGGGCTGCCCGAGGGTGTGTTCAACCTTGTGATGGGCAAAGGCCGTGAGGTCGGGGAGGCAATCGTGTTACACCCCAAGGTTTCCGGGGTCACGTTCACCGGCTCCACACCAGTCGGTCGCAATATGGGGGCTGCGCTGTTCGCCCGCGGGGCAAAAATGCAGCTTGAAATGGGGGGCAAGAACCCGCTGGTTGTGCTGGATGACGCGGATCTGGATCTGGCAGTTCACTGCGCCATACAGGGCAGTTTCTTCTCAACTGGCCAACGCTGCACAGCGTCTTCGCGGCTGATTGTTGAAGACGGAATTCATGATCAATTTGTCAGCGCGATGACCGCGGCGATGAAAAAGCTTCGGATCGGGGATGCGCGTGCGCCTGACACCGATATTGGCCCGGTTGCGAGCGCCGACCAATTGCGGATTGACCTTGATTATATTGCGAGAGGGCAGGCCGAAGGCGCGGAGCTCATCAGCGGTGACCAAATTACTCTGAACACGCCGGGGCACTATTTGGAGCCAGCCTTGTTCGTGGGGGCCGAGCCGCAAATGGATATCTCTCGGCATGAAATTTTCGGGCCAATCGCCGCTGTGTTGCGCGTGCCGGACTATGAGGCCGCCCTTGCCAGCGCCAACGACTGTGAGTTCGGCCTGTCAGCGGGCATCATCTCGCGGGATGCGGCCAAGATCGACCATTTCTCGCAGAACGCCGAGGCAGGCATGGTACAAGTCAATCTTCCCACGGCAGGCATGGATTTTCACGCGCCATTCACGGGCCGAAAAGGATCATCCTATGGCGCGCCGGAAAAAGGCAGCTATTGCCGCGAGTTTTTCACAGTAGCCAAGGTTGTACACGAGGGGCGCGGACAATGACGCAGGCACCTTTGAAGGGCATTCGCATTCTTGATCTGACCAATGTGCTGGCCGGTCCGTTCTGCTGTCATCAGCTGGCCCATATGGGGGCCGACGTGATCAAGGTCGAAACCCCGGGCACCGGTGATCTTGCGCGCCAGCTGGGGGCTGATCCCGCGCGCAACGCCGACCTTATGGGCGTTTCCTTTCTGGCGCAAAATCCGGGCAAACGGTCGATCACCTTGAACCTGAAATCGGCATCCGGAAAACGCATCCTGAAGGAGCTGGTGCAAAAGGCCGATGCCCTAGTCGAAAACTTCCGCCCCGGGGTGATGGCGCGCTTGAACCTTGACTATGAGACGCTCCGTCAGGAAAACCCGCGCCTTGTTTATTGTGCGATCTCCGGATTCGGCCAAGATGGCCCGCTGGCGAAACTGCCCGCTTATGACCAGATCGTGCAGGGGATGAGCGGCGTGATGTCGATCACCGGCGATGCCGACACCGCGCCCTACCGGGTGGGCTACCCGATGGCCGACACCATCGGAGGGATGACGGCCGCCTTCGCCGTCGCCGCTGCGCTTGCTAACAAGGCCGAAGACCGCGGCACGTTCATTGACGTCTCGATGCTCGAGGCCGTCATTGCGACAATGGGCTGGGTGGTGTCAAACCATCTGATCGCCGGGAAGGCACCCACTCCAAACGGCAACGATAATTTCACCGCCAGCCCATCCGGCACCTTCAGAACCGCCGATGGCGTGATGAATATCGCCGCCAACAAGCAAGAACAGTTCGAGGCCCTGTGCGGGATCCTCGACAACCCGGCCCTTGCGCAGGACCCACGCTTTGCCGACCGAAAGAACCGACTGGCCAATCGGCCCGCCCTGACCGCCGAACTGGAAGCGGCCTTTGCCACGGCCCCCACCCATGAGTGGGTCGACAAGCTGACAGCACAGGGCGTTCCCGCAGGGCCTGTCTGGTCGGTGCCTGAGGCGTTGACGCATCCGCAGCTTGCCGATCGGGGCCTGCTGCAAACCCACCGTATAGGATCTGAGGATCTGCAACTGGTCGGGATCGGCGCCAAGCTTGATGGCACGGCCCCTGGTGTCGATTCGCCGCCCCCGACCTTGGGTGCACATACAGCCGATATCCTGAGCGAACTTGGCTATAACAATGCCCAGATCTCGGACCTGAAAAAGGAAGACGCGATATGACGGCCCCCTCAGAACGCAAAGAGGTCGATGACATGCGCCACTGGTGGCGCACCGCAATCATCGACATGGCTCCAGGGCGGATCGCCTTTCGCGGCCACCCGATCCAGGACCTTATAGGTTCTGTTAGCTTTGCTCAGATGATCTGGCTCATGGTGCGGGGCGATATGCCCACGCCAGAACAGGCGGCGCTTTTCGAATGTGCGCTGGTGGCGGGCGTGGATCATGGTCCGCAAGCGCCTTCGATTGCCGCCGCCCGTATGGCCGCGACCTGCGGGCTGGGGCTCAACAACGTCATGGCAACCGGGGTCAATATGCTGGGTGACGTGCATGGCGGCGCCGGTGAACAATGCGCAGAACTTTATTTCGACATCGCCAAACGGATCGATGACGGCGCTGAACATGAAAGTGCCGTCCGCGACGGTATCGCCGCCTGGCGTGAGGAAAATGGCAAAATTGTCTCGGGCTTTGGCCACCGCTTCCACAAGCCCGTCGATCCCCGCGCACCAAGGTTGATGGCGTTGGTACGCGAGGCCGCGAAGTCCGGTACGGTGGATGGGCGGTTTGCCGACATTGGCGAGGCTATTCAGGCGGAAATCGGACGCAAGCGCGGCACTGAGATCGCAATGAATATCGATGGGGCCACGGCTGTTATCTTTTGCGAGCTGGGCTTTCCGCCCCCACTCTCTCGTGGTCTGTTCTGTCTCTCCCGCTCGGTAGGCGTCTTGTCTCATGGCTGGGAACAGATGCAGCAGGGCGGCCGGAACAAAGGGCCAATGCCACCGCGCTATCTGCCGGAATACATTGGTGTTAAATCGGAGAGCTAAACCGACGAAACCTCTTAAGGCCGGAGCTATCGTTTGCGGCTGCATCAGCGGCATCTATTTCAAAACACTGGAAAAATATGACGCAATTGAGGTTATGGCCTGTGCCAGACTCGCACCGCAGATCGAGGGGTATTTGTCAGATATCAAAAGTCGCGCAATCCCGATGAACATCGATGGCGCGACCGCCGCAGTTTACGTCGAGCTTGGCTTTAAAGCCTCACTCGCGAGTGGACTGTTCTGCCTTTCTAGGTCAGTGGGCATCCTGGCACACGCCTGGGAGCAGACCCAACAAGGCGGTCGTAACAAAGGTCCATTACCTAAAGATCGTCTTTGGACATATCTCACCCCAAGTGAGAAATGATACGAATTTCACACTTGTTCTGACGTCAGCGAAGAGCAATCAAGCGGCCATTGGTGCAAGCGCCGCGAACTTGCACTTTGTCCGGATAGTGTTGAAAAAGTCGACGTTGGAACTGCCGATGAGCGATGGCAAAAGCCGCTTGGGATGTTCCTCTCAGCCTGTTGGT
>NZ_JBQFRF010000011.1:0-60650 GCF_056537265.1 Ruegeria sp. CG1 | reverse complement strand
AAACGGGTGCGAGCAGTTCTGCAGCGGATTGAGATTGGAATAAGGGACGAGCTAGCAAGAATGCGGACCTATTGGTGATCTCTTAGCGGCTGTGTGGAGCAAAGCCGCCACTTTTTACTCACGTGGCAGTGTCGGCTTAGTTGCGCTCCAAACCAGTTCATACAGCCCGCAGCAAATATCAGGTCTGGTGCCGGTTGAGGGTTCGGTAAATTGTTGGACGGGAGACAGAAAACACCTCGGCCAGATCACTGATGGAATACTCGCCCGAGCCATGCATTCGACAGAGTTCTTTCTGCTGTTTGGCAGATAGCTTTGGCTGTTTGCCACGCAGCTTGCCCTTGGCGCGTGCAATGGCCATGCCTTCACGAGTGCGCATACGGATCAGGTCAGCTTCGAATTCGGCGAAGGTGGCCAGGATGTTGAAGAACATCTTCCCCATTGGATCGGTTGGATCATAGACGGATGCGCCGAGAGCCAGCTTGACGCCTTTGGCTTGGAGTTGGTCGGCGATGGCGCGGGCATCAGGAACGGATCGGGCCAGCCGGTCGAGCTTGGGTACGACAAATGTATCGCCTTCGCGCACGGCGGCTATGGCCTGATCCAAACCAGGGCGGGCGCGGTTGGTGCCGGTCAAGCCATGGTCGGTGTAGATGCGATCCGGAGCAACGCCGAGATTCTGCAATGCCTGTTTCTGGGCGGTGAGATCCTGATCGTTGGTCGAGCAGCGGGCGTATCCGATAAGTGTGGTGTTCATGGCCGCACCGTACGAATAAGGCTCCTTCATTGCAATTTGTATCGTACCATCTATACGAGACGCGTCCCGCGCCAGTTTTGCTGGGACGAGTGGATTACCCAAAACCGTCCGTTCATCGGACCTCTTACGGACATAACTTAGAATGGCACACCGAGCGGTTCTGACCGCGCGACAACGCGCGGCGTTTTTTGATCTTCCCACCGATGAAGCTTCGCTGTTGAGGCACTACACCTTGGATGATGAAGACATTGAACACATCCGCACGCGACGGCGACCAGAAAACCAGATCGGCTTTGCGCTCCAACTATGCGCTTTTCGGTATCCGGGCCGTTTGCTGAAGGCTGGTGAGGTGATCCCTGAACCTGTCCTGCGCTTTGTCGCTGCCCAAATCGGGTTCAAGCCTGACGATCTTCTTCCATACGCAGCCAGAGAAAACACCCGCTACGAACATCTTGACGTTTTGCGCAAGATTTATGGGTACAAGATGTTCACGGGCAAAGCTGCAAAAAAGATGAAACGTTGGCTCGATCAGCACGCCGAGGCCGCACAATCCAGTGAAGGCATGGTGCGCAGGTTTGTGGAAGAATGTCGGCGGCGCCAGATCGTCTTGCCCGGTCCCACCAGAATAGTGAGCAGCCTCATCTGACTGGTCCAATTTGATTGTTAGTGCATCATCGGCCTGTGATCCATCGGGACGATGGTTTCGGGCGCTGGCGGGCGATAACTCAATGCACTGTGGGGGCGTTTTGTGTTGTAGTGTTTCCTCCATTGTTCGATCAGGATTTGTGCTTCACGCAGGCTGTAGAAGATTTCGCCGTTGAGTAGTTCGTCCCTGAACCGGCCGTTGAAGCTTTCACAGTATCCGTTCTCCCACGGGCTGCCAGGTTCGATGTAAGCCGTCTTGGCACCAACGGCGGCGATCCAGTCTCGGACAGCCTGGGCGACAAATTCCGGCCCATTGTCGGAACGTATGAAACTGGGGGCGCCGCGAAGTATGAACAGGTCTGTCAGAACGTCGATTACATCGGTCGAGTTCAGTTTCCGCTCGACCCTGATTGCCAAGCATTCCCGACTGTACTCATCAAGGATGTTCAGCGTCCGGAAGGCTTTGCCGTCGTCGGTTCGGCAATGAACGAAGTCATATGACCAAACATGGTTGCGATGCTCTGGTCGAAGCCGGATACATGAACCGTCATTTAGCCATAACCTCCCTTTCTTTGGTTGTTTCATCGGCACTTTCAGCCCCTCTCGTCGCCAAAGCCGTTCAATCCGCCCGTCGCTGACAGACCATCCGGCCTCTCTCAGCAGCGCAGCGATCCTACGATAGCCATATCGGCCGTATTGACGGGTCAGCTCGATCATGTCGGCCACCAGTCGGTCTTCGTCTGCACGTCCTTGTGGGGCGTGCCGTTGCGTGGACCGGTGTTGCCCAAGCACGCGGCAGGCGCGTCTCTCGGAAACGTTCAGCTGGTTGCGTACATGGCTGATGCAGGCACGACGACGAGCGGGGCTCAATAGTTTCCCTTTGCGGCTTCCGTCAGGATCAGCTTGTCCAACGTCAGATCTGAAACTGCGCGTCTCAGTCGCTCGTTCTCTTTCTGAAGCCGCTTCAGTTCTTTCAACTGATCTACACCCATTCCGCCGTACTTCTTTCGCCAGCGGTAATAGGTTTGTTCAACAACGCCAATCTGTCTGATCGCATCGAGACGGGACATGCCTTGCCCCATCAGAACTTCAACCTGCCGTAACTTCGAGACAATCTCTTCGGGCTTCGGTCTCTTGTTTGCCATTCGTGGTCCTCCGTTTCCTAAGCATAACGGTGGACCAGTTCAGTTGGGGAGGCTCAGCCCGTATGATCGATCCGCTGTCCGCGATGGCTACGAAACACTGTAGAAGATGTGAGAGCACGAATATTGTTCTTTTAGAATGAATAGTGAATTCAATAATGACCCTCTTTTTTAACAAAGAGAACCCCGTATATAGCCCGAATGACACTAAATGACGGAGATGATCTGATGACCACCGTAACCCCTCAGGCCTGCGCCGAGCGTGAATTCAATCTGACCACCGCAGTGGCCACCGCCAGCCGCGCGTGGCGATCTCAGCGGGGAAATAGCGGCCCACGGCTGAGCCTTCGACATCTATAGACCACTTTTCGTTCGAAAGCGACCGGGCTTTTCCAGCCCAATGCTGAGTGCCGCCCTCGCGGATTGTAGAAGCCGTTAGTGTACTGGAAGATCACCGTTTCGGCCTCCCGTCGCGTTTGCCATGACCGCCGCCAGATCAGTTCCGCTTTGATTGTTTTGAAGAAGGTCTCGACGGCGGAGTTGTCGTAACAATTGCCTTTTCCGCTCATCGATACCTGGAACCCGTGCTGGCGTAGGAGCTTTTGGTAATCGTGAGAACAGTATTGGCTATCGCGACCCGTGTGATGGATGCAGCCCTTGGGCGGCTGCCGTAGTGCCACGGCCAGCTGCCCAAGCTGAGACGAGATTGCTCCTTGATGTGCGCCAAAACAACCATGTCGGTCCGCCGCCTTCGGCTGGCCGGGCGGTGGCGATAAGCGCGCAGGCCACACGAGTTGACATCCAGAAACTTGCAAAGGCGGTTGGTTGGGAATTCGCAGCCATGCTCTTCGATGAACCGGAACCTCATGGCTTTTGGCTCGCGAAGAAGGCTGTGGCCTTCATCGGGGAAACGCCCCACTGGGGCCTTTCCTGATCCTCTTCAGTTTAGAATATCCCTCTCCTCCTTGAGAATCCGGTTCTCCCGTCGAAGTCGCTCGTTTTCACGGGCAGGGTCCAAATCCTTGTCTGACACAACGTCGGTGTCAAAATGCGCCGTCACCCACTTGTTCAACGTCGACAAGGCAACGCCCAAATCTGACGCCACCTGCTTCCTTGTCAGTCCACACGTCAGCGCGATCCGCACTGCATCAGCACGGAATTCGTCCGTCCGCTTCAGTCCCATAGTTCGTCTCCTTTGCTGCAATAAATGCTATCAAAGGAGCGGCATCAAACCGCGACACGTCCACGTTGACGATCCTCAGAAGGCTTGGCGGTTCTGGAACGAGATAGTGTTGACGTAGAACGCGCTCGATAATGCTCTCTACATCTGGTTCCAAGCGGCGTGAGCCATGCTTCGGACCGCGTCGTTTGGGTAGTAAAGAGCTCGCGCGCCCATCACTAGTCTTGAGACGACGGTAAAAGTCCCATGCAGTGCTTCTAGAAACGCCCATCATGTTGGCCGCTTCCAATAGCGGCAGTCCTATTTCCTGCCCCGTCTCATCAAGTTCCAGTATTGGACGCAACGTGTTGGCCCGTTCAACTGCGAGCGCTTTTTCTTCTGGGTTTTTACTTCATTAGACAAGATCATCCCCACGCGACTTATCCACAGGACACTCTGTCCGGTAATTAAGGGCACAGTGACAGCTATCGCCCGCCAGCACCTGAAACCATCATCCCGATGGAACACAGGCCGATCATGCACTAACAATCAAATTGGACCGGTCAGATGGGGCCGCTCACCTGATACGACCCAATCCATTGATTTTACACAACACCCTACCCTGCAGTCTTATTTTTAACTGCTAACCTGCACCGAAATTCCCGCAGTCTTACACTTAAGTGCGAAGTGACATTCCGTTGCATTCGCACAAAATCGCCGAAACCCCTTATTCCGTTGACGCGAATCGCCAAAATCGGGACACTTTACGTTACGGCAGCGCGTGCGATTTGGTGTCTGTTCGTAGTGAATTTAGGTTTCTGATTGTCCGGTGGTCCCGCTGTATTCGAGACTTGCAGTTCCGTGTGGGGACATAACTGACAGGAGGCATTGTCCATGTCTTCTACTATCATCCATGGGAGCAGGTGCCAGCGCGACCTGCTCGGCAAAGTCGCCGGTCTGGCAAAATCCTCAGCCGAGGTCCTGATCTCAGGGCCAACCGGGGTGGGCAAGGAACTCTATGCCCGCTTCATCCACGAGGAAAGCCCGCGCGCGGCCAAGCCGTTCGTGCCGGTGAACTGCGCCAATCTCTCCGCCGACATGATAGAGAACGAAGTCTTCGGCCATGCGCGCGGTGCCTTCACCGGCGCGGTCACGGCGGAGAAGGGGATTGCCGCCGCAGCCGATGGCGGCACGCTCTTCCTCGACGAGGTCGATGCCATGCCACTCGTGTGCCAGGCCAAGATCCTGCGCTTCGCCCAGTTGAAGGAGTTCCGGCGTCTGGGGGAGACCTTCACCCGCAAATCCGACGTCCGCCTTATCGCCGCGAGCAATGCTGATCTCGGCAAGAAGGTGCGGGACGGCACCTTCCGGGAGGACCTCTATTTCCGCCTCCGCGTCTTGCCGGTGGAGGTGCCGCCGCTGGTGGAGCGGCCCGACGATATCCCGCCCCTGATCGACCATTTCGTGACGCGATACGCCGAAGACTACGGCACCGCCCCGATCCGGCTTGCCGCGGATGCGCGCGCCCGCCTGATGTCCCATCCCTGGCCTGGCAATGTGCGCGAGCTGGAGAACTGCGTCCGCTACCTGACCTGCCTCAACCTCGACCGGGAGGTGCGGAGCGAAGACCTCAACCTGGCAGATCTGGCGCCAATACCTGCCCCGGCAGACGAGAGCGCGGTGCAGGCCGATATCGACGAGCTGACCGCTGCGCCGATGAAAGAGGCCAAGGAAAAGGTCGTGAGCGGCTTCGAGCGCATGTATATCGATACCGTTCTGGAAGAGACCGGCGGCAACGTCACCGCCGCCGCCGAGCGCAGCGGCAAGCACCGCCGCGCGTTCTCCCAACTCATGCGCCGCTATGGGTTCTGCCGGAGCGATTACACGGGTTAGAGGTCAGGGCGGCTCTCCGTTCAACGGGTTCAGCGCATTGGGCAGCGTGTCAAAATTGTCCGGCGTCAACGCCCAGCGATCCACGTTCTCGTACTCGAAGCGAACAGTATACTTCCCCGTCTCAGCGATGATCCCAAAATAGATGGCCTTCCAGGGACGGGCCGTCTCATCCTGCGTGGCCGCGTGCACACCGAGGATGAGATCGGACATGTTGTCGGTGGTCCAGTCAATCGGCCCGGCCTCCTCGTCCTCATAGCGGTAGCCGGTGAGATCGACGAAACCGTCATCGACACTCGCCACGATCGACACCGCCTCCCAGTCTTCGCCACCCCGATCCGCATCGTGGAACAGGGCGCGCCCGATGTCAGCGAAGAGCTTTTCGGCTTGTGCTTTGTCCATCGCGTGCCTCCTACCAGTTCATTGTCTTGGACTTTAGCCGCTCGAAGGACTGGCCGTCCAAGTTTTTGAAGTCGAACGGCCCCCGACGCATAACCTTGCCTGTTGTCGGGCTGGTCACGTCGTAGACGACGGACACCTCGCCCGGGCGGCCCTTACCGGAATGCTTAGTAAACTTGATCCGGAATTTGATCTTGTAGCCCCGGCGCAGGAACGCAGCCCACTCGTTCTCCATCTTCTTCCAGGCGGACTTGTTGAAGTTCCCAGCCTGCGCGAAAAGGTTCTTGACGCCCTGGTCGTCCATGAAACGATGCCCGACCGCGTGACCGCCCTCGTCACCCGCAACGCCGGAGGACTTGCCAGCCTTTCCTTGAGCGGTGGTCTCGGCGGAGCCACGCCCCTTGCCCTTGCCAAGCTCATCAAGTGAGCCCTCGACCCCGTGCAGATCGCCGCTTCCCTTCTCGTGCGACCATGTCGCCTCGTTGGCATCGGTCTTGCCGCCGCGCCCCGTGGTCCGTTCGAGGTCGTCGGCATTGCGGAGCGCGACGTCATCCAACTCGTCGATGGATTTCATTGCCCCGCCACGGTTGCTGTCGCCGACGATCTTCGCACGCGACCCGTCCGGCAGGGTGATCTCATCGCCGATCTTCGCGCCCGACGGCAAGTCGTCCGGATCGACGTTGCGCAATTCGCCCGAAGCCAGAAGGACCCATGGATTGACGGAACCGAAGAGCTGGAAGAAACGGCCCTTACGGACGATCTTGTACCTCCGGAACGGCAGGCGCTTGCCGAGCTTCTCGCCCAGTTTACCCACGCTCTTCACGCTGCGCTCGAAGCCCGAACGTACGTTGCGGATCATGAGTTTGCCGCGCCGGAAGAACGCGCCGCCGACCTTTGCCACGGCGTTCGCGCCGCGTCCGAGCCGTGTGCCCGAGCGAGTCAGGCCGCGCGCGGCGCTGCGCCCGCGCCGGGCGAGGTTGCCTGCCGCCTTGCCCGCCGCTTTCACCGCGCCCGCCGCGAGCCGCCCGGTCCCTTTCACCGCCGCCGCGAGCGCCCGGAACGCGCCGAAGGTGACATAGGTCAGGATGGCGAAGATGATTTCCACCGCCGCGACGGCGAATGCGCCCGCCAGCGCCTTGCCCCCGCCCACCACATCGCCATCGACGGATTTCGTCAGGTAATCCTTGAGGAAGCCGGCGACCTGAGCGATGGCCACGAGGATCATTGCGCCGGTGAAGAGCGTCAGAAGCGCGCCGAGACCTGCTGCAGCCGTCCCTCCGGTCAGGATGGAGATCGCGACAGCGGCGGCGATGACGACCAGTGCTGCGATCACGCCAAGCAGGATCTTGTCCCAGTTGCAGCCCGCCCAGTGCTTGATCCCGTCCCAGGCCTTGGGGAGCATGTAGCTGGCCCGTTGCGCCCGGGTGAGCGGGCCGATCTTCTGTTCGAGCGGCACCTCGCCTTCAGGCGAGGTGGGCGTGTCGGTCCTGCACTCCTTCGGGCCTTCGAGGCCCTTGTAGTACTCGAACTTCTCCTCTTCGGTCATGCTGAAGAAGTCCGGGCCCTCGTCCACGTTTTCTGCTCCTTCGACGCCATCCGGACCTTCCGCACCCTCGACGGCCTCCGCTGGGGCCGCGTCCTCGTTCGCGGCGGCGGCGTCCATCAGGTCGGCCACCGAGGCCCCGGCGGGGTTGCCGGGGAATTCGAGCGCTCCGTTGTCGAAGTTGTGGCCCAGGAACATCTCGGGGTCGGGCGCGAAAGGCAGCACCGGATCGACCGCGACGCCGAGCGGCACACCGCCGGTCGCGGGCGTGGCTTCGATCACCGCACCGCCTTCGGGCAGGCCTTCGACCGGGGCATTGGCCATCGCATCCCGCTGAGCGCGTTCGCTTGAGGTGAGTTCAAACGGCAGAGGCTCGGTCAGGTCGGCACCGATCATCTGCTGGTAAATCTGACCTTCGAGCTCGAAGGGCGAGTGCTCGGCGGCCAGGTTGAGGCGAATGAGCGCGCGCGTTACCTCGATATAGCCAAGGGTCAGCGCTTCGAAGATCTCCAGCATGCCGACATAGAATTTCTCGTAGACATCGATGACGAAGAGGAGCGCCTTGCCGAGCGCGTCGAGTGCGGCGTGGACCGCGCGCCGGAGCGCGGCGGCTGCATCGTTGACCGCCTGCTCACAGCGCTCGCGGCCCGAGCGGATCGCCGCCTTGGCGCGGTCGCGGGCTTCGGGGAAGGCCGCGAGGAAAACGTCGGCGGCCAGTTCGAGCGCGCTGCCCGCCACGCGGATCAGGCCAATCACGGCCTTGCGGCCCAACTCGATGGCGGCATCGGCCAGTTTCTTTGCCGCCGCAATTGCCTTGTTCACGAAGTCGCGGAGGCCATCGAACAAGTCCTTCAGCGCCTTTTTCAGAGCGGCGAAGAAGCTTTTGACCTTGCTGGAGAGCCAATCGAGGAAACCGTCAGCATCACGGCGTTTCCGTTCCGCCTCGCGCCGCTTTTCTTCAGCCAGGGTTTCGACGCGCGTCTTCTCGCGCTCCGCCTTATCCTGACCGTCGTCGAGATGGCCCTGCGCATCGGTTTCGGCCAGCAGCACCCGTGCATCGACATCACGGGTCAGGCCGTCGTCGATTTTCTGGCGCTTGCCGTCATAGGTCCCGCGCGCCGCGTCGATATCGGTCTGCCATCCGGCGCGCGCCTCCGCTACCTCGCCGTGGGCGGTCTCCCGCAGCCCCTCCTGTTCGGACGCTGTGCCCGCCTCCAGTTCGGCGATCTCCCGGTCGGTCGCCGCGCGTTCGCGGGCCTCGGCGGTCTGCCGTTCCGTCATCGCTGCGTCATGGCCCGCGCTCGCGGTGCCGATCTCGCTTGTCCAGGTAGGCGCGAGGCCGCGATCCATGCCGGCGCGGATGTCCGAGGGAAGCTCCGGCTTATCGCCGAGATCGAACGTCGGCACCTCGCCCGCGTCGGGCGCGACCGGGGCCACGAGCAGTTCGTCGGGCAGCGTCGAGCGGATGTCGTCGATGCCCTCGTCTTCCTGCATCCCGGCCTGCGCATCGGTCACTTCCGCATCGAAGGCGACCTCGCTTTCCTCGGCCTGGTCGCCGATGCGGCCCGGATCGGCTTCCCCGGTCAGCGCGACCGGCATGGGCGGGCCGGGGTCGGTGTTGATCTCGTCGGAGACCGGCATCGCGGCGAGAAGGCGCTGGTAGTGGCGGACAGCCGCCATCGGATCGTCTTCGGGGGCGCGGTCGATTTCGGAGAGCGAGGGGCCTTCGGGGACGGTTGTTTCGGCGACGTCGTGCGCGGGGTCGAGTGTTTCCTGCGGCGCGCCTTCACCGTCTTGTTCGTCGACGCTCGGCGGCACAGACCCGGCGCCGGGTGCCGCCCCGTCATCTGATCTCTCGGCAATGCCCTCGGAGGTGGCCTGGAGGCTCGGCGGCGCGTCGCTGAGGGCTGCGCGGTCCGCGGCGACCTCTCCCGCCACGGCGTCGCGCGCGACCCGGAGCGCGGCACTTGCGCCGGAGGGGAGCGCATTGCCGAGGGCCTGGATGGCCGGGCTGGAAGAGGAGGTGCCGGGCGGTTCCGGACCTGCGGCCTCCCCACCACCGGGCTGAGGCGCGGCACCCGGTCCGGCGCTTCCACCGTCGGGCGTGCTTGCAGCCGAGGGTGGGCCGGGGCCGCCGCCACCCCGACCGCCTCCGGTCTCTGCCGGTTCTCGTGTTTGCGTTGGCGCGCCCGGCGTGTTCGCCCCCGGCCGGCCTTGCGCGGGAGACGTGGAGGGCTGCGTATCTGACGTGGCGGGGGGCCTTGCGGGTGCCGGAGCAGGCTCCGGGGCGCTTGTCGCTTCCGGCTCCCGGTTCCGTCCGAAGCGCTTTTGGCGCGGACCCTCACGCGGGGCGCGGCGGGAGCCGGGTGACGTTTCGTTGAGGAGACGGACCGTGTTGCCGCCGGGCGCGGTTGGGGCCGGTCCTTGCAGTTCGCTGGAGGGCGCGGTCGCGCGGTCGCTCGCCGGTTGGCGGACGGGGGCCTCGACGGCGCGATCCCGCTCCCCGCCCGGCATCTCAGATCCGCGCCCGGGCGATGGCGAGACCGTCGGGCCGCCCCGCCTGCATCAGACGCGCTTCCTTACGGAACTGCCGTTCCGTCGCGCGTTCGAGATGCGTGAGCCCAACCGATGCGGCGCCCTCCCCGGCGGCGAGCAATGCGGCCATGCGGGCCGCCGTGACAATGGCGCCGCCGGTCAGATCGTGGCGGGCAAGCGCGTGGAGATCGACCTCTGGATCGAGCGGTGCGGACACGAACGCCATGCGCCAGAGCCGGAGCCGTTCGTCGGGACCGGGCCGTGGAAAGTTGAGCGAGACCTGAAAGCGGCGGGAGAAGGCGGGGTCGATATCGCCGCGCAGGTTGGAGGCGAGAATGACAAGGCCGCCGGAAAAGCTCTCCAGTCGTTGCAGCAGGAAACTCACCTCCATATTGGCGTACCGGTCGGTGCCGCGATGCACCTCGCCGCGTTTGCCAAAGAGCGCCTCCGCCTCATCGAAGAAGAGCGCGGCGTGGGATTGCTCGGCATGGGCGAAGACGGTTTCGAGGTTCTTTTCCGTCTCGCCGACCCATTTGGAGACGATCTGGCTGAGGTCGACCTTCAAAAGTCCGACGCCCGCCTTGTGGGCAATCGCTTCCGCCGCCAGCGTCTTGCCGGTGCCGGGGTCGCCGGTGAACAGCGCCTTCAGCGCGCCGTCCGATCCGGTGAGCCGCCCGAAGCCCCATGCCGCATCGACCCGGGGCGCTTCTGCGTAGAGCGTGCCGATCTCGTCGATCTGGCGGTGCAGGTCGTCGGGCAATACGAGGTCGTCGATGCCCCGCACGGGGTCGATGACGCGGACAGAGGCCACGTGGGCCGGGGTAGCAACACGTCGGGCGGCTGTCTCAAGGATCGACGCAAGGTCGGGCACGGTGCCGTTCGCAAGGCGGTGCTGTTCAGTGCGGGCCAATTGGCGCGCGGCCTGTCGCTGGCGGTGGCCGAGGTGGAGGCGTTGCAGGACGGTGTCGTCGGTCGTGCTGGTGTCCTCCGGCTTTAGCGTGACATCGGCGAAGGGTCGGGTGCGGATCAGGTCCGGGTCACGCCATGGAAGACGCCCGGTGATGAGCAGCCGTTGCGACAGGACGGTGAGCGCTACGGCGGCGCGATCGAGATCGGCGCTTGGGAACTGGCTTGTCTCGACCCAGAGGATCGCACCCGCCCCGCTTGCGATGGCAGCCTCATCGGACAAGTACGGCTGCCAGGCGCTCCGCTCCGTGCCCCCGAGGTCGAGCCGGTAGACGGGGCGCTGGCAGGCGCGGGCGACGGCGGTTGCGATGTCGTCGTGGCGGCGAACCTCCCCACCCCAGATGCCCGCCGCACCGTTTGCAAAGCGGGAGAGGCAGGCGGTGGCCGGTTCGATCGCGGTGCTGTGCGGTGTGTCGGTGGCGTCGGCAGGCCAGATCATCTGCGGATCGATCAGCGGGACCGGCGGTGCGATGCGCGCGCCGAGGAGCCATTCGGCGAGGCCGGGAACCGGCGCGAGCGCCGTGGCGCGTCCCGTGCCTTGCCCGTCCACGGCGTGGAGGAGGCCCAGGCGGCGGAGCGGCCCGCCGGGGCCGAGGCGGCGGATGCGCCAGCCTTCCTGTGCAGCCTTGCCGCGCGTCAGTGTCAGGATGAGGTCGACGGAGGCCTGGCCCCTCGCGAGGTCGTCCACCACGTAGCCCGCGAGGAGCGGAAACTCCGGCAGGACCTCGCCCGCAAGCGCGATCAGGAGGGCGTCGCGGTCGAACTTGGTGAGGGCTGCGGTCTCGGTCAGCTGGTCGAGCGGGAGCGCGGCGGGCGCGTCCTCGCGTAGCGTGTCCTCGAAGCGGCGTTCGCGGGTGGTCAGCGCGATCTCCAGCATCGGCGCGGGGCCGTGGCGGAGGCGCGTTTCGACATCGCGGAGCAGGCGGTCAGCGTGTTTGGGCACGAGCGTTCCGGCGGGGCCGCGCGCGCCCTTGAGAGCCGCGATGCTCTTGCTTCTTTGCTCCACCGCGGCGCGCAGGGTTCGCGTCAGCGCGGTCAGCCAGAGGTGAAGGTGCAGCGTTGCCGCGTCTTCGCGGGTCATATGCTCTTTTCGCGCCATGGCTAGCCTCCACTGAACTCAAGGCGACGGTCGCCCCACCAGACGGGGGCGTCGACGGTTGTGAGAAGACCTGCGTCCCGCAGGTCGAGATAGCGGCGACCCATCGGAAGGTGGATGTCGATGCACCGGTCGTTGACGCGCATCTCTCCGCCGAGGTCGAAGAACCGCCGCTGGACAAGCGCCGGGTCGGGGCGTTCCCAGGCCGCGCGGTCCCTGCCGAGGAACCGCCAGCCGAGGTCGGCCAGCCCGTAGCCTGCGAGGATCGCGGCGAAGTCGGTGAAGTCGGCCTCGGATGCGCTGCGGAACGGGGGGCGGAGCGGGGCGGCGTCGGTCAGGGCGTGCCAGATGGCGCGCGCGTTCTCGGCGTGTTCGGCTTCCTCGGGGAGCGTTTCGCAGGGTAACCTCCGGTTGCTCGTGCTGCGGCCGACCCAGCCGTTCGGACCGGCGATCATGCGGGCGGCCTCCCCGGAGACGGGCGCACCGGAGGCGACGAGCGGGAGGCCGGCGCGGGCGAGTTCGGCCCAGGTTTCGGGGGCCTCGCCTGCCGTGAAGTAAGTGCGGTCGAGTTCGGCGAGCATTTCTGTGAGGGTGTCCGGCGGGCCGGAAGCGACCGGGAACAGACCTCCGGGATCGAAGAGGGTGACCCTGTCATCGGACAGGACAAGCGGGGTTGTGGGCGATTGCAAAAGCGACCCGAGGAGCGATTGCGCGAGAGTGGCGCGTGTATACGGCGCGCCGTCGATCCGGGCGGCGGCAAACGTGTAATCGCTGGTGTCGGGTAGGGTTTTTCGTCCGGCGAAACGCGCGACGGCGGTGGAGATCGCCGGATCGGGGAGCGGCGAAGAGCGCGGCAGACAGACTGACGCGATGGCAGCCGCCAGCGGAGCCATGACTGCGGGGACTTCGATGTCAAGGGAAAGCGGGTCGGTCAGACCGCGATCATGAAGCGCGGCGTAGACGAGAAACGGCAGGACATGATCGAGCCGGTAGGTACCGTTGGGAAGTATATCTGTGTCATTCGCTGGTGCAGGACCCGGCGGGAGCGGCGCAGGATTGGCGGCCGAAGGCGCGATGCGCTTGGCTTGCTGTGCGTCGGATGAGTTGGAAGGCAAACCTTTCGCGCGATGCGGCAGGGTGTCATCTGGGGCCTGGTGCTCCGGGCTCTCCAGCGCCGCAAGGATATTTTCCGCGCGCTGCCGCGCTTGCGCGATTACCGGTGCGACAACTGGCAGGGCTTCGGGCGGTGCGGCGCGATGGGTTGCAAGGGCGACCGCAATATCTGCGAGGGCCGCGACAAGATCGGCGCGGTGATCCTGTGTCGCCCTGCCCCGACGGGACTGCGACCGTGCTGCGTCCCCCGCTGAAGCGGCGACGGACGCGACCTGCGGCAAAAGAGCATGTGCGCGGCGCAGCAGACGTGCAAGCGCGACCTGCGGTATCAGGGCGACAGCTGACGCAGGTGTTCCGCGCGGGAACAGAGTTTCGATCAGGGTGTAGAGGGCGGTGCGTGCTATCGCTTCGCTGGGCAGTCGCGGTGACTGTCCACTTTCCGTTGCGGGCGGTGTTGCCCGGTCGCGCGCGCGGGTTTTCGATGTGGTGTCGTTTGGTTTGCCCGGCACGGCGCGTGCGACCGCCCTCTCGACCGCCTCTCTCAGTGCCGCGCGGAGGCCTGCGCGGGCGAGCGGAGCGGCGCCTTCGAGATCGGGCGCTTTCAAGGGGAGGTCGATGACGAGGTCGGCAAGTACGGTTTCGTCCTGTGGCAGGCGCGGCGCGACGAGGTCTTCCAGCATCGCCAGCACGAGGCGCTGAACCTTGTCGGCGAGTGCGCGGTGATCGGCTTCGTCAGCCCAGGGCGGGGCGGTGCCCCTTGGCCTCCGGATCTCAAGCTCGCAGGTGCCGATCTCGATGTTCATGGCACGGGCTGCGCCACGTCCCACGCGATCCGGTCGCCTTCATAAGCCGTCATCACGAGGTAGTCCTTCGCCGACCGGATCGCAGCGGGCGTGTCACCGGGCATCACTGTGAAATCCACGAAGAGAGGATCGACACTGCCGTCGCCGTTTGCGTCGACAAAAGTCCCGGACTGGACGCGCCATTGCGCGCGCGGATCGTCCCGCTCGGAAAGGATCACGACGACCTTTCTGTCAATCCGCCCCATTGCAAGCGTCAGGGCATCAACGTCGAATGACGTGGTGACATCGGTCTCTACCGGCGGCAGTTCTTCCACCCGCCCGCCATCGATGACGTGGCTGAGCGGGTCGCCGATCACGGCCGCGTCGAAAGGGACGCTTTTTACTTCCAGAAGATCGACGGGGATCAGGCTGGTGCGTGGAAGGCCGACCCTGACCCGCGTGTTGGCGACAGGCAGGGCGTCGCCGACGAGGGCTTCGATATCCGGATCCTCCGCCGTCGTGGCTGCGACACCGGCGAGGACGTGGCCGGTTTCCTTCAGACAGACGAGGTGCATTTGCTGGCTCATACGCCCTCTCCTTCTTCTGAACTTGTGGCGACCGCGATGAGATAGCGGACGGCGCCGGGGCCGCCTGTTAGGGTATTGCCGATTAACGGTCCGGCAAAATCAAGCTCCGCCCAGGCGATGCGGCAGTACACGCGCCGGTCGTCATCGACGCGGCATTCCTCCACCAGCGCGGCGAAACTGAGCGCCGGGTCGGGCGCGTAGGCGGGGTCGGTCAGAGGTGCGACGTGGATGTGGACGGTCGCTTCGTCATCGCCCACCTGCGCCTCCGTCACGCCGGACGGCAGGGGGATGCGAGTACCATGGCTGGCAATGCCGGAATCCACTTGCACGGTGTTGCCGGTCCGCTTGCCGGTGATCGAGCCCTCTGCCGTCAGATCACCCTTACCGTCGACCTTGAAGAGCGTCTCGATCGGGCGGCCGGTGCCCTTGAATGTGCCGAAACAGAGTGCCGGGCCGTCGTCGGTCTGCTGGACCTGGAAGACGGCATCGCCTGCCGCGAGCGCAGTCTTGGGCTGAAGCTGAACCTGATGTTCGTCGCCCGCGACGGTGGCCGCGGTGACGCCGATGAAGGGGAGCTTTCCCTTGGCGTGCTCGGCGTCCACACCAGCGAAGTGCTCCGCCGCGGCGGTCCAGGTGACAAAGCCCACGAGGACGGGCCATTCGGTGCTGCCCTCCGACGGGCTTGGCGCGGACGTGAGATCGGGCGCGACTTCTTCATCGGTTTCGTCGCCGGGCTGGCCGTAGACGATCTCCACTCCCTCCTCCACCCCGCCCGCCGGTCCGTTGACGGCGCAGGTGTCGGATGCACCCGCCGTTCCGGTTACGGGCCGGTACTGGCTGATCAGGAAGACTGGATAGGGCGTCTCCTCCGCCACGGAATTGCCGACGCGAAGGCGAAACCGCCGGGCGTTGAGTTCGATCTGTTCAGTGACAAGGATTTCGCGCCCGTGCCCGTCGATGGCCATGCCGGGTTCCACGAAGATGCGGGAAAAGACGTTGCCGCTGGCGTCCTCTGTCTCCTCGGCGGTCAGTTTCAGTCCGGTGACGATGCCCCAGCGGTGGACGAGGCGGTTGTGGCGTTCAGAGCGCGCGCGCGGCACCTCGGCCATCTCGGTCAGTTGGTCGGCGCGGAGGATCTGCCCCTCCGCGACGATGCTGCGTGTGACGGTCATGACGTGCCTCCCGCGTTCAACTCCTCGACCACAGCGGTGAGCGCGGCCAGTTCGTCGCCGAGACGTTTGTTGTCTGCCTTCAGATCCTTGACCGCCTTCGCGTCAGAGACCGCCCGGCGGATGCGCGCGGCGCTCAGCTCCTTGGTCACAATAGACGGGATCTCGTCTTCGAGCCGCCGGTCGAGGACCGAGGAGACTTCCGCGTCGAGTTGCTCGCCAAGCTCTGCCTTTAGCGCGACGCTGCTCTCGCTGATCCGGTCCTTCAGGCGCTTCTCGATGTCTCCGGCGTCCACGGCAACACGGGCCGCATCGCCTGCCACCGCGTTCCGAGAGCGAAACTGCACGTCGTTCGCGCCGCCGAAGCGGTTGGCGAGGCCGGGCAAGCGATCCTGCAGGACCGCGCCGAGAATGCTGCCGCGTGCGCCGTTGAGCACCGTACGCCCGGTCAGGAGCGACAGGTTGGAGGTCAGCGTCGCGACGTTCTGAACGTCCGCCGGCGTGAGGGCGAAGCGTTCCAGCACAAGCGCGGTGTCGGCGTCGATCTCGGTCGCCGAGACGACCGGTGTGAACCCGGCAACGATCGGTTGGGCCGCCGCGACCGCGACGTTGAAGTCGCCGCCCTGAATGAATTGTCCGCCGGGTTCAATAGGCTCCGGGGTAGGTTTGCGACGGAAAAGCTTGTCGACGTCGAACTCGCAGCAGAACTTCTCGATCAGTTTGCCGATGGTCGAGATCGGCGGCAGCCAGTAGCGCATCGCGACCGGTGATAGGACATGGCGGCGCGACATGTTGCAGATGTCGACCACCTCGCAGTCCCGCACCTTGAGACAGGCCAGCAGAACGCCCTTGTCCTCACAAGGCTGACATGGCGGGTTGAGCGCGAGGCAGATGCAGTCGATCAGGTATTCGAGCAGAATCTTCAGAAGCTCGATCACAGCCGCCGCCGTGGCACCGCTTTCGGAAAGATCAGAGGACGCCGCGTTGCCAGGGCGTTCGATACGGATGCAGCGGAGGCGCTCGTAAAGATCGCAGCGTGTCCGGTTGAGGCCGTTGCCGAGCCTGTCGAGGAGCCAGTCCTTCAGGAGAGCCGCATCGATCTGCATGCGCGACACCTGTGCGAAGGACACCGGCGTGTTGAGGGCGACCATCCTGGCCTCCACCGTGTTGAGCCGTTCTTCAGAGATGTCCTCGGCAAGGAATCGGCGCGCGATGCGCACGGTTTCGTCTGCCTCGGTCTTGGCGGCGGGCGTGGTGAGGACGCGGGGGCCGAGTATTTCGATCCGGTCGACCGCATCGCTGGCCGCTTTGCGGGCGTCTGCGAGGGCGCTCGCCACCTCGTCGTCATCTATATCCAGCGACAGTTCGCCCGCGAGGTTGCGCCGCGTGATCGCGCCCGTCAGAAGTTGCACCCGCGCGATGTCGAGGCGAAGGTCGCGTTCGTCGGGGAGGTCTTTCGCGGCGAGTTCTCCATCATCGGCGAGTTCGAGCGCGTTTAGTTTCGCAAGCTCGTTCGGTGTCTCGACGATGAGATCGAAACTCTGCCGCTCGAACGGGATGGCGAGATCGGCCTTGGCGACATCGACGGCCTGTATCACGCGTTCAGCCTGTACCTGCGCGGCCTGCGCCTTTTGCACTGCCGCCCCGGCCTGACGGAGATCGCCGAGGCAGGCGCGGATGCGTTTCCAGACGTCGGGGCGTTCGATGGTGCTGCACTCGCAACGAAGCTCGAATTTGTAGCCTTCGCAGACCCGCGTCGGCTCGCATCTCTGCTGGCCGCAAGGATCGCCGGAGGCGTAGGGCGCGACCGGGTCTTCCAGCGTTTCCGTGTAGGTGACGTAAAGGCCATAGGTCTGGATATCCCCGTCCTTCTTGTCGCAGGGATCGCCGCAATCGTAACCCGCCAGTTGCCGCTTCCGGAGGTCGCGGAGGAGCGCCTTGATGTCGAGGTCTTCCTTGCAGGGCACCATGATGTCGTTGCCGCAGCAATCGAGCGCATAACCCGGGGCCACAGCGACGTGCCCATCCTCGCAGGGATGGCAGGTGACGGAGAGGCCGCAGACCACGCCGTCGCCGAAGAGGAAGCGGTTGTGCAGGCGGTTCTTGCCGACAACATAGTCGGTGAGCGCCTGCAGGTCGTCCTCCGTCAGGAGCTGGCCTGCGAAGAACCGGGGGCGCTTGAAGTTGAGGTCGGTGCAGACCTCGTGGCCGCATCCGCAACTGCCGGTTCCGCCGCAGCCGCAACCCTCATCGCTTGGTGTCATATGCATCGACATGTCCGGCTCCTATTTTTCAGCAATCCAGATCCAGCTTTCGAAGTTTCCCGGGCCACAGGTGGTCCAGGGCACCGGCCCCCAGAACGGTCGGGCGCAGATGTCGTCCGGTGTCTCCGGGCGGGGCTTTTCGTCCTTGAGGTCCTTCAGGTTTTTCTGCGCGGCCTTCTCGGCGCGGGCGTCCTTTGCCCGGGCCTTCTCTTCCTCCTCGCGCGCGTCCATGTCGGCATCATCGTCTTCGAGGATCAGGCGCGGCACGCGTCCGCCGACATGGAGGCCTTCGACCGGGCGACAACAGCGATCCAGCAGGAATGGCGCGCGCACGACGAGCACGATCTGGTCCTTCGGCTGAACGCTTTCACCGGTGGTGTTTCGGAAGCGGATGGCCTGAACCATGTCCTCGTCTTGGGGGAGGCCGACATATTCGCCCTCCATCGAAATCACGACACCCGCGAGCCCACCACCGCGTGTATGCCGGTAGAGCGAGACGACGCCGCGCTCGATCGTACTGACGTGCACGGGGCGTGAGAATTCCACGACCACGCCGCCGTTCGGGTCATCGGTGCCGAGGATCGAGTCGGCGGTGTCGGCGCTATAGGTGTGGCCGTGCTTCCAGCTGATCCCGGTGATCACGGTCGGGTCGTAAAGGCCGAAGCGGCGGCGCACCGAATGGTCTATATCCTCGGCCACAATCGGCTCTGCATCGCTGACCGTGAGGACAGCGAGCACAAGGCACGAGTCGTCGCAACAGGCGCAACACGGGTCGCAGCGCATGTCCTCCTGCGGCGCGTCGAGAGACGCGGCGACACGCACACCTTCGGCGATGCGCGCCATCTGGCAACCGCTCGTGGTGGCGCAGGCGTCCATCTCGAGGGGGCGTGTCGGCTCGCGTCCGCATTCCTCGTAGCAGACCGTGAGCCAGACCTTGCGCCGCTCACCATCTTCCAGCTTGACGCGTTCGGAGGGTTTGAGAAGCGCCTTCACATCGACCACCCGGTCGCGCGCCAGAATCAGGTCATTGCCGTCACAATCGATCGCCGCGCCGCAGGTGACGCGGACGCGGTGCAGCGGCGGCATGTCCTCGCAGCCTTGGGGATCCTTGTCGGGGCGCTCGTCGTTCAGCGCGTCCAGCTTGCGGGTCAGCCCTTCCACTTCGGCGTGGATCTCCTTGATCGCCTTCTCGATTTCGGCGCGTTCGTCATCGTCGTCAGTGTTTTCGAAGGCTTCCTTCAGTTCGACCTGACGGGCCTGAAGCTTTGCGATCTGCTCCCTGAGGTCCTTTCGCTTCGCGCTGTCGTCGGGGAGGCATTCCTCCGGCGGATCGACCGGGTGCACCTCCATCCCACAGAGCACACCGTAGCCGTGCAGGCAGCGATGCGCGTGGCGGAGTTTCTCGCGGAAATAGGCCTGCTCGGTGCGGAGATCGCGTTCGCTGATGAGTTGGCCGTGAAAGTAGTTCATGCGTACCGGTTCCGGCAGGCATTCGCACGGCCCGGTCTCCTCTCGGCAATTGTCGTCTTGGGGATGGTCTTTCATGGCGTACACTCCGGACAGGAAATTGCGGGTTGGTCCTTCGAGGGTCGGGTCACGCGGCTGGTTCTGCCGAGGACCGGGCCAGGCGGCGGTTCGCCACCCAGGATGGCGTTGCAGGACAGCCGGGCGGCGGGCGTGCCGAGGGAGACGGGTTCGGGACGGCCGAGCACGGTGTCGATGCCGATGAGCGTATCGCCCCCGATGCGGAAGCCCGCGCGGCGGGCAATGCGCGCCGTGGACTGGGTGTGCGCGGGTTTCTGGCCTTCGATCAGACGGGTCAGGGCTGCAAGCGCGCCTTCCTCGCTCGTGGCCGCTACATTTGGCGGCAGGCTGACGCTGAAGCGGAAGGCGCCGACCGCGTGCGGATCACTGGCGGGGGTGCCGAAGCTCATGATTTTAGTGGTGCCCACGGGCGACTGGCCGAGCGTCATCCGCGCCGTGCGGCGGCTGAAGAGGCGCGTAGCCCCAAGCCGGGCATCGGTCTGGCCCAAGGAGCCGGAACCGGCAACCGCACCCCAGTTCCGTTCCAACCCATGTTCGGTGATTGCCGGGTCTTCTTCGAGGCCAAAGGCAAGCCGAATCGAGCGGGTTAGCCCGTCCCGCGTGCCGCGCAACCGGAAGAGCTCCGGCGCGGCGTCGAGGATGCGGCGACGGGTTTCGGTATCCCAGGTCGGATCGAGCGTGACGGAAAGGAAGGAGGCGATCCAGGGCAGCGCTTCGGCGCGGGCATCTGCGCCCTTGATAAGGGCGGGGAGGCGGGTGACGGCTTCGTCCACCGTGCCAAGCGTCGCGTCGAAGAGGGAGAGGAAGCGCTCAGTGAAATCGGCGGCGTCCGGGTCTTCTCGGAAGACCCCCGGAAGCTGATTGGCGGAGGTGGCGCGCGGGAAGTCGATATGGACGCGGCGAACCATTGGGGTCGCCGAGCCGTCGCCGCTGAGGCGGAGGCGCAGGAAAAGGTATCGCCCCGCAGGGCGGTCGATCAGAACATCCGTTAGACCGGAGTCGAATTCCTGCCAGTCGCCCGGATGCGGCACGCCTGCGTCGAACCCTACCCATGCCCCGGCTTGCACGCCTTTTGGCTGGGCGTCGGGCGCCTCGCCCGTCGCCACGGCCAATGCGATGCGCGTTCCGGCAGGTATGTCGGCCTCAATCCGGACGCGGTGCCAGCGGCAGCGGGGAATGCCGCTGTCAATCGGCTCGGTCAGCAACTGGCCCTGGTGGGCGAAGGCTCCGCCGGCGGCTGCCGCCACGCAGCCGGGGTCGACGGGGCGACCGAACCAAGACCAACAGACCGGGCCTTCGGTGCCGTCACCAAGACCTCGCGTGATGCAGAAACCCTGTGCGCCGCTTCGGAGAGCGGCGGTTTTCGGGAAGGCGGTGCTGAGGTCGGTTTCCGTCTTTAGGTGGAAAACCGGGTCGCAGGCGGTGTCTTGTGCGAGAAGCGCATAGTGGTCCCGGCCCGCTTCGGTGGCGAGCCAGAGCCGACCCTCGCGATCATGGGCGACGCGAGCGATCAGAGCATCGGGGAGGTCGGCGGGCCATGGGCCAAGGCGTCTGCCGTTGAATGTGAAGCGAAGGAGCGCGCGTCCGTCCTCGGCGGCCACGACGATTTCGCCCGACGAGCCGAAACTCAGATCGCGCGGTGCATCGACGGCGATCTCGCCAAGGAGCTGACCGCCGGGGAGGTGGAAGACCCAGACCCTGTCCGCCGCGCGGTCGGCAATCGCCACGCGATGCCGGTCGACAGCAACGGCCACCGCATCGCCGAACGTGACCGGCAGGTACGGCCAGAGCGAATGCCATGTGTTGGAGCATCCGTCGAGCGCGAGCACGGCGGAGATCGGCGCGGGCGGCGTGACCAGCACCCAGTCGCACCGGCCGCAGCCGGGGGCGAGTCGCGGCGGCGGGATGTAGGGATCGAGCGCATCCGGTGAAACTCCGTCGGGTCCGCCACCGGCCAGACGGATGCCATCCGGGTCGTCAAAGCCTACGATATGCGTCGGGTTCAGTGCGTCAATCGGGTCCCAACCGACCAGATTGTCGAGGAGGCGGAACTTCGGGTCGGCGGGAACGCAGGTCATCTTCCGCCCTCCTGCATTTCGACCGCGATCCGGTGGCGTCCGGGCCATGGCAGCCCGTCTTCGGCGAGCGGCACGTCCTGGCAGGCGTCGAAGCCGATGCCATCCCGGCTGAGTGCAAGAAACGGGGCGGCGATAATGTCGGGGTAGGCGCCGAGGATGATGTGGCTGAGATCCGCGTGGCGGATGGTGTTGCCGACCGACCATGATCCGGTTTCGGGTGAGAGCCAGTGGTCGACCGCCGCGCGCACCGCCGTTTGGGCCGCCGCGGCATCGCCGCCGTCTGTGACGGTGACGAGCGCTTCGATGCGGATGTCGTGGAAGCGGGGCGCAGCGGCGACGATCCGTGCGCCGAGCGGACCGACCACCTCTGCGATATGCGTCGCAACCGTCACCAATGTCTGGCTATCAGATACAGGCGGCAGATCGCCCGGGTCGGACGGGTGCCGCCACGGTAGGACGTAAACGGCGGCGGTGCCGGGCCGGGCCGCGTTCGCAAGCGTCGGGTCGAGGCCGGAGACGACCCAGGCGTGACGCACATTCGCACCTTGTGCTTCCTTTGCAAGGAGCGCCATATCGCCCGCGCTGACCGCGCGACCGCGCGCCTTGAGTTTGGCGGGACCGGCAGCGATGGCCGTGTCGCGATCCTCGTCACTGGCGCCGCCGGTGGCGTTCCAGGGATTGCCGACCTCCGAGATGCCACGGATGCGGTTTGGCATACGGTTGATCTCACCGGCGGCCACGTTACCCGCCGCGCCGAGCGTGACGGCGTAGGAGCGGATGGCAACGCCACGGATGCCGGGCGGCGGTGCGCGCCCTTCCCTGCCATCACCGAAGGTGATCACGCCACTTGCGCCGTCGAGGGTGAAGACGCGCGCGTCGGCGGGCTGGCCGGAGAGCGTTGCGACTTCGCTCCAGCGGTGGAACTGACCCTCTTTGGTGACCGATTCCTCCTCCGCGTTGAGATCGAAGAGACCGCCGCCGCCGATGCCTTCGTCCACGTCGAGAACGACCGAGCCGGACAACACAGGGGTCCGCGCAAGCTGCACCTGCGGGTGGCCGTCGCGGAGTTCGAGTATCGGGAACTCGTCGCGCCACGTCTTCCGCGCTTCCACCGGCGCCACGTTGAGGTGAATGCCGGTTACGCGCGCGCGCGCTTCAAAGGTTCCCCCGGCAAGTCGAATCCGCACCCAGTAAAGCGGATCGCCCTCTCCCAGGATAGGCAGGCGATCCGCCGCCATGCCGCGGGGCAGGTCGAGGCCGATGCGGCCCGTTCTTCGGAAGCCATCGGTCTCTTCAAGAACGACTTCCGCGGGGTCGAAACCGGTTGCCGTCAGCCCTTCCCAGCGGAGTTGCACGGGCGGGCGCGGGGGTGGTGGGGCAAGACCGGCAGCAACGGGTGCGGGGCGGTCGGGCACTTCCGTCTCAAAAGCGAGTGTCAGGCGGCCCGAAACCACTCCGCTTGCCGCGAGGCCAAGGTAGAGCGCGGCACCAACCTCCGGGCGAGGTCCGAGGAGGTCAAATGCGCTGTCCGCGTCGATGATCTGCGTCACCTCGCCGTCGAAGACCTGACGTTCCTCCAGTGTTACCGGTTGGACGGTCAGCGCGTCTTCGGTTTCCCAGGTGACATCGCCCTGTTCGCCGTCGGCCCGCGCGCTGGAAAGCGCAGTGCCTTCGGCCACGTCGATTGGACCTGTGGCGCTGTCTTCCGGGACAAAGCTGACGAGCGCTTCTGCCGAGCGCGCCGGGGCCAATCCGATGCCTGCCGTGCGGAGGAACTCCACAAGTGCTTTCTCCGGCAATCGTTCGACGCGCTGGAGGACGGGGTCGAGTTGCAGACCGAAGAGACGCACAAGGGCGACACCCGCATCCTCCTCCGACAGGTCGCGCCATTCGGGGGCAAAGCCCGCGATCCGCGCCTGCAAGGCGGCAATGGCGGCCTTGCGCCCGCCGGGCATCAGGACGGGGCGCCCGTCGACCAGGTGCGCCTTGGCCTTCGCGTTATCCCACCATGGCCGGGTCATAGCGTCGCCTCCGCCGGGGGTGTACCGGTGACGCGGACGGTCAAGGTGCTGAGGGCCACAAGGTCCGTCGGTGCGATGGGCAGTTCGGTGCAGTCTTCGGTGGCACCGGTATCGAGCAGGCGGACGATGATACGTTCGGCGCGCACCCCTTCGCCGAGAACCGCGTTGGCGACCCGTAGAAGTTCGGAGGGCCGGAGCGCACCGCCGAAGGGCCAGCCATCGCCATCCGGGCCACCGAGCGCGGGGTGCAGGTATTCGGTGAGGCGCGGACGCAGAAGTTCGACGAATGTCCGAGTCGTGCCGGTCGTTGCCGCGATCTCGACGTCGAGGCCCACCGGGCGGAACAGGGCGCGGCGCACGAAAACACGGGTCGTCAGCATTCGCGCGCGGTCGAGCGTGTCGCGGAAAACCGTGAGCGCCCCATCGTCCGCCTTCGGTTCGGTGGTGTCCGGCCCGGTGCGCGGAACCACGTAGACCGTGACGCTGTCGGCCACTTCGACGCAAGGAAAGTTCGGATCGAAGCCCTGCACGACGAGCGCCCGGTGCGCAGCAAGGTCCGGCGCGGTCTCGATGAGGGTCTTGTAGTCCTCGGCGGTCACGGCCCGGTGCCGGCGGGCGAGCGATGCCGCAACGCGTCCGCGCGCCTCCTCCAGCGATTCGGGCGGTGCACCGTCGATGCCGTCGGTGATGGACATGAGGGTCAGCACGTTGCCGACTGCTTCCGTCTGCCAGAGCAATTTCGCAGGATGATTACCTTCGATGCCGCCACCCACGTCGAAAGTCGCGCCGATGGAGGTGATGGGAGCCGGGACGCGCCCGGTGTAGCCGTCTCCAAAGAGGCAGAGGCCGCGGTCGCGGTCGAAGCGAAAGACGCGGGCGTCCCTTTTCTGCGGCGAAAGATCGGCCACAGGGTGCCACTCCTGCACATTGCCCGCCCGGTCGCCGAGGCGTAGCACCATGCCTTCCGCCAGCTGCGGCGCTTCGCTTACCGGCAGGGCGAGCTGTTGGCCGGAGATCGGCAGGAGCGCGGTCGCGGCTGCGATCAGGTCGCGTTGCAGCGGTGTCGGGTTGGGCGCATCAAGCGGAGCGTCGGAGATGTCGATGCGCCGCCGGTGATCGGCGATCACCGCGCCTGCGCTGACCGATTTGAGGACCGGCGGCTCGGCGAAGGATGCCGTTTCGGTGGCGAGCGTCAGGCGAAGGCGGTCGGCACCGACGGCCTCCGCCGGCAGATCGAAGCGGATCAGGCCGGAGCGGCGGAGACCGCCGGTGCCGTCTTGCCAGTCGGCGATATTGCCCCTTGGACCGCCGGGGACGTCCCACGTCAGGGTAAGCGCGACCGGTGGCGGCACGTCGGTCGCGTCGTCGCTCCATTCCGGTGGCGGTGTTTCACTGGCGAGGCGAAGCGCGAAGGCGACCGGTTGCCCGGCGGCTGCTGCGGCGATGGCAGCGTCGAGGTCCAGATCGATCGTCAGGGTGGCGGGGCCGTCCGTGCTGGTCATGACCGACACCACCTCGCCCCTTTCCAGCTGGTCGCTCAGCGACACGTCGCCGTCGAGCACACTAAGCGCACGGACTGGCAGGAGATAGACGTCATCGCGCGTCGAGAAGGCAAGCGCCCCGCCGTCGAACGCCTGGGGCCTGAGGACGCTTCCGGCGGGGAGCAATCCGGGCGCGACGACCGGATGCGGCGGGATCGCGTCCGCTACCGGCAAGGGCGGTGCAACAACCGTTCGCGCCACGCCTGCCGGTTTCGGGGCTTCGTATAGCAGGGCAAGGATCGCCAATGTCAGGCTTTCCGGCACCTGATCGAGGACGAAAATCTGCTGGTCGAGCAGGAAGGCGAAAAGCTCGATCAGGGTGACGCCGGAATCGACAGGTTCGTGATGCGTCCAACGCCCGCCGGAGGCCGCCGGGATGCGGCGCATCGCCAGCTCGCGCAGGTCCTCATAGGTTAGATCGTCAAGCGAGAGGGGTGCAAGCTCGGTCATGTCGCACTGCCTTCCGCGCCGCTGCCGACGTAGTAGGGAAAGATCAGCGTGCCGCGCACATATGTCGAGCGGACTTCATAGTCGATCTCGACATTGACATGGGTCCGGTTGCGTGGATCCGCCTCGGCGCGGAGGTTCAGGACCTCGATCCGGGGTTCGAAATCGCGGAGCGCGGCGGCCACGCTTTGCTCCAGAAGCCGAAGGCCCTGTTCCGACCCGGCGCGGAAGAGGCTCTCGCGCGCGGATGTACCGAAATCGGCCCGCATCACGCGTTCTCGGAGCGCGGTCAGCAAGAGGATACGGAGCGATTGCTCTATATTGTCCTGACCGGTGACGTATCCCAATCGCCCGCGCGTGTCGGGCCGGATGGGGAACCGCCATCCTGTGCCGATGATATCGTCGCGAACCGCCATGCGCCCTACCCGATCATAACCGTTGAGCCGCCGACGATCACGCCGACGCCGCCGCAAAGCTGGGCGCTGTCGCCAACGCGTGCCGCTGGCTTGCCGTTGATCTTCACCGTGGCGCTGCCCTGCGTCACAGTTGCCTCGTCATCCGGCTGCTGCTGGAAGGAAACGCCGGGCGGTGTCGGGAAGTGGGAAGGAGTGTTTGTGGCCACCGAGCCTTTCACCGCCGCCGCCGAGCCCATGATCTTCACGTCCTCCGACAGATCGGTGTCGAGCGTGCCCGCGAAGGGATGCGGCAGAGGCGTGGGCGTAGACCCGCTCGGGTTCGGCACCATCACGACATGCGTACAAATGCCCACCACCTGATCGTTTTCCTTTGCGCCCGGCTGGCCCATGCTTGCCCCTCCTCAGTTCAGATTGATCGTCGCACCGGACACGCTGACCTCGCCCGCGGCCGAGATCGAGACGCTGCCCTGCGCCGAAATGGAAATGTCGGATGTCGCCGATAGGCTGATGCTTCCGCCCGCCGTGGCCTCGATATCGCCGCCCGCTTCGACCACGACCTTGTCGCTCGCCAGAACGTTGATCGTGTCCGCTTCGGTGTCGATGACGATGGAGTTGTTACCGGAGAGATCTGTGAGTTCGATCCGCTTCCCGCTCTGATCTTCCATCAGCAGGTAGTGCCCGCCCTTGGTCCAGAGGATCTTCGGGTCCTCGCTGTCTGTTCGGGCTACTGGCGGCATCCGCGCATTGTTGAAGATCGAGCCGAGAACGACCGGGTTCGAAAGCTGGCCTTTCAGGAAAGCCACGATCACCTGATCGCCTTCTTCCGGGATCCAGAGCGCGCCGTAGCCGTCCCCGGCATAGACCTGCGCAACATGGGCGAAACGTGTCTCGTAGTCGCCCGAGATCCACGGCAGGCGCACCGTGATCCGCCCCTTGCCGTCGGGATCGACGGTGTCGGCCGCGATGCCGGGATAGAGGCCGAAATACTGCTCGAAACATTCGCCGAACTGGTTTGCGCCCTGCATGTTACTCATGCGCTCGCCCCCTCGTCATAGGATTTGCGGACGTCGAAGCGGGTGGAAAAGCCTTTCGAGCCGATCTCGTGCTCCACCTTCTTGACGTAGTATGTGCCGGAAAAACGGTCGCCGAGCCGGTCGATGGTCATCGTGTCGCCGGGGCGAAGATCGGGCAGACCGATGATCTCGCCCGAGCCGGTGATGAATTCGTAGGACCGTTCGCGGAGGAGGCTTTGCGCCAGTTCCTCCGCCGCCGCCTGGCTGGTCACGGTGGCGCCAATCACCACGTCCTCACGCCCGTTCACCGCCGTGCCCGCGTTCCCCGCGCCGGTGTTGCCTGCGGCGTCGGCGATGTCGGCCTGCGTGGCAGTGGCGACGATTTCCACCATGTCGTCTTCGTTCCAGCCGCGCACCGTCACCTGAGAGACCTGGTTAGACATAGTGAGCGTCGGACTGAAACTTTTGAGCGTCTCGCCCCAGACAAAGGCGTGGTTGGTGGCGCGCGCGCCCGCCCGTTCGTCGCTGGGCGGCGCGAAACGCAAGGTCGCCTCGCCGCTTTCGGGATCAGTGTAGATGTAGCATTCGCTGTCACTGCGCCGCGCGCGCTGCATCAGGAAGGCGGCATCGTCTAGGTCGCCCTGTATGACCTCGTCATGAACGAGCCCGGTTTCATCCACATCCGGTTGCAATCCGTTCCGCTCTGCGATGATGCGGGCGATCTCTCCGTCCGACATATCGCGGAATTGGCGCTGCTCGCCCTCCGACGGTCGCCGGTCTTTCAGAAGCTGCATGTTGTCGAGCACGCCGATCGAGAGCGTGCTGGCCTGCGTCTGCGGAAATTGTGGCGTCAGCGAATTGATCCGGCCCCGCAGCATCGACATCATGCGCCCGACGTAACCCATGCGGACATGCACGCGGTTGCCGACATAAAGCCCGGAGCGATCAGAATATTTAAACCACAGCGCGCGGTCATCCCAGTTGTTGAGGTCGATTTCGCAGCTTGTCATGTTCTCAAGGTCCATGACGACCTTCATGCGCAGCACATCGCCCTTTTCTTTAGGAGCAAGCGGCTGATCTTCCACGAGAAGTTCGAAATCCGGGACGTAATGCCCTGTGGGCGGTAATCCGGCGATATCGGTGGAGAAAAAACTCATACCGGCCCCCGTCCCTGCCGGATCCGCGGCACCAGAAGAAGCTGCCCCGGATCGAGGCGGCGCGGGTCGGAGATGCCGTTGGCACGTGCGATCTCGCGCCAGCGGGCGGGGTCCTGATAGACTCCGGAAGCGATGTGATCCAACCGGTCGCCCCGGCGGAGCGACACGCTTTTCTCAACGTCCGGCGAATTGCGCGGACGGTCGTTCATCTGCACCTCGACACTGCGGTAAGCCGTCATGGTCAGGCTGACCTCGGCCCGCATCGGCAGACCTTCGGGCGTAAAGAGGACGTAACGCGTCGTCATGTCGGAGACGACGCCAGTGAAAAGCGCGCTTTCCCAAACGAACTGCACGATGGGTGGCGCGTGAAGCTCGGAATTGATCTTCATCAGACTGGCGACCTTGTCGACATATTCCTCGCGCACGTTCTTCTGGCTGTCTGAGGTGTCGAAGAGCGCGTCAAAGGAGAGCTTCTCCTGACCCCCGCGCACGAACTGGATCGGCGGTGTTTCGAGACCGGGGATCTCGATTTCGGAAAACGCGTTGGTTTTCTGAAGCTGGTAGCTCGTCGGGTTGAACTTGAAGGTGATGTCCGGGTCGTCGACCTCGGGTGCAACGATCCGAAGCATCGCCTTCTCGAAGTCGCCGCCGACCGAAAGGAACGGGATTTGCGGGGGGTTCAGGTCGGGCATCAGCGCCGCTCCTTTCTTGGCGAAAGTTCACGGTCGCTGGCCATGGAGCGCGCAAGGCACTGGCTGCGTGCGTCGCGATCTTCGTAAAGCTCCATGAATTCCTGAAAGAGCTGTCCAAACTTGGCCTTGCCGTCGGTGGCGTCGCCCTCAACCGTGACATTGATACGGAGTTTCTCGATCCTGACCATCACGCGATCCCTGCGACCGAGGCGCCGGGCACCGCCTTGATGCCCTGATGCGCGATTTCGAGGCTTTCGATGGCGAGCCCGCTCTGCTCCGCATCGAAGCTCGGGCCGGACCATTTCGCCGCCAGACCGCCGGTGAAGCTCCATGTCATCGCGGGAAGGAGCGGGCTCAGTGAGGTGAACATGATAATCGCCCCGTCGCGCCGTGCGCCGAGCGAGCCGAAAAGACCCGCCTCGTACCAGGCGAAAAGACCCGGATCGATGGAGATGCCCTTGGTCAGCGTGATCCGCCCCCAGGAATGGCGAACCGGAAGCTGGTGCACGTAATCGTTGCGCCCGCCTTCGGGATAGGCGGTGACTTCCAGTTCGCCGCCCAGACCGGAGCAGCTTTGGAACGCGCCGAGCGAGTCGAACCCGTCGAGCGCTGCACCAAGGGCCGCGCCCGCCAATTCGCGCGGCACGGCTGCATCGATCGGGTCAAGCACGACGCGGAAACGGAAGGTGTTGAGGACGTCAGTCATAGTTCGAGAAACTCCACCGATCCGTCGGCGCTGAGGCCGACGCGGAAATGGATGAATTCCATCGGCACGGCAGGCGCGATCCCGATCTCGCAGGCGAGATGACCGTCGGCGGTGGCCTCAGGCGGGTTCACGGTGTCATCGACGGTGATCCGGTAGGCCTGATTCGGTGTCGTGCCCTTCAGCACGCCGGCATGGAACGCCTCCGACAGAAGCGTTTCCGCCGAACGCGCGATTGCAAGGCGCAACTGAATGTCTTTCGGCTGAAAGACCAGCGGCTCCCATGTGCGGCGCAGCGCGCGGACAAGCCGGTGGATCAGGCGACGATGCGCCACGAATTGCGGCGGCTCGGCGGTCGTTTGCGCCATGCGCCCACCCCAGACGACGATCCCGCGGGCAGACTGGCACTGAAGTGCGTTCAGCCCGAGCGTCGAGAACACGTCCTGATCGGGGCGCGAGATCCGACGCGCGAGGTCGATGGCATCGAAGACGGTCGCGTTGGCGGGCGTGGTGTAGGCGCCGCGCTCGCGATCCAGCCGCGCGATCACCCCGGTTGCGTGACCCGAGGGCGGCAGGCGACGCACAGGCGCAGCGGGCGTGCCGATGGGATCGCGCATCTCGATCCAAGGGTGGTAGAAGGTGAGGGTCCGGCGAACGATGGGATCGTTACCGAACTCTGCCAGCCAGGCATCGGCCTCGGCGGCGGTCTCGATGTTCTCGGGCGCATCGCCGATAACCATCCGGTCGAGAAGCGGGTCGACTGCGCGCACCGCCGCCAGAAGAACCGCCGCTGCATCGGCAGATTCAAGATGGCGGTGCAGGTCGGGGAGCGCAATCAGCGCGGGCTCCGGCAGGTCAGAGATGACCGGCAAGGCGGCTGCATAATCGCTTCGTCCCGGCACGCGCCCGTCCGATCCATTAGCGAAAGTGATGGCAGGCCATTGCCCGCTTCGCGGCAGCGCGCCCGCCACTAGAGCGCCCGCGCCATCGGGAACACGTATCCGGAAGTACTCCGAACGCTCCTCGACAACCTCGGCGAGGCTGTTGGGCGTAACTCCGCGCAACTGCTCGACCAGACGGGCTTCAAGGTACACGTCAAGATCGATCACCAACGCGCCGTCACTGTCGGGCCGGAACTTGGGCCTAACGCTAAGCGCATCGCCCCAGCGTCCCGGCGTTCTGGCTTCGAAGACAAAGCGATTTGCCACCAGCGAACGCGGCGCCGGGTTGCCGCCCGCCTGCGGTCGCCAGTCTGCCGTCGCGGCCTGTGCACCGGGTGCGATGCGCAGCACCCAGGCGATCTGTCCCGCATTCTCGAAGAACCCGCGCGCGGCGTGGCCCATGTTCGATGATTCCGACAACCCGCCGAAAACGCGTTCATAGGTCTTCCAGCCCTCGATCCGGACAGGCTCGCCCTCCGGCCCATCCGGCGCGCTGCCGATGAAGAGCGCGATGTCCGTCCGAAGCGGCGCCAGCGCCGAAGGCCGCCGCGCTTCGAAGGTTATGTGGGGCAGACCGCCGGGAGGAACGGGACGCAGGATCATCGCTCAGCCTCAGACGTCGATTTCCAGGCCCTCGTGACAAATCTCGAGGGTGTCCATGGCGACTTCGGAGGCGCTGGCGTTAAAGGTTGGCCCCGTATACTTCATCGGCCAGGCGCGGCGAAAATTCCAGCGGACCACTTCCTCGCGGTTCTCGTTCAGGAGCATGATCGATCCGTCGAGACGGTCGACGGTGCCCTGAATGCCTGCGAGCAGCCAGTTCCAGAAGATAAGGTCCCCTGTGACGCCGCGCTTGCAGACGATCGGGTCGTACTTGATCAAGCCAGGTAGCTTCCTGGGCGTGATATCTTCTGAGCCCTCGCGGTACTCTGTCGCGTCCATCGTCAGGCCGAGGCCTGAAATTTCGGAGAACGCAGCGCCGGCGGCTTCGCCGTCATTCGACCTCCCGTTGATCGTCATAAGGAACGACATCGCGAGGTAGGGTTCGGGTCTTACAATCGGTGGCATGGCTCAGTTCCTCACTCGTTCGAAGCGAATTGCTGGATGCGGAAAATGACGAATTCGGCCGGTTTGACCGGCGCGACGCCGATCTGGCAGATAAGCCGCCCGGCATCGATATCGGCCTGCGTCATGGTGGTGCGGTCGCAGCGGACGAAAAAGGCTTCTTCTTCCTTAAGCCCCTGCAAAGCGCCGCTGCGCCAGGTCAGCAGCAGGAAGTTCCTGACGCTTTGCCGGACACGCGCCCAGAGCGGTTCGTCATTGGGCTCGAACACCACCCATTGCGTGCCTTCGTCAATCGATTCTTCAATATATAACAACAGCCTGCGAACATTTACGTATCTAAGCGTCGCGTCCGAAGACATGGTACGCGCGCCATAGACGCGGATGCCTCGCCGGTCGGATCGGAAGTCGCGGATCACGTTCACGCTGCGCGGGTTCAGGATGTCCTGCTCGCGCTTGCCGAAAGTAAATTCGAGCGGGCGCCGCGTGGAATTAATGTTGGTCGTGACCATGCCCCGCACCACCTCGTTGGCCGGCGCTTTGTGAACGCCGCGTTCGATATCCGTGCGCGCGTAGATGCCGGCGACATGCCCGACGGGCGGCACCAGATGGGTGGCGGAGTTCCTCGGGTCGAAGACCCGGATCCAGGGCGAATAGAACGCACCATAGGAGGTGTCTCGCGGCGGGCGGAGCGGCCCGACATCGCCCTGCTCGGCCTCGACCGAGACCACGGCGAAACGATCCTTCAGGATCTCGCACTGGTTGATGACCTGGTTTCTCAGGTTATCGCGGTCGGCAACGTTGCCCAGAAGCTGGTTGTTGACGTGATCGGGCGCGCCGAGGATGGAAACCTCGTCGACATCGGCCAGACCCGCAAGCGCTTCGCGCGTCCCGGCGGGAGCCGCGACATTTCCGCGATAGTCGGCGGCGGTCACGGTCTCGCCGTCACGCCCCATGACGGCCATCTGCACGAAGCCGCCGACGTAAAGCCCCACAACTGTCGCCGGATTATTGCCGCTGATCGTTGCTGTCAGCGGAACGTCGGGAACGGCGACAGGCACCGGATTGCCCAGAGCGGGCGGCACGGTGATGGTTCGGAACGTGAAGGCCCCGGCGGGAGAGGCAAACCGGACTGCAATCGGGGTCGGGTTGGCAGTTACGCCGTTGTCCGGCGTGAAGGTCACGAATCCGTTCGGGACCTGATTACCCTGCCCGTCATCCTGCGTGTCGATGCTCCATGTGCCTTCACCGGCGACGACCAGATCGTTTCCGGGACCCAGAGGCACTCCGCCGCCATCCACGAATTCCAGCGTTGCCCGATCGGGCGTTGTTGGCTGCGGTTGGGCGGGCGCGGCATTCGGGTCGCCCCAGGCGAGATCCACAAGCTTCGAGCGCGCGTTGATGTAGTCGATAAAGAAATCCGGCTCCTCCGGATGCCACCCGACATTGTCGTACTGCTCGACCACCGTCGGCTCGCGGCGCCGGGGATCGGCGATGTTGTCGGTATCGAGAGGATTGACCAGCGGCAGCGCAGGCGCGGTGTCATAATAGAGAATGGTGATCGAGATCGGCAGGCGCGGCGGTGGATTGTCTGGGTCGAAATTGCCCAACGCGATACGCACAAAGAGCCGGTTACCCCAAACGCCTTCTCCGATGGCCCGGATCAGGACCGACTGGTTGGCATCGGTCGTCGGGTGATCAAGTGCCGCGAAAGTCGCGTTGTCCGCGGGGTTCGGCGCCACAGGCACCGCGTTCCGCCGGACGACACGCCCGACGAAGAGCCTTTGTCCGCCGTTGTCGAAGAACCCTTTCACGGCCCATGGCAGGAACCCGTCCGCCGGATCGGTCAGTCCGCCGAACCACGAGACATAGTCCCCCCAGCCGGTGACCATGCGCGGTCGTGTCGGTCCGCGCTCGGTCGGCCCGACGAACCCGCCGGTGCTGGTCGACACACCCTGGATCGGCACGGGGCCGCTCGGCACCTCTTCGACATAGACGCCCGGGGCGAGATATTCTGGCATGTCAGTCTCCTTGGCTTCTCGGGCGCCTGGCAAGCGCCGGTTGGGTTCAGTTCACGGTTATGTCCTGGCTTCCGTTGAGCGCGCTCGGCAATTGCAGCATCCGTTGCCCTGTGGTGGCTGTGCGGTCATGCGTGGCATCGACTTGCACCAGCGCGTTCACAGCCTGCCAACGGAGCGGCAGCGAATAGGCGCCGCTCTCGTCGGTCATGACTTTCTCAACGCTGTCCGCTTCGACCAGCGCATTGGCCAGCGGGTTACCTCCCGCATCTAGCACGCGACCCTGGATGATCCGGACATGGGCCGCGAAGGGATAGGTGGCGGTCGGTAGCATCGGGATGATGTCCGGCACCAGCGGCGACATGATCTGCAGATTGGTGTCGTTGTAGGTCGGTACGTCGAACTCGATGCTGTCGTCGTTGAGCTGGAAGAGCGCGCGATGAAACGGCGCCTCGATGGTGACGCGAACGCGGAATTGCGGCACCGCCACCGGGTCGAGCGCGCGGCCAAGCCCGGTATAGACAAATACGCCGCGCGACGTCCGAACCGGCTTTATCGTCGTTTCGATCCAGTTCGCCCCACTTTGCAGTTCCATCTTCAGTGTCACGGGGTTGGGCACGCTGCCGCCGGTGAAATCGTCTCGCAGATCGAGTGCAACGGGACTGAACGCGACGCGGCGCTCACCGGGGATGACCTGCCAGACCGCGCTCATGGCTCCACCCGTTCGGCGCGGTCGAAGTTGCGGTTGCGGACCAGTGACACCGGGTCTTCCAGAACCGGGTCCACATTCGCCACCCGCACCTGATAGCAGACGGACAGCCGGTAGGGTTGCTGGATGGCAAACCAGATGCGGGAGCGTTCGTCCACGTTGAGCGGATCGAGGGACACCGACAGGCTGTCATTCGAGCCAACCAGCCCCTGCGGCGCGGGCGTGCCCCGCAGATCGGGACCAGCGAAAATTGCGTTGTCGTAAAGCACCTGCATGGTCCGACCGAGCATCTGCTGTTCGGTCCGGCGATCCCCTGCAACGGGCACGATCATGTACCGCAGGATCAGCGTCATCGGCGGCTTGCGCAGCGTGCGCTGCGCACCGTTCTGGACAAGCTGCATCGGGCGGTTCTTGGTGCTGGGGTCTTCGTTGATCTCATAAAGCAGAACGGCGAGCGTCGCTGGATTCTCCTGGATCGGGTCGGTCAGCGTATGAAGTTCGGCGCGGGGCGCTGGCGCGGGGAAGAGTGAACCCATCGCCGCATCGAGCGCGCCGACAAGCGTCTCCGAAACCTCACTGATCACTCCTGAACCGGCCATGCACTCCCTTTCGGCGTCTTGAGCGCCTCCTGTGCCCGTGTCCATGCAGGAATCTGGCCAGAAACTTTTTTCACTATATTTCAGTTAGTTGGGTTTACTAAACGGAACTGCAGGCGCAGAAACGGGGCAAATCTGTCCCGCCAGCGCGCGCCCGGAACGATACCCGCTTTCGTTTCAATGGGTTGAAGCCGGGATGGTTTTATCCCGCCAATTCAGCCGCGCCGCCTTGATGCCGGAAGGTGGCCGAGCCCCGCCCGCCAGCGCGCCACGCTTCGGCGGGTGATGCCGGCCCCTTCGGCGTTCAGCACCGCCGCCAGGCCCGTGTCGCTGACCGGATGCGCGGTGTCCTCGGCCCCGATCAGCGCGTCGATGCGGGTGCGGACCCGGTCGGCGGACCAGCCTGCACGCCCGGCCGGTCGCGAAAAGAGATCGGCAAGCGCCAGGGTCCCGCGCGGCGTATCCATGACCGCCGACGCGACGCGCCCTACGGTTGTCTCGT
The DNA here is from genome assembly GCF_056537265.1 of Ruegeria sp. CG1. Classification (NCBI taxonomy): domain Bacteria; kingdom Pseudomonadati; phylum Pseudomonadota; class Alphaproteobacteria; order Rhodobacterales; family Roseobacteraceae; genus Ruegeria; species Ruegeria sp. CG1. Next base: position 25,165 of record NZ_JBQFRF010000011.1, on the reverse strand, counting down.
GCAGGTCGACCGCCTTGGCAATGTCGTGCCGCCTGAGCGGGTCAAGGCACTCCGCGTCGCGCAGGAGCCAGCGCGACTGGTGCCGCACCATCGCATGGCCCACCGCCTCCAGCGTGCGCTCGCGCGTGTCCACCATGGCCCTCAGCGCCTCCGCCCACGCGAACTGCCGGCGGAGCCGCGCCGGAGCCGTCTGCGGGCAAGCGGTCACGCTGATCTCCGCACGAGTGGCCGGGTTTACGCGCACCCTCCATTCCGTACCGTCCCGGGTCGCGATCAGGTCAGCGGCGCGGAACAGCGTCGGATCGCTCTCCGCAAATCGCTCGCCCGGCTTGGGGTCGAACCTGCGGATCGTCGCAAGATGCGCCTCCGCCTCGGCCTCTGGCATCCCCGCGGCTTCGGCAAGCGCGCCCACGCCACCCGCTTCAAACGCGTCGAGAACCGAAAGAACCCGCACCAGTTCCGCCGTCAGCACACCTTCGTCGCGCGCCTGCAGGGCCAGACACTCGGCGAGTGTGCGACCGAAAACGCCGACGGGGTCGAGACGTTGCAGAGCTGCGAGGACGGCTTTACAAAGCGCCATGTCAGCCCTGGCCGCTCTGGCGATGTCGCCAAGCCCCGCCGCCAGCCAGCCGGTCGGCTCCAAATGCTCCAGACAAACCATCGCGACGCGATGCTCCGGTTCAGAAAGCTGCAAGAGAGCGAATTGATCCGCAATATGCTGGTAAAGCGACCCGGACCGCGCCTGCGCTTGCGAAAGATCGGCCCCGCCGGTGAGGGTGAGGAACGGGTTGACGGCAGCCTGCCGCGCAAGCTCGCCCCAAACCCCCGAATTCCGGCGTGACAGAAGGCCGACCCCCTGGATGAGCCGGGGGCCGATCCGAAGCTGTGTCCGCGGGGCAATTCCGATCGCCGGTCGTAAAGCCAAACTGGATACCTCCTGCCCGCAGTCTAGGCCGGTGGCCGGTATTCGTGAACCGCGCCACCGTCGATTCGAATAGATGGCGCAGCAGTTTGCTCTCGCGGAAACGGCCATGTCTGTTCTTAGAAAGGGTTTTCTGATTGCGGGGATGTCAACGGGAATTGGCATTGTCTCTGCGGAGCACTGTTCTCTCCAGCGTCGACTATTATCGCCTCACAATGGCTTCTGGCGGCTGAACGTCTCCATATGTCGAATGCGGAGTCTGACTGGCCCCATGTTTTCGAACGAGATTGATCTGCCTTCCGTCCCACAGGGACATCGCTCCCGCTGGCTTCGGCGGAATCTTAAGTCAAGTAGCGGCCTCCTTGGCCCAATGGAATTCTTCTCCGGTCAGTAAGAAACTTTGCAACAGATCCAATCAGAACACCTCGTAAATACAGTTTCCAAGCGGTTCCGTTGCAAAGTTTGCGGTTGTTCGGAAAACTGCCTTACACGCAAAAACAGGGCGTTTCGCTCATTACTTCAGATGAGTTCAAAAGCCTCTATCACACTCGATAAGTATCCCTTATCATGTTTGATTGCCTTTGCGGGGAAATGAGCGCAAACTGAGCCCCATGGCAACGCCTCAGCCCTATCTCCCGGCCGCCTCCCCGGCCCTGTCTCAGGCCGATCAGGAGGCGCTTACCGATCTCTATATCCGCGGCACACCCGCCAACACGCTGCGCGCTTATGAGCGCGACCTGCTCTATGTGACAGCGTGGAAGTCCACACGGTTTGGGACCGCATTGGACTGGCCCGAGACCGAGGCCACGGCGCTCGCCTTCATCCTAGATCACGCCCGCGATCTCGGCGACGCGCCTGAAGACGACGTGGCGCGACAGACTGCAGAGAGGCTGATCGCGCAAGGCCTGCGAAAAAGTCTCGCCTGCCCGGCCCCATCGACGCTGGATCGGCGCATTGCCTCCTGGCTGGCGTTTCACCGGATGAAGAACCTCACCAGCCCGTTTGCCAGCCCCCAGGTGAAACAGGCCCGCGCCAAGGCGCGCCGCGCCGCCGCCCGTCCTGCGGCCCCGAAGTCGCAGCATCCGATCACCCGCGATATCCTGGAGCAGCTACTGGCCACCTGCCGGGGCTCGCGCCGCGATTGCCGCGACCGGGCGCTGCTGATGCTGGGTTGGGCTTCTGGCGGCCGTCGGCGATCCGAGATTACCGGATTGATGCGCCAGGACGTGTCGCTGAAGGAATTCAACGAGAAAAGCCTGGTTTGGATTTCACTTCTGGAGACCAAGACGACAACCAAAGGTGAAACGCCGCGGCTGGTGCTGAAAGGCCGCGCAGCCCAGGCGCTGGTCCATTGGATCGAGATTGGACGGATTAAGAACGGGCCACTGTTCAGACCAGTCTCAAAAGCGGATCGTGTGCTGAAACGTCGGCTTTCGCCGGACGCCATCTATCAGATCGTCAAACATCGCCTCCAGTTGGCCGGGTTGCCGGAGGGGTTCGCCTCGCCGCACGGTCTACGCTCGGGCTTCCTGACCCAGGCCGCGCTCGACGGCGCTCCGATCCAGGCAGCCATGCGCCTGTCGCTGCATCGCTCCATGGCCCAGGCGCAGAAATACTATGATGATGTCGATATTGCAGAGAACCCTGCGACAGACCTGCTGGGGTGAGCTGGCGCTAAACGTAGAAGGCGGTAACCCGTGGGTTACCGCCTTTAAAATCAAAAAATCTGAGCATTGGTAACCCACGGGTTACTACTCGTTCAAAACAGCTTCGAAAGCTTCAACCGCTCTCTGGAGCTTTGACCGGTCAATCGAACTAAAGTCCTGACCAGACAGTATCCTGCACTCTCCCTTTCGCGCAGTGACTTTTGAACCGCCCACGTGGAACTCATATTTCACGCTCTCGGCTTTCTCACGTCGCTTGCCACTAGCCGGTTCAGCATCAGTATCTGCCAAAAAGGCATCCAGCGCCTCGTTTTGCTCACCGGCTGTGGATGCGCGCACCAACACATCTCTTAACCCAGCAGCTGAATCCGATGACGCTCGAAGTTTACGCGCAACCTCAACGCCAAGGTTTCTGGAGACACTCTTTGGAAACGGCAACGCACCCTCAAGTTCATTGAGCAGATAAACAAAGCTGCGAATGTAAGAGCGTTTCATCTTGTGCAGGGATGAGTACAGCCTTCCCACCAAAGCTTCTGCATCCCCTGCCCCCAACTCTGAATCTTTGGAAGCAAGAATTGCGACTTGCGCCATCTCAGCAAAAGTCAGGTCCTCCCGAACAACGTTCTCCTCAACCATGTCGATGTAGAGGTCGATGCGATCGCTATGGGATTCGGCAACTCGCGCTGTAACACTGGAAAACCGTTCATCACCGGTCTCCTCAAAAAGCTGCTTAAGAGCGGTAACTCGTCTCCAACCCTTTTTGAGCTGGAAGCGACCATCCGAATCCTTATAAAGCTCTATGGGCTCTTTCTGGCCGCGTTCCTGAATAGAAGCTTTGAGTTCATCCATCTCATCGGAACTTGCGACGGACGAAAGATCCAAGCGATCTCTTGGCAGGTCTGTCGTATGAATTTCATTGATTCCGACCGCAACCAAAACTCGCCCCTCATCACGAGCTTTGCGATACTCCTTTGCATCGGAGGCATTTTGCCGTCGCTGTTCGACACGGTTCTCAGTGCTTTCATTTAAGCTGTTTGCTGCTTCGCGTACTGCAGCCCCCATTGGACCCACTTCGCGGCGGCGTGTTTTCTTGAGGTCATCTTCATCAATCGGAGTGAAGCCAAATTTGTTACCGCTCATTCTACCCGCTCCTCAACTTTAGTACGCGCCTCCCAGGCCCGTAGGACGACATCCTTAAATTCGCTGTATGCATTATCAAAGGACTGACGCGCCCGCTTCCATGTGTCCCGAGTCATCTGTCTGTAGTCTTGCTCGTAAACAGACATCTGGAACCTACCAGATTGCTCGACCGCACGTGTCATTTCGATGGGATTTTGACAGACATCGGCGCCGAAGACATTTTTGAAAGCATCCATCATCGCGACATGCAAAGAGTTGCTGGCCTCGAAGCGAGTCATGAGAACACGTATGTCATCGAACCTTTTAGGAAGCGTGATACCGGCATCCTGTGCAATACGTTCGAACCCGCTGGTTATGTCTTCCAAGGCATCGCCAAGCTGACCAAGATAACTCGTTGTGCTGTCATACTCCCAATAACCAGGACCAGACGGAATATAGAGGATGTCAGCAGCAAAGGCCGCATTCAAAGACTGGTATCCAATTGCCGGCGGGCAATCGAAAACAATCAAATCATATTGGTCGTCAGGCAACTCATCCAGATATCTTGCTACGCATCCGAAAAAACTCCATGCCTTATGAATGGACCTGTACTGAGCGGACGCAAATTCAACGAAGGCCGCGTTCGCGCAGCTCGGGATGATGTCGATCGTCGACCATGAAGTTCTTTGAATGAAGTCTTGTACACGTTGTGCGCCAATCGACTGAACATCTTCAGGCAATTCGTCGGCAGTAGGGTAGGGGCAATCTGCGGGATCATCATATTCGTCCGCGATCCGGTTCGCCTCACGGCAGAGATCGCGGCACATAATGCCCCAGACAGTATTCCACTCTCTAACTTCAGCCAGACCCATTGAATGCGTGAGTGTCGCCTGGGGGTCGAAATCCACCACCAGAACACGATAACCATCGAGCGCGGCCGCATTCGCCAAGTGCTGGGCAACGACGGTTTTGCCAACACCACCCTTAAAGTTCGAAACCGCTACTCTCATAGCCCGGCCTGCCGGTCTTTGAGGCAGAAGGCTTTTACCTCTAAATCTCAGGCGCCGTCTCAACTCATTTATCTCAGCCAGAGAAAACCATCTTTGCCGCCCATCATCTTCAGTCGCCCCTTGCGGAAGAGACGGGTCTTCGGCCAACTTCTTTCTCAAGGTGTCCGCCGGGACATCAAACATGAACTGGCTAATTTCCCAGATCGAGAATGGTCGAAGCACTTTCTCGTCAGCGGGCGAGAAAGTAGCGCGGCGGACGGCAGCCTGTTGAGCCAGGCTTCGTTCGTTCATAGCTTGAAGGTCGGTGTGGTCACGCATGGTGCTGCTCTTGTTATATCACGAATGTCTTCTAATAACGCGATTTTGGAAAACTGCAAAACGTAAAGAATGGAATTTCCGCTTTTTCACCTTCGACTCGGTAAAAACGGGAGGTATTTCGAAGGTGAAGCTATGTTTTGGTGACAGGCAGCGATCAATTACCAGATATATGGTGACACTTGACCTCCGATAGGGTGACAGCATAGTGTCACCCATAACCTATTAACCGATTTTTCTTTTGATTTTGAAGAAAGAGGCGGTCATCCTGTTTTTCAAAGCCCGTTGACAAACTACGGGATTTCATCACACTGAACCCAATTGATGGAATCGGTCGGCGAAACCGATCCGCTCGAGGCACAGTGGCAGTATCAAAATGGAAATAAAACGATTTACAGGATATCAGGCCGGTTCTCAGAAGTACGATCTTTTGACTGCAATCTCTGTTGCGGGATTGAATGGCACACCCGGTTTTCAATGTTCGATGATGCGGCTCATTGCGCTGATAACGGCCCGATACAACTGGCGCACTGATGAGCTGACCGTCGGTCAAAAAGAAATGGCCCGCCTCTGGTCCGTGGACGAACGAACCGTCAAGCGAGAAATTAAGCGGTTGACGGATTCTAATATACTTCTCCAGCTTAGGCCTGGGGTCAGAGGCCGCGTTGCAGCGTATCGACTCAACTACTCGGAAATTTACCGTCTGAGCGAACCGGTTTGGCAAAATGTTGGTTCTGATTTTGTATCGCGTATGGAGACACAAAGCCCAAAGCCAACCGAAAAGGTTGTTCATGTTCAGTTTGGGCAAGAAAGACCAGAGGCTATTGAACATGAGGGACAAGACCTTCAGGATCCATGGGGCAGGGCGCTTCGACGCCTATCAGAATCTGAAGCATTATTGTTTGAAAGTTGGTATCGCGAACTCAAATTTGTTGAAACGCAAGATCAAACGATCACCTTGCGCGCACCCAGCAAGTTCATCGCGCAATACATTCAGTCTCATCATTTGAAGCCTTTACTTGGAGCGATCCAGCTTGAGTTGGGAGGAATTCGAAAGGTTTGTTTAGTCGATTAGCAATCTAGTTTTTGTAGCCAGAACACTGTGCATTGAGACCCGAAATAGGCTGATGTTAGCCGTTGAGGTTCGTCTCGAGCATGCCAATCGTTTTCAAAATTTCATCGAACGAAGGGGTATCCCCGACTATCATCTCCTGCATCCCGGCATAGTCTCGGCGCAGTGCAGCTTCCAGTTCAGGATTCGGTAACAGTCTTAAAGATCCGGGCCTGGCATTTTCGTAGTTTGCCCAAGCTGCTTTGAAGAAGACGGACTTATGGTGTGCAACTTGATCCAGCAAGTCGATCTGTTCGAGAGCACGAGTATGAGTCTCGTGAGTGATAAGCTGAGCCATATCGTAGTAATGGCGCGACATTCGGTCTGCCAAAGGCTTGGTGATGTCTTGATGGTAGAGCATATGCAGGATCGTGGCTTTCTCCCAAAATGTGCGCTCAACGCCCAGGACTTTTACGTCAACGTCGCCAGCGCCCAGCAGGTCTGGAAAGGCCTGACGTAGATAAGGTGATATTCTGCAGGTCTCGGCTGGAAGGTGAACCCCACGAGCGCCAAATTCGAACCGCACGACCGGCTGAATGTAACGGCTATCTGCACTCGTCTTAGACGGGTAGGCGAATAGCAGAGTTTGCGCATCACTAGGATCGATCAAGAGGGAATAGTCTTGTTCTAGCGCGCCGCCAAACTTGACATTGGTTTCTTTCAGAAGCGGACCAGCGACTACTCTTGCGACAGCATCCTGAAGCTCCTGCAGCAGTTGCTTTTGTTTTTTGCCGGAAAGGGCAGGGTGCTCGGGGTCACGTTCGCCCTCGAATCCAAGCTGCGCTCGGTCGAGTGACAGATCCACGTCTTCCGAGAACCGATGGATGATGTCATAGGCCTTGGATAGCGATGTCCCACCCTTGAAGATCATGTGAGTGCCAAAAGAGGGCAGGGCGAATAGATGTTTCAGCGACCAGCAGACCCAGAAATCCTTCTCAACGATTGCCTTGGACATACCAAGCTTTGCGGCCGTTTCTTGAAACGCTTCTTCACGGTTCTTCGGAGTATCGTTGGCAAACTGGTCCAAGATCAGACCCGTGCCACGATTTGCTGCACTACCGGGTGCATCCAGGCCGGTACATATCTACTTTGTTTTGCGAGCAATGCGCGGTCCTTAATATCCAGATTGCGGGCCAGCGTGTCGACAACACGGCTATCCACCCGGTTTTTGCCAACATAGCGTAACGCCTGAAATACGGCGCCGGTTTTCTGGCCTGCACCAACTAGCGTTTTGGATGATGCATTTCGAAACTGGATGACTTGTCGACCTACTGTCTTGGTGCGGGTCGGGCCGTCGGTCATATAGGTCGGCTTGGACGGCACTTGGGTCGACAGCCCCAACTGGTTGGCTGCCATGGCAGGGGAGGGCTGTAGAACCTGATTGTCTTTGCGTGCAATCGCTTTGGCAATGTCATCGGCCGACGGAGACAACAGCCCTAATCTGGCGCTCTTTCTCGGATAGTCATAAAGCCCACGCGTTAACCGTCGGATCATCCCTTGATCCGCCAAACGCGACAATGCCTGATCCACGCTTGCGCGGGAGCCAATATCCAGAAAGTCGGTTGGCGCAAAGATTGCGCCCCGGCCTTTTCCGATGATGCGTTGTCTAATCGATGAGGTGATCATAGCTTTCTCCTAGTCAGAAAATATAGTACTTTTTTCTGACTTACAAGTTAGGAGAATGTCTGGGTGTTTTTGTAAGTTGGGCGGATTGCAGACTTTCTCTGCGAATGCGAACTCCTACGGCTTAGAGAGCAAGAGCGGACATTCAAATCTTGATTTCGCAGGTTGGCACCAGAGCTGAGCAATCATCTTAGTATAAGCGAGCCGGCGGTTGATCTCTTTGGTTGGCAATCGACAACCTGGATGATCACGAACCGTCTTAAGACCAGATTTGAGCTGGCCTTAACCCAGTTGAAAACACAGAGTAATTAGGTCACCAAGCAGACCTCAATGAAGATCTTTTCTGCAGTTACTGAGGCAGATGCGGAGCTCGTCGATCAATTTGCGATATGCGCTAGAAACATCTGCAAACTTGTTTTCCTCATGAGTTCCCGGATTCAGAAGTTTGCCAATACACGCGTTTAACTCATTGGAACAGTTCTCAAAAGTTGTAGAAAAAACAGAATGAGATGTGTACACGTGATTGTCCGCTCGTTGGCACAACACCTCCATCTCTGAAACTGTTGCAAAGAACTCGCCTATGGTTTCACCCAACACATCGGTGCTCATGCCGGACAACCTGACAGCAAGTTGAGCTGGCCGGACTTCCTGCTCAAAATTGTTGAGAAGCTCAAGAAATGGTGAGTAAATTTCGTCTCTGAACATTTCCCACTGCTGATCTCTCTTTCGCCGACTACTGCCGCTAAAATACTGAATGCTATTCCAGATAAGCGCTATAGAAATGCCGATGGCAGCTAAAACCGCCTTTAGATCCCAAAATGGTTTGTTAGCGCTTGTGGCCAGGTTCACGCACTCGGATACAGCCTCGCAAACCTGATTGGCAATTGCAGTCAAAGAAATCTAAACCTTTAGAAATAAATACTTAGTTGTACGTTTCAGAGCACAACTTCACCCCGAAGTGCAGCTGCTTTGATATGAACTCAGGAACGGATTTGAACTGGTAGTGAGACAGAAGTTTGCCTTCCCCCAATTTTGCATAGCTCTCCCCGAACATCCCGCAGAAAAAGGATGGACTCACATTGTAGACTTCCTTAGGCACCAAAACGGTGATGGGGCCTTCAACGTTGTCGAGCTCGTCAAGCTTGAAATGCAAACGAGCACGCTCACCAGCTTCTTTACCGGAGAGGTTTCGAATTTTACCGCCGTGAGTTCTTTCCGCTAAATCAAGAGTCATCATTAAGTGCCTCCATTGTTTCGGGATCGAGGGTGAATCGGACAGCTATTACCGTACCTGGGAATTGGACGTCTAGGTCAAAAACATGTTCATTCGAGGGCGGTCTTTCAATATTTTGGGCTGGATTAAAGTACTGGGTACGCCCAGTCCCCTCTCCGTCAAGTCGATGGAAGCCACAATAATCGCCTCTAAACATTACGCAACTCTTACCAGATAGAACCGTAATTTTTGGCTTCTTGGCCTCAACGTCACTGAGCGAGAGAGCATTTGTAACTTCTACGATTGTCATCATGCCTTTGCCGCCGGCATTGTCTGGTTTGGACGAAATGTTGTCCTGCATGGCAAATGCTGTAGCGAGGGTTTCTTTGCTGCAACCAGACTTCGATTTGTGCCGCTTTTGATAACCCAGGATTTGGTTTTTCACGTCTAACGACGGAGTCGTCATGACCGCATCACATATCGGTCGACCTCTGTTTACAAATGCAAGATGACAATCATACCAGTGATCCAATGAATAGCTAGGGTAGGCTTTCCCGTCCTCATCAACTCTGCGCCTAGCCATAAAGCCTGCGACCACCCAATCGCCGTTTCCGCCGTCCTGGCTATGTCGTTCCGCGTTGTTAAGCGTCTCTGTAGCAATGTTGGAAATTTGACCCATGGCCTCACCAGAAAGTGTTCTGGGTTCGGGTAAAGCAGCGAGCCATTCGTTAACCGCATCAACCAAGCGGTCTGATAGCTTTTGGAACGAAATACTCTCTCCTGCTACAACTGATGTGTCTGATTGCGGGTGCCTCCTTTGAAGCGAAAATGGCCAGACGTCTAGTCGATCATGCCCATTTTTAAAGGGCTCAATCCCTAAGAAATCTCTAAGCTCTACTGCTTCAATTACCTTTTGGGTACCGCGAGATATTTTTCCCCCGGTGATGAAGGGTGCCATTCGGCTACTCAGAAGACCGAGTAGCAAGTAGGGAGAAACATCAAGTACTCTTTCGTCGTCAAAATTTAAACGAGCACTCTTGGCGATCCCTTCAAACCGAACAATGTCGGCCAAGGTTTTGAGAGTTGATTTTGGATCATCAAGCAAAGAAAAGTTTCTCGCCGAAATCGAAGTTGTGAGCTTTCGGTTCGACGGCGATATCCAGCGCCTTGCTCGCTTAGGTAGGAAGCTATTAAGCAATGGGCTTTCCTGATACTCGGCATGGAGCATTTCTTGCTGTTGCAACAAGAGGTGTTCTCTTTGATGCTTGGATCGTACCTTCTTTAATTTGCGCACAGCGGCGATAGCCGCTCGGCGCGTGTAGCCTGAAGCTATCAATCTCTCACGATGAGCTCTGGATAGACGAGCGAAATCTCGGTTTGAGAGAGATTTGATCTGTTCCTGAGTTATCTCACCAATGCCGGCAGGCCAAACTGCTTCAAATGTATAATCTTCCAAAATCAAATGGCCTTTTGGTCCCCGCGAGAAATATCATCACTCGATTGCTCCGCAGGGCTCGTAAACGTTAGTGGCGAACAGAAGTTTCGCCTTGCGCGGGAAACAGCTAAAGACAACATACGGGCTAGTCAAATCGAAAACAGCTAAACTCCGCTGGGTCAAAAAGGTTGGCAGAAAACTCTTTCAACTTTGAATTTTCACTTGCAACCTTGTCTTGGATGACTGTGATACATTGCCAAAAAGATGCTCCATCACATACGAGTGCTTTCTGTGCCAGCATTCAGTTGCTGCGCTAGAAAAAGTCAGCTCCGCCTGTTGACTGTCTGTGCGTTCACTTAGAAATCGTACTGCGGCACCGAATGACTGGAAAGCAGGCTGCAATCACAGCCTAGCAAGACCCCGACGAGTGTCAGCTAAGGGCGGTGTGTTCACTAAGGGTAAAATCTTACCATTGCCGCCAACTTAGTCCCATTGTTGCGGCGATAGCTTCAGGACACCCTGCCTGAACGCGGCTGCGATACGCGCGAACAGATAGCCCGTTTTCCAGCGCGACTACCTCCCATTCATCATCTGGATCATGAGCTATTTCCTGCACGCCTTCAGTTGCTGCCCTTTCACCCGACCAGCCTCGTTTGAGCCGTTGTCTGAAAGTTTGGAATGCAATCCCATTTTCTTCTGCAACCGGCCAAGCTGGAAGGCCGTTCTCTAATTTAGCCAAACCATCACGGCGCCGATTTTCGAAAGCTCCACGATCATACGGATATTGGGTATGTTCGCAGTGAACCGTCCAAATCTTTGCTCCACTCTCAGTGTCCTCTTCTAAACTCACGGCTGAAGTATCATTCAAAGGAAATGGCTTCAGGCCATAGCGGTAACATAGCCACCAGGCATCTTCGCGACTTACCGCTTTGCCGATTGTGTGGCCGCCCGATGGGGCAACAGAATGGATCATAAATTTTCCGTTTCAAAATGGTGTGAGAAGTTCGCATTGAGCAATCCTTGATCACATGTAAGCATTCAAGACCACGAGGCAAGCAATGTGCGCCGTCATTTATTCACGATCAAAATTGGCTTGTGCATCTCAGATCTGTTGGTTTGACCGAGTAAAAATTTCAGGCGTGCGGCGAACGTCCGGAAAGTGGTTGCAAACACAGAAGCCGAACGAAGATCTCAAAGTCGGCTTTGGGCCGACCAACGCGGCAATTCTCCTGAAGCAACAAAGGTGCTCAAACGCCATGTTTTTGAAGCATTGACCGGCTTCAGGACATCCGAGTCCTGTGAAAAATTGATTGGACAAAACATCGAATGATCGTTGGAATTGAACCCGTTGCAACCTGGGAGGATGCCATGAACCGCATGACAGCAAAAGACTTCGATCAGGAACTGTTGGATCTCTACGACTTCTACGCACACGGCAGGATCACCAAGCGCGAATTCCTTGATAAGGCAGGAAAGTTTGCCGTAGGCGGTGTAACGGCGATGGCGCTGCTGAACATGCTCAGTCCGAACTACGCGATGGCGCAGCAGGTTTCATTCAATGACCCTGATATTCACGCGGATTACATCATGTATCCGTCTCCAAATGGGACGGGGGATGTGCGCGGGTATCTCGTGCGTCCTGCAAATGCCGAAGGCCGTTTGCCCGCAGTTTTGGTTATCCACGAGAATCGCGGGCTTAACCCCTATATCGAAGATGTTGCCCGTCGTTTGGCGAAGGCCGGGTTCATGGCGCTTGCACCTGACGGATTGACCTCGGTCGGCGGATATCCTGGAAACGATGCGGATGGCCGTGAATTGCAGCGGACGGTTGATCGTACAGAGCTCATGAACGACTTCTTTGCAGGGTTCGAGCATTTGCTTGCTCGCGATGACAGCACCGGAAAAGTGGGAGCGGTTGGATTCTGCTATGGTGGTGGCGTTGTGGGTGCGATCTCAGTTGCCTATCCTGAGCTTGCCGCCGGCGTACCGTTTTATGGCCGTCAACCGGCCTCAGCAGATGTTCCCAAGATTCAAGCCCCCCTCTTGGTGCAAATGGGCGAATTGGATGAGCGCATCAATGCGGGATGGCCGGATTTTGAGGCCGCTCTGAAGGCAAACAACAAGACCTATGAGGCCTACATCTACGAAGGGGCCAATCACGGTTTCCACAACGATAGCACGCCCAGATACGATGAGGCGCAAGCCGCGCTGGCCTGGGAACGCACATTGGGATGGTTCAACTCCTATCTGGCGTAGGCGAACAGCAACGTGATCCAGAATATTCGATGGCTTTGGGCCTGCGCGTTTCTTTCTCTGGGGGCAGGGCTCGCTGCGGCACAAGATGTTGAACTGGAACTGGTCTTGCTCGCCGACGCTTCAGGTTCGATTAGTGAGGCCGAGATTGCATTCCAAAGGGAAGGTTACGCACAGGCGATGACTGATCCCCGTGTGCTGTCTGCGATCTCAAACTCAGCATACGGTGCCATCGCCGTAACCTATGTCGAATGGGCCGCGAACACCGCTGTCGTTGTCGATTGGATGAAGATTGATGGTCCTGAGAGCGCGTCTGAATTCGCCGCCGCGCTCTCGGGCGCGGGGCGCAATGCCTTTGGTCGAAACGCCATCGGCGCGGCTCTGCTCGATGGCAAACGATTGATTGAGAACAATTCATATGAAGGCTGGCGCAAAGTCATCGACTTCTCCGGGGATAGCCCAAATAGCTTCTCTGGCCCACCTATAGAATTGGCCCGGCAAGAGGTGATTGCAGCAGGGATTACCATCAACGCATTGCCCATTCTGTGTCGGTTCTGTGATACGCCCGCGCGATACCCGGACCTTGGCGCGATCTACGAAGAACTGATTATCGGTGGACAGGGCGCATTTGTTGTAACCGCAAAGAGCGAAGAAGACCTGGCCCAAGCGATCCGGCGCAAACTTATCCTAGAGATTTCTGGAGACCTTTCGGATACGAACCTGGCGCAGAATTAGGATCATTTTTTCACTCCTTCGCGCTCGCAGCGAATAACCGCAAAGCGGGTGCGACTGCAGCATTCGAGAACTAATTCGAGTGGCCGGTATGGGCCGATCTCCCAACAAGTTGTGGAAAGAAATTACGGGAGCACCTTAGATCTCAGCGTTATCGCTCAGATTGAACCAAGTTGGCTATGCTAATTCGCTGATCATCGATTTCAGATGGCGCATGTCGGTACCGCAGCATCCTCCAAATACTTGAATCGACGGATTCTGCTGCGCAATCGCGGCAATCTGTTTACCAAGTTCAATTGGATCGCCTTCGTCCAGCTCATCCGCTTCGTCAAGTTCCGCATGCGAGCAACTCGAAGCGTTCGCCACAAGGCCTCTCAGCCGGGGGTGGTTGCCAATCGCTCCGGCGAAATGGGTAGGGTGAGCGCAGTTGACCATAAAAAACAGCGCCGCCGAGTCGGTTGCCGCGTCGATTTGGTCTATGCCGTCCAATAGTTTGGTTCCGTCTGCCAGGCACCCGTCTGTTTCAACAACCAGAGACATAATGATCGGCAGTTCAGCGTCTCGAGCGGCGAGAATGCATCCTGCGGCCTCGCTTGGACGGTTGAATGTATAAGCGGTGACCAGATCGACGCTTGTGTCCTTCAGGCTGTGCATTTGAGCGGCGTGGTATTGACGTGCATCTTCGACGGTTCCCGGCGGGATGTCGGCGTAAGGATCATAGCGCGGGCCGATACAGGCCGACACCAGTACATCGTCGCGAGCGGCAGCTTGGCGCACGTCTTCCATTAGACTAACCGCATCTTTGTTCACCTCAACGAGCCGTTCTGCATCGTACCCCAAGGGCGCTGCCCGGTCGGCGTTCGCCATCCATGTGGGCGCATCAAGGATGCATCCGACATTCATTTCACGGGCCAGATCGACAAGAGCCTGCATTTGACCGGCCAGTATTGCCCTGGTGCCAGGTTCTTCCAGCAATGGAAACGACGCGAAACCGGGTAGCTCGACTCCATGATTGAATATCAGGTCGGTGCCAGTGCCGGCGTAAACCAGAAAGGTCTTGTCACCTTCGAGTGGGAACTGTCGCGCCATTCTGATCCACGCCTATTGCCGTTACCTCTGCACAAGAAACCTACATTGTCTCGGGCTTCCTGTGTACCTTAGGACTGCGACAGGGTGTATTCCGTCACTCTGATCCCCACGCCAGGCCATACACCCGGCCATGTCTCGGTCGAAATCACCAGTGGCGACCGGTGCGCTCTGATAACAGGTGATGCAATCCATACAACCGCCCAGTGCTGGCATCCCGAGTGGCATTTTACGTTTGATTCCGATGCTGAGATGGCCGTGACATCCCGTCGGAAACTGTTGGAAAGCGCCTCGTAAACAGGATGTATTGTGCTGGGAAACCACTTCGCTTTGCCGTCTATTGGTCGGGTGAAGGCGGACAACGACGCGTTTCGCTGGGAGGGCTAGCCCAGATTGTATATTGATGCACGCGGGTCTGTTGCCGGATGGCGGCTGACGTGAAAGTTCGACGCGCCGCGCAGCTTACAGGCAATGATCGGCGAAACTAAATCTCGAACCCATTGGGCTATGTCACATTCCCTTGAATTCTTGTTTCACAAGCTTTCTCTATTCACCGTTTTGTGAAAGCCTGAAGCGGTTATGATTGACAGAGTGTGCAATTTTCAGAAAACAGTGGTTCTTTCTGAACTCCAATCAGCTCTCTTGGACGGAATTTGTCATCACTGTGAGGTGACAAGTTCGGAACTGGCCAAGCGTGGAGAGGTGCTGGAGATATGTGGTCAAGAGTACTGTTTCGATTATGAAACCGGTGTGTCCACGGAGACTGAAATTTTGTTGTGCCCCAGCTGTCACGAGGCAAACCATCTGGACGCGCAGCGACAGCATAACCCTTGCCACATATCTGCAAGACGCAGCCGGGAAAACATGGGTTAGTCGATGGGTTCTGGAGGCGAAGCTTTGGAACGGTTTTTGCAAGAACCATCGCTGGTCCAATTTCGGTAGTCTGACAATCCGAGCTCGTCCCACATCCAGCTGAAATCATAGTCTGCAACAGGAGAGCCGGTCTGGCGCGCGCTGCGGTTTTTGATTGTCTTCAGCCAGTCTATGACTTTCTTCCTGCCCGCCGTGGTGCGAGCGGCCTGGCGCGGGGTCTTGCCATCCAGGGCCGGGATCGGCTGATCAAGCGTGTCACGGTAGTGATGGTCGATATGTTCGTGGGCAATCTGATGGGCAAGGGCAGGGGGGATGTCCTCTTCTTCTGCCACTTCGCTCTCCAGGCTGTCATCCGCCATCATCTGTTCGACGGTCTGGATTGATGTCAGCGGTGACTTCACCAGATCCCCCAGTAGGTCCCGGACCAGGGCTTCGCCGCGTGCGGCGCGCGCTGCAGAATTTACAGAAAGCGTGAGTGTTTTGCCTTTCAGGTTCAGGGACCCAAGCACGGACGCCCCTGACATTGACCTGTCCAATTCGAGGCCGGTGCCGCGCTTGTTGCCGGCCGGGATGTCGACGGCAAGCCAGGTCCAATCCTTCTGACCAGAGATCACGAGCTCTGCAGACTGGGACAGTTTTTGCGAGACCTGGCTTTGCGTCACCTTGCTGGCGAGGGGAAAGCGCATCTCATGAAAGAGCAGGTCGTCACCATCGCTGTTGCTGATTTGTGGTGGTTCCGGGTCCAGCAGGTTCGGCAGATGTGCGAAGAGCCAGGCATTGGTGAAGAGGGGTGCGGAGCGGTGTAGCTGATCCTGTGTCAGTCTCAGCTCATCGTCGGGGTTCAATTTCAACACGGAGCGGAGCCCGTCTTCAAAAAAAGCCACGGTGTCCGGCTCAAAGGGCAGTAGAGCCCCCGAGATCACGTTATGACCCCCCTGCGCGACAACCCGAGCTGCGATGCGATCCCATCGCTGTAGCATCTGCGTTGCGCTGTGTTCCCGGACGGTGACCGGCTCTGCGTCCGAAAGCAGGTCGCGCAATACCATGGATTTGCCGGGGTCTATCTCGCTCACCTCATAAAGGCTGATCGGCGCGTCCCGCAAACCCTCGATATAGGCGCGGGTCTGCGCACTCTCTTTGGAACCGCTCCCTTTCAGATAGGCATCTACAGCGTTTTCGGCGTCCGGTCCGAATGTCCTGCC
This sequence comes from Ruegeria sp. CG1, assembly GCF_056537265.1. NCBI lineage: Bacteria > Pseudomonadati > Pseudomonadota > Alphaproteobacteria > Rhodobacterales > Roseobacteraceae > Ruegeria > Ruegeria sp. CG1. The sequence goes on along the minus strand of NZ_JBQFRF010000011.1, from coordinate 8,607 downwards.
CAGCAAGTCTTCCAGGCCACCGCCACACAGAACCATTGGCCAATCCTCGCCCAGCAGGTCGCCCAGATCCTCGAAATCGAGATCAAAGGCTTCGAGACTTGGCAGAAAATGCTCGTCCAACACACCCGCGAGCCGCTCGTGCCAAATCTCGTCACGGGTGATAAACCGAATGAACCCACCAAGATCGTTCCCCGTTGTCATTTTCAGCTTCTCCCTGTTTACCGGACAGAGGCGATCTAGCGCAGATTGCAACCGCCAGCCAGACCACAAGCTTGTGCGGAACTGCGTTACATAGAGGGTCTCGTCACGGCGAAGGCTATGTCTTTGGCTCCCGCCCAAAAAGCTCTGTGAAAAGTTCTTTGGATCGGTGCAGGCCTTGATCGGTCAACACTACCGACTTTGCCTTTCCAACCGGATCCAGGATCAACCCCTTCCGGTGCAGGCGGTCAAGCGCGTCCCAGTCAAAGCCTTTCCATGCGCGGCGCTCGTCATGCAGCGTCAACCAGAGCAGCGCCAGGACTGCCTCATCCACTTTGTTTTCATCTACGTCCATAACCACAGCGGACGCGACAAGGGGCGGGTTCGTCAACCCTGATCCGGCGCCTGGAGGGCATGCAAATATCTTCAACTCGCATATGGTGCAACCAGATTGATGAGGCCGGGTGAAACCCGTGCCGCCTCACATCGCGGGTATGAATCGCTCCCGGCGAATAGATATCGCATTGTCATTGGACAGCTGGGCTGTGCCAAGCAATACTGGGAGCATGGAGCTGACAGACACCACACCTGTCCACCTGATCCATGTAGACCCTGACGTCAACATGGCACGGTTCTACGGAATAGAGTTGCAGCCGACGCTGTTTGGTGAAGTTTCCGTTCTTCGCACCTGGGGACGTATTGGCACAAACGGGCAAGCCATGATGGTGACGTACGATGACGAAGCCCAGGCTGCTGACGCGCTCCATATACTTGAAAGACAAAAACGTCGCCGAGGCTATGTTCCGGTTGGAGCATAGGCGATTGATCCCATGGTTAGATGATGCGGCTTATTCAATGGAACGGTACGCAGCAAGGCATGTGTGAAAGCACCGCATCTGAGGTTCTTCCAACGTGGCAAGGCAACGCCAAAGGTGCCAAACCAACGCGATATTGTTCAAGGTTTGTTGCTATCGATCCAGCGGGACATCAGAGTGCGATCCCGAAAGCACTCGTCCGGAACAGGACTGCGCTTGATCCGGGCGATGCGTTCCGCAAATGCCACCTGCTTCGAGCTTGGCCTTGTATCGCGAACGCGAGGTGCTGATCTCTGCGTGTCGATCCATTGGCTCATCGCGCGCCGATCTTGCTGGATTTCCCATGGCAAAACGACGTTTTGTTGCTCTGCCAACTTGCGTGCATAGGCAAGTTGCTTGGCCGTTGCAGGCAGTGCTGTCTGTGTTTCTGAACTGGCAGATCCGGACATGTGTTCTTCCCTTTGGCAGCGTCGCTAAAGACTAGAACAAAAGGGGTTCAAAAGCAAGTATATTGTGGGTGTTGAGCAGCCAAATACCACATATGGTGTTTCTGCCGATAGAGGGTAACACGCGTGCTCTTGTTTTCTGATAAGACCACGCAAACGGTGAATTGAGATCCGCGCGAGGCGCGCGGCTCGCATTGATTATTGGACAGGACAGGGGATCGACGCGCTAAAGCGCGCTCACCCCGGCCCTGGCATTGTCCAATAGTGGGGCTGCTGTGACCGGCAGGCCGGTTCCATCATCCCGATCCGCCCGCATCCTGTGTCGGGTCGGTCAAGGGGCCAGCGCCGCGCGGTGCGCGTCGTCTCCATGTCAAAAAACCCGGTTCCTCCCACGCGCAAGCGCGCGGTTCCCTCCCATTTTTTTGCCACTCCGACCCCGTGACAGTCCCGCCCCAGGCCACCGGCAGGGCTCTGCCCTTCCTGTTCTGCCAGCCGAAAGACACGGGGTCTTTCAGCTAACAGATCAGAAGGCCGCGCCCATTAGCGGATAGCCGGGAAACATCGGCAACCGCATCGCCACGATAAGGAGACGCCACGAATGGCTGATTTTGATATTAATATCACTGCAACTTACTCCCCCGAGGACAACAAAATCCGTTTGTATGCCTCGGAGCGGTTGGACGCCGACGCATACGAGCGCGTCAAAGCCGCAGGCTTCAAGTGGGCACCTAAACAGGAATTGTTCGTTGCCCCCATGTGGACCGTTGCCCGCGAAAACCTTGCGCTTGAATTGGCAGGCGAGATTGAACCCGAAGAAACCACAATGGCCGAACGGGCGCAGATCAAAGCGGATCGCCTGGACGGGATCGCACAGAAACGCGCCGAACAGGCAAACGCATTTCACCGGGCCGCTGACGAACTGTCCCGCGCATTCGAATTTGGTCAGCCTATCCTTGTCGGGCATCACTCCGAGCGCAAAGCCCGCAAGACTCAAGAGCGGATGCACAACGCAATGGACAAAGCCGTTAAAGCTCATGGCGCTATCGGTTATTGGCAATATCGCGCGGTAGGTGTCGAGCGTCATGCAAACCGGAAGAATGACCCCAAGGTGCGCGCGCGCCGGATCAAGAAACTACTGGCCGAGCTGCGCGACCTTCAGCGCCGGTTGAACGCTGCGCATAAAGCCTTGGCAATGTGGGAGAGCGCGACCACTGACAAGCAAATCAGCTTCATACTGGGCCGCAGCACTTCGGTGCCTTATGGTCTCTATTCGGCAGTCGCAGACGGCAAGACCACACCGGTAGAGGCCCGCGCGCAGTGCATCGAGGCTGCAAAACGCACTATCGAGAATGACAACCTGTCCCGCTGGATCACTCACACCTTGAACCGCCTTTCATATGAACGCGAAATGCTGGGCGATGTGCCACGTTTTGAAGGTGAGATTACGCCGACCCTGTTGCAAATGTTTGTCCGCGAACATGGCGCAGACAAACCAAAGGGGAAAAAGGTCGATGACGATCTGTTTTCTGTGGAATGTGACGCCCCGTTGCCCGCTCATGTGGCCGATGGCAGCACCGTCGAGCTATCCGCCGACGAGTGGCGCGACTTGATGCAGTCTTGCGGGTACGTGCCGCCCGAAAAGAAACCGGCAAAACCGCCTATTCTGAATTTCAAAGCGCAGAGCGGCAAATTTTTGGTTCGCAACCCGTGGAATAGAACAGTCGAGTTTGTTCCGCAGGTGGAAATGACCAAGGCCGATTTTGCCAAGATTGGCACCGACTACAGGGGAACGCGGCTTTCAGCTTGTGGCGCTTTCCGGGTGCGGATCGCACCGAACCCGAACCACGAAGGGCCGCGTTTCTCGGCTGGGTGGGCTGCTATCCTTATCACCGATCAAAAGCAGCATGACGCCCCTGCCGATTTTGACGAGGAAATTGCACAATGACCCGTCATTGGGAAACCCACCTTTACACCTACGCTGTCGCGCTCACTCAGGGCGCGGCAATCCTGCCCGAAAATTTGCAGGGGATGCGGCAAAAGGCCATCAAACACGGTCACACAGAGGGCGAATGCCAGATCGTTGAAGCTGACCCGATGGAATACGTTCAAGAGGGATTTTCGCGCCTGTCCGTTCTGGGCAAGGCGGTCACAATGCGCCGTTTGATGGAGACCGGAATCGAGGCAAACACGGCGCAACGGATAGTCAACCAAGCCACGAACGCCCTTGAAGTTGAAAGGCTGGGACGATGACTCAGAAACGGCCAAGCATCTACTACCGCCCAAACAAGCCCCTAACCATTCCGGTTAGGGTGCGGCATGACGCGCCCCAACTGGACGAGCTGAAGGCCCCCGAGGTTATCGCCGTTGACAAGTTCACCGAATGCCACGTGACGCCCGATCCTGTAGCCGCGCGGATGGTTGGTTATCTCGGGCCGCAAGGTGACTATCTGACATTGGAGCCAAGCGCCGGGACCGGCCAGCTCGCAAAGGCGCTGATTGGATCAGGTCACAGCACTTGCGAATTAACTATGATCGAGCGCCACAACACGCTTGCGGCAAAGCTGCGCGCCATTGGCCCCACGATCAACCGTTGTTTTCTTGAGTATGCGGAGGAAGTCAGAGGCCGCGCGCAGTTTCCCCGTATCATCATGAACCCGCCTTTTAAGCAGGTACGCGCCCACATCGAGGCGGCTTTGTCCCTGCTAGGGCAGGGTGGGCATGACGAACCGGCAACCCTTGTTGCCCTGGTCCCTGTCACATTCCACCACGACGAGGCCGAAGAACTCGAAACCTTGCCGCCAAACACTTTTTCGACGGCCAGCGTTCACACGAAAATCATCAGAATCCGCCGCTGAGGGAAAGCCGATGTCTACAAAACCAATTGTCAGTATCGCTTGCGATGCAATTCAGTTTTTCGAAATCGACTTGCCGGATGGAACGGACCCAGAAACCTACGCCGATTCAGACGAAGCCCGCGCACAGTTTGCGGACTTGGTTTCGTCTGGCTTCATAGACTTTCAGCTTGTGCGCCGGTTCGACAATGACGGAAAGGAAGTTTAACAGTGTTTTGCGCGTTGCGACCGCGACGCGCAATCCTCTGAAACCCATCAATTAGGCTATTTTTGTAGTAACAAATATTGCGCCTTGAACCTATTTAGTGTAGTAACAATATATGAAGATCGAATATGACCCAGCGAAACGCCAGACGACCCTTGAAACTCGCGGTTTGGATATGGCGCAAGCCGGGGAAGTATTTGAGGACGCACATATAACGGTTGAAGATGACCGCCGCGACTATGGCGAAACACGCAACATCACCATCGGGTTCTTAGGTGGTCGAATGGTTGTTGTGGCTTGGACGCCGCGCGGCACGTCGCATCGAATTATCAGCATGAGGAAAGCCAATGAACGAGAGCAAAAAGCATACGGCCCCGTACTTGGGCGATGAAGCTGACGACGATCTGCCGGACCTGTCGCAACCCTATTGGACTGAAAGGTTAGCCAAGGCCCCGGTTTCACGCGGCAGGCCCAAAGCCGAAGTTACCAAGGTTTCTACAACCATCCGTTTGGACCCTGAAGTATTGGAGGCGTTCAAAGCCGATGGCAAAGGCTGGCAAAGCCGAATGAATGAAGCACTGCGAAAGGCAGCGGGTCTGTGATGACCCGGCTTTATCATCGGGTCAATCTGGCGGGTTACAGTGGTTGGATAATGCCCCGGCCACTTCGCCGCTTTTTTGCCCGGTCCCAAGTTCATCGGGCATGGCTCAGCGGTCGCGATGGCTGCTTAATTGAGGCGGGCACGCATTACGGCCCAGCAAATCCCAATCCAAGCTAACCAGCTCAATCGGTTTTGGTGTCCCGGCGAACCGGGGCCAATTGCCCCGATTAGCCAGGACCGCGCGCTGCCCGCGCGCGGGGCCGCCATCGCGGCCGGAGCGGATCGCCTTTAACCTCTGCAGAACCCGTGCTAACTGCACTAAGCCGACGGCAATCGGCAAAAACGCTCTTATGAGCGAGTCGGCCCGATCGTTGCCGCGAGTCTGGGCCGACTGCCATTCTCTCAAACCTCTGATTTCTACACTCAGCCCCAGGTCGCACCCTCCATTGCGAACCTCTGTTTTTCGCGCGCCTGTCTTAGATCTGTCCCGATGAAAATAAGCGGCCAAAATACACGCCGCGCAGACCAGTAAACACCAAGCTCTTCGGGGCGCGTGCCGCGCGTGTTGACTAGTCTGCTTTCCCGCCGTGTCCGTGAGCGCGAATTTTCAACAGGAGACAGACATGAAATACATTCGCAAAAAATCAAAACAGCTTCGCAGGCTGGCAGCTCGTCGCCTTAGAGCAGTGAGAAAACAGCTTCAAAAGATCGACTTGAGCCTCAGCATCGAGGTCAACTTGATCGTCATCAAGATCACATTCACGGCCAAACGCCGGGAGCCATAGTTCCGGGCAAATCCCGCGCCTATGGGCGCGTGACCGCGTGCTAGTCGGACGCCGGCACACCGGCCTCCGACCCGAACCAATCACGTCCTTTCTCCCTTCGGCCCGGGTAGCGGTGAATCTGTCTCGTCCCGAGCCAGCTTAACCGAGGCCAAATGGTCGCCAGGACATGCTTGTCTCGGCCCAAAGGGTAACGCCCGCTTTTGCAATAGGTCTGGGAGATCCGCGCGCGGTGCGCGGCTCGCATTGATTATTGGACAGGGCAGGGGATCGACGCGCTAAAGCGCGCTCACCCCGGCCCTGGCATTATCCAATAGTGGGGCTGCTGTGACCGGCAGGCCGGTCCCATCATCCCGATCCGCCCGCATCCTGTGTCGGGTCGGTCAAGGGGCAAGCGCCGCGCGGTGCGCGTCGTCTCCATGTCAAAAAAACCGGTTCCTCCCACGCGCAAGCGCGCGGTTCCCTCCCATTTTTTTGCCACTCCGACCCCGTGACAGTCCCGCCCCAGGCCACAGGCAGGGCTTCGCCCTCCTGTTCTGCCAGCCGATAGATGCGGGCCATCTATCAGCTAACAGATCAGAAGGTCGCGCCCATTAGCGGATAGCCGGGAAACATCGGCAACCGCATCGCCACGAAAGAAAGAGTTGTCATGACTGAATATCGTCTTGGATCATCGGATTTGGTTCATACCCCCGGTCTAATTGCATGGGCCATCAACGGGTATCACTTCGCAGATGATCGTCCGGTCCTGCTGAACAGCATGTGCCAGAGCTTCCCATCTGTCCCAGCCACCGCCATCGAACAGCTTTTGTCCAAGGCCGTGCCGTACACGGTCGAGGATGAAATGGTCATTTTCAGCGTGGACGAATAGTCCGGTTCTGAAACGGCCAATGCGCAACTTGCGCACGAAAGGAGGTGAACACCATGAGCATTGAAATGATCGAACAGCGTAAGCGTGAAGCCTATGCGCTGATCAAAAAGGGAGGTCTCTCCGCCAAGATCGGCCTCGCCTTCTTGAAAACTCAAGCTGCCGCCTAAGCGGCCTCGCTCTACCCCGCAAGGGGTGGGGCACCAATAACAAAAACTTAGCTTTGAGACAAGGACTTGCCCAATGAGCAAACTCGAAACATTCACCGCACCGGAAATCATCGAAACCGTTGCACTGTCCGATCTGCACCTGTCTGAAATCAACCCGCGTCAGGAAGTAGCCGACGAAGGCATTGCCCTGCTGGCAGAAAGCCTCGTCACATGCGGCCTAATCCAGAACTTGAGCGGTCTGCGCGATAAGGACGGTAAAGTCGGCATCGTCGCAGGTGGTCGCCGTTTCCGCGCCCTCAACATCGCTGTGACCGAACGCCCCGATTTGGCGCAGGTGCCGGTCAAGATCACCGATAACCCCTTTGTGGCCGAGCAATGGGCCAATGCCGAGAACACAGCCCGCGAAGAACTGGACCCGATTGACGAGGTTCGCGCCTACGGGAAAATGGCCGCGAAATCCCTTTCTGTTGGCAAGATCAGCAACGCATTCGGCGTGACCGAGGCGCATGTGCGCCGCCGCCTCGCGCTGGCCGATCTGCCTGATCCTGTCTTGGATGCCGTGAAAGCCGGTGAAATCAGCCAAGGCATCGCCAAGGCTATGACCATCTGTGACGACGAGGCCAAAATCCTTGAAGCACTGGAAGGTGTTAAGACCGGGCGGTTGTACAATGAATACTATGTGCGCCAAGCCCTGACACCGGAATCCGTGCGCAACACAGACCGCAAAGCAAAGTTTGTTGGTCAGGATGCCTTTGAAGAAGCTGGCGGAACCGTCACCAGCGATTTGTTCCAGAATGAAACCCTGTTCAAAGACCCTGAATTGCTGGAACGCCTGTATTCTGAGAAGCTGGACGCCGAAGCCGAAAAGCTGCGCGAGGCGGAAGGTTGGGCATGGGCCATGACCACCGACGACAGCAATCCCTATTTCTACGAAGTTCGGGATGCTCACGGGGTTGCCCAAACACCAGTGGTTGAAGGTGTATTGACCGAGGAACAGACCGAGCGGTTTGACGAACTGGCCGAGCTTGAAGAAGGCGATGCGCTGGATGAAGCCGGTCAAGCCGAACTGGATGCTCTGCAAAAGGTTCTGGATGGTGAATATGAGCCAGAGCAGAAAGCGATTGCAGGGATCATGGTTTTTGTCCGTCACAATGGCGAAATCTCTGCTTTGCGTGGCCTCATTAAGCCCGAGGATCAGGAAGCGGCTATTGAACAGGAGTTCATCGAAGCCCCCTCAAAACCTTCTAAGCCCACCGCGCCGGAAGCTGAGAAACCGGCATTCTCGCAGAAGTTCATCGACGACATGAAAGCGATCCGGCTGGCGGCTGTTCAGACGGCCATGCTGGACAAGCCCGAATATGTTCTGAGCCTGTTTGCCTTCTATGCGACACCGGCATCCGGTCACTACACCAGCCTGTTCGGGTTCGGCTACGGCGGAGCGGAGAACAACACGCCCGAGATTGACGACCAGTTTGACCTTGATCCGCGTCTTGGCGGTGAGCGGGATGAGGCAGCAGAGGAAGCCTACAACCAGTTTCAGGAAATGGCTGGGAAAGGCAGCATCGAAGCCTTCAAGGCATTCCGCGATCTGGGCAAGAAAACCCGCAACGGCGAAATCACCGCGTTTCTCGCGCGGCGCTTTACAACCCAGCAGGCCGACTTCATGGCTG
>NZ_JBQFRF010000010.1:0-113104 GCF_056537265.1 Ruegeria sp. CG1 | reverse complement strand
AAACGGGTGCGAGCAGTTCTGCAGCGGATTGAGATTGGAATAAGGGACGAGCTAGCAAGAATGCGGACCTATTGGTGATCTCTTAGCGGCTATCCACCCTCAAGCTCCTGCTGGTTCGACCGCTTCACCAGAATATCGACAAGCCCCTTCTCGGCTGATCCCGCTTCGATCGCCTGGATAGCATTCACGATGGTCTCGACAAGCGGGGTGTATATGTTTGTTCCCGAACGAATGTTCTCGACCGCCCGTCTGACATTGACGTTGCTCATAGCTTAATCTCCGCGTCCGGGTTTCCGGCGGCGAGCGCGTTCATGTAGGCGAGGCACAGATCACAAGAGCGGTATTTGCCGCCATAGGCGGCTTTCTCTTCACGCTCGACGATCGGGAAGGTCGAGTAGATGTAGCGGATGTCATCTCGGTCGGTGATGCCATAGAGGTGGAAGAAAACGGCATCGAGTTTGGCGCGCAACACAAGGCGGCGCTCTTTGTCCCAAGTGAAGGGTGGTTTCACGGTTCCGTCCTCGTCCACATGCCCCATGTCCCGTGCAAATGGTTCCATGTCATGGGCAGTGTAGGTGAGCTCAAGAACAGACTGCCGGACAACCTCGGCCGCGCTCTTCGCTCCGAAACGTACGCTGCCGAATTTGCTCGGTGCGATCACTGGAAGCTGTTCGACGATGTACCAGTTCAGGTGCGTGCTTTGAGCTTTCTGCCTGGTCACGTAGTCCAATGAGATCGCGCCAAGATTCCCCAGGAGAAGCGCTTTGTTTTCGGCCCGCTGTTCTTCATCATTCCAGAGGATCAGGGGGGCTGTATTCCCGACACCCGCTTTCGGGATTGCTGCTGCTATCATCGTTCGTGCATCGGTCGCCCTAGCGATATCCCGAAAGGCGATCATCCATTCAACGCCGGACGGCAGATCGGCCTCGCTTTCCGGCACCCAATATTGAGGAGTGGGAACGAAGTCCGGATCGGCCTTTTGCTCTTCAGTCACCGCTCCGCTCAGCGCCGCGTTGTGCAGATTTGACTCGTTCACTTCAACCGATGCCGCACGATGATCGAATTGATGAATCATTCGCCCGACATAAAGAGGTAGCCAATTTCCTGAAGCGCTTCCAAACGTGTTGCCGCCGAGAGGGTACGCACCCTCCTGATCATCGAGCTCCATGCGAGTGCGAAACAGGTTAGAGTCGTTCGTCATGTCTAGCATGCGCAGGTATTGCACGGGCCATGTTTTCACTTCCGTGCCGGAAGACCTATCGACCAAGGGCACAGCATTGCCATAGATGACCGTCGTCAGATCAGCATCACGCTTCGATCGGAAAATCGGCGCAGTGCCTGTGTTCGGGTTCACACGCGCGAAGTCCTCGGCGTTGAGGGAGAAGCATGTGTCTGGGTCTGCAAGCTCGCTCACCGCTTGTAGGAAAAACGCGCAGCGCGCGGCCTCTTCCGTTGGTGACGGACTTGCCACGAACGCGCAGAACTTGAAGCGGCTGTCCACGTCCTCGAAGAAAGGCTTCAAATCATAACGTGTGCGCCGGTTCTCGAAGTCATAGAGTGACTTCAGTCGCCCTTCCGTCGCCACGCCTTTGAAGAACTTGGCGGCGGTCTTGTCTGATGCGATCCCGGATGGGACGAGCAGACCAATCAGTCCGTCTTGCCTCACCACGGTCGTGGCACGCTCGACGAAGAGCGAATAGAGGTTCACGTCACCACCGGAAAGTAAGGGGTAATCCCCGCCCTTCCGCGCCATGCGTGTGCCAGCCTCTGCACGCTCTGACGCCTTAGCGTAGTCCTGTGCCAAGGGATCGCCCGCTTGTTCGAGAGCGTTGATCATCTTCTTTCTGTCAGCCGCGCGTGCGGCCATGGCGATTTCAGGGCGGCGCTCGGCAAACCACTCGACCTGTTGCAGCTTCATTCGATCCCATGGCGGGTTGCCGATCACGGCATGAAACCCGCCGGTCAGCTCGTCTTCTTCCCAATCAGACCAGATGCCCGGGAAGGTCACTTGCCAATTGAGGAAGTTTTCCTCTGCAATGAGAACCTGCGCTTGCGCAAAAATACCAGAAAACAGATCGAATTTTTCAGCGGCGCTCATGCGCCCTTTGAGGGTCTCGTCTGCAGCCTTTGCCTTGGGTCTAGTAAGTTTTTGTTTGCCCAAGACGATATCGAGGGGATCACCAAACTCGCCATCGAAGAAAGCTTGCATCGCAATCTTCTTTTCCTTGCCCCTAATGTCGAGCCAGTCGATTGCATGAATCAGTTTTAGAAGCGCATCGAGCGGCGCGGTCATGTCCTCGATCTCGGCAAACACGTCAGCCGATCGGTGCGCTTCGGCAATTTCGGCGTCTGTCAGCCCCTCGACGATCTGCATTTTGGACGCTGCCCGCAGGGCGCGCTTCATGGGCTCATGCAGCAAGAGCGGCGTGCCGTAGGTCGCGGCCTTGTCGATACCCTTCTTCACCCAAGAACCAAAGAGGCTGTCGCCACAGCGAAGATGGTGATCGAGGAAGGATAGCGGCGCTCCAACGGTGAAAGTGTGCAACCACAGCGCCACCTTGGCGAGCTCCACAGCCATCGTGTTCTTGTCCACACCGTAGATGCAGCGCTTGAGCACCATACGTCGAATGATGTGGCGATCGTCGAGCTGTTCCTCGTCGATCGTCCAATCCCGTTCGTCGGCATTGGCAAGGATGGTGTTGCGGATCGTGTCGATCCGCTCTCCTAATGGGGAAATGTAGTCGCCCCATTCCTCGGGCGTGTCGAGCTCAGCCTCGGCCATGGCGGTGATCACCTGGTCGGCCATAAAATCGACAAGACTAACAAGGAAGTGGCCGGAACCCATAGCAGGATCGCAGATTTTCAGGTCAAGAAGCGCGGTTGCAGGATCGAGACGCTTGAGCTGGCCGATCTTGCGATGGTCGGGTAAGTCCCCCTGCCCCAGCTCTGTGATCTTGTCCCGAAATGCAACCTTGCGCTCTTCGACAAGCGGCTCTAGGGTCTCGGTCAAGATGAGCTGCACCAGGTCGTCGGGTGTGTAATAGCTGCCCGATCCCTTGCGCGCGAAGATGTTCGGCTGAACGGTGATGTCTTCGCCATCGCGCGTCACCTCGTATTCGAGAAGCCGCTCATAGATCGAGCCAAGTTGTTGGACCGAAAGGTTGCGGTAGTTGATGTATTTTCGGCCCTCGGGCGTCACCTCAAACGATAGGGCGTCGATCACGCGCGCCATAACCGCATCGGAGATGCGGATGTTGGTCAAGATCGCATGCCGCTCCTGGTCGAAAAGACCGCCATTATAGGGTGGCAAGCCGATCGAGGCGTCTCCCTTGTCAATTGCAATGAACAAATCGGCCATTGCGCCCCAATAGCGCGCGGCGGTTTCCGAGAAGACATCGTTCTTGTCTTTGCGTTCTTGGACATCAAGGCGCACCTTGTTTCGTAGCCCGTAATCGTCATAGCGAGTGTCTTTGACAGGCAAGAGGTCACGGTCTTCGGCGTACAGGATAAACAAGAGACGGTAGAGCAGGATTAGTGCGGCTTCGCGCACTGCCTGTAAGTCGGCCACAGGCGCGGCCTTGACGATCGCGCGCACCAGATCCGGGAATACTTCCCCGAAAACCTTATTGGACAAGTCTTCCGCAACGCGCTGTTCGTAGAATTTCCCCTCTTCGAGCGCCTTTTCGTGGAACGTGCGAGGGTCAGCACCCGCTGGGACAAACGCCTCGCGCCGGAAGATCAGCAAAAAGACTTTCAACCAGTGAAGACGATCGGCCTCATTGAGGGCAAAGAGCCCGTCAGAGTGCCCTGGCAGGTCGAGGATCGCGGCAATGTCGAGCTCGAAGAATTGCTCAGACACAGACCGCGCACCTGAGAAGTAGAGCCGCCATTTAGAGCCGTTGGTAAGAATGCCCCAACGGAGCGTGCCACCCGTGATGTCGTCGATGCGACGCAAGTAGCGGAGCATCTGGGTTGACGGGGCGGTTTCCTCTCCACGCCGTCCAGAGCGGCGATCAAGGGGACGTGCCCATCTCTTGGATTCGACCACGGCGCGGCCGAACTCGTAGCGCTTCCACTCTTCAGGAAAGCTGTTCGCCTTGGCTTTCGTCTCTGCGCTATCGAAGAGCAAACCATCGGGCACGTCTTCGCGCCCGCGCGGTGATAGATTTTGCTGACGAAGGGATTGAGTCCAGCCAAGCGCTTCAAGGATCGGCCAGATCAAATCATCTTCGGTCTGGCTTTCATTGGGTGTCTGGGAAATCGGGAAACGCTCGAAGACTAACCGAAGAGACGCGCCGAACTGGTCGAGATCAGCATCGCTAAGGATATTCCACTCGGAAACGCCCTGAATGGTATCGGTCAAAAAATCGGATGTAAACAGGCTGCCCTGGCTTGCGATTTCACTGCTCAAATCGATACTTCCTAGTGTTTTCTCGAAGGGTAACAGTTGTTCGAATGACGTGCAGCAAGAATGTGGCTTGATCGGGTTTCAAAAGTCTGCTTTGGCCTAGCGTCGCGTTCATATCGCGAGAGCAAGAAGATCCGCGATCCTGAAGAACTGTCGCGAAACAGGACTGAACTCGTTTCGTGGCGTTGAAGGTCCGCTTTCGCGGTTTCTGAAAGCCCTCGCCGCAGAGCGGCGAATTCACACTTTCCGCCCGATTCTTTGGAAAAACAGTATGTTGCGAGCGCAGCGCAGGTACATCTACGATCTTCCAGCACGATCCGCGCCCGTTTTTTTACGCTAAGCTCTTTTCAGCCTATCAATGGAATGAGCGGGTTTTCGGGCCATAGTAAAGCTCTTGTCATTAGGGACCGAGATTCATTGCCAAGATACATCACTGTTCGGTAGATCATCACGGTGAAGGACCATCACCGCATTTGGTCGACTGGACGGCAAATCGTCAACGGCATCCCAGCCCCAAAGAACGAGGTTTATGTCATCAGGCGTCGCCCCCGACGCGAAACTGTTCACTAGGACACCTGAGTAGCCATCGCCCTTCAGTCTGTCTGCAACAACGTGGGTTGATGGAACCAACCCTTGGTGCATCTCGGATTCCCAGTTGTCATTGGCGATATCCTCCCATGAGATGCCCAATGCCTGCCTGGTATCCCGGCTGGTTAGATCCACGATATGATGGCAATCAACCGCTAGAAAATAAAATGTATAGGGTTCTTGGTTCAGGCTGAAACGCACCTCGCGCGCGGCTGTTTCATGTGACAGCGACGTATAGAGCGCTGGTTGCCCAATTGGGTTGAACCGCCCACCCCGTCTTGCAGCCCCCTCCCCCGATGTCGGCAGATACGACCAGCGCGGTTTGGCGGCACGGATGACAGTACGCTGCACCCGGATGGCATGCTTCAAGCGTAACCGCCTTCTAATCGCCGCAGAATATGGGACTTCAAAGCAGCGTTTTCTCCGTCCTTAACGATTTCCTCGGGCGTACGCCCGCCAAAACCCACAATGGGTTCAGACCGATACCAGGCATAGGCCATGAGCGAGCTTCCAACAGCCGGTGCGACGGTATTCAGAATCTCGACCAGATGACGCAAGGACGTCTGGACTGAGACAGAAGCTACGCGCTTCCGCCGAGACAAGGATTCCGGAGAAATGCCCAAAGTCTCACCAATCTCGCGTTTGGTGGTTTTCAGATGCCGGGCCAGACGATCCGGTGAGATCATCCTGTCTTCTACAAGATCACGTAATTCCATGATGGTCACTCCTGTTGCCACAATATATGGACCAATTTGTTGACAATCAAGGCTGTCAGATCCTTTGCGCAGCGTTTCGTGGAGAAAACTCAAGCTGCCTACCCGCTAAATCCTCCATAGAAACTGCATTGAAGATGCAACTCCCCTGCCCTAGTGTTTCCAATCAGTCCTGGGACCTAAGCCGTGGCCGATGCTTCGAGTATCACGTTCGAGCGATTGACTGCACTCCGACAAACCGTGTCTTAATTAGTATCGCATTTGAAGTTGCACAGCTCTTCGTAAATCCAGAGGAGATGATGGACATCTGTCCTGTAAGACGCACTACGTAGTTTTGAGATTCTTTAACCCACCCTGCCTAGTTTTTAGAGGTATTAACATTGCCGTTGGCTCCATGTCTCCCCGATCAATCTTGCTCATGATCGATGTCAGGTACGCTCTGTGGCTTTGAATTCCCTCAACACGTTGCAAGATATAACCTAAGACCATGAAGCGTATTGCTGGTCCATGTGATGATTTCATTGCATACCAGGTCTCTCCAAGCAGCATGTGGTCAGCTAACTGGTCCATCAGTTGATCACAATGCGCTTGGTCTCGTGCAAACCTCAATTCTGAACATAACCGAGGAAATGCCTGCTCCATTTGATCCTGGGTCACCTGAATCTTTGAGTAATCTTCTTTTCTACTATTATGACTCAGTAAGTGCTCTTTGTGCCCCTCAATTTCGGTGTCGCCATCCCTCAATTTGATGGCCTCGCAGGTTTCTGATGGGCAGTTTTCCACAGAAACACACTCATTGATTTCGTCCAGCAGTCCCTGGAGAACGTCCTGTTGCGGTCGACGACGAAGGATCAACCGCGCCCGAACGAGTAGGTCTTGAACACCATCTGAGATGGCGTCCTGAAGTCGGGCCAGCGCTAGTGTGCATTCATCCCGCAGAATCTGAAGGGCTTCTTGTGCACGACGATACTCGCTAGCAAGGGCTGAGAACTCCGCATGACGGGTTGCCAGTGGTAGTAGCGACAGCCCGCTGACCAGCATCACCTGCCCTGCTCCGTCTCGTCTGCACCACCTTTTGCCGTTTGCGGCGGTAACGCGTAGAATGATACCCAACTTGATCAGTTTCGAGACGTGGCGCTCCACTGTTTGAATACTCACGTGGGCTCGCTCGGCTATTGCAGCATTGCTAGCATAGGCGATGTGATGGTCATCGGCCATTTTGCTTACACGATCAGCTGACATAAACGAAAGTAATGCTCGCAAAATAGAAATGCTCGTAGCCTTCAGCCCAAGCTGTTCACGAGCTTCTTCTATAGCACGGAGCTGCATCCACTTTGGCGCACTACTTCCCTGTCCGGCCAACGACCCGACTGCTCCTGTTGGAGCGCAATTTGTTACTGTCCTCATAGCTTTTTGTCAGCAGACAAAGAAATATCGCCCACCCAAGGGTGTTTTTTCTTGTGTGGTGATTCGGGAGGAGCTAAGTTCAAGTTGCTAGACAAGATTTGGTCCTCGGGAGCATCACCGCTTTCGGGGGCTATTTCTTTCTACCTTTTCTCCTTTGCTCGCTTGCCTTTGATTTTGTTCACAGCTGTGAACTCCTTACTTCCGTCCGCTTACTGCCTCAAAGCGGTCTCGGAATTCTTTCATTAGTGTTTCAATGTTCTCATCCAACCAATCTGAGAAGCCGGGGGCTGCACTGTCGTTAATACTGATGTTCAGCCCTGTGGCCCCTTGTTTAACAGTTGCTAGGCCTTCTCCGACGATTCTGGGGTTTGGTCTGGGTGTTTCGGATTTCCTCTTTATGTCATCAAGTAGTGCCAAGAGACGTTCATCTGAAGAGGAGCTGGGAGGTAGCTTCTCCAGTTCCCGGAGTGCGTTGCGAGGTGTGATCAACTTTTGATCCAAAGCATCAACCAAGATCATCCACTTGGTGCGACCGAAGCCCGGCGCAGCCCCAATAGCATCACCCAGTTCGCGCGGTATTGACTTCGTAATGCGCTCTAGGTTGGACAACCCAGACTTTGTCAGAGACATGATTGTTATGACCTCTGACCTATTTTTACCTGAAGCAATGATGTCGGTAGCAAAGCGCGCGCGCTCATAGAATGTGAGGTCCTTCCTGGACGCATTTTCAAGGGCTTTGGCGATCAGGGCCTTGTCATCATCGAGGTCGACAACGTTAGCCTTAATCTTAATGTTTTCATCCGGGTAGGTTTCTTTTAGGTAGCGGCAGGCAGCCAGTCGACGTCGACCAAAAATGATCTGGTAGCGCCCGGTTCGACCAGGTTCATGACGCACCTGAATTGGCACTTGCTGACCGTTCTCTCGTATGCTGTCCGCCAGTTGCTCAAGTGAATGGTTTGGGACGTCACTGTCGTCGTCAGTTCTAGAGTTCACAGCTGTGAACTTCTCAAGCCGGTCCTCCACTCCCCAGTCATCGATAAGATCGGGGTCTATCTCATCAATAGCGTTATACGTGTCCTCAATGAATTGCAGACCCGGCGTGATTGGTCGGGCAGGGGAGGGGGTCGCGTCTTTGACCTCAATAGTAGCTTGCTCTGCGATTTCCATCATGCTGGAATGACGCTTTCTTGCTCTACGCTCCTTCGCCATCAGATGCGCCCCCATGCTTCAAGAACCATGTTTTCTACTTCTTTACCGACGGCATCCATCGAGGTCTTGGCTCGGTCGTAAGTTGCTCGTGTCAGGTCAGACCTGTTCAGCTCATAGATTGATTGCTGAAGCATGGCTGCATCACTAATGGCGGTACTTTTTAGGCTGGTCGCAGTCATTACTCGCTCTTGAAAGAGGGCACGCATGAACGCAACAATTGTTTGAGATGGTGTATCAACAGGCTCGTCCCGCGTAACCAAGAGACGGTAGTTATCATAAACAAGTTTTGCTCCGCTTCTTTCAATTACCTCCATGTACGAGGAAGTCATTTTGAGAAACTGCGCGGTGGACGCGACATCGAGCATCGAAGGAGTTAGTGGTACAATCACTGACGTTGCGGCCGCCATACCACCCATTGTGATAAAACCAAGGCTGGGGGGGCTATCGATCAGAACCACATCGTAATCGGTCTCCACCGACATGATGGCGTCGTGAAGGCGCGCAAAGAAGGGGTGCTGCTTGCTGTTTAGCTTTGCCGACTCTGCCTCAAACTCAGACAGCATCAGCCCGCCTGGCGCGATCGAAAGGCCAGGAAAGTAAGTTTCTCGGATGACTTCCTTCATCGAAATCGGATCATGGTAAGTGATCGCGTCGTAGACGGTATCAATACTCTCATCCAGCTCGGTTTGAAGGCCGCACATTGCTGAAAGCGAAGCTTGAGGATCGAGGTCAACACAAAGTACCCTGAAGCCTTGCAGTGCGAGGTAATGCGCAAGGTGAATACATGTCGTGGACTTGCTGGAGCCACCCTTGAAGTTCATCACCTGAATTCGCTGCAGTGACTCGCCTTCGCGACGCCGCGGAACGTATCGTCCTGGAGTTTTACTGCGGGCTTCTAAAAGCTGCCGCAGTTCCCAAACTTCCAGACCTGTATAATACCTGCGACCGTGATTGATTTCACTGGCCTCGGGAACGGCGCCTTCCACAGTCGCTTTGCGAAGATACTGGTGGCTGATGCCAATCAGATCGCAAACTTCTTGAGCTGGGAAAAGGCGCAGCTGCTTTGTTGAGTCTGGAGCATAGGCCGCAAGAAGGTGTTCTTTGATTGCGAGATTCAGTCGACTACTGATCTCGCTGCTGATATCAACTGGGGAAGTTGATGCAATGGGTGTGGTTGGTATCATGGTTACATCTGTATGCTCGAATTGGCGATTTACGCTCTACCACCACAGAGACCTGATGAAATGATTCAAGTCAACCTTTTTTTATATGTAGAGTAGGGGGATGTGAGTCCTACTACATGTTGACATGAAAGTTCACAGCTGTGAACTTTTTGCCGTGAGACGAATTGCATGCCTTTTTTGAATGACCACGTCGCATCCCGTGTTCTCGAGAGCCTGTCAGATTAAGGACCAGTGGAGTGCAGAGTGACTCCATAAACTCTGGAAAAGTTGGAAGCCCCGTCAGCTAGTGGATTGGTCTGGGGACTCATCGCGATGTGTCGAGATATGTTTCCGCACTGGCCACACTAACGGATGGGGTAGGGGACAAGACATAGGCATTGCAACCAGAGTATCCCTCAAGCCTGGACTTCTTCGAACAATCAGTAAGCATTCACCCCAACAGATCCGCCGCCGGGTTCTCTGCTATATCGACATCATCGTAATATTTCTGCGCCTGCGCCATGGAGCGGTGCAGCGAGAGGCGCATGGCGGCTTGGATCGGGGCGCCGTCCAGCGCGGCCTGGGTCAGAAAGCCCGAGCGTAATCCATGCGGTGAGGCAAACCCCTGAGGCAGCCCGGCCAGTTTCAGGCGGTGTTTGACGATCTGCGCAATCGCATCCGGGCTGAGGCGACGTTTCAGCACCCGGTCGGCTTTGGAGATGGGGCGGAACAGGGGGCCATCCTCGATCCCGCCAACCTCGATCCAATGCACCAAGGCTTGCGCGGCGCGGCCCTTTAGCACCAGTCGCGGGGTTTCGCCCTTGGCTGTGGTCTTGGTCTCCACCAGCGAGAGCCAGACCAAACCTTCTTTTTCGAACGCTTTCAGGCTGACATCCTCGCGCATCAGCGCCGTGATTTCCGACCGCCGCCGCCCACCGCTGGCCCAGCCCAACATCAGGATTGCCCGATCTCGACAATCACGGCGCGAGCCGCGACAGGTGGTTAGCAACTGTTCCAGCACATCGCGGGTGATCGGATGTTGCGATTTTGGAGTAGGGGGCCGGGCGGCGGCGCGTCGCGCCTTGGCGCGGGCCTGTTTCACCTGTGGCGCGTCGAAGGGGGAAGGGAGGTTCTTCATCCGGTGAAAGGCCAACCAGGAGGCGATGCGCCGGTCCAGCGTTGACGGGGCCGGACAGGCCAACGACTTGCGCAGCCCTTGCGCGATCAGTGCCTCTGCCACCTGTCGTGCAGTGTCGTCTTCCGGGGCATCGTTCAAATCGCGGGCGTGATCGAGAATGAAGGCGAGGGCGGTGGCCTCGGATTCCGGCCAGTCCAACGCCGCACCGAACCGCGCAGACTTCCAGGCGGTGACATAGAGCAAGTCGCGCTCATAAGCGCGGAGCGTGTTTTCCGGCGTGCCGCGCACATAGAGATCGGTGAGCGCGTCCTGGTCTGTCTGTGACAGGGCAGGGGAGACAGTGGGGAGGTATGGGGCAGGGGGCTTCATGTGTCGATTTTCCCTAACCTGTAGACTGCTCATGCTTGTTTTCACCATGTTCCATGGTTGGCCTTATGCTGTGTTGGTTTTTTACGAGTAGACTCGGACTGAATTTGTGCCGGTACATATTTACAAAATTGCAGGTTACGGTGCTGCATCGACAAAGGTTTGCTGCCGGTGCGGGGCAGAGGTCTACGGGTTACGGACCAATGCCGATGCGAGTCCAGTGGTTAAGGAAAACCGACACATGAACTGTATTCTGCGCTGATTCCGCGGCAAAATCAATCACATCTGATAAGGGATACTTATCAGGTATAATGAGGATTTGGTGATGCGGCAAAGGTAACGATCATTACTGCCAGATTATGAGCACAAAGTGGGTAGGGTGGTTTCTATTACAGCCGAAATCAAAGAGTCTGCTGTAGATTCTTTCACCAATTCCGACGCGAACGCAGACATTCCCAAGTTCGTGAGTTTTGCGTATGCAGTATAAACCTGGGACGAGGGCGGGCGTTGATTGAATCGAGCAGTTTCCCACCCAAGCGACAGAATCGTAAGCCTGCCTTTGGTTGACCTCTCGTGTCATACTCTTCACTCTTGTGAGTATCTTCAGCCGCGAGGCCGCAATGAATCAAAAAAGCTTGCTTGTTATCCTTCTTATTTATTCCGGGATCGGGTTGGCCGGTTCGGTCGGCGCTCAAACACAGGGAACCTGTGTCATAACGCAAACGGAAGGGCAGGCGGTCGTTTCTGCCCGAGGAGCAGGTACCCAACCTGCAGTCATTGGTTTGGGTTTGGGGTTGAATGCCAAGCTGCGCACGGAAGCCGATGCCAGGGTTACCATGGCCTGCTCTGGTGGGCTTGAAGTTGTTATAGGCCCAGAGAGCGAGATCGACGTGCTTGGTCTATTGGATCATGAAACGCGCCCCTTTGGACTGCGATTGATCGATGGCATCGCTGGGTTCCTTTTTTCTTCGGAAGACGGGAACGGCGTCCAGGTCAGAACCCCTTCTGCTGTTGCCGCCGTCCGTTCCACCGAATGGGCGATGCGAGTCGAAAACAGGGCAAGCGCCATCTTCACACGTGAAGGCACGGTGTTTGTTTCTGCAGATGACACCGTTGCGCAACTAAGCCCGGGAAAAGGCATCGATGTATCCTCCTCTGGCGAGGTTGGGTCGGTCACGGATTGGGGGTCGGCGCGCATTGAGGAATTCGACGCACTTCTCGGGGCGGAATGGTAGCACGCGACGGGTTTCGACGCGCACGACGCATTACCGGGGTGATCGTGCTGCTGTTGAGCCTGTTGATCGCGATCTGGCACCCAGGAGACCGAAGTACGTTTTGGCAGGGAGTTGAAGGCAGGCTGCTCGACGCCAGATTCTTTTGGCGCGGCCCGGTGACACCCCCGGAGGGTGTCGCAATCATTGCATTTGACGATGCTGCCATGGCACAGCTTGAAACGTTTCCGCCGGCTCGATCAGCCTTGGCAGAGGCGGTGACGATTGCCTCAGAGGCGGATGCCGCAGCAATTGCTTTGGACTTTCTGTTGATTGATCCTCGTGCGGGTGACGAAGGTCTTGCTGAGGCATTGGCAGGTGCAGACGCAGTACTTGGGGTAGCCGAGGCGCCCGCTGATGCATCTCTGCAAGATCTCCAGAGCGGCGATTTTTCAGTTGTGATAGCCCCTGAGTTGGACAACTCGCTGCCCGCGTTGGGACCGGCTGAAACCCTGCGCGGTGTGGCATCGATCGGACATGTGAACCTGCGCCATGATCCCGATGGAGCAGCACGTCGGCTTATTGCTGCGCAGTATCTGGCAACTAAGGACGGCAACGCATGGTATCCGCCGCTCGCCCTCGCGGTCCTCAAGGCGGCGGATAATGAGCTGGACCTGCAGTTGCGATCATCCCGAACAGGCGGGCACCTGACAGTTGGGGACACCTTGGTCGCGCTGGACAGGCAGGGCGCTATCCCCCTGAACTTTTACGGGCAAGAAGGGACGATCCCGACCTATTCTTTCGCAGAGCTTGGGGAGGCAAACCTGCGGGACAAGATCTTATTTGTCGGGGCCACCGCAACCGGGTTCGGAGACCGGCACGCTACGTCCTACGATGCTACCTTTCCCGGCGTTGAGCTGCATGCAACTTTGGCTGCAAACGTGATCGAGCAGCGTTTTCTGCGTCGTGACGCGCTGACATGGTCATTGGACATCGCAGTGGCGCTGATCGCAGCCACGCTCGGATTCTTCGCCGCAAGGTTGGACCGGCCCTGGCTAGGGGTTTTGGCGACCGCTACAGTGTTCAGCGTGCTGGCCCTCATGCTGCAAGCTGCATTCGTCGTTGGTTGGTGGCTGGACGGGGTCACAGCAGTCTTCTCGCTGCTGCTCGGAGCTGGTGCCGGCGCCGGGCTGCGGCTCATGGAACATCGTCGGCGTGCTGCGAACCTTGCGCTCTATCAGTCGCCCCTGCTCGTAGAGCGGCTGGCAGATACGGCCGACCCCCGGTTCGAAGCCACGGCAAGGCCTGCCGTTGTTTTGTTTGTTGATGTCGCTAGCTTCACGACGCATTCCGAGAGCCTCGGCCCCGAGGGCACCGCCCATTTTTTACGGCTGTTCCACGGACTTGTCGAACAATCCGTGGAGCCACAGCACGGGATCATCGCACATTTTGCAGGAGATGGCGCAATGGTCGTCTTTGGGCTGCCAGAACCCGGTCCGGACGACGCTATGCGCGCGCTGTGCTTCATCGATGCGCTGTATGTGGCGATTGGCTCAAGCCCGGACTGGCCCGGTCTCGGGATACGGGTCGGTGGGCATGCGGGCCCGGTCCAGACCAGTGTAATCGGCGGCAAGCGCCACAAACAACTCGCAGTGAGCGGTGACGTGGTAAACACAGCCAGTCGCCTGCAGGAGTTCGCCAAATCTCAAAACGCCGCCATTGCCCTGTCCAGCGCACTTCTGGAGCCAGATCCGCGAACGCGCGAACGAGCAGAGAAAATGGGATTGCACCCAGCCGGCCAACATACGCTTCGTGGTCGGGTGGAGCCGATTGACATCTGGACAGGACTGCCTCCAGGTACAATCCAAACCTAGCCCAGCTTTTGCGGTGCCCTTAATTGCTGGACGCTTGCTCAAAAAAGTGAGCAAAATCAGTGAAAGATTGTGCCTTTTTGTTTCTGGAAAATATCATTAGTTACTGGACCATCCCATTAAAACCCGGGCGGTGCGTCCTGTGGATAATTCGCGTGGCGGTTAGACGTGAACGGGGAAATTGATCCAGTAAATCGCTCACGGGGCGTATGTGCGACTGCTTGTTGGTGGCCTGTGGATATCCGAGAATTTAGGGTACAAAAACGAGGTAAAATCATAAGAATGTATCTGCGTCCAGAAATTAAGGGCACAGTGACAGCCTCCCTCGATTAAAATCCGTGATGGCATTAACACCGAGATCTCCTGGCCAAAAGATTGCCACAAAGCCGTGCAGACGCAATGAACTACCTCATTTTCGATGCATGATCGGGATCGACACTCAACTCGAAAAATAGATTCTGTGCATGTAGCGTCATATAGTATTCGTAGAATCTATTACGGTCAGGGCATGACGCATTCCAACGCAGCTTCCGGGTTTTCCCTCAACCAACTGGATCTCAACCTGCTTCGTGTTTTCGATGCAATCATGCGCGAGCGAAGTATAACCAGAGCGGCAATGCGCCTGGGTAGAACGCAACCATCGGTCAGCCACGCGCTGAATAGGTTGCGCGACATCTTGGGCGATGAGCTATTCCT
This sequence comes from Ruegeria sp. CG1, assembly GCF_056537265.1. Classification (NCBI taxonomy): domain Bacteria; kingdom Pseudomonadati; phylum Pseudomonadota; class Alphaproteobacteria; order Rhodobacterales; family Roseobacteraceae; genus Ruegeria; species Ruegeria sp. CG1. The sequence continues at coordinate 98,334 of NZ_JBQFRF010000010.1, read as the reverse complement.
GCGCGTTGACGGGCAAATGGCGCCAACGCCCCGCGCAAAAGATTTATCGGTGACGATCAGCAAAGCACTGTCAGACGTAAACCTCGCGATTGAACAACATCTGCATTTTGAGCCCAAGTACACGACGCGAACCTTTCGGCTGTGCGTGTCAGATTATACCGCTGTTGTGGTTCTGCAGGCCCTAATTCAGAAATTTATTACCCAAGCCCCGAAGGCCAAATTGAACGTCGTGCATGCACAGAACTTCGAAGTGGCCTTGAAGTTGCGTAAGCGCGAGATCGATTGCGCGATCGTCGGGGATTACTCCGGGAACGATCCGTTGATTGAACAGGAGCTTGTGTCCAAGGACCGAATGGTTTGCGCCGCCTGGTCCGGCAACACCAAGCTCAAGGATATGACCCTTCAGCGGTACCTTGATGCACAACATCTCCAGATTTCATCTGATGGTCGCTCATCAGGCATGATGGATCGGGCGTTGAAAGATATCGGATTAAGCCGCACTACGATTGCTGTGACGCCCTATTATATGGGGATACCCTATGTTCTGGCGGGCACAGATATCATGACCGTGTTTGGCGAAGGCACGTTGCTGGCATTGCCGCCCGACAGTGACCTCACAATCTTTCCTCCGCCCGTAGAACTACCTGACCTCAGGGTCGAATTGCTGTACGAAAACTCGGTGTCGCCGGATCCGGGGCGAGAATGGTTAATGAACGTCATTCGCGAAGTCGTGGGGCAACAGGACAGCCGCAAAAAGGCGCTTTACAAAAAGATGCTAACGGTGATTTAGCAAACTAATGTAGCGTTCTGCTGGCATCATCTGGCAAAATGCTAAATCTGAATTGCCATCACTCGATTTCAAAGATTGCCTCGACTTCAACACTGGCCTGAAGCGGCAGCGAGGACACACCCACAGTGGCGCGCGTGTGACGACCGGCATCACCAAAGACGTTGACCATAAGGTCCGATGCCCCGTTCATGATTGGTGCGTGATCCGCAAAATCGGCATGCGCGGCGATGTAGCCACGCAGCTGAGATACACCCGTGACACGATCAAGCGATCCCAGTGCGGCTCTTGCCTGGGCCAATACGTTAATTGCACAAGCTCTCGAGGCGGCAACGGCATCTTCGATAGTTGCCCCTGTACTGACGGCACCTTTCGATACAAGCGTGCCCTCGATATCCAGACACAGTTGACCTGAGATGTACAATTGATTGCCGGAGATCTTGGTGGCCACATAGTTGGCCACAGATTTCGGGGGCTCAGGGAGCATAAGGCCCAATTCCGAGATCCGCGCTTCTGCATTTGTTGTCATTTTTGTGTCCTTAAATATTGTCAGGCGGTTTTCTGATGGTTTTGAAAGGCCGCAACAAACCGGTCCAGCCCGCTTTGAAGCGTTATCCGGGCCGTTGCCAAGTTAAGACGGATATGGCCTTCGCCACCGGGGCCAAGCGGCTTGCCGGGTGTGACCGAGATCCGCGCCTCTTCGATGATGGCATTGATTTGGTCGTCCGAGAGGCCCAGCCCACGCATATCCAGCCAAGCAAAATAGGTGGCGTCCGAGTCAAAAACCGTGATTTGTGGCAATGCATTCTCGAGCGTGTTGCGCAGAAGGGCGTGATTGCCTTCGATATAGCCCATCAACGCCCTGCGCCACGAGTCCCCGCCGCGTAGGGCGGCCTCGGTCGCGGCCTGCCCAAACATGCACCCTCCGAAATAGAGGTTGTTTTTGGCCAACCCGCGCTCGAATGCCTGGCGGTACTTGGGATTATCGATGATCACCAAGGAATGCTTGGTGCCGGTCAGATTGAAACTCTTGCTGGCCGATGTCAGCGTCGCTGAATTAATTGCCGCGGCCTCGGAAATCGAGGCGAACGGAGTATACTTGTGATCTGCTTTGACGAGGCCAAAGTAAACTTCATCACTGAGAACAAAGATGCCCCTGTTCAGGCAGAACTCGTTCAGCGCACTTAGCTCGTCGTGGGTCCAGGCACGCCCAACGGGATTGTGCGGGTTGCAAAGGATCAGCATCTTGGTGCGCTCTGTCACTACTTGGGCCAGCCCGTCCAGATCCATGACATAGCGGCCATTTTCTACCTTGAGCGGGTTGGCCAGCGGAACACAGCCGCTTTCCCTGATGATCTCTTCAAAGCAGTGATGCACGGGCGACTGGTATACGACCTCGTCACCCGTCTGGGTCAGTTCCTCAAAGAATGGCTGCATCGACGGATAGATTGCGACGTGGCTGTAGATGGAGTCTCGCTCAATCGTCCAGCCATGGTTGCGTTCAAAGTGTCCGATGATCGCATCGAAATAGCTTTCCCGCTTCTGCGGATATCCAAAATGCCCACCCTGCGCGACGCGGTTGATAGCATCCTGAACGGCGGGGGCGGCCTTGAAATCCATCTCGGCCGTGCCAAAGCACAGCCAGGAGGGATCGTTCCTGTTGGCTTGTTCAAGCTCCCATTTTTTTGTGCTCAGACCCGTGCGATCGAGCGGAATTTCAAAGCCGAAATTCGTGCTGTCGGTCGTTTCCTGAATGGCCATGGAAGGAGATTGAAGCATGGGGTTTCCTGTTCTTGCTCGTTTTCGTCGTGTGCTGTCTAGTCTTTCATAGAACACGCGCCAGAAACTCTTTGGTTCGCGGCGACTTCGGGTTGGCAATGACTTCCTTTGGGTCGCCTTCTTCTTCAACGATACCGCCATCCATGAAGATCAGCTTGTCAGCCACTTCGCGTGCAAAGCCGATTTCGTGGGTCACAACCACCATCGTGATGCCCTCTTTGACGAGGCCTTTCATCACGTCGAGCACTTCGCCGACCAGTTCGGGATCAAGCGCCGAGGTCGGCTCGTCGAACAACAGGACCTTAGGGCGCATGGCCAACGCCCGGGCAATGGCCACACGCTGTTGCTGGCCACCTGACAACTGTCGCGGGTAGTTGTCCCGCTTGGCCGCCAAGCCCACACGCTCCAACAGCTCTTCGGCATAGGCGATGGCGTCTTTCGAAGATTCTCCGCGCACCCGGATGGGGGCTTCGATCAAGTTTTCCAACACGGTCATGTGGGGGAACAGGTTGAAGTGCTGGAAGACCATTCCGATCTCGGCGCGACGCTGGCAGATGGCCGAGTCAGGCAGCTCGTGCAACTTGTTGCCCTCCAGCCGGTAGCCGACAAAATCACCATCAACCAGCAACAGCCCCGCATTGATCTCTTCGAGGTGATTGATGCAACGCAGGAAGGTGCTCTTGCCCGATCCCGATGGACCAATAATGCAGGTGCAGGTTCCGGCAGGCACCGTCACATTCACGCCCTTCAGTACTTCCAAGTGGCCGTAGGATTTGTGCACTCCTGCGGCGTGGACCATGGCGTCAGACGGAACACCAAACTTCTCACGGTGATTAAGTGGCGCAGCCATGCTTATTTCCTCCGGTTGAATTTAAAGAGAGATTTTAGGAATCCTTCAGCGTCGCCATGGTCTTCCTTGCCATAGTAGCGCTCGAGATAGCCCTGCCCGACCGACATGATCGAAACAACGACGAGGTACCAAAAGGTCACCACAATCAAGAGCGGGATGGTTTCAAACGTCCGGGCATAGATTGCCTGGGCCGAATATAGAAGGTCACCCACGGCAATGATCGAAACCAATGAAGTGGTTTTCAAGAGGTTGATGGTTTCGTTGCCGGTTGGTGGGATGATCATGCGCATCGCTTGCGGAATGATGATCCGGCGTGTCAGAAGGCTCGGTTTCATACCGAGGCAGGCAGCGGCCTCGGTCTGGCCCTTGTTCACGGACATCAAGCCACCACGGATGATTTCCGCCATGTAGCCAGACTCATGTAGCGACAGAGCGATCGTGGCCGCCACAAAGGGTGTCATGACATCATTGGTTGGAACCGAGACGAGCATGACAACGCCGGGAATCCCAATGCCGATATTTTTCACCAGGATAGCAAGGTTGTACCATAGGATCAGCTGAACCAACGCCGGTGTTCCTCGGAAAAACCAGACAAACACGCGGGCGGGAATGGCTAGTAGCTTGCTCGTCGACATCATCATGAGCGCAGCAACCATGCCCATCGCCGTAGCTAGAGCCATCACCACAATCGTGAGCCAAATGGTGGTCCAAAGTCCTTTCATGATCAAAGGATGGAACAGGTATTTGCCTACGATGTGCCATTGAAGTGCTTGATTTGTCACTGCTCCATTGACGAGGAATAAGACGCCAATGACTACAAGGGTCGCAGCTATGACGCGACCGGGGTGACGCAAAGGGATAACCTTGAGTTTTTCAGGGTCAAGGTACACGCTAACGGATTGGTTTTCGGCTGATGAACTCATGGCAGAATCCCCCTCATGGGATAGGCGTCCCCTTAGCGCGGGACAAAAGTGGAGAGGTCAAAAGGAACAGGTGATTGCTGGCCCCACCACGGGAGACTATGGCAGGGCCGGGGCCGTTTAGTTCGGCAATTGGGACGCTTCGGTGTATACCGTCGACTCCGATAGTCCGGACGCGTTCAGCTTATACCCTGACAGAATCCGCTCGTAGCTCCCGTCGCTGATCATCGCGTTAAAGACTGCCTGCATCATCTCAGCCGTAGCGGTATCGCCTTTTCGAACGGCTACGCCCAACGGCAACGGAAACATTGGATCACCAACAACAACCTGCGCGCCTTCGCTGGTGACTTGATAATACCCAGCCGAGGTCGAGTCTTCGAGCCGCGCCTCTGAGCGACCTGCCATGATCGCCTGGATTGCGTCTTTTTGCTCGGGGTAGATCTGCTTTTCGACAGCAGGCTTGCCAGCCGCCTCGCAGGCTTCGGTCAGCTTGTCGGCTACAAAGTCACCCGAAGACCCGGTCAGAACAGCGATCTTGCGACCGCAGGCACCGTGTTCACCTTCAAACGACGCCGCTGCGTCTGATGTTGTCACAATAACCACACCGGTCTGCAAGAATGACACGAAGTCAACTTGCTCGAGGCGTTCTGCCGTCACTGTGAACGTCGACCAGGCGATTTGGAACCGGTCGGCTGCCAGGCCGGGAATCTGCGAGGCAAATGGCACCACGTCGATGTCCAACTCCGCTCCCAAGAGATTGGCGGCCGCAGTAGCCAGTTCAATATCAACACCAGCGGGCTTGCCATTCTCGTCCGTGTATTCGAACGGCGCATAAGAAAGCGAGTTTGCAATAGCAAGTTTGCCACTGCCTTTGACAGCATCGGTGACGGGGATGTCGCCAGCTGAGGCAACGGTTGCGACTACGGCTAGTGCAGCAACTGCAACAGGCTTGTTCAGAGATTTGAGCATGGGTTCCTCCCGAGATAGTACTCAGAGGTAGGCTAGAAATGCACAGTTAATTAATCCAATTCATAGTTAGCATACGCTAAATGCATCACCTGCATAAATGCGCACTCACGAGCTTTGCTAAAACGTCGAAAAAGCCTTTACCTCTTTGACTCAAATAAATCCTTGTAGATTTCGTTAACTGCTTTGCAATTCTCAAGTATCTTGTTCATGTCCGTGTTCTTTTGTTGGGGGCAGCCTAGTGTTCTGCCGAATGACAGCCTGCGGTACGCCGTCAAGAGCGCGATGTCGTCGTTGGCGCCACAAAAGATCCGACTATGTCATGTCGGAATAACTGGAACCAGAGGTATCCCGACTATCAATGGTGTGCGCTGGCCATCCCACCAAAGGCGGCTCATCACACAATGAGAACAATCTTTCGATCGTGACGTTGTGTTTCGGCACGTGTAGTTGGGTTTCACTAGCCGAACGGCCGATTGGATGGAGCACGACCGATCTTTCCAAACATGCGGCGAAGGCCTGAAATTCACCCATCTGCGGATTGCTTTACTCCAAGGAGGTGTTCTTTTGAGACCGTCGCGAATTCATCCTTTGTCCCACACAGGTATTGTCTACTAGTGTTGGCTGGTAGTCCACACCGGGATAAAGCAAACACATGACTTCTCAATAAGTTACCAATGACGACAGGCTTCTACTCCTACAGAATTCGTATGGTTTCCGCACAAATCACTGTTGCGGATCCGACCGGAATTGCGGCAAAAGACACTACCTTGGCGAGCGCAGTTCTGGTTGATTGGTCGACCAACAATTCGTAGCGCCTGAACTTCTTGGATGTTCTAACCGTTCTCGGCGAGCGTGACTTGTCGCTGGGATTTTGGAGGGCACAATGAAAGCCTATCTCGTTGCGCATATTCTATTGCTGCCATTTCTCACCTTCACTGTCCTCGCACCGTTTGGTTTTCCACTCGCTGGTGCGGTCTTAGGTGCAGTTATCGGTATTGTTGGCTGTGCCGTGCGGTATGGCGCTCAATTTCCTCCGGCATTTATGGCCGCCCAGGTTCTGGGAGTTCTGACCGTGACGCTGGTTCTTCTGCTCGGGCCAGGGATTCGGGAGACCGACTCGCTCGCCATTGTATTCTCGTTTCTCGCAGTTGGGGCATTCGTGAGTATCCGCCAAGGCAGGCCGTGGACAGCAGAACTATCTGCGGCCGACGTCGGTGAATTTGCTCAGCATCCGGCCTTCATCAAGTCCAACATGATGTTCTCAGTTATGTGGATGCTAATCTTTGCTTGGTTCGCTTTTGCAAACTGGCAAGAGCTCTCGGCCATATATCGGTGGGTTCCGATGATCCTTGGTGGTGTCATTACGGTTATTGGGCCGAAACTTCTGATGAGAATTGGCGTCAAACGCGGCGTTGTTCCTCCGCAAAAATAGAATGATGCAGCGATGCCGGACTCATTGAAGGACGGAGAAACGAAAATCTAACGGTTTCAAAACCTTCGTTTCTCCAATGGCCTTCGTTTACGAGACAACCCCTTGGATATTGATGCTCCGTTTCTCGATGAACCGGTCACCTCTTCGTCAAAACCGATAAGTTGCCCCAATGAGCGGCCCGGACTGACTGAACGTGTAGTCGCTTCCATCAATCTCGTGATCGAATGAGATGTATCGGTAGCCTCCCCTGATAAGCCATCTGTCGCTAATAGCGTAGTCTGCGGTCATCAGAACCTGCCAGGTTTCGCTTCCGCTTCTAAAGCCTCCATAATCAAAAAAACCGGTACCAGACCATTTATCCGAAAAGGCAATACGTGCTCTTGCGGCGACAACCGGATCGGTCCAGCTTTCATCGGCAATACTCGATCTCCCGGGCATCATTCCCGGCGTAAATTGCAGGTCTGTTTTAGTTCTGTACCATCTAAACCCGCCGGCCAAGTCCAATTTGACGGATGGGTCCTCATAAACCCTGTATCCCAGATAACCACTGAAAAATTGGGTTTTGACCGAAGTATCCAGATCGGCATTTGCAGGACCTGACAATGTGTTGCTGAAGCTTAAATCGACGTAATTGTAGTCCGCTAGAATGCTCCAACGACCATTGGTTGCGGCAAACGCCCCCATGAATGCTAGATCCAGATTCTCAAGCGCATCTGAAAAACTCAGCGTACCCTCAATAGTACCTATGGGTGTTGCTTGAGAGGTTTTGGTCTCTGGCGTGAACAAATAGATCGAAGCCTCGTAGGACCAGTCATTTTGCTGCGCTGAGACCGCATTCGCCGCAAGCATATACACTGCGACCAGTGGTGCGAGGTCTTTCAGTAGTCTATTGAAAATCATATCTTCCACCTGCCGATCAAATGTAGTTGAGCTTCTTGCTTATCCAAAAAAGGATTTCCGCCAGCGCTGAGATCGCACCGGCCTCTTCCGTGATTATCAGGGCTGTTCCAGATGTACCAAGCTGTGCGCTATCTGCAGGAAGGCCTTCTGGGATATCCATAGTGACGATGTAGCTGGACGCACCAGTTAGTTCGCGCAGGCTTGGCAACCCGCCTCTCGCATCCACCGCGCCTTCTCGCGTTCCCGGCGGAATTGCGCGGATTGTTGTCTCAAACTCGCGGCCCGGCATTGTTCCCAAAGCAATCCGGATCGTATCGCCTACTGACACGTTGGGATAACTACTTTGCGGCAACTGCGCGATGAGCAACCGGTCTGCAGGAAGCGAAAAGTTCATGGCACCTTGAAGAGTCGTTACGCGATTTCCGGGACGCAGCGAGAGGGCAGTGACGATACCGTTATCAGGCGCGCGCACAACTGTCTGTTGCAAAGCCCACTCAGCCTGTGCCAGTGCCTCCTGAACTTCGACAACTCCAACATCAACGCCGTCCACTTGGGCCGCAATTCGTCGTTCAAGACTACGCTTGCGTGCCTGTGCAGCGCGCAGTCCGGCTTCGAGTTGTTCAATCGTGGAAACTGCTTCCTGAAGTTGGAATTCAGCGGCAGCACCGCGTCCGGTAAGTTGGACTATGTCGTTGCGGCGCTGCACACCGAAAGCAAGTTGCGCTTCGAGAGATTCAATCTCTGCAAGCGCCGCCTGATGATCTGTTTTCAACTGATCTGCGGCTGACTGTGCGGATGCAAGTGATGCTTGAAGCCGGGCTACTTCAGCCGCATAGGTGGTATCATCGATACGAAACAACACATCACCCTTTGCGACCGGTTGGTTTGCTTCAACGGCCACTTCGGTGACGGGACCAGACACGTTGGGTGCAATATTGATGACAGCACCTTGCACAGACACTGACCCGGAAGGTGTCGTGTGGTTCAAAGCTCCGATTACAACCAGCGCTATGACCAATGCTCCACCATATACGACTGTCTTGAAGAACCCGTTCCAAGGCAGGACTTTGAGCTTCGCAAAAACCAGCCAGACAATGCCGAAATAAAGACCAAGAATAATGAGCATCGTTAATAGCCCTCACTGTGTTTCTTTTACATCCGCTGCCGTCAAAACTCGCGCGTATAGCTGATGCCAAGTAGGTTACGTTGTCCGAACGTGTTGTCGATGTAGCTACCAAACACACTGATGCTGTCGTCTGGCGACGCATTGAAGGTAACACCTGCACCGATGCTGAACCCTGAGTAGTCGTTTGAGCCGGCGGATAGGACACCCGCGGTCTTTATCGTCCAGCGTTCAGAAATAGGTTTGAGACCCAACAATCCGACATATCCACCTTTGCTGGCGATTTCGGTGGGAAAGGCATCGGCGAACTCGAAATCGCTATTGCTGATCCGACCATCGGTGTAGTTTGCACCGAGAGCCGGGAACAAAAGCCACCCTTTCGGTCGGATGCCAAATGCAGCAAGAGGTACGAACGTTCCGATGGCGTATTGCGTTTGCATGACACCGCCTTCGAGTTCCTGCTCTGAGGCCGAGATATTCACGATGCCAAAATCGAAGAGGTAAGATCCGCCTATGCGCCACTGATCGTCCTCCGAGATTGATACGTTGATCTTAGTGACAGGTCCGAATGCTACTGACCCGAATAGGGTGCCAAAATCGCTGTACCGGACGCCGATTTTTGTAACAATTTTTGTCGGATCATCCGAGAGTTTTTCATCTGGAACGGTCTGCGCCCAAGACGTGGAAGCCGCCACAGCGAAGAATGCCCCTAAAAGAGCACGGGATATCATTCGCCATCTGGTCATGCTCCGGTACCCTCACCATCTTTCCTGGCTTGGTTTTGCCGTTTCCGTACTACCGCGCAGATAATGGTGAATACCAGGTTGATTGGAACCATCAGCGTCATGAATGCCAAGACACTTGCCGAATAGGCCGGATTGAAGCAGCACGCATCCACAAGAAGGTATACGAGGCCGACATTGCGCAGGTTTGTACAGATGGCCAGTACCTGCTTATATTCCCGATTGCTGCCGCCTAAAAACCAACCGACCGCCATGAGCGAGAGAATGAAGATCAACATGGCGATCAGGCTCATCGGCCCAAGACCTACAGCCGCTTCTTGCCTGGTCCCGAGACTCGCTACGACAGATGCAATAAAAGAAACTGTCGATATGAGCATCGCCGGTTTGTAAATGTGCTCGGCCACTGTTGGGAAGAAACGACGGATCAACATACCCAACAACAGTGGAATCCCAATGACAGCCACGATACGGATTAGCAATTGATCCCAGGCGACGCGTTCAAGCGCATCGGTTGGAAGGACAATCTGTGCTGCCGCAGGGGCGAGTATTAAGCCAATGATTGACAGCAAGAACAGCAACGCTCCAGCAGCACCGACTTGTCCCGGTGCTTTAGTTGAAAACTGGACTGCGTTGATACCGCCAGGAGCTACCGCCAACAAAAACAACACGACGCTCACTGGTCGTGGGAGGGGAAAGAAACCGATGATGAGAATCGCGATGATAGGCGGAACGAACACATTCGCGGCAAGTACTCGCGCAAGTTTTTCTCGTTCGAGAATGGAGGAGCCCATTTCGCGGAAAGTTGCACTCATCCCGATGCAGAGCATCGCGAGGCAGAGAAAAATATGGATAAATAGCGTGACGGATTCTTCGAAGGGAAGGGGGGAGTCCATCACAGTGGTTCCACATTCCAAAGGATGCTAATTGTAGCGTAAATCGCGACCGCGAAAACCAACCCGGCTGAGATCAAGGCAGGTGAAATCGGAAAAGGCTTTCCGGAGATATCAGACAGTCGCTTAAGAAAAGTTATCTGTTGTATGATAGCAACTGACAGCATCAGCACCGCCAGTACCAGCATGAACAAACCAACAAAACGTGCGCGTTCCACCGGTGCGTCTTCTAACCCAGGCACGTCAGTTAGAATTCGGAAAAGTGCTGGTATGGAGAAGCCGAACCCAATGAGTGACGTGGCCGTTCTCATATATCCCATCGTCGTCCTGTCCGATGCAAGCCGGGAACGCTCGAATGCAAGATCCGTGCGCTCTCCAGCCAACTGATTGGTAGAACGCTGCGGTTCATCCTCATCGTCAAAATCCATGGTATGCCTCAGTGATAATTCTAGGTCTCATTTGGTTTGTCTGCGACCCGCTCTTCACGAATTTCCCGAACAAGAAAATAATCGAGAAAAGTTCGGACAAAGGCGATCGCCGTCAGCTTCGCGAGTTCTTCAATTGTCGGGTCTGTCGCAGTTGCGATAATGTCCGCGCCTAACTGCAATTCGAGCGCAACAATCAGGTACTTTCCGAGGATGCGCCGCGCGATTGGCTCTGCATCGGAGTTTCTGTGCAATATGAGCGCTCTAACGAAGGCAACACCTCCTGCTGCAACAACAATGACGCTCGCCGCTTCGAAAAGGATCTGGATATAGCTTGCCGCTTGAACGATCAGTATTTCCAACGCATGCATGGTAACTATCCTGTTGCGACAGGTTCATCTTGACTTTCCGTTCGACCGACAGACGACACTGCGCAAGCATTGAACAACTCACCCAAGTGATCTGGATCGAGCGTTGATTTATGGGCGATGGCAACGATGCGGTTGGCCCGATTCTCAGCACCCCAAGCACGGTCCTTTGTCAGCTCAACGCGCCGTCCAACAACTTGCAGCACATATCGGTAATCCCGATCGTCATCCAGGTGCACAAAGCCTTTGCAGCGATAGATATTAGAAGGCAGTTCTCTCTTGATCATTCGTTCCAGTGCTTTGCGCTGTAACGGAGCATTGTGCGTATAGCTCCATGTACTGAAGAATGAACCGTGATTGTGCCTATGATCATGGTCATGGCTGTGTTCTTGATCAGCCATCGCGCGAGAAACATCGAACCGCCCAACGGACAGCAGGATTTCGAGGGGAACGCCACACTTGACCGCAGGCACAATGCGGACCCTCGAGAAGAAGCCGTCTATCCACCTCTTTACCTTTGCAGTTTCCTCGACACCCGCCAGATCAACTTTGTTTAGGATTACAAGATCCGCAAATCCGATCTGCTGCAGCTTGAGCTTGGCAAGGTCCGGGTCGTCATAAGTGAAGACTTGATCGGCGTCGACGACACACGTCACACTGTCAAGCCGTATCAGGTCGCGATAGGCTGAATCAACGAAGGTCATATAAATGCTTGCTGGGTCTGCCACCCCGCTGGCTTCAAGCAGTATGTATTCGATGGGATCATCACGTTCGATCAATGCGGCGACAGACTCAACGAGATCATCTCGGATTTGACAGCAGACGCAGCCGTTCGCGAGGCTGATCATCCCATCTTCGACGTCAACAACCAATTCTGCATCGACATTGATCGAACCGAAATCATTCACGAGAATGCCGACTTTCAACCCATGATCACCCTCCAAAATCCGGTTCAGCAGAGTGGTTTTTCCCGCACCCAGAAACCCTGTTAGGATCGTCAGCGGGACAGGTTCTTTTGGGGCATTATTCATGGCTGCATCCTTGGCAAGAACTGTGATCGCGCCGCGTGGCTCAGAAACGCGGCGCGTATTTTTAGTCAACAATCAGATCAATCCGTATGATCGCGTGCAGCAATCAGGGCGTGGAGGTCGAAGCGGAACGTTTCTTCGTCGTAGTGCTGCGTCAGTGGACGGAGTACGTCCTCAGGCATGTAGAGGGCCGGATCTAGTTCCCGTTCCCGGAGGAAGGCATCCTGTTGTTCCTCACGCGGCAAACGCGGTTTCGGGATCTGAATGTAATCCGGCATCTCGCCATCCGGGAACGGTATCGTTCTGGGATCTGGTGGCTGCATCGCCGGCATTTCCGGACGCAGGGCCATGCGTTCCCAGATACGATCCTTGGTGACGTTGATTACCTTGGTGTCTGGTCCACCAAAGAGGAATAGACCATCCCAATGCGCGCGAATTTCCGCGATGGCTTCGCCCGCCGATTCCTCGGTGTAGTGGCAGATCACACCGGCCCGAGGTTGAATTTCATTCATCAGATATCCCGCCGCATAGTAAGGCGTGTGGTAGGTATCCAGAGTGAATTCCAGAACTTCTTTGGGCGTGCCGTATTTGTAATTGAGCAGTTGCGGTAGATCGGCTTGTCCTTCGGTCACGAAAATGTCGCAGCCTTTCGCAAACTCGATCGTGCTTTCATCAGGGCGCCCGTCGCCTGTCCAGACAAAGGACAATCCGGCTTCTTCCCAATCCACGCGATATGCTGACGCACCGCTTTTCACGTGGCTTCGCGCCCAATGCGTGACTTTCAATCCGGGTTCTTCCAGAACCACACCGCCTTCGTCTTTGTAGTCGAACTCGACAACTTCGGTGTCGTAGCCTGCGCCAATCGGGCAGTGGTCAAAGTTTTCAAGATGCCATGTCATCATCTCATGCATCTTGTCGACCATATATTGAGTGCCCGTCTCTGGCCGGTCACCCGATGGGCCGAAAATGCGCAAACCGTTACGCCAGCCACCCGACCATGCGCGGAACGGCATAAAGTAGGGCAGGTCTGCATAGTGGTCGACGTGCAAGTGGCTGATGAAGATGTCGCGCACCATCGGCGGCAAAATGCCAAGCTGAATAATATTCCTTACGCAGCCATTGCCGAAATCAAAGAACAGGCGGCGCGGGAATGGAGTACCATTCCCCAACTCCAAGATAATGCATGTGCCGGACTGTACCATCGTCGGAGGCCAAGGCGTGCTACCCGGAAAACAAATCCGCATCTCGCCTTTTGGCAAAAGCTCGTTGGGCGGGAAAAAGTTGTTGCTTGTACAGCCGGGTGTTGGCCGGAAATATTCCGGCAGCGTAATGCCACCGCCGGGGCGTTGCCCGTAAGGGTTGCGTGGTTGGCTCATTCTAGATTCCTCCGGATATGGTTTTGGTGCTCAGTGTTTTGACTTCTTCTTGGTTCCTGAAGATCAGGCCCCGCAGTTCGGTGACATCGTCGAGGTCAATCGACATTGGTGAGCCTCTGAGTGTGCCTTCGTATTTCAGACAGCAGCTCGTCTCGAACAGTCTCCCATTCTCTTCGAACAGGAGACTTTTCTGGTGAGAGGGCTAAATACTTAAGGGCTTCATCAAGGTCTTCCACCGCTTCACGTACGTTTTCGTTCCTTAGCGCTCGGGACAGAGCTGCCTCGGAATACTCGGGTATGAGGGTGTGGAGTTCCCTGCAGTTCATGGCAGAATGTGACCCTTTTGTATTCACTTTAGCCAATATGTTAGAAGGTGGATGAAGCGAAAGGAAAGTGAGTTACAGTGAGCTAGGGGTAAGTTCAGCTTAAATTCAGAGGAGCAGGATGGTTATTAATATATTGAAAAAACTTCTTAAATCAGGTTCTTTCTAAGAAAATGGTAACGGCTGAAGAAATTAGACAAGCACTTGAGCGCGTCCTGACATCTGCAGAGTTTGCTGGTTCACCCAGACTGCAGTCCTTCCTGAGATACATTGTCGAGCAGGAACTTGACGGTCATGGGAGTTCTATAAAGGGCAAAGTTATTGCGACCGATGTCTACGATAAGGAACTTGACGAGAACGGAGGGGCACTAAACCTCGTGCGGGTTGAAGCCCGTCGCCTACGGCGTGGTTTGGAGGATTATTACAGTGGCGCGGGCAGATCGGACCCTTTGCGCATAAATATGCAAACCGGAGGGTATCGACCACAGTTTGAACGATTCATCGCGACGAAGCCAAGTGTCGGACAAAGCCAGTCGGAATCTTCGCATTCTGACGGTTTATGGCGTCATAAACTCCTGCTGCCCCTGATCGGAACAACGCTTTTGTTGATATTTGTTCTGTGGTATTTTGGTCTACGCGGTTCCCAATCGAAAACGGAGTTCGCAACCGTTAAAAGCTCCTCAGAACTGGCTGCACTTCGGGAGAGGTCAATTACCAGTGTTCAGGCTGTAAACTTAGCCGAGCAAACACGGGGATTGTTTTTTCCTTTGTTCGACCTCCGACGGCAAGCCATTAACCTGGAAACGTTTCGGTATGTGATTGAACTCGATCCGAACCTTGCTGCAGGCTATGCGGGTTCGGCCCAGGTACTCACACTTAAGTCACTGCTTACAAGCAATGCCGACGCATCTACCGCTTTAATTGGTGAAGCTTTGGAAATGGCAGAGCACGCTACCACGCTAGACCCTTTGGATGGTTGGTCCCAAGCCGCTCATGGTTGGACCCTTGCCGTGACGGGAGACATTGAAGGAGCGCTTAGCCGTGCCAGAATTGCCTTGGACCTTAGCCCTCAAGACGGCCACACTTTGGATCTAATAGGCATCACGGCCCTAGTGGTAGATGATCCAGTGTTTATGGCCGAAGTGTCTCACCCACAACGGTCTCGACTGGGCGTCGGCCGTTTCGCATACAACAATATCTACGGCGCTTCACAACTAATGCTGGAGAACTATGACGAAGTCATTGAGGCCTTCTCCAAAGCAGCAGAGCGAGGCCATCCCGTAAGTCCTCCAAGCCTCTTTTTGCTCGCGACCGCCTTTCACGAAACAGGTAATCCTGCAGGGGCGGAGAAGGCAATCGTCGAAATGTTGGACACTTGGCCGGACTTTCCTGCCCATGAAGTTATAGCTCGGTTTTTCGTGAATGACTCTGCAACTCGTTCGCGCGTTCTTTCGGTGCTTGATCTGTATTCACCAAGTTGAGTCAGCAGACGTTCAGCTAGTCGAAGGAGTCCGCGCGACCAACTCGCCACCTTCCAGTCCGTTAGAGCTTCCTGACTCAGGCTGTTCGCCTCGGCCAACATACACATGATTGAAGATAATCGTACACGCTTCGGTTCGAATTCGAAGATCCGTAGCGACCCAATCTAATCGCATGAATAAAAGGAGGTTGATAAGCCAAGCATATCTGCAAAGCTCTTATTATCTGCCAGACACGAGGCCTCAAGTGCGACTGATCAGGATTTGTTTAATTGTAGCAGCGATGATCGTAATGGCCGTCGTCGGACTAAGGCTGGCGTTTCCACTCCCGCGAGAAAACTTCGCCGAACAGACTGTGATGCAAGGTTCCGATTGGACTGGACCACTTGGGACGACCATCAAGAGCGCTTTGGAGAGCAATCCCGGATTCGACGGGGTGCGCCCGTTAGGAAGCGGTCGCGCGGCATTTGCAGCCCGCGCCATCCTCGCGAGGGAAGCGACATCTTCAATCGATGCTCAGTATTACATCTGGCAGGATGACGTGACCGGCCTGATGCTACTTGACGAGCTTAGGGCAGCCGCCGAGCGTGGTGTGCGGGTTAGGTTGCTGGTCGACGATAACGGCATCTCAGGATTGGATGGTTTGCTTGCCGAACTGGATGCTTTGCCCACTGCAAATGTTCGCATTTTTAATCCGTTCACACTGAGAAGTCCCAAACTATTGTCGTACGCCTTTGACTTCAGCCGCCTGAACCGGCGGATGCACAACAAGTCAATGACAGTGGATGGGGTGGCCACAATTGTCGGTGGCCGCAATATCGGCGACATATATTTCGACTACGGGGCAGGAACTCACTATCTTGACGTAGACGCGATAGCCATCGGTCCTATTGTGGAAGAGGTTTCGCAGTCCTTCGATACATATTGGAATAGCGCTTCTTCGTATGATGCCGTTCTCTTCTTAGACCTTCCCGCAGAAAAAAGCCTACAGGCTAAAGCTGATGCGGCGCGCCAGACTGCCATCGGCGCAGGTTATCAGAAAGCAATCGAGGAAAGCGAACTACCCGACCGGATTGAGGGACATGATTTGAAGTTCGACTGGAGTGAGGTCACTCTTTTTGTCGACGACCCTGCCAAAGGCTTGGGTATCGTCGCAAGTAAAGACTTGATCGTCGAACAACTGATCGAATTCGCCGAAGCCTCTCAAACATCACTGGATCTTGTCTCTGCTTATTTCATTCCCGGTGAACGAGGTGCCGAGGTCTTGAATGGGTTAGCGAAGTCCGGAGTAAAAGTTCGTGTCCTGACCAACTCCTTGGACGCAACCGACGTGATGCCAGTTCACGCGGCTTACATGCGGTACAGGGATGACTTGACGAACAGCGGTGTAGAACTTTTAGAGCTGCGCGCTTTGCGGCAGGAACATCGAGACCGGAGCCTACCAGAGATACTGGCCGGATCGGCATCGGGCCTGCACGCAAAGGTATTTGCGTCAGATGGTAAGCGGATTTTTATTGGCTCATACAACCTCGATCCCAGGTCTGCGAGTCTTAACACCGAAATGGGACTGTTGATCGAAAGTCCGGCGATTGCTGTGTCGCTCGCTGATCAATTGAAAGCGGAGAAAGTTTGTCTGGAAAGGCTTGATAGACACTTCCAAGCGTCGCGTTCTCCGGCAGAGATGGAAACAAGCGTTTCATTCATTTCTCTTTCAATCTTGCTTTGGATAACTTCGTCTCAAAGTGAAGAACCAACGTTGTTTGCGCAATCCTAAAGCAATTCTTGGTTCCGAAAAAAGATTCTGTAGGAAACTGCGAACGGCAGGTTTGCTTAACCGCACCGCACCATGTTCGTCACTTGGTTGAGAGCTATTTCAGTTGAGCCGTTCTCGTAAATTTGCGAAGTCCGAGTTAACCGCAAACCAGAGCTTTAAATCCATGCGTAGTGACTTCCGAGTTGCGGACAAAACAGCTATTTGGTGCAGCCTATCGGATGTTCACTTTCAGCGCTTCACGATCAATTAAATAGGGAAGCCGCGCTTGGGCAACTGATACTTTGTCTAGTTGCAACGTACCGTGGATTATCTGGGCCTGTGTATTTGCGCGCGCCAGTTCCCGGCCGTCGGGGGTTGCGATAAAGCTTTGACCCAGAAAGGACATGCCATGTTCGCTGCCAGCGCTGTTCGCATACGCAAGAAAGACTCCGTTTTCATAAGCGCGCGTCGGGATCATGCGTTGTGCTACCCATTCCCACTGAGCGCCAAGGGCGGTAGGCACCAGGACAAGCTCAGCCCCCATTGAGGCCACATGCCGCGCGGTTTCCGGGAATTCGGCGTCATAGCAAATTAGTGTTGCTATTAGCACACCGCGATAAGTGAAAAGCGCGCACCCTCTACCGGGTGTGAAATGATCCCCTTCGAAACCCGGCGGAATGGCTAGTTTGCGGTGACCGCCCAAACGAGCGCCGTCCGGCCCAATGCATTGCGACGCATTGAAGATCACCTCTCCTTCAATTTCGGGGAACCCATAGTGGATTGCGACACCGTGGGTTTTGGCAAGTGCTGCAACAGCTTGGGCAATGGGACCGTTAGCAGGTTCGGCGCGCGCGGCGACTTGGTCACCAATATTGTAGCCACTGGCAAAAAGCTCGGGCAGGACCAATAGGTCGGCATCTTCGGCAGCGACCGAGGGCATCACGCCCGACAACCAATCCAGACGATCCTTCACCGTGGCCAATTCTGCTGGCGATTGCCCAACAGCAAGTCGAAACAAGCGGCTCATCTTTAGCTGTCCGTGACCAGCAATGTGCGGGGGTATTCCGTGATGTAGTCAAATCCCGTCTCGGTCACCACAACAGAATCTCCAATGCGCCCGGCAGTCACCCCATCGACCGAGATGCCTCCATCAACCGCAAAGGTCATGCCAGGCTGCAGGATGGTGGTGTCACCGGCCTTCAACTCTGGTGCCTCAAGATAGGCCACACCAATCGACCGCCCAGTTCGATAGCCAGTTTCATACCCACGTTCGGCGTAAACCTCGTTTGCTGCAGCGGCCACGTCCTGTGCTTCGACACCAGGTCGGATGGCGGCGATTGCTGCCTGTTGGGCATCAATGGCGGCTTGTTGCACGCGGGCGGCATCGTCGCGCACTTCGCCAATATGGAACATCCGGTCAAAACCTAGTTTGTATTGCTTGAATTGCGCCATGTTGCAAAAGCAGAAATAAACCGGATCAGCGCGCTGATACTGGCGGACCGAGGCACGGCGGTGCACCATGGATGTGTCTTTGCCGCTTTGCAGGATTTGCAGGTTGTGAATCATTGGCGATACGAACCTGTCCCAGCCCTTGTCCGTCAGAAATGTCGCCGCTTTGCGCGACCCGGCCTCGATCACGGCCAGTGCGCTTTCATATTCCTGTGCCCCCTCTTGCAGGCTGGAATGCGCGGCTTTCATCATTGCGCCTGCAATTTGGCCTGCCTCTTTCATCACTTGAATTTCAAACGGCGTTTTGATCATCCGCATAGCGCCCAGGACCGGCGAGATGTCCTTGACCGACACACCGGGATAGGTTTCATCCAGGTGGTTGCGCACAATTGCCGGAATGCTTCTTCGCTCCACCCAGATCTCTTCCGGCTTGTCGCCCAAAGCACCCGCAAGGGCCCGTCCCCAAGTGCGCTGCCCCATGTCTTCCCATGTGCGTACATCTTCGACCCAAGTCATCGCAGCGACCATTTCACTTTCCATTAATGGCGTGATCACGATGGGTGCCTCATCGGCATTTATGACCAACATGGTTGGGCGGCCAAATTCGATACCCAAATAGCCCCAGAATCCTGAGAGATAAGCGATTGAGCTTTCATCTGTGAAAACCGCGCGTTGGATACCCAGGTCCTTCATCCGGGCCTGAAGGGTGAAGGTGCGGGTTTTGGCTTCTTCGAGCATTTGTATTTCCTCGATTGGGGGCCGGAGAGACATCTCAAACGCTTAAGCTGTACACAGGTGGTGAGTCAAATCCAATTATTTACCGGATATTGTCAAAAAATCGGTGTTGATGTATGCACCTTAAGTAAAGGAGATCTGTATGCCCTTCCCTCGGAAAGCCATCGCAACAGAACCCAAAAGTACGGCCGAAGCCATCCAGACCGAAATTCTAAAACGGATTTGTTTTCTGGATTACCCACCAGGCAAACAACTGAAAGAGGCTGAATTGGCTGCTGAATTTGGCGTCAGCAGAACTCCGATACGCGATGCGATCAGCCGGATCAGTCATCTGGGCCTTGTGGAAACCCGTAATGGTGTGGGCACGGTCGTGGTTGCGCTGTCGGCCACGCAAATCCGTCATGTCTACGACATGCGGCTGGAGCTTGCGCCGCTGATCGGCACCATTTCCCCCCGCAGCATCACCGAGTTAGATTGCGAGATCGGGCAGGAATTGCTGCAGGAGGCGAAAGCGTTGTGCAATGCTTTCGATTCCAGGAAATATATTGAGATCAATCATCGCCTGCATGAGCTGATCACCGGCCTGATCGGCAATGGTACGTTAAGGTCATTTTGGTGGCAGACCTATTGTCAGGCAGCCAGCACGTGGTACCTGGTCAGCAACCAAAGAGACTCGGAAATGGCACTGGCGCTGGTCGCGGAACTTAATGAGATCAACGCCGCGCTTGACTTAGGCGATGTCACTGCCATCGGGTTTATCCAGCGAACCCATATCGGATATGGGTATCAACGGATCAAAACCCACATGCTATCGACCAAATCAGAGTGAAGCACCCTGCTGCATTGCCTATGTCATGATCCAGCGATCAAAAGACGGATTTGTCGCTTACAGCGTATAGCGGTCAAATACTCGGAGTGCTGCATCCGGTGCATTGGGCTCTATCCGACCCACCGCTGCGCCGCGAACGCAGGTCCGCTCAGGATTGGCGAACGGCAAGAGCCGCCCGCCAACGTGGATCAAATGTCGATTTGCTCGGCAATGCTCAGCGCATCTTCGAGTTCGACACCAAGGTACCGTACTGTGCTGTCTACCTTGGTGTGACCGAGCAAAAGTTGAACCGCTCTGAGATTTCCGGTTTTGCGGTAAATCTCAGCTGCTTTGGTCCGGCGCAGCGAATGGGTGCCGTATCCACTGGGTTCTAGCCCAATCGCGGCCACCCAACCCCTCACAAGCCGACCATATTGGCGCGTTGAGATATGCGGGCGGTCATGAAACCTGCTGGGAAACATGAAACGGCAGCCGAGCATCTCCGGTGACTTGATCCATGCGGCAATGGTATCCCGCGTGTTTTCAGAGAGTTCGAACTGAACGGGCCGCTTGGTTTTGCTCTGGATCACGGACACCCTTTCGCGAACGCGATCGTCCCTCACAAGGTCAGCGACGGCCAGTTTGACCAAATCGCATCCGCGAAGCTTGCTATCTATTGCCACGTTGAACAGTGCTAGATCGCGCAGGTTGCCCGCCAGTTCGAGCCGCGCGCGGATCGCCCAGACCTGTTTCGGCAACAGTGGTCGTTTCTGGCCGATGATCCGGCCCTTGTTCCAGGCTCTTCGTTTCGGGGTAACAGCGGGAAGTTGGACTCTTGACATAGTTTGCTCTCCAATCCTCCCGCCAATCCCAGACATCAGCACAGCGCTGACGCCTCAGTTTACTGGTGGCTTGAATGGCCGTTGTCAGGTTGCGTGTTCTTTGGGAAACGCCGCGGATGCATTGGGCTGGTCTGAGCCCAAAGCAGACGGTCGCAATCGTTAAAAGTTAGTACCAAAGCCCGCGGCGATTGAAACCTGTCAAACGAGAAGCCGTAGTCTGTCTGGGTTTGTTGCAGAATGGCTATCCACCGATCATTGCGGCGACGATCAAGAGCACTCCGTCTGTTCCGCCTTCCGATCTGGCCATTGCTACCAGCATGATGCCGACGATGAAGAGCAGAGCCGTACCAAACCGGAACAGTTCTTCGCGGTTTAGACGAACTGCTTTTTCTACTCTGTCAGTTCTCAACATTTTTGGTCCATCGGACTCATGTAGCAAGTCAGTTCAAACAGTTGGGCAAGTAGAGTTCCTACGCCATGATTTGAATCAATGAGACATGCACGTTGCAGTAGTAGAAACATCGAGGTCAGAAAGCACGCAGGTTTGGGATGTAGTATCTGTTGAAAATCTTGGCGCTGCAGGAGAGTTGGTCGAGGTTAGCGTGCGATCTTCCTGTAGGTCGAAATTCGCGCCATTCGGTGTTTTTCGATCCAAAAAATTTGGACTAATTGAATGATCAAGTACTACCTACTGGTCGCAATTGGCGCGCTACTAATTGCCTTCTGGGTAAGTCCTGACGCGCAGGTGGTTGCAGCTGGGATCGCTATCTTTTTGTTTGGCATGCTTATGCTTGAAGACGGCTTCAAGCTGCTTGGAGGCGGAACACTAGAACGAATGCTACAGCGGGCGACAAAATCCGTTTCGCGATCTCTATTATTCGGTTTCGTCTCTACTGCGTTGTTGCAGTCCAGCTCACTGGTTTCGGTCATAACGATTTCATTTTTAAGTGCTGACCTCATTTCTCTGGTCGGTGGGGTGGGGATAATCTTTGGGGCCAATATCGGAACGACGACGGGTGCGTGGTTGGTTGCCGGGCTAGGATTGAAGGTGAATATCGCAACCTATGCCATGCCAATTATCGGCCTTAGCATAATCCTTGTGTTTCAGAAGCCGAAGGTGCTCCGTGGGATTGGTTACGCCCTTGGCGGACTGGGTTTTCTGTTCCTAGGCATTCATTACATGAAAGAGGGTTTCGACGCGTTCAAGGACCAGGTCGATCTAATGCGATTTGCTTTGTCGGGATTTTGGGGGCTGGTGGTCTATTGTTTGTTGGGGACTGCCGCAACCGTGATTATGCAGTCGAGCCACGCGACAATGGTGCTTACTCTCACTGCGCTTGCCGCTTCACAAATTAGCTATGAAAACGCGCTGGCTCTCGCGATCGGGGCTAATATTGGAACCACGATTACGGCGATTATTGGCTCGATCAGCGCCAATTTTCAGGGCAAGCGACTGGCATTGGCGCACCTGATCTTCAATACAATAACTGCGGCGGTAGCTTTGGTTTTCATAGTCCCGCTACGTGAGATGGTTGACCTGATCAGTGGTGCCGTGGGTATCGGTGCGGAAGATTTTGCTCTGAAGTTGGCAGTGTTCCATACTATCTTTAACGTGCTCGGCGTCTTGCTCATGTTACCATTGATGCGGGGACTGATCTCCTTTCTAGAACGCAGTATTATCGAACCAATCCCGGATGTTAGTCAACCGCGTTACCTGAACGATGCGGCCGATGATTTCCCACAAACTCTTGAGATTGCACTTCGAAAGGAGGTCATGCACCTATACGAAAACGCGATGACGTTGATCTTGCATGGCCTGAATCTGCATAGGAAGGATGTGCTTAGCGCGAACAGCGTTGCAGAGGTGGTTCGAAGCAGTCGAACACCTACCGACATGGATATTGAGGAAAGCTATCGGCGCAAGATCAAGACACTCTATTCCGCCATTGTCGAATTCTCGACGCGCGTTGGGGAAAAACGTGTCGAACCAGATGTAGCGGAACGAGTTTATGCCCTGAGAGATGTCGCTGGCGACATCGTTCAAGCGGTTAAGTCGGTCAAACACCTGCGAAAGAATATCTTGCGTCACACTGTACGGTTTTCCGGGAGTGCAACCGAACTGTATGATGACCTCCGTACTGAAATTGCCAGAATACTCATTGAGATTCAAAAACTTGAAGACGCAGAACCGGGTGAGCGTAGTGCGCTCTGGCTTGATCAGGAACGTGCGCAAATAGAAGAAGATGCTCGGACCGCTGCGCGCCGTGTAGAACAGCTCATTCGAAAAAACCAACTCACTCCCGATGCCGCAACTTCATTTCTCAACGACTCGGATTATGCCTATAGCGCGATGCGTAAGCTGATCGAAGCAGCGAGAACCTTTTACATCGAACGAGACAGCGCCATGGCCGAAGTCGAACGTTTGTTGGCTTTAGAAGAAGAAGAACTCGGTGAGTATAAGATTGAAACCGATGCGCTCTCTTAGGAAGAAGAATCCGAAAAACATCACAGTAAAGTCGTAGAAAGCAAATAGCATGCTGAAATTGTGCGACGATCTGCGGGGGGTATTAAGATGGGATTGAAAAAACTTGCCGAAAAAATGGTCGAGTACAACTCGCGTCTTGAGGCAGGCAAAGCGAAGAAAATTAAATCCAGCCATGTTCAGAAGGTACTCAAAAAGCTGCGCAAGAAGGTGGCAGATCTTGAAGCCGAAATTCATTTGGAGAAAAATTCTGACAGGAAAGCCAGACTGGTTCGAAAACTCGGAACAGCGCACGAGAGTGTCAAACGGGCTGAGTGGCTGTTGAGCGAAATTGACTAATACTCTGGTTCAGGCTTTAGAAATTTGAGGACTCGTGACGAGTGCCTTCGTGGCCATTTTGAACCTGATGCCAACACACCTAAGCAACTGGAGTGCCCGATTTGATTTGGACCACCGTTATGTCTGAGAAACGGAGGACCGAGAATGGCTAACAATAGACATAAGCCGGAAGAAATAGTTCAGAAGCTGCGGCAAGTTGATGTGCTTGTCGGCCAGGGAATTATGCGTGTAGATGCGATCCGCGAGGTTTGCATTTGGTGGCGAAATCCAATCTTTGGCGCGGTGTTTGAGACAGACCAACAAATCGCGGTGGCTTTGCCCAATGGGCAACGAATGATGGTAGGCCTGCCGTTGGCGAATTTGCTCACCTTTCTTGAATCGATCCAGTCTGAATAGTCACTGACCAATCTGCTCATCCGTGTCAGCCGTTCGTCTGATTGACATGAGAGTCAACGGCGGCCCCAACACCTCGAAGGCCACAGTACTGACTAGAGTAAAAGCCATGATCGACGCGGCCCAATGTGGAAATTGCTCTCCGGCGACAAGGGCCATTCCTACCGCGACACCGGCCTGTGGTAACAAAGCTGGACCGTACCAGCAGGTCTGACGGCTAGGCAGGCCGCCAAGTCTCGCTCCGCAATAACCCCCGACGAGGCGGGCGACAGCGCGCAAGAATAGGAAAAGAGCACCAGCCCAGCCCATCAAGCCGAAGGCTTCAATATCCAACGTGGCGCCAGCCAACAGGAAGAACAGGATCATGAATGGCCACTGAATGTGCTCGATCTCATGGAAAGCACGCTCGTGATGGCGGGCAAGATTCCCGATAACTGCGCCCGCAACCATGCCTGCTACCAAGAATGAAACCTCCAGCCAAAGCGCGAGGCCCGCTGTAAGAAAGACTATGCCCACTGCTTCTGCCTGCATTGGCTCTCCCGGTTTCAAGCGACCGGTCAGGTAAGCGGATGGCACGCCTAGTGCAGAACCCAACAAAATAGCCCCTCCGAAATCCCACATCGCTGTGGTCGTGATGGTAGCCCAACCGTCCGAATGACCGGCCAGAACCAATGCGACGCTGAAAACGATCAGTCCCCAAGCGTCATCAATTGCGACTATGCCCTTTAATGTCTCGGTGAAGCTGTTGGACACCCCAGATTGTTTTATCACGTCTGTCATGGCGGCCGGAGCTGTAGCCGTAGCAATTGCCGCCAGCACCAGCGCCAACCCGAAGGGCACGCCAATAGCGGCCAGTCCAGCAGAAACAATAACAAGGGTTGCAACCACGATTGAAATCGAAATCGTCAGAATGGCTCGGCCATGCCGAACCAGATTCTCGCGGGTCAATGATCCTCCAAGAAGAAATGCGACCATCGTCAATGCCACGATGGATACCTCATCGAACCACATTGCAACGTCGAGTGGGATCAACCCCATTCCGGCATTCCCTGCGATCAAGCCAAGGAAAAGCAAGGTGGTAACACGAGGAAGATGCGTGGCCCGGCCGAGTTGGTCGGCCGCCAATCCGGCAAGGAAGAGCACACCAAGGGTAATCAGAAAGCCGGCAATGTGCATAGAAAACCAAGCGTTAAGTTCTTGTCTAGACTACTCTAACCCCAACCCTGCCTGCTAGGAACCGATGACGGAGAAAATGCGAGTGTCCCGTCGCAGCTTAGGCCAAAGATCCCTAAAAAAAGGGATATTGATCTGTATTAAGGCGAAAGCGCGCTGCACTTGAAACAATAACTCATTCAGGAAATGAAGAGAAACTTTCGATGCCGACAAAGGAATCTAACACAAATATTCCGACGTCACTTTTGGATGTTTTCAAACAAATGCAGCCGCCCATGTCTGGCAATCCGGCCTTCGATGCCCAGATCGAACAATTTTGGTACGCATAGGAAAATTGCTCGAAGAAACAGAGGCCTTTGCGCAGGTCACAACCAGCTTCGCACCGCTCATGGTCAGACGGTCCTGAATAGCCTTGGGCCCAAAGGCTGTGAACAATGGCTGATAGGCCGCGCCAGCCCGGAGGGCGCCGAGAACAACTGTCACGAGATCCGGGGTGCGTGGCAATAGACCCGCCACGATGTCGCCGGGTTGGATGCTTTGTTCCTTCAGCAAGTTGGCGAAACGCGCGGCTTCATCGCGCAACTCCATAAAGTTGCGAGTCTCATAATGCCCGTCCAATGCAATCCAGTTCAAAGCCAGGGGATTGCCCTGCAAATGGGCGTCACAACATTCGACGCATGCATTGATCCCGTCGCTGAAACTACCGGAAAAGACAGACTTTGCGATGTTCAGATCAAAGTTTTCCACCGCTTTGGAATAGTCTCGAGGAGTACCAGAGTCAGAATTCGATTCCATCAAAACACATTCCTCCAAATGCAGCCCTTCAGTTACCTTGCACTCAAATGGGTCGAATTTCCACGTTGGAGATTACGCGAACGTAAGTGCACCAAGAGCGGTCCATTAGTCCCCTACCAAAGCTAGGTTTGGGTTCGAGAGGCCGACCTCGGCTGCGGTGCCGCATCCACAACACCTCCGTCCTGATACCCTGCGCGGTCCCCCCAAAGGCGACATCCATCGCACTTTGAGTTACTGCATTGCAGCTTTCTTAAATGGGATGTGTTAAAAAACCAGCCCTCGCGGCACATTGCCTGAACTAACAAGGAGCGGGCAGTGCGGACTTTCGCAAGTGCAAGAAAATCCTCATGCCATCATGCTCTTAGGCGCGACTGATCCGTGCGTATGAAAGGAAACTAACACCGTCACGGCGAGGAGTGTTGCCGTCGATAGCCGCTCGGCGTTTGACCTGTCCATCGTTTGACTGCGCGGGAAAGAGTTTCCTGATTTGCATAGCCAAGCTCGCGCGATAACTGATTCAGAGAAACGCTTGGCTCTTCAAGCAGGCGACTAAGAGAAGTCTCAGCGCGAACCCTATCTACAATCTGCTCAAGATTTGTGTTTTCCTCAGAAAGTAGACGTCTGAAGCTGCGTGCGCTGGTACCTGCAGCAGCGGCCAAGCTGTCCAAGCTTGGCGGCGCCTTTCCAAGCATGCTTTCGACAAGCGCACCAGCCTGATCGGCCAGCGACTGGCTCTCGCGCAATACACGCAGGTTTGTATCGTCTTTTTTGACGGCCAGGCTGCGTACTTCTTCCGGGAACTCGGCCTCGGCCACGTCCTGATCAATTTTTACATTCAGCGTGCGGTTTTTCGCGGGCATCACTCGATCCCCGAGCCAAGGTTTCAAATGAGACAAACCTTCGTCTGGGTGGGGTACAAGTTCGACACGCGAAACAGCTGGTGTATTGTTTGTCGCCACAGAGCAAATCATGTCAACCAACGCCGCCACATATTGCTGGACGTAGTGCAGAACTTCCTGCTCGCCCACCTCCAAGATCCAGCCATCCGTGATTTGAATTGAATTCGGCCCATCAACAACCATGAAGATTTCATGTGTGGAATGGGTTTGCATCTTTTGCGATACCCGGCGAAACCCATGGCGTACAGTTGGCCCAGCGAAGGCCGCGGCACCAATCAAGCCGATCTCGAATCCGCCGCGCCCGTCTACGATCCTTCGTGGGGTGTCAGCACCTTCCTGCCTCGAAAGTTCCACCAAAAAACGAACGGTGCCGCGCAGTGGAATTGGCAGGTAAGGGTCATTATCTGGAACCCACTCCAGCCCCGCCTTCGCCAGCAAACCGTCAACGTCAAGATGATTGTCATGCGCCCATCGCCGCATTGGATAAATGGACGCGGCGCGAATGAGTGGAATGGATGATGGCATAAGAGTAGTCTCCAGCTTCTCGTCGAATTTTGGCCACTGAAGTCAAATTTAGACCAGTATTTTGATCCAAATCAATATAGGATCACTCCGCTTCAGGATGCTTGTTCAATACCCAAGCTCGGCAAAATCCGGTGGGGACGCTACCTGCCGCCAAGATTTTTCCGACTTTCAGGATGCGCAGCAGATCGAAGGGAAGAAACAGAGTATGACACATCGAAATCTAGCACTGGCTGTAGCAATAGCTTCTATGTCTTGCGTGAGCCTGAGTGCCCATGCACAGACCGAAGCCCCGCTAGGATCGCCGGGTGCCACAACCACAATTGACGGCAGACAACTACCTCCGCCACCGTCTGAGTTTGGCGGCAAAATTGAACCTCAAGCGCTCAAGTCAACCGAGTACTGGCCACCGCGCGTGGTACCGCCGGAGGGGGCACCCAACGTTCTGCTTATCATCCTTGATGACGCAGGGTTTGGCGTTCCAAGCACCTTCGGTGGGGTAATCCCGACGGATACGATGGACGAACTTGCTGCAGCAGGGCTGAGCTTCACCAATATCCACTCGACCGCTTTGTGCTCGCCCACACGAGCGGCTTTGATCACAGGTCGCAATCACCATTCAGTCGGCTTTGGTGTCATTTCCGAACAGTCCACCGGCTACCCCGGTTATAACAGCATCATACCTGAAAATAAGGCTACCATCGGCCGGATACTATCAGACAACGGCTACGCAACTTCGTGGTTTGGTAAAGATCACAACACGCCGTCTTTCGCCGCCAGCCAGGCGGGACCATTCGACAAATGGCCCACAGGCCTCGGGTTTGAGTATTTCTATGGCTTTGTTGGCGGAGACGCGAACCAATGGCAACCAAATCTCTTCCGCAACACGACCCAGATTTACCCCTATGACGGAAATCCGGAATGGAACATGATCACGGGTATGGCGGATGATGCGATCCAGCATATTTCACGTCTGACCCAAATCGAACCCAATAAGCCGTTCTTCGTGAAATACGCGCCTGGTGCAACGCACGCCCCGCACCACCCGACCAAGGAATGGGTGGAGAAGATTGAGGCGATGAACCTCTTTGACGACGGCTATGAGGCGCTGCGCCAGACGATATTCGAAAACCAGAAGAAGCTGGGGCTTGTCCCTCAGGATGCGACCTTGACTCCATGGCCCGCTGACAAGATCAAGCCATGGGATCAACTGAGCGATGACGAGAAAAAACTGTTCGTCAAGCAGGTTGAGGTCTTTGCCGCCTATGCGGCCTACACTGACCATGAGATTGGCCGCGTTGTCGATGCTATCGACGATCTGGGACGGTTGGAGAACACGCTGGTCATTTACATCAACGGTGACAACGGGACATCCGCCGAGGGTGGTCCCATGGGAACGCCGAACGAGGTTGCCTGGTTCAACGGTATCTCGGCCATGCCTGCCAAGACCCAACTTCAATGGTATGATGTTTGGGGCACTGAAGAGACGTACAACCACATGTCCGCAGGCTGGTCATGGGCTTTTGACACGCCGTTCGATTACTTCAAGCAAAATGCCAACCGGCTGGGTGGCGTGCGTCAGAACATGGTCGTATCATGGCCCAAAGGGATTACCGACAAAGGCGGGATGCGCGATCAGTTCCTGCACGTGATCGATGTCGTCCCGACCCTTCTCGAAGTGACCGGTATCGCTGAACCGCTCGAGGTGGACGGCATCGTTCAGTCACCAATTGAAGGCACAAGCTTTGCCTATACCTTCGACAAGGCGAATGCGGACGCGCCAAGTCGTCACCGTACGCAGTACTTTGAGATGATGGGCCAATGGGCGCTGTATCACGAAGGCTGGTTCCTGAGCACCAAGGTCAACCGGATGCCATGGGAAACCCCCAAGACACCCAACCCCGACCCGCTGAACAATCAGGAGTTCGAACTCTATGATCTCAGAACGGACATGAACCAGCAAAAGAACGTGGCCAAGGATCATCCGGAGAAGGTGGAAGAACTGAAAGCGATCTTCATCGAGGAAGCCAAAAAATACCAGGTTTTCCCGCTGGATGCCTCTGTGACGTCGCGCCTCGCCAAGCCGCGACCCAGCATCACCGCAGGCCGCACCGAGTTTGTCTATACGCAACCCATGATCGGTGTGCCTCAGGGCGACTCTCCCAGTATCTTGAATTCGTCTTATACGTTCACGGCCGAGATCGAGGTGCCTGAAGGCGGCGCGGAGGGTATGATCGTGACTTCTGGCGGCAGGTTCGCGGGCTACGGGTTCTACCTCAAGGACGGCAAACCGACCTTCACTTGGAACATGCTCAATCTTAAGCGCATCCAGTGGCAGGGTAACGACGCTTTGACACCAGGTAAACATACCGTCGAGTTCGATTTCAAATATGACGGATTGGGTGACGGAACGCTGGCCTATGGCGACGCCAGTGGCATCGGACAGAGTGGAACCGGCACCCTGAGCGTGGATGGCAAGGTAGTTTCAACCAAGAAGATGAAAAACACCATCCCGGTCATTCTGCAATGGGATGAATCGTTCGACATCGGGCAGGATACGCTAACAGGTGTCTACGACAACGACTACAAACCGCCGTTCAACCTGACTGCAAAGCTGGACAAACTGACGTTGAAAATCGAACGGCCGGAACTCTCGGACGCCGATAAGAAACGGTTGGAAGACGCAATGCATCGCGCGAGCGACTAACCCCTTAACAGGGCTCTGTTTCCGACGGGGTCCTGTCAATGATGAATTCCGTGGAGGATGTTATGCAGGATCACCCGAAAAAACATGAGACCATCACAACCCGACGCCAGCTTTGCATTGGTGAGGCACCGCTGCTGGCCGCCACGGTCGCTCTCCAATAAAAGCAGAACACACCTCAGACGGCGAGGCAGATTTTCTATTTCTCCAGAAAGCCAGGGGCATGACGTATTTAGCCCGCGAAAGGCAGCGCACTTACCGGCGTGCAATGATGTACTAGCGACGCAGCGCTTGCTGCATTTTTTGAAGAGAGGGGGATACTGAATTGGCAAAACCAAGCACCTTGTACTGGTGGCTGGTTGGGTTTGGCTCGGCCGTCCTCGTAGTGGCAGAGGTCGTGTTTGGCGGCATCCTGCTTCATGGCGAAACAAAGCAGATCACCTCGACAACCCGCGTTCTTTTGTTCCTGCTGAGCGGCAGCTTGTTGTCGCTCGCCATGCTCGCTGTGCTGCGCCACTACCTGTTGACCAGCAATGCCCGGCAGGAAACCACCGACCCTGATCATGCGCCTTTGTCACGCGGTCTCAGTGTTATCCCCTTAGTGCGGGCAATCCTTATCACCTTTACCGTCATCATTGCGATCCTTGTCGCCCTTGCAGAGCTTGGGGTCAAAATTGCACCGATGTTGGCAGGGGCAGGCATTGTCGGGATCGTATTGGGAATGGGGGCACAGAGCCTCCTGAAGGATATTCTAGCGGGCATTTTCTTTGTGATAGACGATGCCTTTCGGCTGGGAGAATATGTAGAGATCGGCGAGACACGCGGCACCGTCGAAAAGATTTCTCTGAGATCGATGCAAATCAGGCACCACCGGGGGGCGCTGCAAACGCTCCCCTACGGCACCATTCAATCGGTCAAGAACCTCAGCCGGGACTGGGTCATCTCAAAGCTTGAGTTTCAGGTCCCGCATGACACGGACATCCTCAAAGTTAAGAAAGTCATCAAGGCGCTGTCCAGGCAAATCGAAGAGGATGAGTATTTTGGTCCGCAAATGCTCTCTCCTGTTAAGTTTCAAGGTATCTACGGCGTCGATCTCTACGGGCTGACCGTACGTGTCAAATTCACAACCCTGCCTGGCGAACAGTTTCTCATCCGCCGCGAAGTCTACAGGCTGGTTCAGCAAGGCTTTGCAAACAACGGTATCGAGTTTGCTGAACGTACTGTAAAAGTGGATCGTTCAGACGATGTTATTGCCACCGCGGACGACACCGAGGCACCGCGTGTATCGGCCTCTGGCTGACGGCTGACGTACTGGCGCGACTAATCAATTGTTTTTAGCGCTTCAAAAAAGGACATGGCCATGCGCAGTTTGACTGTATTGGTTGTCGTTGCCGCCGCAATGATCAGCGGCTGCGGTGAACGCGGAACATTGGCCCTGTTGCCAAATGCTGCAACGCCGGCACGCGAAAGGACGATCCTTGTCGCGGCCTCCCGGGCGCATGCACCCGCGCCAGATTTCTTTACTGAAACCCGTTCCGATCAGACCAATTATTCCAAACTTGTCATCTCGATACCGCCAGCGCGGGAAATCGGGGAAGTGAGGTACCCTAAAGGACAAGATGTTGATCCGCACACGCAGTTCCTGGTCTCTTCTGCCGTGCGGTTGAAAGGCAAACAGGCATTTGTGCGGGCCATAAATGAAGAGGTCGGCAAACGCGCCGTCGATGACCGTCAAGGATTTGTTTTCGTCCATGGGTTCAATACCAATTCAGCCGAAGCTGTCATACGCGCAACCGCCCTCGCAGAAGATACCGGACGCGAAGGGGTCGAAATCGTGTATTCGTGGCCGTCTGCTGGCCGCGTGTTGAAATACCTTGATGACCGTGAAAGCGCATTGTTTGCCCGTGGATCATTCAAGGAGACCCTCGCCGCCATGTCAGAGTCGCGTCTAACGAACTATCTGGTGGTTGCCCACTCCATGGGAAATTTCGTGGCCATGGACTCCATGCGTGAATTGGCTCAGCAAAATCAAATATCGGTTTTGCGGAAAATCCGGGCTCTTATCCTGATATCTGCGGACCTCGACATAGATGTTTTCCGCACGCAGGCACAACCTGTCCTGGCGCAAGGTATACCCATCATCTTGCTGACAACAAATGATGATCTGGCGCTTAGCCTCTCAGCAAAACTTCGGCGTCAGGGAGATAGGGTCGGTGATATCAAATCCGTGTCTGAGCTTGGTGGTCTGAAGGTTGCCGTATTTGACTTGACCAACATTAAGTCCAGTGACCCGCTGAAGCATTTCAAGATCGGCTCATCTCCGGAAATATTGAAATTCCTCAAGTCACTGCATCAGTCTGGAGGCGGAGTCATCAGCACCGACGCAACGGGACGCATAATTACCGTCGACGCAGAAAAACTTGAAGCTGAGACGGGCATCGTTTTAACGCAGTAATCAATATGCCGGTGCGCGTTCATCGCGTTATTTCTGCACGTGCTTGATTTCTTCGCTGCAAGCGCCAAACTCAACTCTTTAAAATAACCGCTTTGTCCGGCGGTCTCAATGGATCGACGCAACACTTCACTTTGAGAGTAAAGATGGAGTGTTGGAATGGCGTATCGACGTCGGATCTATTTTACAGAGAAACAAAAGGCGGACATCGAAATATCAAAAAGCCGATGGACGTTCCAAGTTGATGTTAGGGATTTGGTTTTTCCAACTTCCAGATGAGATTAGCTTTTACCGTCGCCCACTCGGACTTAATAATGGAATACACAGCGGTGTCCCGGATTGTTCCGTTTGCCATGATCATGTTTGACCTGAGGATACCATCAAGTTTTGCTCCAAGCCTTTCGATGGCTCTGCGGCTTTTAGAATTGATGAAGTGGGTTCTGAACTCGACACAAATACAGTCAAGTTCCTCAAATGCTTGCTGCAATAGCAGTAACTTACATTCCGTATTCAGCGGAGTTCTTTGTGCCGACTGTCGATACCAAGTTGAACCAATTTCAAGCCTACGATTTGAGGCATCAATATTCATGTAGGTCGTCATGCCAACGGCGCGACCTGTAGAGTTCTCGATTACCGCAAAAGGAAGCATCGAGCCGTTTTCACGTAAAGATAGACGGCGTTCGATTTCTGCGTGAATACCCTCCGGCTTGGGGATCATGGTATACCAAAGGCGATGAAGTTGCCCATCGGCTGCGGCTTCAGCGAGGTCATCATGATGAAGCTGTGAGAGAGGTTCGACCGTAACATGCAGCCCCTCGATTGAAAAAGGTTCCGGCCAATTTAACATGGCAAATGCTCCCTGAATCGGTAGTGATATTTGCAGTACAATCTGTGTGTTTGCATGGCAATCAAAACGGCGCCCTAGCATTCATCAGATGGCTGACTAGCCAGTCCACCCAGTCTCGCGCCGGGTATCCCGCAAAGGTCTGCATTGGGCTCGGGGACTAAGCCGCTCTCGCGGCATTTGCGCTTGTGGCTGCTGTATCGATCTGACCTACAGGGAGCGCGTTTTGCGATGTGACGGATCTGCCTGACGATTGAGTTTTCTCAATTGGACAGGAGGTTTCCATGACACAGGAGAAGATGAGCCGGCTGCGTGCGCGGATGATCGAGGACATGCGTATTCGCGGGTTGGCGGAAACAACGCAGAAAGCGCACATCCGTGCACTCAAGCACTTCACAGCCTTTCTCGGGCGCTCACCGGACACGGCGACGCCGGACGATTTGCGCGGCTATCAGCTTCACATGACAGATACCGAGGTCACGCCGTCGGTCTACAACGCCCGGGTCGCTGCGCTTCGGTTCTTTTTCGGCAAGACCTGCGATCGGGAGGATATGAAGAAGTATATCCAGTTCCGCACCGAACCGCGGAAGCTGCCGATTGTGCTGAGCTTCGAGGAGGTTGCGGCGGTTCTGGCGTCGGCCCCGGGGCCAGGTCTCAAATACCGGGCGGCGCTCGGCATTGGTTACGGTGCGGGATTGCGCGCCTCCGAGGTCACCAATCTGAAGGTTCGGGACATCGACAGCAATCGGATGCTGATCCATGTCGAACGTGGCAAAGGCGGCAAGGATCGTGACGTGATGCTGTCACCGTCGTTGTTGGCGCTGCTGCGCGACTATTGGCGCGAGGCCCGCCCGCAGGGCTGGCTGTTCCCGGGACAGAGCAGGGTCGAGCCTCTGTCTCCGCGATCGCTCATGCCGCGTCTATCGACGTTTATTGACGAATTTCCCAATATCGAATTGAGGATCGATTCAACGATCCAGGCTGTCGACCTCAAGCCGGGCGGAATTGATATGGCCATCCGATACGGAACAGGTCACTGGCAAGGGCTTGTCTCGCAGATGCTGCTGCCAGGCTGTCTGACGGTTGTTGCGTCCCGCGAACTAATCGGAAACCGGGTGCTCACGACTCCTGCAGAATTGCTTGATTTCACGCTTCTTCAGGAACAAGCGTCAGTCGAGTTTGACCTGTGGTTAGAAAAAGTCGGAATTCCGACCGACGCCGACCGGAGAGTTGTCCGCGTGCCGGGCAATATGCTGCTGGATGGCATCCGTCGCGGTGATGGTATCGGGGCGACGGTACCGGCTTTTGTTTCTGACGAGTTGAAGTCGGGACAACTCGTGGCGCTGTTCGACGATCCAATACCGCAGATCGGCTACTACCTTGTCACGTTGCCGGGCCCGGTTCGACCAGCGGCAAAACTGTTCATGCGGTGGCTCTCGAAATCAATTACCGAATATGAGAAAAGCCTTTTCCGATGGACGCCCTCTCACTTGCTGTAGGCAGTAAAGAGCACCGACTACAGTCAAATTGGGTCTGACATACCGTATACGACTGTGCGTACAGGGCGCGAATTGGCGCCGGATATGATCATGTTCCCGCAACTTGGCGTTCATAATCCACACCATCATACCAACCAAGCGATTTGGTGACGTTCAGGTTGTCGTCTAAGTCCCATTCTTCCCAGCCCGAGAAACGAACACGGTTGCCAGTCTCTTTATGATGGCCTTCGAAAGTCCACGCATAGACCATATGGTGATCGGCGACGAGAACCGCGTCGAGGCTTAGAACGAGGTCAGGGAAGTCAGCCATAAATCCCGCCGCCATATCGCCAATCTCCGCCTGGCTCTCCATTGGGTCGCCACCGTTCATTATCATGATTGTATGTTCAGCATATCTTCCGGCGACATCGCCGGGCGCCCGGTTTGTCCAAGCAGCGCAATGATCTTGAGCTAAGCGGCGGGCGGTTTGTACATCAGGTGTCATCTATATCTACATGTCCTAAAAATCGCGAAAATACATGGTTGCAGAAACGTTAGTCGGGTCTCTGAAAGCAATCAAGTTTGCTTACCGGCGCTTCTCAACGATGGCAGGTTTGTTTGCCTCACGGCCATCCGCTCGTTGAAATTGCTGCGCTTTGAACGAACGGCAGTTCTCGGAAAGCCGATGGGTGAACTGTGAGAGATATCGAATGTCGGCTGTGGGCCGCCAGTGAAGGCGGCCCGAACTTTTCAGATTTCAACCGCTTCTGCGATCGCTAGAGCATCCTCGAGTTCGACGCCGAGGTAACGAACTGTGCTGTCCATCTTCGTGTGGCCCAGCAACAGTTGAAAAGCGCGCAGGTTGCCTGTTTTTTTGTAGATTTGCGTCACCTTCGTCCGCCGCATCGAATGCGTACCATAGGCACTGGCCTCCAGACCAATCGACGTGACCCAGTCGCGAACTATCCGGGCATACTGGCGGGTCGAGATATGCAAGCGCTCATGAAAGCGACCCGGCCAAAGATACTCTGAACCGATCATAAGTTTGTCTTCCATCCATTTCTCGACAGATGCGCGGGTGCCCTCAGAAATTTCAAAGCGCACTGGCTTTTGCGTTTTGCTTTGCAGTACCGACGCCCGCTCCTTGATCTGGCCGGATGACATGACATCGACAACTTTCATCTTGACCAGATCACAACCGCGCAGCTTGCTATCGATGGCCATGTTGAACAAGGCTAGATCGCGGTGATTTTCCGCAAGCTCAAGCCTGACCCGAATGGCCCATACATGCTTGGGTTTCAATGGGCGCTTCTGTCCGACGATGCGGCCCTTGTTCCAGGCCGGGCGAAGCGCACGAATAGCAGGTAAGTTGGGTGTTGGTTCCATGGCTGATCCTCTTATCCGCCACACGCCACCAAATCGTCAGTCCGCTGACGTGAAAGAATACCACATGCGGGGATATTGAAAAATACCGAATATTGGTATAGATGGCTGGTAGGAGGTAACTGATGGCCAAAAACACTTCGATGTCCCTCGGGGACCACTTTGCGGGGTTTATCGAAACTCAGGTGAGCAATGGACGCTACGGATCGGCCAGCGATGTCGTCCGGGCTGGACTGAGGCTTCTCGAGGAGCACGAGGCCAAGGTTCAGGCCCTAAAGGAAGCCTTGATTGCCGGCGAAAATTCGGGGAAACCCCGATCGTTTGACCGTGAGGCATTTCAAGCTCGAATGCGTCAGAAGAACAGCAACTGATGTCGCTGACTTATATGCTGTCGCCGATGGCGGAAGCAGACCTCGAAGACATTTGGGCCTACACTGCGGAAACATGGTCCGCCGATCAGGCTGAGATCTACACCAACGATATAATCAATGTGTTTGAGGAACTCGCAGAAGGCCAAAAGAAAGGCAGAGCAGTCGAAGTCCGAGAGCGCTATCTAAAGGCGCTGGTCGGTCGCCATGCGATCTATTTTCAAGTCCGAGGGGAAGTGATCGCAATCATCAGAATTCTGCATCAAAGCATGGATGTCGAACGGCATTTGTAGCCACGACGAACGTCCGCAATTTGGGCTGCACGCGCGGCAATTGAAGACTATCGTCAAAGGCGGCTCTGGGCCCATAGTGCCGGATGCAGCGATGCGCATGAGTGTCGGCTAATGGAACAATTAGTTAAGCCACGGCCTCAATCCGTATACCGTCAATGAGTTGGCTATCTGTGAACAATCCTTCAAGTGCTGCCGTAAGCTTTTCCAGATCATTTCGCACATCTATTTTCTTGAATAATTTTCGTATAACCGGCTTATCCGGAACAATGAATATGCGATGCTCGACCCGTCCCTCGATGTCTTCACCTGCATTTGAGCAACACACGGCAAGGGTATATTTTCCTTCATGTTCCAGTTCCATCCAGTGACCTAAATCCTCCTGACAGCGAAACCTCACTGAGTATCCACGCTGTGAAAGCCCGTCTTCCAGAAAGTCCGCAAGCTCCAAAGCGAATACGCCGGGATTAATGAAATCTTCATGCGATTCATCAAGTTCACCCGGTGTTGCAGCAAATGCCGATGACGTAATCAGAAAGTGAGCATTCACGAATTTTCTCCTAGTTGAACGCCCGGCTACACGCCCCGATCTCGGTCGGCAATAATATGGAACCGAACTCGTTTGGACACTCGCCGTCGGATTATTGTCGCCCGATTGAATCAATGATCGGCAAAATTTTTGTCCTCCTTGTCCCACTCAATCCGCGGGTCCACAGTGCTGCGCTTTTCCGAACCATTCAATTCGGTCCAGATATAGACTGTCTCCTCGTCGATCGTTTCACAACGCACGCTGCGAAATCTGCGCAGCTTCCGGAAGCTGTCCCAGACGAATAGCAGGCCAAGGAAGGGCATCGCGGTAAAGATGAATTTACCGATTTGTTCGTATTTTTGGTATTCTGGCCCCGGATCGAAATCAAAGAACAGCACAAAGAGTGCCGCAGGTACTGTCCAGATGATGCTGAAAACCAATGTGTGCATACTGTGCGCCGGTAATCTTGCGCTGCTCTCGAGCTGCAGCTCTCCCATTCGACAGTCCCAAAAAAACTTGGCCATTTTGTGACACTGCTTCTTGTCCCGGGCGAATGCGATCTTTGAGATTGATCAGTCGCGGGGCCAACCCCGATCGTCGTTCGTATCAATTCAGATTTGGCAGTGGCTGCGCTGTCCGCGCGAACAGGATTTTGCAGTGTTTAAGCAAGAGCAGACTTTGCACTGCAAACTCCAAAGGTCCGATTTAGTCTTCGCGCTTACACTTCACATGGCGGAACTGAATTTCCGGAATGCGCCGGAAAGCGCCAGTAGGTCCAAACCAGGCGAAGGTCCGGAAAGTCTAAAGATTTTTTGAAGCGGGCCAGTGCGTTAGGTTTGTGTCGAGCGGTGTGGCCCGCGTTGACAAATCTGACAAGGTGGAAGCCGCGGGAAGTAGGCGCTGTGCTATGGGAAAAGCGCAGGAAGCGATCTCAGATATCGGTTCGAGTTTGGCGGGTTTTTCGGAGCCTGGAGGTTCTGTGTCGGAGTCTTTGGGATGGGATCGGGCACGTTTGTCGGCCTTGCTGGGTTGGCTTGGCTTTCGTTGCGGCGCATTTCTGGCATTGAGCAAAAGCCTTCCTTTGACCGGCGCGGCGAGCATCGGGCTGGGGTACGAGCAAAGGACGGGCGGTTCATCATGCGGCCTGCTTTCTTGGTGGCGCTCGGGTTTGGGGGATTTGGCCACGCCGGAAGGTCTCAATGAAGCGCATCTGTCCGCCACACTCGGGGCATGGTTCACGCAATGTGAGGGGTGATGCCGCTTCATCCGATGGTTGGTCTGGTTCCGCCGATTTGATGTCTCCAAGTAGCGCTCGGATCCGGGTGACTTTTTCTTTGCGCCCCGCACCTGCCAAGAAGCCGTAGTGGCGGATGCGATGGAACCGATCCGGCAGGACGTGCATGACCCCCATGTGTGAAGGACGCTGGTCAAACCGACACGAGCGCCGAGGCATTTGGGGTCGGCGGCGATTGTCATAACCGTTTGAGCGGACGCTTTGAACAACAGCCCGTAGACCGCCCGCTTGTTCCAAAGCGCAATCCGCGCAATCTGTGCTGGTAAGGTGAAGACGACATGGAAGTACTCGACTGGCAACAGGTCCTCGGCGCGGGCCGCCATCCAGTCGCGCGCCGCTGGTGCCTGACATTTTGGACAGTGCCGGTTCTTGCAACTATTGTAGGCAATATGCTGGTGGTTGCACTTGGTGCAGGCGGCCACATGCCCGCCAAGCGCCTCTGTTCGGCAGGCCTCAATCGCTGACATCACTCTGTGCTGGCTCAGGCTGACCGCATGCGCCTGCCGATAGGCAGGACCATGTGTTCGAAAGATGTCAGCAACCTCCAGCTTCGGGCGCGGCAACGCCCGTGCCGGTCACTCCGCCCTTCGGCCCTGCAGCTGCGCCAGCAGCTCGTAGGGGCTGTCGGTGTCGCGGATCAGCTTGGTCGCCACATGGGTGTATTGCGCGGTGGTGCTGAGCTTGGCGTGACCGAGCAAAACCTGGATCACGCGCACGTCGGTTCCCGCCTCAAGCAGATGCGTTGCAAAG
Source organism: Ruegeria sp. CG1 (assembly GCF_056537265.1). NCBI lineage: Bacteria > Pseudomonadati > Pseudomonadota > Alphaproteobacteria > Rhodobacterales > Roseobacteraceae > Ruegeria > Ruegeria sp. CG1. The sequence continues at coordinate 58,661 of NZ_JBQFRF010000010.1, read as the reverse complement.
CTGTGGCGCAAACTATGCAGCGTGCTGCGCGGCTTCTTGATCCCGGCCAAGTGCTTCGCCGCGCTGAAGGCGCGATGCAATTGCCGCGGCGACAGCGGGTTGATCCGGCCTTACCGGGGAAAAGCCAGCCGTCAGGCCGGGCCTCACGCCAATAGTCACGCAGAAGTTCCAGAAGCCCAGGCGACAGCATCACCTTGCGATCCTTGCTACCCTTGCCTCGCTCGACATGAATGAGCATCCGGTCGCTGTCGATATCAGAGACCTTGAGATTGCAAACCTCAGACGCGCGCAGACCGGTGCCATATGAAATACTGAGCGCCGCGCGATACTTCAGCCCCGGCCCCGGCGCAACCCTGAGGATCTCGAACACCTCTTCGGCGCTGAAGACGACCGGGAGCTTCCGTGGCTCCGTGCGAAAATGCATGCAGTCCTTCATCTCCGGGCGCTTGCACGTCGTCTCGAAGAAAAACCGCAACCCGACAAGCCGCGCATTGTAAGTTGATGGCGTGACGTTCGTGTCAACCATGTGCAGTTGATAGGCGCGCAAGTCTTCGGGCGTCGCAGTGTCCGGCGATCGCCCAAGGAACTCCGCAAGATATCGAACCGCTCGGATGTGGGCCTTCTGCGAGCCATCGCCCAGTCCTTTGATCCGCATATCTTCGATCATTCGCGCGCGCAGCGGTGTGGTCTTGGTGTCCGTCATGGGACCCTCCTGTCTGTTGATTGAGAGCCCCAATCGTCAGACAGACACGTCCATTCCCAAAATCCCGACGCTCAGATTACAGCGCCCCCCTCGCCGCAAGCGCCCATGCCGCGCGAGCGGCTTCGTCCTTGTCCCGCAAAGCGGGACTTGCACAAGTATTACGGAGCGACCGCTTTCGGCATAAGCTGACATTCAAGTCCACGAAATCGGTTCTTCTGTGTAAGATGTCTGTTTTCAACGAGACCGGACGTTCGGCAAAATTGGGCCAACTTCCGGTATGCGGACTTTACCGCCGATCGAAATCGATGGCGAAGGGTCCGCTCTTTGCGCATTGCCGCCGCTCAGGAGCCCACAGTGTCGCAAGCGCAGCAGGGTTTTCGACCGTCGAGAACGCCCTCCGTTGCCATTTCGACGGACAAAAATGAATGGCAGCGTTCCTCATCAAAACAATTTGAACAGTGCCTTTGGGAAGGCCCATTTGGGACTAGAAACTCACGTGAGCACCGAGCCGATACCGTTCCAACCCTGCCAGAGTACAAATACTGAAAGCGCTGCTGTTATCATCGCCGGCACTCCATCTCTCCAGGTGTCGAATATCAGATGGCAGAGAATGGCGCCGACGGATGTTGCCAAGAGCGCTGCCGCCCCAAGTGGACCCAGCCAAGGCCCCTGAATCCAGATGCAGACAGCGCCGAATAATTCGATAAGGCCCACCATGAACATGACCTGCCGGTTGAGGCCGTAGCTTTCGAACATGGCGAGTTGTGTTTCGAACACTTTCGTCTGCCAGCCTGTCAGTTTGATTGAACTTGCCAGAAGGAAGAACGCCGACAGGAGCGCAATGACTATCGTTAAGGTCATTGTTCTGGGTCTTTGTGTGAGCGTTTGAAGGCCTGTGGGGATTGACCTGTCCATCTGCGGAAAGCCCGTGAGAATGCAGTCGGATCGGAAAACCCCAGTTGCTGGGCGGCGTCTCTGACCGAGCAGGCTTCCACACCCAACAGTTCAATGGCTTTCTCCCGCTTCAGGCGTGCAATGACCTTGGAGGTTGTTTCGCCACGTTCGGACAGGCGCGCATTCAATGTGTTGGGGTGTAACCCCACTAGCCGTGCCGCCTGCTCTGCTGTGAAGGTCGGTTCAGACAGCCGTGATCGCACGATGTCTTCGAAGCCGGTCAGAAAGTCGATTGGTGCAGCAAGCTCAACATCATTCGGGTGATAATCGGATACATTCTCCAGAACCTCGTCTGGGAGGCGGTGGTTCAACCAGGTGGACGGGAAGCGAATGGAAAAGCCACGCTCGTCAGACGGGACGCCTGTTACCCCAAAAAAATGCCTCGGCAAGACGTCGGGGTCGGCAAGCTGTAGTATCACTTTGTGCGGATCCCAACGGAAATCGAGCACCCGGTGCAGCAGGGAAATCCAAATACCAATCATGAACCCGTCAGCTTGAGCTGGTGATACTGACGAGCGAAAATGCCGCCGGGCCGCAAAGTAGGCATGTTCGTCTTCAACGATCAGAGATTGAGTGACTGCATTTGACTCTTTTGAGACGATCTGAGTGAAGCGCGTGAAAAAATCTCCCAGCGTCAATGCTTCTGCCAGATCCCGCCCTTTCGGGAGGAAGCGCTTAAGGTCAACAGACTGGCCAACCCGAGCGCAAAAGTCCGATCCTTCGGCTGCAGCCGCGGCACTGAACGCTGCATACACGGTCTCATGCGACAGGAAATGTTCAGGTGTGATCGTTTTGGCCGCTTCAAAACCCAAATCCTGAAAGACTTCTTCGGGATCCGACCCCAGGTTTCTCAACGCGGTAGTGACCGGGGACAGCACGGTCGCCCGAACCAACGGAAGATCAGATTGTCTGGGCGTTTTTCGATTTCCGAACATGTTTACTCCCTTCAGCCGGAATCGTGACATCGTCACGGTGAGGTTTCCAGAAAAATGCGCAAGAACCTGACCAGACCCTAACCAAAAAAATTTTCCCCTTAGGGCATGGTCAGGCATGCGCCGAGAAAACTCGCCATACTCGGCAAGTGAAGTGGCGAATCCACATCGCTTGCAATTTCACGGAGATGTCATGATCACAGATATCACACGAGCCTGTACCGCCGTCACATTGGGTGCGATGACGCTTTCCGCAAGTGTCGCTCTTGCACAGCAGGAACCGCCGTCGGTCACCTTGTTCAAGAACGTTATGATCTTTGATGGAACCACGGACGGGCTTCAGGATCTCGACGTGCTTGTTGTTGGAAACAAAATCCACACCGTCGCGGAAGACATACCGGAATCAGGCACATGGGAAGTTGAAGCTGGCCAAGATGGCCCCCTGTATTCTCAAATACATAGCGGTGGCACTGGGTATACCTTTGTCGTGGAAGGCGAAGAGGGCACCAAAACCGTCAAGCTGTCGCCCAATGTCATCGACGGCGGGGGACGAACCTTGATGCCGGGCATGATTGATAGCCATACCCACTTTAACCTCTCGATGGATGGCGGGCGTCCGGGCATGGAAATGGCGCGGTGGGATTATATGGCGGGACACGCCTCCTCTGCAGCACTGGAGTGGTTTTACGATGGCTTCACGACAGTGCGTGATATGGGGGGCATGGCCGATGGATTGCGACGGGTCATAGACAAAGGCCTCATGGAAGGACCTCGCATCTACAGCGCCGCCGGGATGATCAGTCAAAGTGCCGGTCATGGGGATCTCAGGTTTAAAAGCCAGACCAACCCCCTCCAAAGCAGCACGTGGCGAAATGGTATCTATCACATTGCCAACAGTCCCAATGAAGTCCGCACAGCGGTTCGCGAGAATTTCAATGCGGGCGCAACCCACATGAAAATCATGATGGCGGGCGGTGTGGCCAGCAACAAGGGTCCCTTTGAAGCATCTCAGTACACCGACGCTGAAATCACTGCGGCGGTGGAAGAAGCCGCGACGCGCGGAACCTACGTAGCGGCCCACCTTTATCTCGATGAAGCTATACGCCGTGCGCTCGATTTGGGTGTCATGTCGATTGAACACGGTCAATTCCTGCAAGAAGACACAGCCATGTTGATGAAGGAAAAGGGCGCCTTCATTTCTCCGTATATTGCGGCCGTTATGAGCGAGGATATTCTGACCCATCCGGTCTACGGAAACCCGGCAACCTTCGAATATGAGCGGACGCTCATGATGAAAGAAGGGACCGCCAACTTCGCCGAAGTCATCAAGAAAGTGCAGCCGAATATCGTATTTTCCATCGACATCGTCAGCACCAACGGTATGGCGGCGCGGCATCACAGGGACCACGAAAAATGGATCTTCGCGGACACTTTCGGCAACTATGAAACTCTGAAAGCAATGACTTCTACCGGCGGCAAGCTTGCAGCGTTGACCGGAGGCAGCAACCCTTATCCCGCTCCTCTAGGGGTCATCGAGGAAGGGGCATATGCCGACATCCTGTTGATCGACGGCAATCCGCTGGAGGACATCACGGTTCTGGGTGGAAATCCTTCATGGTTCAACGCAGAACCGCGTCCGCGTGGCATCGAGACTATCAACCTCATCATGAAAGACGGCGTGATCTACAAGAACACGCTGGACGACTGAACGATGCGTACCGGCGCAATTGTTTTGGCCTTCGCAAGCCTTGCCTCAGCAGCTTTCGCGGATCAGCGGGCTATGGTTCCGCTTGAGTGGGATGAGCTGCCGGATCCTTTGGCGCAGGTCTATGAGGATCCTTTCCTCGACCTCTCCACATCCCAGATGACCGCCCTGTTGACCCTTGTGCAGATGCGCGAGAAGTTGGCTCGGGATGATCTGTCAACCGACACGCGAGAGGGCTATGAGGCGCGTTTGTCGGAGGTCAGCACTGAACTTTCAGCCCAGGAGATCGACTTTGACTGGCTGATTTCGCAGCGTTGGGTGGTTACCGAGCGACGCGAGGCTGCTGCTGCGGCCGGTAACCCGTCTCTCGATGGACAAACGATCAGCATTGCTGGTTTTGCCATCCCCACTTCAATTGAAACGGACGGCACCCGGATCGCCTATCTTGTTCCGACTCCCGGCATGTGTAGCCACCTTCCGCCACCAGACCCGAACCAGTTGATCCGGGTTCGCCTTGGCGAAGACTGGGCGCCAAAGTACTTCCACGAACCGGTACGCCTATCGGGCAGACTGCACCTCGATCCGACCACACAGTCGCTCTGGCTGGTGGATGGAACTGTGCCGATGCAGGCCACCTGGACTCTGGATGTGGAAGACGCCGTAACGGCATTTGCAGCGCCCGCAAAGGGTACTGCCACAAACAGATGGGCAGACGTGTTACGTGAAAGCCTTCGCGCCTCCTCAGAAACGAACTTTGACAACCGCAAGACCGGCGGAGTTGAGCAGCGCGGCAGCCCACCTGCCTCCGCGGAAACGAGCTCCGACATCTGGGGGAACCAATAAGGAAAAACAGAAATGTTGCTGGTCACATGACGAGGGCGTCGGGCTCTGATGCCTGCCTCGCCCAGGTGCAGCAAACCAACCAACGGGCAAGAGCTTTGCCCTCTAGCCGGAGACAGTAGAATGAAGCAACAGATAGCCGCCGTGACCCTTGCGCTTGCGCTGGCGACCGCGCCGGTATCCGCGCAGGAAGTCGCCGATATTCCATCCGCCGTCACGCTGTTCAAGAATGTGAAGGTCTTCAATGGGGTCGACGACGGTCTCCAAGACGTCGATGTCCTGGTCGTCAAGAACAAGATCCACAGGGTCGAGGCCGACATTCCTGAAACTGGCACATGGGAAATTGACGCCGATACCAGGCAAGGGACACGGGTTATCGACCCACCACTGGGCGACTATACGGGCGGATATACCTTACTCGTTGAGGATTCCGAGGGCAGCTCGGAGACGATTGAGGTTGCGGTCAACATTGTCGATGGCGGCGGGCGGACCTTGATGCCGGGCATGTTGGATATGCACGTACACCTCGCCACCTTCGGGCCCGTTCAAACGCAGTCGCGCGATGGGCTTCATCCCTATGCCCATGGTGCGCTGGCGGCTGACCGTGCAGAGGGGATGCTGATGAACGGTTTTACCACAGTGCGAGACCTGGGCGGTCCAGCGAATTTCCTTCGCCTCATCATAGATGAAGGCGTCATGGTAGGGCCCCGCATCTATCCAACGGAAAACTGGATAACCACAACGTCCGGCCATGGCGATTTCCGTGAATTGAATGACCCTCACCCGAATATCGCTGGGGGACGGCAACACTTCTACGAAGACTACGTTACGATTATCGCCGACGGACGGGAAGAAAGCCTGCGCGCGGCGCGTGAAGCATTCCGCCGCGGCGCGACTCAGCTCAAGCTGTTCACTGGCGGCGGTGTGACAAGTCTATTCGATCCGCTGCATTCGGGCCCTCTTGACGAAGAGGTCCAGGCCGTTGTCGAGGTGGCGGAGCGTTGGGATACCTACGTCGCGTCACATGCACATACGGCAGTGGCAATTCAGCAGGCCATAGACAACGGTGTGATGTCGATCGAGCACGCTCCCTATCTGACCGAAGAACAGGCCAAAACGATGATCGAGAAGGGCATGTTTGTTTCGACCGCGTTTTCCCCGGTCTTCTCGATATCCGAGGAACAGGCAAGAAAGGCATACCCGCCCGAGAGCTTTGAGAAATGGTGGGTCATTCGCAATGCCGCCGAGAATGCTCTGAACGTGATCGCCAACAACCCGGAACTGAAAGTGGTCGTTGCTTCCGATCATATTCCACAATGGAACACGGGGCGCGCATACGACGAAAAGGCGCTGGACGAGTTCAAGTATTTTTCGGAAGCCATCGGCAACTTCAGAACACTCAGGGCGTTTACTTCGACCGCCGGAGAACTGAATTCTCTGACCGGTCAGATGAACCCGTACCCTGAGGGGCCCTTGGGCGTCATTCAAGAAGGTGCCTACGCTGACCTGCTGCTGGTAGACGGAGATCCCCTCGAAAACATCGAGATCCTTATGGACCCTGACACCAGTCTGAAGATCATCATGAAGGACGGCGTGATCTACAAGAACACGCTGAACTGAGCGATGGGCGGGATGGTTCACCTCGTCCATCCCGCCCGTTTGTGAAAACCAGCAGATGAACAAAAGCACGGAAACAGGAGAGAAACATTTGGTAAGAAAAATGAAGATCGAAATCGCAACTGCGTTTGCCCTATTGGTATCTGCACCAGTCCTTGCTCAACAGACCACTGTGATGACCGGTGGCAACATCCTGACGATTGATCAAAACTTCTCGATTGTTGAAGCTTTGGCCATCCGTGGAAACGAAATCGTCGCTGTAGGAAGCGACGCGGATGTGCGACAGGTCGCAGGGGAAAACGCACAGATCGTCGACCTGGGTGGCAAGACTGTGATGCCGGGTTTCATTGACGCACATACACACCCGATTGGGGGCGGAGGGTCTTCGGTCTTTGAAAATGTCGGGGTCGATCGCTTCGGTACCGTAGAGGAGGCTCTCGCGCACATGAAAAGTGTGTTCGAGGGGCAGGATAACGATGACTGGGCATTGTTCGTCAACCTTGATCTTGCAACGCAAAGTTTTTCTGAGCCCGCGCTAACGCGCGAACACCTCGATGAAATCGCGCCCCAATCACCGGCGGTGGTTTGGCACGCGGGTGGTCATAAAATGACTGTTAACTCCAAGATGCTCGAACTTATGAGTGTAAGCGATAATACTCCTGACCCGGACGGGGCGCAGTATGGCCGGATGGAAGGCGGCCGCCCGGACGGGAACTTGTCTGGCGGCGCATTGTTGTTTGCCGCCCTCGCGGAGATTGAACCCTACCAGAACTATGACCGCGTAAACGGCACAAAGACCATAGCGCAGGGTTGGGCATCCAGTGGGGTCACGGCGGTCGGTGTCGCGGGTGTGGCAAATCCCGACGACTGGAGTACATTCGAGTTACTGGCGTCCGACGATGACTTTCCCATTCGGACACGCAGTTACCTTCAATGGGCTGAACTGGATGCTTGGGACGCTGCCGGGGTCGCGCCGGGCGATGGCAATGCCAAGGCTCGCGTGATCGGATGGAAAATCTCCGCTGACGGATCGAACCAGGCATTTACCGGGTTACAGCGAGAACCGTACCTGAACTCCGATAATCTGGGCCTAGCCTACATGATTCAGAACGACATCAATTTCGCAGTAGCCGACGGAACCGTCCGCGGTGGACAGATGGCTATGCATGGCAACGGAAACGCGTCCATCGATAACATTATCGCGGCTGTCGAAAAGGCACGTTCCGACGGGATCGACATGGTGCGCCCGAGGATCGAACATTGCTCGATTACAGAAGACGATCAGATCGCAAGACTAAAGGAACTCGACATCTCGTGCTCTTTTCTGATCGCTCACGTGCTCTTCTGGGGGGAGGCTTTCCGCGATGTTGTGTTCGGCGAAGCCAAAGCTGAGAAGCTCGACCGTACAGGCAGCTTCGAGCGGGCGGGAATACCCTACTCACTGCACACGGATTACTCTGTTTCCACACTCACGCCTCTGGAGATGGTTGAAGTAGCAGTTAACCGGACACTCTTCACTGATCCTGACTACGTTCTGGGCGAAGAAGAGCGAGCTTCGATTGACATGGCCCTCCGCGCCGTGACCAGCGTTCCGGCGTTCCAGTTGCTTTCGGAGGACGAGATCGGAAGCATTGAGGTTGGCAAACTGGCGGACCTTGTGGTCTTGGCTGATGATCCAAGGACCGTGGGTCTCGATCAGATTGGTGAGATTGAGGTGCTCGAGACTTGGATGAACGGGAAACGCACGTACTAAGTCACCGATTTCAACCGCAGCCTGAGCGTCCAATTTCCCGCAACGCTCATCCAAATAAAGAGTTCACATGACCAAGCAAAACACTCTAACCTTAGCATCCGCCGCATTGGGAATGTTTCTGCTTGCGGCGAGCACATTGTCGCTGTCCGCTGATGAAGCTTCCCATGCCCTCGGTGCGGAAAGTGCAACCGGCGCTGGCATTGTGGTCCCGGCAAAAAGCTGGGATGTATCGGCAGCCGCCGAAAACCAGATCGACACTGTCCACTTTATTGAGGGCCAATTCGTTAAGGAAGGTGATCTGCTGGTAACCTTCGATCAGGTCTTCAAGCAATGGGATGCCAAAATAGCCGAGTTGGCTCACCAGCAGGCCGTGGCTGAACTGGAGCTGGCCCAGGCTGACTTGTCCAGAAAGAAGCAGTTGGGCGCCAATTCAGTTTCTGAAGTTGAGATTGCACAAGCTGAAGCGCGCGTCGAAATCGCCGAAGCAACCGTTGAGACAAAGAGGCTCAATGCGGAAAAGGCCAAGGCTATCTCAGATCTCCAGCTCATCCACGCACCGTTCGACGGCCAGATGAGCGCGCCGCGTTTTCGAGATAATGCAAACGTCGTCGCCGACTCGCCCGAAATCGGAACGCTGTATCAACTTGATCCGATCCACGTTCGCGTGGCGGGCACGTACGAAAAGCATCAGGAACGCATCCTAGCGGGCGAAAGCCACGAGAGTGTAATGCGCAGCCTGACACTAGTGTTGGAACTGCCGGAAGGTGGTGAGTTCCCACACCAGGGACGCCTGATATCAACGCCGTTCGAGTTCGATCCGGAGACAGGGATTGGCTACAGCATCGCCGAATTCCCAAATCCCGAACTCCTGTTGCGTCCCGGAATGAAGGTCCGGGTGACTTCCTTCGAAAAAGCAGGCCAATGACCTTCTCTGCAGTTTCAAGGAGAAAAAAATGAAGTGGTTTTACCCGGTTGTGTCGGCCGCCCTCCTGGCCTCACCCGTCTTCGCGGACAGTCATAGCCAAACACGGCACTTCCTGTTTGTAGGCACTCCAAATGCTGCCGCTTGGAAATCCATGATCGATGCCCCCGGCGATCGAGAGGCAAGCGTTCGAGGACCTATCGAAGCCCTTGGCGGTGACTTGCTCGCGTATTTCTGGGGGCTCGGCAATGGAAAGAATTACATCCTCGTCGAGTTGCCGGATGATCCAACTTTCATCCAGGCGTTCTATCTCACGCGCCTCGGTGACGGGCTTCTCAATGGCTATCAGATGATCGAACTCATGAGCTCCGCCGACATGGCCGAGGCCCTTTCTCGTGTCTCAGAAGTCAAGGAAGCCGAAGCCAAGCAAAAATGATCCACTTGGACGCGGCTGCGGGCCCATGTGTCGACTGACCAATAACCTGCTTCCGGTACGCCAGGCCAAAACACTATCTTAGAGAAAGGAAACGCGAAAAAATGAAAATTCCACCCTTCAGCCTCACCGCACTTACGGCAACTGTGATCCTGTCTGGCACGGTTTCGGCCAACGCTGACGAATTTGACTCGCGTTGGGCGCTGGTTTCTGACGCCTATGCCAGCGTCGACGCAATCCTTGGCGGCGAGGGCGACACTGTTGGAAAGTTGGCGCAGCTGGATCAGGCGTTGTCCGAACTGAAGGCCAAGTGTGACACGCTGAATGTACATTTTGAGCGCGCTTCGTGCCACGAAGATGTTCGCCGTCTGATGTCGATTTCACAATTCATGGCCGACCCTGAAGATCCGAACCGTAACGACAGTTTCCCGTCACACATCCCGGATTTTGTTAGCCCCGAGATGCGCGAAATCATGGTGAATTGGACACCAGGCTGGCTGGGCGCGACGTGGGAGGGTTATCCGGAGCCAGACGACTATGGCGCGTGGCAATCGCTGCATGACGCTCAGATCGACCCGATGATGGAAGCCGGGAAGAAGCTTCTCACGACAATGAACCTCACAACCGAGGAACGGGAAATCGGTGGCGTTAGGACCGTTACGGTCAGCCCAAGCGAGAACCGCCACCCGGGTAAGGCGTTGATCCATGTCCACGGCGGCGCCTTTTACGGAAACACCCCGGAGACAACCTTCGACCGGACAGCTCCGCTTGCCGATCACATGGGCATCGATATTGTTTCCGTCGACTACAAACTGATGCCCGCGCCTGACTGGGACATTCTGGACCAGCGCGATCAGGTGATTGCTGTCTTCGATGCTCTTACCGGCGAAGGTGGTGACTACGCTCCGGAGGATGTGGGGATTTATGGCTGTTCTGCTGGTGGCGGGCTGGTCGCTATGTCCACCAACGAGATGTCACATCGTGGCGGACCGCTTCCTGGCGCCGCTGTCATGCAGAGCCCGCAGACCGATTTTTCCTTTAACAGCGACTCGACCTGGACGCTGCGCTACCACGATCCTCGGACACTGGTGGACAACCTCATTGATGCAGTCTGGCCAATGCTCGGGATCACCGAGGAAAAGGCACAAGATCCACGATACTCGACCGTCTACGACAACTTTGATGGGCGGGACTTCCCTCCGACAATGGTCCAGGTGGGTACCAAAGAAATTCAGATGAGCGATGGTATCCGCATGTATGGCGTTCTGCGCAGCGCCGGACACGAGGCGGTCCTCGATGCCCACGACGCGATGCAACACTGCTTCCACGGTCACTGGGGTACACCAGAAGCCGCCGAAGCTGTCCGTCGTGTCGCCGAGTTTTTCGAAGAGCATCTGGGTTCCGAATGAGGAGCCCGGGCGTTGCAATGGAGGCCCGATACAATCGCCGCCACTCTGCGAGCGCACAGAACCGTCCTGATGAACCGGCCAACCGGGTTCACTGCGGTGGCTGGAATTTTGCTCAATTATGCTGTTCCCGGCGCCTGCCCGATCTGGAAATGGAGAAGCGGTTCATTCGGGTTGGTGACGAAATCCTCGAGGTCACTCAAGATCTTTCAACCGTTGTGGATGCTGTCGGAGTTGTTGGAAACCTTCTCAAGTGAACCAAAGAGAACAATGGCGACATCTCTGACCAGAGTTGATCTCTCGTCCGGTTCCGCTCCCAATGAGCCATACAAAATAGCGAGTGACTGTTTCAAGAGTATCGGAGAGCGGTTGCTGCCCTCGAGTATGCCGCTCTCCCTTCATTTCAAATGGCGCGACTGGAGCGTGACATGATGCAAAAAACGTGGTTTGGTCGCATCGGCCTCATTCTTTCAATTCTGGCGTTCCTGGCAATTGGCAATCCGGCAAACGCCCAGACCGCTGACGCACCGATCACTTCGACTGGATCTTTAGAAGCAGCTCAAAATGCTTCCGTGCCCGCGGATGACCTAAGCATTTTCCTCTTACCGTTAACCGGCGCCGATCTCGCCCTTGTCGCTGAAACCTGGCAAAGTCATACAAGAAACTTACTCGAAGGTTTGTCTGCGACAAACCTTGCCCTCAGGCAGGCAACAGGCGCCCAGGAAAAAGCGCTTCGCGCGCGTTTTGCCGAGGAAAGCGAAGCAATCACAGTCACCATGGAAAAGTATCAGATGGTTCTGGACGCCTGGTCGGCCAAGGGTGGCGCCGATGAGGATGTCGCGGCGCATCGTAGCTATGTTACAGCTGTGATCGCTGGCACCCTGAAGACGACGGACATAAAGACCCTTTTGGCGAAGGCGTGGGGCTGGTTGACGTCCAGCGATGGCGGTCTGGGTGTGGTGTTCGGAATACTGGGCGTTGTCGCGGCAATCTGGGTCATGATGATAGTGTCTCGCATCGTGCGCAACATGGCACACCGTGGTCTTGATCGCGTGCCGACCATGTCCCGTCTGCTGAAATCCTTCGTCATCGGTTTGGTTTATTGGGCGACGCTGGTTCTGGGTGTGCTGGTCGTGCTCGGACTGTTTGGCGTGAATGTCACCCCGCTTTTTGCGGTTTTCGGCGGTCTTTCCTTCATCCTCGGCTTCGCGCTTCAGGAAACGCTGGGCAACCTTGCCAGTGGCCTGATGATCATGGTTCTGAAACCTTTTGACACCGGCAACTACATCCAAGTGGGCGGAGCATCCGGTACGGTGGATGAAATGTCCGTTGTTTCGACCAAGATCCGAACATTCGACAACCAAATCATCATCGTGCCCAACAATAAGATATGGGGCGACACCATAACCAATGTGAGCGCTGCAGAGGAGCGGCGCGTCGATCTAGTATTCGGGATCGGCTATTCCGATTCCGCAGCACGAGCCATCGAAGTATTGCAAATGCTCGTAGAGAGCCACCAGGCTTGTCTTGCCGATCCACCGCCGGAAATCTTCGTTGGTGAATTAGGCGAAAGCTCGGTCAACATCTTTTGCCGACCTTGGGTCAAGTCGGAGGATTATTGGGACGTCTACTGGGACCTGACCGGTCAGGCCAAGGATCGCTTCGATGCAGAAGGCATCTCTATCCCGTTCCCGCAACGCGACGTTCACCTCATCCAATCGCCAGAGGCGGTTTGAGCGAAGCCTCCACGGATCATCACGAGATGAATTGCAGCATGTTCAAAGAACCCGAACAGAATTCCCTTCCCCTCCGTTTGTGCAAAGGATCGATGATCCTCGCTCTCTTGGCCATTTTGTTGCTTGCACCGGTATTGCCAAGTTGTTGACGTGAGCCTGTTAGGTATTGGCAAAAGGTGAGCAGCCTCATCTGACTGGTCCAAGTTGATTGTTAGTGCATGATCGGCCTGTAATCCATCAGGATGATGGTTTCGGGCGCTGGCGGGCGATAGCCCAGAGCACTGTGGGGGCGTTTTGTTCGTCTATTCTGGTGACACCAACCCGAACAAGTGGTTCGTGGAAAACGCTAAAGAAGCTTATCTTGTCATTCACGAATGCTACTTAACGATCCAACAATTCATCGATATCAAAAACTACGACCCTGAAACCGCGTGCAAGATCACGTCTTTCGGAAAATGCGCACCCTTAAATGAGATCGTCACGGCCTGCTCCTGGGTTCTGTTGCGAAGTTTTGGTTGGATGACAAGAACGCGCTGTGGCAATGGGTTTAAGAGGCGAGTTGCGCGAACTGGCGAAATGGAGAGAGTCCGGGTGTAATTTGGCCTTTGCGGATCATGTGAGCCACTTCGATCCCATCGAGCGTTGCCGCCGCTGAAGAGAATGCCTTGAACCCCAGCATTGGCCGAGTGCGTTTCTTAATGAAACGATGATCCTGTTCCACGATGTTGTTCAGGTATTTCCGTCTGACCATCTCGATTGGGATCGGACAACCAAAGCCTTTAAGCATCTTGTTGATTGCTTTGATACCAGCGGTATTCGCACCGCTCTTGTCGATGACAATCTTTCGTGGAAGTCCGTTGCATTCCAGCATTCGGGCGAAGAATTTGGTGGCCGCGGGTTTGTTTCGACGCTGCGAAAGCATAAAATCAAGCGTTTTCCCGTGCTTGTCGACAGCTCGATAGAGATAGACCCAGTTGCCTCTCACCTTGATGTAAGTCTCGTCCATTCTCCAGGAGCGGTCGCACGGTCCCTTTCGACGACGCGCCGCTTCAGCGATTGCGCCTGCATACCGCGTCACCCAGCGGTTCAGTGTAGTGTGATCCACTGCAACGCCTCGTTCATGCATGATCTCTTCCAGATCGCGATATGACACACCGTATCGGACATAGAAGAACACTGCGAAGAGGATCACATCTTTCGGATACTGTGCGCCTTTGAAAGAGATCATAAACAAACTTTCGACTTCAATATTTCGATTTCCATTCACTCGAAGCACTAGTGAGAGGCAACAGTCAAAAGTTTGCAACAGATCCGAATGTCGTCCTGCTGGGGTACGACCTCTGCCCCACAGTCTCGATCACGCGGATTTCGGAGGAGGCGCGTGAAGCGATGGCCTATCTCTGGCGCAACGCACCGGATCTCGGCATCAGCCGCGACCGGATCACTTTCATGGGGCATTCGGCCGGCGGGCATATCACCCAGATGATGATGGCGACGGACTGGCCCGCCTATGCCGAAGACTTGCCTGCGGATCTGATCAAAGCAGGCATCCCGGTATCGCCGCTCAGTTATCTGGAGCCCGTGCGCCTGACCGAAGCGTTGAACTCCGGTATCCGCATGGATGCCGCCGAGGCCGAGCGCGAAAGCCCGATGACAAATCATCCGCCCGTCACCGACGCGCCGCAACTTGTTGTGGTGGGGGGCAAGGAGACGGATGAGTTCCACCGGCAGGGCCGGATGTATGTCGAAAAGTATCAGACCGGAAGCCGGTCAATCGGTTTTTACGTGGTCCCCGGTGTGGACCACTTTGACGAGCTGAATGTGCTGACGGATCCATCTAGCGAATTCTTCAAGAAAACCTGTGCCATGCTTGGCCTCAACAGAAAGAGTGAAACATGACTGAACTTACCCGTGACCTCGTGGATGCCGTTGGCGATGCATTTAACGCAAACGACATCGATGCCGTAATGAAGTACTTTGCCCCGGACGCTGTGTTCGATCACGCCACCGGGCCGGAGGTATTTGGCAGCCGGTTCGAAGGGGCGGAGACCCTGCGCGGTCTGTTTGCCGGCCTGTTCGAGAAGGTCGAGAATGTGCATTGGGAAACGCTGGACTGCCGCATCGCGGGCGATAAGGCCTATTGCGAATACCGCAAGCGGGTAACTCACAAAGACGGCTCCACTGAGGATTACCACAGCGTCGACATCCTGACCTACCGCGACGGCCTGATCGTCCGCAAAGACACCTACTACAAGCACCGGGCCGCCTAGGGTCAGGATTCATAACCAGTATATGACGGTTGCCGCGAGTGCGATGGCTGATAGGAAGACCTTGGGGCAACGGTCGTAGCGTGTTGCCACGCGCCTCCAATCCTTGAGCCTGCCAAACATGATCTCTATGCGGTTTCGCCGCTTGTATCGGCGTTTGTCGTATTTGACGGGCGTCTTGCGCTGCATTCGGCCGGGGACGCAGGCGCGTATCATCGCCGCGCGGTCGAAAGCGAAGACGAAGCTTTCTTCTTACGCATTTCGAATGTCGGCGATTACCGCTATGAAGGGGCAGATCTGGGCATCCTTGTCACCAGGGGTAGATCGATGACCAAGGGGTTCCAGCTCAAAGCCAAGTCGAAGAACTGGATCGCAGGCATCAAGAACGCATTTTCGGCCCGTCCGCTGCCCTCGGCTCAGGCATTTGAGGATCCGGCGTTTAAGATTATGTAGGCCGAATGAAACTTACTTTTCGTGCCGTGGAAGAAAAAAACCCGGGCAGAAGCTGTCGGCAATTTTTTCGGAATATCGAAATGCCTACATTCAATGGTGGGCAAGCGAAGGATTATCGTCGCGTCCAACATACTCTGAATGCCGCCATGCGGTGAAAACATACATGCCGGAAATGCTCGAACCGTACGACATGCTCTGCGCTGCCTTTGGCGCAGGCGACTTGGAGGCACGGTTTCTGAGTTTCTATTGCCCGCCGCGCTATCTGGCCGGGTGCAGCCAAGCGATCTGGCAGGGATCAGAACCGCTGATGGTGCGGAACTATGACTACGATTTGGCTGCCTTTGACGGGATTTTCCTGACGACCGCTTGGTCCGGTCGCCAGGTAATGGGCACGTCGGATGGGCTATTTGGATTGCTGGACGGCATGAATGATGCAGGGCTTACTGTCTCCCTGACATTCGGCGGTCGCCGTGAGGTTGGCGAAGGCTTTGGGGTTCCCCTGATCCTACGGTACCTATTGCAGACCTGTTCGACAGTAGATGAGGCAAAGAGTGTTCTATTTCGCGTCCCGTGCCATATGAGTTACAACGTCACGGTTCTGGACCGGGAGCGGAACTTTTTCACAGCCTATCTTGCTCCGGACCGACCGACACTCATTACCCGCGCAGCTGTTTCAACCAACCACCAAGAGCGCGTGGAATGGAAGAGCCACGCGCGTCTCACAGCGACGGTCGAGCGAGAACGATACCTTCTGCACCGCCTGACTTTGCATCCTGAGACGAAAGAGCTTTTCGTCCGGGCCTTTCTCAAACCGCCACTTTACTCGTCTGCCTTTGATCGAGGTTTTGGAACGCTGTACACCGCAGCTTATCACCCCCATAATCTGTCCGCCGAACTCCTCTGGCCAGGCAGGAGATGGCAAAAAAGCTTCGATCAGTTTAATGCGGACAGTGTGAAGGTTGTCTACCCGCGACAACTGGCTTGAAGCCTGATGCCTGCCGTAAAACACGATGCCTATTTTGAGTGTACGACTTTCCTCTAAAGAAAAACTCTTCCGCGCTAGGGCCTGGGAAATTAGTCGTGATGATCCCGGCTTCGCCGTGCGGAAACGTGGCAAGGGTTATGCTGTCGCTGTGCATCTAGATGATTGGCTTGGTGGCAGGTAGGGCAAAGCGCAATCGCGATCTCAATGCTCTCGCCGGTCTCGTAGTCAAAGCAATGTTCCTGTCCACAGAGTTCGAGAATCTCTCCGCGTTGGATCAGTTCCGATACGGTGGCGCCGCAGTGATCACAGAACCCATTTGCGAGAGCGGCTTTGAGATCGGGCAAATCCACAGTTTTCTGAAAGTTGCACTTACTCTTACTCATATCCTTCCAAAACCCCGCTCAACGTACTCAATCATATCTCGGTGGTGTTAGACTTCAAGGTTCGGCGATGTGATTAAGGTGGCTTGCGGTTTTGGCCCAGCTAATCCTATGAGCTGCGTTTTTGCCGCGGATTTAGTCTAGCGAGCATTCAACTAAAGGATTCCGCGAGACTACGAAGCTGTTGCGCGGCCTGGCCTGGTAACCCGTCTGCCTCGCTCTCATCGAACACCGCATAGGCGGCATATGCAAAACGGGGCGCAGCCTCGGCCAAAGCGAGCCACCCTTCCTCAAGCTCTCGTTTGATCACGCGCTTGGGAAAGTACCCGGCTGCGGGAACTGACTTCAGGTACTGAAGACCCAGGGTTCCGATACCAAGCTGAAGGCGCGGCGTGTCGAGCTCTGGAAAGTTCAATAGATGGTCGGCCCGGAATTCAGGGCCCCAATCAATCAAAACGTAACTGTCATCCTGAACAGTTGGAAGGGCGTCAGGGCCGCTGGTGACCAGGACAAACTCATCTTCAAAGAGTTGTAGCGCAGATAAGCCCGACACGCTTCGCGGCCGGTACAAGACTGCAATATCGAGGTTTCCCTCCTCAATCTCACGAGTCAGGGCCTCGGAAGAAGCGGCTGACGCCCTGAATGCGACATCTGGCAGCGATGTCATTAGCCCCGGTAACGCGTTGGTCAGGTACCCGTCCCAAAGGCTTGGAGCCGCGCCGATTTCCAGCGCGGCCGTCATTGAGGTTGGAAGGCTCGCGTCCAACTTTGCCTGTGTCCAGGTGCGCACAAGAACTTGTGCATGTTTTAGAAAATGCCGCCCTGCTGGTGTCAGGGTCGCGCCGGATTTTCCTCGTTCGAACACAGACTGGCCAAGTTGCTGCTCAAGCGTACGAATCCGCATGCTCACTGTCGATTGCGTGACATGAACCTTGTTCGCAGCATCGAAGAAGGTACCGGTTTCAACAACGGCCAGAAAAGTTCGGGCAAGTTCAATGTCCATGGGTTACCTATTGGAATTTCCGATATTATCTGCGAGAAAAATTCGTTATTCAACACGATACCTTTGTGCCATATTCCGATTGTAGCGCGAAAGTACCCCCACCAGATCGGAACGCTAATCATCAGTTCTCATTTTGTAGTGGAGATCCCGACCTGAGGAGCCGTTGCAATATGAAACCAGTTGAATTGCCACCGACACCGGAGCGCTACACCAACCCCACTATGGGCGAGCCGCCCATTTTCTTATGGAGAACAAAAATGAGTCGAGTTTCCTTTGTTGCTCTGCTCTCTTCGTTGTTTGCTGTTCCGGCATTCGCCATGCCCGCTGATCATGACATGGACGGTGATGGCCTGGCGTCGCTGGCGGAGCTTCAGACCAAGTATCCTGAAGTCTCAGATGATCTTTTCCTCGAGATCGACGCAAATGCAGATGGTTTCATCAATGACGACGAATTGGTTGCCGCCGTTGATGCAGAGCTTCTCCCCGGTCCCGCAGGGGATCAGTAAGCAAAGGTCGCCACGGTTATGAGGAAGCCCATCCCACCCCATAAATGGCTGCTTGCCGCGATGGGTATCTGGTTGGTTCTGTCCCCGTTTGTCCTGTTTCGTGAGGAAACTCTGTTGCAGGGCATGGCTGAACTTGAAGCTCTCGCCTTCATGGCCGTTGGCATTGGTGCCCTGGTCATGTCCGGCGCTGACGGCCGGAGCCACCTTCTCGCACGGGTGGCTCCGGTATCGGCACTTGGGTTTTCTCTGATCGCCGCACCTGCAGCGCTGAACTTCACGGGCCACATTGTGGCAACGGCCAATGCTTGGCTAACGGGATCGGCGCTGATCGCGCTCGCCGTATGGGAGGTAATGGTGAGCCGCGGATTGCGAGCGGTCTCGTAAACTGGCGCGGGGCGGGCAACTGCCCCGCGTTTTTACATTCAGACTATCTAAATGATCTCGTCTTCATCGAACATTGGATCGCCGTCGAGCTGATTGGCGATCATGTCGACCCGCATTTCAACATCTGCGCTCGTCGTTTTGGCGATATGAAACAAGGCGTCGCCCTCGTGCACAAATGGCAAGTTGGTGCGGCCCACAATGATGCCGTCAGACTCTCCAAGAACATCCATTCTAATTTCACCAAACGGGTCCGAGATCCGGCCGAGCAAGTCGCCAACCTTCACATATTCGCCCGCTGCCTTGAACGTTCTCAACAAACCACCGACCGGAGCGCGTACCCAGGAACTTGTCCTTGCGTGAACCGGCGCCTCACGCACGGTGGCGATGCCACGCTTGGCGACCATGCCCATCGCGTTCATAACCCGAAGGATACCTGCGAGACCCGCCCGTGCCGAAGCGCTGCTGCGCCAGATCGCCGAGAACGCGGGTGTCGACGGTGCGGTTGTTGCTGGCAAGGTTCGTGAAAACGAAGACGCTGCATTCGGCTTCAACGCTCAGACCGAAGAATATGGCGACATGTTCTCGTTCGGCGTGATCGACCCGGCCAAAGTTGTTCGTACCGCTCTGGAAGACGCGGCATCGGTTGCTGGCCTGCTGGTCACTACCGAAGCTATGGTTGCCGACAAGCCTGCCAAAGAAGGCGCAGCACCTGCAGGCGGCATGCCCGACGTGGGCGGCATGATGTAAGCCAAGTAGATGGAGAAGGGGGCTTTGGCCCCCTTCTTTTTTGGTATCCCAACATTTCCGCGTCGAGGAAAGCCTATCCAACCTTCCTTAACAGCGAATATGTGAAACATGCGCCTCCGCGCAATTTAGAAGACGGAGCGGGGAACATTAGCCGAGTTCGGAGATGCCTGATCCATAGGCATTAGCCCCCGGCGCGCCCAACTTCCTTCAGGATCTTGTTGGCACCCAGAATGATGTTATTGGCCAAGTCCTGGACTAGAACCATGTGGAAGTTATCAAAACTCCGCACAGTTCGACCCTCTTCATTGATGACCAACTCGTGAATACTCTAGGCCTAACGTGCGATCTTATTGCACGCCCAATGGGCGCGTTGGGGTTACGACAAAAGGCGCAGAAGAATATGTGCATCGTGGTTTTGGCCACTGTAGAAGACGGCGAGCACTTGAACGACCTGTTCGTCATCGTCGACTTCAAAATAGATGATCGCCTTGTTCTTGGTTACATTCCGAACGCTGTTGCCGAGATGCGGTCGTAAGGTGCCCTGGTGTGGAACGTTCACCAGGCTTTCGAGGCTCTCCTGAATCTCCATTACGCGCTTCTCAGCGCGCAGAAAAGCACTCTCCAGATCGTCGCCAAAGTGCTCAGCGGTTTCGACAAGATAGTCAAATATGAGATCAAGATCTGCGGTGACTTCTTCGGCGCGAACGACCTTATAGACCACGCGCGGCCCGCTTGCGTGCGATCATGTCTTCGGTGCGCTTTTTGCCCTCTTTGAGAGTAACGAAGGTTCCGTTACGACGTTGATCCAGCAGCTCTCGCAGTGCATCAGTGTTTCGCGATTGCTCACGCATCAGTTCAAGCCCATGTTGAAGGACGGCGGACAGGCTAGCATAGTGGCCCTGGTCGACAAGATTTCGCGCGTAGGCATCTTGTGACTCGGTTAGGGATATTGATGCTTTGACACTCATATCGGGCCTCGTATGTACTACTGAGTAGTATGGGAGCACGGCGAAAAGCTGTCAATATAGCGCGCGCACGGGCGTAAATTAGCGTGACAACACCAATATCATTCGTCGGTCACGCGGAATTCACCTGAGGCGGCATCTGTTGGAGGTTCTCCGAATTCGTCTGAGTTCAGACCTCTGCGAATGAGTTCGCGAATGGCAGCAGCTCTCGATGGCAGGCGGTTTTCGAACCGCCAATCGTCGATTGCCTTTAGTTCTTCCTGATCAAGCATCAATTGGAGCTTTTCGGTCCGCTTCGGAGGTCGGGGTTGGTCAGTCAATTTCTTGAGCCTTAACTTACGTCACTTACTCCGATGATGTAAGCCAATGCACTTCCATGTCTACAGCAAACATTGCAGGCACTGTTGGGAGCGTCGGTCAATCAAGCGATGGAAGAACCACGGGGAAGGTCTTTTGCGTATGTTAAGTATATGTTTTTATTTGCTATAATCCGTATACCGCCTATCTTTGTATCAAGAGAAAAGCGGAAGAGGTGAAATATGACACAGCAAGTCCTGAGACCCGAAGCGCAAGATGAAACGCATGACACAGGTATCGACAAGAATGCCTGGATCGCAAATGAAGTGACGGAAATCCTGTCCGACAGCATGTTGTTGATGGTGAAGACACAAGGGTGCCACTGGAACGTTGTTGGCCCCCTTTTTCTGCCGATCCACGAGTTAACTGAACGGCTGTATCGCGACCTGTTCGAAGCAATTGATACTTTGGCGGAACGTATCCGTGCACTGGGGCATGTAGCGCCAATCTCCTTCACTGACATGATCAGCCAGGCCAAATTGACCGAAGAAGAGACCGTTAAGGACGCTCACGGGATGATCAACCAATTGATCACCGACAACGAAACCGTTGCACGCAAACTGCGCGAAACGGCAACGCTCGCATCGCGCCACGGTGACGGAGCAACCGAAGATCTGATGAACACGAGAATGGCGAAACACGAAGAGGCTGTTTGGATGCTCAAAGCCATTGTAGCGACCTGACCGCTCGTCGCCAAAAGTCAGGTTGATCGGAAAGAAGGAAAGGAATCGATATGACGCGAGTGGGTTATGAGAAAAAAGCAAAATTGCAACTGGATGCCTGGAACGCCCAAATTGACGTGCTGAAGGCAAAGCTGGAAGTGGCGGAAGTGGATGCAAAGAAAGAGTATCAGGATCACCTTAATGCGCTTTACTCAGCAAAAGGTGAAGCAGAAGCCAAGCTGGAGGAGCTAAGAACAACCAGCGATGAGGCCTGGGAGGATGTGCGTGACGGCTACGAAAAAGCATGGGACGACATGCAATCTGCGCTGAAGAAAGCGGCCAGCCGTTTTTCGTAGTTTTTGGTATCTACCGAATGCGCCGCTGGTCTACCGAGCGCCGAAGATGACAGTGCCAGCTTTCTCAATCTTGGAGGGCAAGATACGGCAGCTCGACGAAGGCGATTGGTTTCATAAACGATGCACTTGTTCAAAGAACGATTTGGAGAATTGAAATGAACTGGGACCAAATCAGAGGTCAATGGAAACAACTAAAAGGTAATGTTCAAGCTAAATGGGCTGAACTCACCGACGACGATCTGGAAAAGGTCAAAGGTGACCGGGAAAAACTGGAAGGCATACTTCAGGAGAAGTACGGAAAATCAAACGAAGAGGTCCGGCGAGAAGTCGATGAATTTTTCTCTTCGGAATAAGGCGACCACCTGCTCGAGAACAACGGCCTGTGACGATTGAGTTGCTTTGTTGTGCGGTGCGAGGATCGCAAAATATGTTTGCCTCAAATTCCAGCGAAAGTACAAAAAAGCGGAGGTCACCATGCGGACATCTGGAGAAATCTTGAAGTATTTTCGCGGGTTTCTGACAATCCCCGCCGTCATAAGTCTTTCAGGGCTTGCGGTGGCGTGGGTTGTTTTTCTCCTTGAGCAGGCGCTCGTTCGCTGGGGATGGGTTGTACCGTCCTTGTTTGCCGTTCCTCAAAATACCGCAAACAACGTTCTAGGGGTAATTGCCACCGCTTCAATGTCAGCCTTGGTCATGGTCTATTCCATTGTGCTGTTGGTCTATACTTTGGCGGCTGGATCCATCGGGCCAAGGCTCTTGCAGCGTTTCAGTGAAGATCGTGTGAACCAAACTGCAGTCGGCTCACTTGGAGCCACGTTTCTGTACAGTATTCTGATGCTGTGGTTGATGCGCGACGACACTTTGGTCAATTTGGCCGCCAGTGTTGGTCTTCTTTACGCAATCGTTTCAGTTTTGATGCTGCTGCTGTTTGTTCATACAGTTTCCACACGGGTGACGATTGATCAGGAGGCCGCCAGGATATCAAAGGCTCTGGACCTCCAAATCGATGAAGCACTTAAAGACAGCGCGGATTTGCACGCATCCAACGTTGTCCCCTGGGAGGGAGCGTCATATCAAATTTCGTCGTCTGGCACGGGTTACGTAGACTTCATAAATGCAACTGGATTGGTGAAAGCAGCCCAGGGCGCAAACTCTGTTGTTGTTTTCGAGGTCCAGCCCGGCGACTTTCTGGTGCCGACCGATACTCTGGCGACTGTCCACGGTGACGCCGGCGAAGAAATCTCCGATCTGGTGCTGGCGGCGGCTCCACTCGCGGCCGCACGGGATCCAAATGGTGACATTCGGTTTTCTGTACACCTGCTTGTCGAAATTGCACTTCGGGCTTTGTCGCCCGGCGTCAACGACACTTTTACCGCTATTGTTTGTATTGACAGGTTGTCAGCTTCTTTGGCACGCGCCTGGTCGTCTGACCTGTGCACCGGTGTTTACAGAGATGACGCTGGTGCTGTTCGGCTTGTCTATCCGTACATCACGGCAAGGTCTTTGTTTCGAGACTCGTTTCCACCGCTGAGGCGTGCAGCCCGAGGCAATGGGCTGGTAACTGAGGCAATCATCAGGGCGCTGACACGCATGGCCAACGCGGCTCCCGACGATGATTTGGATGCTATCACCTTCGAACTTACAGCCATTGCGGATGAAACAAAGAGCAGCGGCATGCTTGACAGCGAAATTGAGCAGGTTTGCGAAGAGATAGAAGCTGCGATTGCGTTGGCGGACAAGAAAAACAATAGAGACAAAGCTGAGCGGCAGTGATTTAGGTTAATGTGCTAATTCATCGTCTTGGCGACAGGCAATCTGGGTTACTCCGCCTTGTTCAAATCGCCGGTTGTCAGGATCGCGCCGGCCTGAAGGTCTTCGGCGTCGAGCATCGTCGCAACCCTTTCGAGCGCGGCAACAAGCATCGCTTGCTCCCAGTCCTCCATTTGCTTGAACCGCTGCACATAGAGCTGTTGCAGCGGATCTGGGGCGTCCGCCAGGGTTTGCCGCCCGCGATCCGTGATCAGTATATTGGTCTGCCGTCGGTCGGTCATGGATTTCTCACGCACGACCATGCCGCCCGAGACCAGCTTGTCCACAAGTGCAGTGACCGTGGCCTGGCTGACATGCATGCGCATTGAAATTGCCTTGGCGGTGGTTTGCCCGGTTTCGCCAACCACCTGCAATACACGAAGTTGGACCGCGGTCAGCCCCGCGGCTTGCGCCAGTTCCCGGCCGGACATCTCGGTCGCGCGAAGGATTCGGCGCAGGGCGACAAGGCTGCTGTCGATACGATCCATGTCTCTACTCCGCATTCGATTGGAGTGAGATTGTCAAAATTGCATTGATTGCTCAAGCGTTAACCGAAAATGAATAATTAGTCTTACAAATTAAAATATTGTTAAAAGAGATGAGTTTATGACGTTTTAGCAAAACTAACCTTAGAGTTTTGAAGTTTTGGTCTTCCTGTGGTACTTAGCTAATCAAAGTTTATTGTTGGAGCGGTACATGCAGCATTCTTTGGAGTTGTTGGAACAACCTATTCCGGTTTTGCGTCCCCCTTTGCCGGAAGACGGTACAGCGGTGTCTTCGCTGGCCAAAACCGAAGGTCAGGAAGCTATGGGCGACCTTCTTGGCGAACTGGCGGCGTTTGATGACTACAAAGAATTCTCGATCATTGCGGAACTGGATGGAGATCTGGTTGGCGCGATGCTGGCTTATGTACTGCCATATGACCCGGAAACCCTGTTCATCTGGCAAGTCGGCGTTTCAGAGCGTGAAGCGGACAAGGGTCTTGCGTCCCTGATGCTGGGCCAGGTGATGCGTCGGGAAGTCTGCACCGATGTCACCCGTGTTCAGACTGTGATTACGTCCAACGACGAGTGCACTTGGGCGTTGTTCCGCCGGTTTGCGCAGTGGCAGCGGTCCCGCATGGATATCCAGCCCTTCATCACGCAGGCGCTGACCCCATATCGCCGCCATGAAAACAGCAATCTTGTCACGATCCGTCTTAAGGATCGCATCAAACTCGCGGCCTGATCACACCATGACAATTTTCAATCAAAGTGAGAGAGCAGAATGAACGTAGCCACGACTATATCGAACGACACCTCATATTACGGTGATGAAGCGGCAACTCTGGGTGATCGGATCGCCGCCGCGCGCGAAGCCGTTGGATATTCGCAAAAGAAGCTTGCGAGCCGCCTGGGCGTCAAACTGAAGACCGTGCAGGGATGGGAAGAGGATCGTACCGAGCCGCGTGCAAACAAGGCGCAGATGATGTCCGGCATTCTTGGGGTCTCACTGGTTTGGCTTCTTAGCGGCGAGGGTGAAGGTGTGCCTGAGCCGAGCGATACCCCTTCTGGATTGGAGGACATTCAAGGTATCCTTGATGAAATCCGGAGCCTCCGGATGGATATCACTGAGGCGACTCGTAAGCTGAGCACTGTTGAAAAGCGCCTGCGCGCCAGACTTTGACGCCTGCGCGATTGCGAACTTCGGGCATGATCTATGACCACGCCTCAAACAACAATAAAAAGGAGCAGATGATGGCAGGACCGGATTCCAGCCTTGTGCCCGTTGATCCGGCGCAAGGCATCCGTTCGGACACCAATTCCGAGCCCGTCGCTACACCGCTTGAGGTCCGCGAAAAGGCTGGTTTGACCGTGGCGGAAATGGCCAACCTTATCGGGATGAGCGAGCTCGGTTACGAATTGTGGGAGAAAGGCACCCGCCGCCCCGGAGGGCCTGCGTTCAAGCTTCTCGCGCTGCTGGATGCCCATCCGAAAGAAACAGTGGCGCGGCTGCGGCAACACGGTTGAGTGCGGTGCTCAGCGGTAAGTGCGCATGTCCATTGGCGTTGCCTCAATAGCAGTCAGGATTTCCTGTAGCAGCAGTTCTTCGGCTCGGTTTTTGACCGTGGCAGCGCGCTAACCGTTGTTAGTGAACAGACCTGAGAAACTCGGCAAGAACGTCGATTGCGACGCCCATATCTGCTGCGGATGCAAACTCCTCGGGCCTGTGGCTCACACCATCACGACAGCGGACGAACAGCATCGCGACAGGGCACAGATCCGCCATTGCCGAAGCATCATGCGTAGCGCCCGAAGGCAATGACAACCCCTTGGCGCCCTTGGATCTGACTGCATTAGTCAAGACACATGACAATCTGGCATCGCAGGGCTGGGCTTGCTGGGAATATGTTACCGAGCACTCGATGGCCAAACCCATACTCGCAGCTATGGATTGAGCGAATTGATGCAAGTCCTGACCTGCTTGCAGGCGGTTTCCGTCCAGTGGAGAGCGAATTTCGACCGTCAGCCGTACAATCCGTGGTACCGCATTGACGACATTTGGTTCCACCGCGAGTGAACCGACAGTGGCCCGCAGATCAGCCGTTTCGCGCCCCATTCTGTTCACCTCTGAAACGATCTCTGCTGCGCCGACAAGGGCATCCTTCCGTCCCTGCATTGGCAGGGTACCCGCGTGTCCGGTTTCTCCGGTCAGGATGATCTGATGCCGTTCGATGCCGCAAATAGCTGTGACGACACCAACAGCCTCATCTTCGCGTTCCAGAACTGGACCCTGCTCAATATGCGTTTCGAGAAATCCAATGATGTCTTCTGGATCTCGGGCGAGTGCGTTGATCTTCTCGGGGTTCAATTCAAACGAACGCATTGCCTGCATCAGTGTAGTGCCTTGCAGGTCGCGCATTTCCAGAGTTGACGGGTCAAAGGTTCCGGACAGCGCGCGTGATCCGATGAGGGCGGTCGGAAACCGCACCCCTTCTTCATCTGCAAAGGCAAGAACCTCTACGCCGAATGGCAGTTCGGTGCATTCGCTTTGAAGTTTTTGTAGGGCGAGGATTGGCAGGACAACGCCCATGATCCCATCATATGCGCCACCTTCTCGAACTGAATCCTGATGAGATCCCAGCAGCAATGTCTTGCAGCCAGGTGGCCCGTCTTGCCGTCCCACCAGTGTGCCCGCGTCGTCGAGGCGTACAGTCAAACCGGTCTTGAACATTTCAGCCTTCAGTAATTCGAGAGCCGCATCATGCTCGGCGGTAAAAGGCAGGCGGGTCACCCCGGGGCCAGGCTCCGAACAAGCCGCAAGTTCGTTCAGCAAAGCTTCGGCGCGTGCACCCCAATCAATCAAGGATGCGCTCGCGGTCGTTGGGGGTTGGTACTTGTTCTGTCCATCTGGAATACGCGCCTGTTGTTGCTTTCCCATACAAGTCTTCAAGCGCTGCAATCGGGTTGGAAGGGTCATAGTCAATCCGCAATGACAGAGGCGGCTTGTCGGGGTGCAGTACCAATAACGCCGCGGAAAAAAGTCCCCGGCTGTCGCCGCCCATTTGAGTGGCCGCTCTCAAGGACGCGAGAAGCTTGTCGCTGAGTCCCCCCCGGGTTTCAGCAAACCGATCGACCATCGCGTCCAAAACATCAGTGCTGGCCAGTAGGTTCCCGGCAACAACTCCCTGGTGAAAAGCAAGGCTGCCTTTCTCTGGCTCGTTGGAAGCCCCGGTGAATTCGCCTGTCTGTCCAAACAGATCGAGTGCAGTTAGTTGACGATATGCTCTGCCGTCATCCGCATCGGTGATTTGTTTCACAGCGTCCGCGGCGCAGGCCCCGTCGTGCATTGCTGCCAGAACCTCTTCACCCCAGATTGTTGACGGCGCGGCACCTTGGCTGGCTGACATTCCAGCTGAAACGTTGCCTCGCAGAACCCAGCCGCCAACACACAACGAGCCGGTTGCAGCTGCACCACCAATGGCGCCAGACACAGGATCACGTGCAAGAATCGAAAAAGTCATATCGCTCCAGTCTTTACAACTTCTGCAATTTATCATGAAAAATTGACCGATGCAATTTATCATGATAAATATGTTGTGCCATGCCAACTGGGAGAATGATAATGTTGTTCAAGACCTGGACCCGACGGGGTCTGATGGCCGCTGCCGCAAGTACGGCGTTGGTTGTCGGCGCTGTCACGTCCCCCGCAATTGCGCAAACGCCACCAAATGTTCTGATCGTCGGTCAGATTGCAGAGCCGAAATCGCTTGATCCTGCTGCAGTGACTGCAGTGAACGATTTCCGGATTTTGGTGAACGTTTACGAAGGACTGACCCGTTACAAATCCGGAACGCTCGAAGTAGAGCCGGCGCTGGCAACGGAATGGGACATCAGCGAAGATGGTACAGAATACACCTTTACTCTGCGCGACGGTATTACATTCCACGATGGGACACCGTTCAACGCCGAGGCTGTGAAATTCAATTTCGACCGGATGCTGGATGAGAACCATCCCTATCATGACACCGGTCCCTTCCCGCTGAGCTTTTTCTTTGGAGCCGTGGAGTCGACCGAGGTCGTAGATGACATGACGGTGAAGTTCACACTGAACGCGCCTTATGCGCCCTTCCTGTCGAACCTTGCTTATCCGACCGGATTGATCGTATCGCCTGCTGCGGTTGAGGCGAACGGTAAAGAGTTTGGCCGCAACCCTGTCGGCACTGGTCCGTTCAAGTTTGCGGAATGGCGTTCGAACGAGGCAGTTGTTGTTGAGCGTAACGATGGTTACTGGGGCGAGCCCGCGGGAACCGAGGCTGTCGTCTTCCGCCCGATCACCGATGCCAATACACGCGTGGCCGAAATGCTGGCAGGGGGCATCGACCTGATGGTCGAAGTTCCGCCCACATCATTGGGCCAATTCGAAGGTGACGCGTTTTCGGTGGCTGAACAGGCCGGACCACATGTCTGGTTCCTGATCCTGAACGCGAAGGAAGGTCCATTCGCGGATAAACGCGTGCGTCAGGCTGCAAACTACGCGATCAACAAGGAAGCGATCGTCAATGACGTGCTGGAAGGTACAGCTACGGTTGCAGCTGGTCCAACTCCTCCGGCATTTGCCTGGGCATACAACGAAGAACTGGACCCCTACGCATATGATCCCGAAAAGGCCAAGGCCCTGATCGCCGAAGCCGGTGCGGATGGAGCAGAATTGACCTTCTATGTCACCGAAGGTGGATCGGGCATGTTGGATCCGGTTCCAATGGGAACCGCCATTCAGGCTGATCTGGAAGCGGTGGGTTTCGACGTCAATATCGAGACCTATGAATGGAATACATTCCTGGGCGAGGTGAATCCCGGCCTCGAAGGCAAAGCGGACATGGCCGAAATGGCGTGGATGACTAACGATCCGGATACGCTGCCATATCTGGCGCTGCGCTCAGAAGCCTGGCCTGACAAGGGGGGGTTCAACTCGGGTTATTACGCCAACGAAAAGGTTGACGAATTGCTGGAGGCTGCGCGTACCGCCACCGATCAGGATGAGCGTGCCAGACTGTACCGCGAAATGCAGGCCATTGTGCAGGACGATGCCCCATGGGTCTTTGTTGCCAACTGGAAGCAGAATGCCGTTACCAATGACCGGGTTGAGAATTTTGGTCTGGAGCCGTCATTCCTGTTGCATCTGCAAGGTGTTGTGAAGAACTAAACCTTAAAGCCAGGGGCTGGAGTTTTCCGGCCCCTGCGTCTGCGAATGAGGGCAGAATGGGCGGTTACATCGTCAAACGTCTGATATCGGCTGTCCCTGTCCTTTTGGGGATCACGATCATCGTTTTCCTGATCATGTCCCTGATTCCCGGCGATCCGGCCACGGCTATCCTTGGCTCCTATGCGACGCCAGAGAACGTGGAAAAACTGAACCGCGACCTTGGCTTGGACAAGCCCGTAATCACAAGATACTTCATCTGGATCACCAACATGCTGACTGGTGATTTCGGCCGTTCCTATTCGCTGAACCGGCCTGTTATCGACGAAGTGCTGGAACGGTTCAACGCGACGCTGATACTGGCGGGCACGGCCTTTGTTCTGTGTTCGGTGCTGGGCATTCTCGCAGGGGTGGTCTCCGCTGCTCGCCAGTACGGCGCCGCAGACAAGATCATTACATTTGTAGTTTTGATCGGCATTTCGGTGCCTTCATTTTTCCTCGGCATGATGATGATCCTGCTGTTTGCGGTGAACTTGCGCTGGCTGCCTGTGTCGGGCATGTATGCCATCTATGGCGGTGGTGATCTGCCTGACCTGCTGCGTCATCTGATCATGCCTGCGCTGGCGTTGGCCGCTGTGGCAACCGGAGTTATTGCGCGCCTCTCGCGCTCGGCTATGTTGGAGGTTTTGCGTCAGGATTTCATACGAACGGCTCGCGCCAAGGGAGTTCCCGAGCGTCGCGTCATCATGGGCCACGCATTGCACGCGGCCATGGTGTCGATCATCCCAGTACTGGGCATTCAGGCAGGGTTCGTTCTATCTGGCGCCGTTTACATCGAGATCGTCTTTCAGTGGCCCGGAGTTGGTCGAATGCTGGTCGACGCGATCCTCAAGCGCGACCTTCTGCTGGTACAGGGCGGCGTGGTGTTTGTGGCCGCCTGTTATGTGCTGTTTAACATCGCGGTCGATGTTGCGCAGAGCCTGCTGGATCCAAGGATCAAGACATGACGGCTTTTCTCAAGTTGTTGTTTCGCAACCGGTTGGCGGCGTTGGGCGCGGTTGTCCTGGGCGTGATCCTGATCCTGGTGTTGCTGACGCCGGTCCTGCCGTTACAAAACCCGGATATCACAGCGACGGCGGATCGATTTCAAAAGCCGTTCACTGAAGGCCATCTGCTTGGTACCGACCATTTGGGACGGGACTTGCTCAGCCGCCTTTTACATGGCACGCGCCTAAGCCTTGCGGTTGGTATCGCCGCAGCCCTGATTGCGGCCACGATCGGTTCGGCCATTGGCATTGTCGCCGGGTATTTTGGCGGTCGTGCCGACAACATCATCATGCGCGGTGTCGATATGTTGATGGCCTTTCCGTATATTTTGCTCGCGCTGGCAATTGTTGCTGCCTTGGGCCCGGGCCTCATGAATGCGCTGATTGCGGTAGCGGCTGTGAACGTTCCGTTCTTTGCCAGAAACATTCGCGGGATCACGGTCGGGCTGGCCGGGCGTGAATTCATTGATGCTGCGCGGCTTGCAGGAATGGGGCACATTCGTATCATCCTGACGGAACTTCTGCCCAACGTGCTACCGGTCATAATCATTGCCATGTCGACGACTGTCGGCTGGATGATCCTGGAAACCGCCGGTCTCAGCTTTCTCGGCCTTGGCAGCCAGCCACCGCAAGCCGACCTGGGATCAATGCTGGGCGAGGCGCGGTCTGCCCTTATTTCACACCCGCATACCTCGGTCGTTCCGGGGATAATGATCTTTCTGATTGTTATGTCGATAAACCTGCTCGGCGACGGAGTGCGCGATGCACTCGACCCGCGCCTGCGGTCTGGGGCACTGTCCCGTCCACGTGCCATGACGTTGGTTGAGCGCAAGGGGGAAGTCCCGGCACCAACCGACGATCTACTCGCAATTCAGGATTTGCAGACCCAGTTTCACGTTGGCGACCGCGTGTATCGAGCCGTCGGTGGTGTCTCTTTATCCGTCAAAGCGGGGGAATGCCTGGGTGTCATCGGGGAGAGTGGATCGGGAAAATCGGTCACGGCTCTAAGCGTGATGGGGCTGGTGGCGTCCCCACCCGGCGTGATTACCGGCGGCGCGGTGCGGTTTCAGGGCGAGGATCTGATTGGCGCTTCTTATGAGAGCCTGCGTCAGAAGCGCGGTGATCGCGTAGCATATATTTTTCAGGATCCGCTATCCACCTTGCATCCACTCTATCGCATCGGACGACAACTGGCCGAGGCCATTCAGTCGCATCACGATATCCCAAAGGCCGAAGCGCGGGCTCGGGCCGTACAGCTTCTCAGGGATGTGCGCATACCGAACGCCGAGGCGCGGGTGGACAATTACCCGCACGAATTATCGGGCGGAATGCGACAGCGCGTTGGCATTGCGATGGCGCTGGCGAATGAACCGGATGTCATTATCGCCGATGAACCAACGACCGCCCTTGACGTTACCGTTCAGGCTCAAATCCTCTCTCTCCTTGACGATTTGCGGCGCGAGCGTGGGTTGGCGATCATCTTCATCACGCATGACTTTGGCGTCGTCGCACAGCTTTGCGATCGAATTGCTGTCATGTATGCCGGACGTATCGTTGAGGAGGGTCCGACGCCATTTGTATTGGACGCGCCAGCCCACCCCTATACCAAGCGTCTGATCGCCTGCGTTCCGGAATTGGGTGGTGGACAGCGCGCATTGGCAGCTATCCCCGGATTGCCCCCACTTGTCGACGACCTTCCGCCGGGCTGCGCCTTTGCCCCGCGGTGCGAAAAGGCGCAAGACGCGTGCAGAACGAGCGAAGTGATGTTGAAAGGTGATGCCTCCCGCGCGGTCCGTTGCCACTATCCCGAGGAGGCGATCTGATGCCCGCGCTCAAAGTGGACAATCTGGCAAAGACCTTTGCGTTGAAAAAACCGCTATTTGGCGCTGCGCCGGCAGGAGTGCGCGCGGTGCGACCGATGTCGTTTCAGGTCGAAACCGGGGAAACACTGGGTGTTGTCGGGGAATCCGGGTGTGGTAAATCCACATTGGCGCGGATGCTGGTCGGGCTTCTGGACGCCAGCGAAGGGACAATCGAAATCGAAGGCAAGGCGCTTGATACCGCCGACCCGGCCAAGTTCGGCAGGCTGATACAATATGTGTTTCAGGACCCGAACAGCAGCCTCAACCCGCGAAAAACCATTCGTCAGGTGATGGAAGCGCCGCTCAAGCGGCTTCACGGGATGCCGAGGGCCGAGCGCGATACACGGATTTCGCAGATTTTCGCCTCGGTCAACTTGCGCGAAGAATTCCTTGACCGTTACCCGCATGAGTTTTCGGGCGGGCAGGCGCAGAGGATCGGAATTGCGCGGGCATTGGCCGCCAATCCCCGGATCATCGTGCTGGATGAACCGGTTTCGGCGCTGGATGTTTCGGTGCAGGCGCAGGTTTTGAATCTGCTGGCTGACCTCAAAACAGAGTTTGGTCTGACCTACCTTTTCATAACACATGACCTTGCTGTGGTTGAGGCGGTTAGTGACCGGATCATGGTGCTGTATTTTGGTTCGGTGGTCGAGATCGGAGATGCCAGGCGCATCTTTGCAAATCCTCGTCATCCCTATACAAAACTGCTGGCTGAAAGCGCGCCAGTTGTTGGCCGTCCGCTCACCGCACCCGAGCAAAAGGGAACTGAGCTTCCGGACCCGCTGAATCCACCACCGGGCTGCGCCTTTGCGGGACGGTGTCCGAATGCGACCGATCTGTGCCGGACGCAGGATCCAGAACTTGAACCTGTGGGAGAAGACCAACTTGCCGCCTGCCACCATCCGATCCAAGACTGAACCCAGGCTCAGCAGACCGGTCCAGGTCGCTGAGGCGATTAAGGACTGGGTGGTAGAGCAGGGGCTGCAAGCCGGTGATCGATTGCCCGGCGAGGCAGATCTGATCGAACGTTTCGGAATGGCCAAAGGCACGATCCGCGAAGCGATGCGGGTGCTGGAGGCGCAGGGCCTGATCAAGACCCGCACCGGACCGGGCGGTGGCAGCTTTGTGCACGAAGTCAGCCAACAGCGTGCCAAGGCCTTGTTGGGGAATTATTTCTACTTCAAGGATCTCACGATCGGCGACATTTACCAGTTGCGTTTGACCTTGGAGCCAGAGCTTGCAGCAACGCTTGCAGGAAATTTGTCTGAGGACGTCTTGCGCCAGCTTGAAGACAACATCGCGGAGTATCGCGAACCGGCAACCAGCGCTGATGAGGAACGTGAACAACATGTTGCGTCACTTCGATTTCACGCCATTTTGGCAGAACAAGCGCAAAATCCACTGCTTGGTTTCATCATTGATTTCATGGTCAATCTTTTGGCGGACCTGACGGTTTATCGCCGACTTTATTCGCCGCCGAATACCGAACTTTGGAAGCAGGGCCGTGATCATCAGCAGCGGCTTGTCGCAGCGTTGCGGGACGGCGAATCAGAGCTGGCGCGGTCCATTATGGCCGGCCATATGGAGATTGCCTGGACCCTAATGCGCCAGCAGGAAGCCGAAGTGCAGCGCCGGTTTCTGTCGGAATAACGTGACCAGTTTCAACCACCGGAACGAATGCAGCAACTGCTTGGCCGCTTGTTCAGCGGTGCAACACTAATCACAAGCCCGATCGTTATGCCTGTTACTAGAGAGTGGAAAGACTCCGGGGATCAAGCGGTGTGTAGCTGTCCTGCTCCAAGCCTTCCATCCAGGACCGCGGCTCGGACCGTTGCCACTCGATGTGCGCCTTTTTGGGGACCGCATTCGGCGCTTTTTTCCATGCGAGCGTTGGCTATTTCATTGACTAGTTCCTCCGCCCGCGATGTCGAAACGGCCCTACCGTGGCCGACTTTCTCACCGCCGTTCTCAGTCCGAGCTTGTCGCAGAGAATGGCAGCACAGAGCCCAATATGTCGAATGCTGGAACTCGGACGAATGTCGGTTCAGCCACATTTTTCGTGTACTAATTTTGGCACACAAGTATTGACGATTCTTGGATCGAAGACTAAGTGCGTCGCACGCTAGAGGCAGATCGCCTCTTGTCATGGAGATTTTATGAAAGAGAATCGGGGCTAACGCCCGTTCCTGGCGAAGCAAATTCAGGAACACCAACATTGATAGGCACACTCACGCGCGACGCTGAGTGTCCTGTTTCTGTACTTTCGTAAAATCGAGACATCCCAATGAACATCTCAAAGCACGAGCAACGTGTTTTGCATGAACTCGCCTTAGGCGGTGAGATACAATACGTGCGCGCCGATAATGGAAAGGTGCGATCCGTCGAATGCTATACACGCGACGGTTTCACCTTCCCCGCATGCACGATGGACGTATTCACACGCCTCAAAGACAAGCGCTTCATCAAATCAAAAAATGGCCGCCCCTATCGGATCACCCATTTAGGGAACCAGTCCGTTCGCGCGCAAATGAACCAACGATAATCAAATCAAGAAGGAGAGTTTTCTTTGAAAACACCTCATCAAATCCAATACGAGGCTTTCGCTGCGGCCGGAGGCTTATACGATGAGCGACATGCGAAACTGTATGCCGATTTTGCGGATGACCTGATCGCAGACGGCAGCTTTTCCATCGTTTATGAGGGGGTTGCACATGCTTGCTATACCCCGCTCACAATCGACACGGCACCGCACTTGAAGTGCTTTGTGCTCGCTCCATTGGCTGTGCTGCCCGAGTTTCAAAGGAAGGGCTATGCAACGCGCCTGATGGAAGAGGCGGAACGGCAACTTGATGCAGATGTGATCTTCGTGATGGGGGAACCTTTCCACTATCGGAATCGATACAACACCCCCCACAAAGTCCTGCCGCCTGTAAGCACGCAGGCTCCGCTTGAGTGTTGGTTTGCCCGCGAACTGACACCGGGTGCTTTGGATGGCATCGGAGAAAGCACGTCCAGCGTGACCGGCCCATATGCTGCGCCGCTCATGTGGGGTCATCCAAGCGAGCAAGTTTAGAGCCGAGTTCTGAAAACCAGAAAACGCAACTCTGCTTCGCGCACTGGAACATGAGCCCACGACTATGGGGTCATTTGGTGCGCGAACAAATTCATCAAAGCTAGGAATGAACTATGAAACAATCAGAATTAGACGCCATTTTGGAAGTCCACAGACTTGCGTTTGGCGAAGCAGAAGGCGAAGAAACCGCTCAACTTGCCAAAGACTTCCTCGATCACCCAGAAACGATTTCGATCAGTGTCAGCCGTGACGGGCGGATCGTAGGCAACGTGCTGTTCACCCCATTTGTCTTCGAGGTTCACCTAGACACAAAATGCTACCTGCTTGCGCCTTGTGGCGTGTCGCCGGAGTATCAAGGCCGTGGTGTTGGAAAGGAACTGATGGAAACCAGCATCGAACACTTAAGGTCCATTGGAACGGACGCAGTGTTCGTATTGGGCGTCCCGACCTTCTATCCTCGATATGGTTTTGTCCCGACTGACAAACAGACGCCGTATCCGGATTTGCTGAGAGCACATGAAGCGTGGATGGCCCTTGAGCTGACGGCTGGAGCGGTCGGGAAACTAAGCGGCAAGACGAAGGCAATCCCGCAGTTCATGCAACCACATTGGTGGGACACGTCTGGGCGCGAGTGACGCCAGCTACCCTGACCCAGACATTGGGTGATGTCAGTCGAATGTCTGGGTTGCCGGCCCTGCCGACGTTGAAACGCATCCGTCGGATGAACAAGTCTGACCAAAACTGTCGGATGACGGCTGCGAGCCCTGAAGCGGCCAAAGAGCTGAGCCGTGCATTAATAGCCAGTCGGGCTGACCAATGTAGGGCGATGCTCGGATCTTGCTCGTCTGAAAATCGAAGAGAGCCATTGATCCAGATCGCGTGCCACCGCATCTTTGTAGGGAACCAGTGAACCGAACGCACAGGGCATAGGACAAAAATTGAAGACAACTGTCGGAGATTGGACCGAAAGCTTTCTTGGCACGAGAAACCTACCTCGGCGGGTCAGGGATAAGCTTCTACATGAAGCACGCGTGGTTTCATACAAGCAGGGCCAGCAAGTTTTTGGACCCGACAACATCCCGGACAGTCTGATGTTTTTGCATGCCGGCCGCATACGCGTTTCCCAAAGCTCTGATGCCGGGCGAGAAATCGTGCTGTATCGCGTTGAGGCTGGAGAGAGCTGCGTGCTGACCACCGCCTGCATGTTGTCCGAGGAAGCTTATAATGCTGAGGGTATTGCCGAGACCGACGTTACGGCCGTCACATTACCAAAAACCTCTTTTGATAGGCTGGCTGCTGAAGAAGACAGTTTTCGCGGTTTCGTTTTCTCGGCTTATTCTCGTCGGTTAATTGATCTTTTGCGTGTGGTCGACGATGTCGCCTTTGGCAGAATGGACGTTCGACTGGCAGAGCGCCTTTTGGTGCTGGGAGAAGGCCATTCCGAAATCCAGGCGACGCATCAGGCTATGGCCAACGAATTAGGGACAGCGCGTGAGGTCGTTTCACGCATCCTGAACGATTTTCAAAAGCGCGGACTTATCCTTCAGACGAGAGGGCGGATTACCCTCCAGAACAAACCTCAATTGGAGCGTTTGGCGGACAGCGCATGAATTTTTGCGTTAGGTGACATTGTCACTGAAGAGCAAGGCACCGGTCGGTAATCAGGTTGCAACACGAACAACCGGAGACGCCTGATGGAAACAGCGTTTACACCGATCACCTCATTTGGAGGCGGGCTCGCAATTGGACTTGGATCCGTGCTTTTGATGCTTGGACTGGGACGCATCATGGGTGCAACGGGCATATTGTCCGGCTTGGCATTCCCAGAAAACCGCGAGGAATTCGCCTGGCGAACAGCTTTGGTTGTGGGAATGATCCTCGCACCGGGCCTGATCTATGCTGCAACCGGTGCGATGCCTGAACTTACGGTACCTGTCAGCCCGACTATGATCGTGATCGGCGGCGTGATCGTAGGCCTGGGCGCCAGCCTCGGGTCTGGCTGCACTTCAGGGCATGGTGTTTGCGGACTATCTCGGCTGTCTGTTCGCTCTTTGGTGGCAGTGCCGACCTTCATGGTCACAGCTGCAATCACAGTCTTCCTGATCCGTCATGTCTTTGGAGTATAATGCAATGAAGCTTGTTTTTGCTTTGTTTACTGGCCTGATCTTTGGCATTGGCATCGCTGTGTCGGGCATGATGGACCCGGCCAAAGTTCTGAATTTCTTCGATATTGCCGGGACGTGGGATCCTAGCCTCGCCTTTGTTATGGGTGGTGCGCTCCTGGTCACTTTCTTCGGCTACAGACTTGCCTGGCGGCAAACAACGCCGCTCTTTGGCGGGCGTTTTCAGATTCCAAGCGCGACGGTCATAGACAAGCGATTGGTTGGAGGTTCGGCTCTCTTCGGCATCGGTTGGGGAATTGCAGGCTTCTGCCCCGGCGCTGCTATACCGGCACTTGGCACTGGGCGTTGGGAAGTCGCTCTCTTTCTGGTTTCCGTTCTTGCCGGGTTTGTACTGCGCAGGCTCCTTTTCGCGCGTCCTGTTAAGTCGGCGGCGTAATCACCCATTGCCTCAAACTCTCAGGAGTACAGTTAGATGACGTATCACTCGAACATAAACATCAAGCCGGACGTTCAGGCCTTCTTCGATGAGGCAACGAACACCATCAGCTATATTGTGAAGGATCCAACCTCGAACTCATGTGCCATTGTCGACAGCGTAATGGACATCGATTACGCTGCCGGGCGCATCACTTACGATCACGCAGACGAGCTCATCCGCCAGATCGTAAGCCAAGATCTGAATTTGGAATGGATCATTGAGACCCATGTTCACGCCGATCATTTGAGTGCAGCGCCATATATCCAAGAAAAGCTTGGGGGAAAAATCGGCGTTGGTTCAAAAATCATGATCGTGCAGGACACGTTTGGAAAGGTCTTCAACGAAGGTACCGAGTTCCAGCGTGATGGCAGCCAGTTCGATCAGCTTTTCGAAGACGGCGATACGTACATGGTTGGCAATATGAAGGTGTTCACAATGTACACTCCCGGCCATACGCCGGCTTGCATGGTACATGTCGCAGGGGATGCGGCTTTTGTGGGCGATACTTTGTTCATGCCGGATGGGGGATCGGCGCGCGCAGATTTTCCCGGCGGCGATGCAGCAACGCTTTACGATAGCATTCAAAAAGTCCTGAGCTTGCCGGACGAAACACGACTTTTCATGTGTCATGACTACGGACCAAACGGGCGGGACATCGCCTGGGAAACAACTGTCGGCGATGAGAAAGCCCACAATATCCACGTTGGTGGTGGCAAATCAAAAGAAGAGTTCGTTAAGTTTCGCACAGAACGAGATGCTCAGCTGGCAATGCCGAAGCTGATCATCCCATCACTTCAGGTGAATATGCGTGCGGGTGAGGTGCCAACGGACATGGACGGCAACCCGATGCTCAAGGTTCCGGTCAACAAACTCTGATTTTGAAAGGATGAGAGCGATGGAAATCACCCAAATTTCCGACGACTTCAGTACTTGCGGTCAATTGAAGACCGATGACTTGTCGGAAGTCAAAACGCTTGGATTTCGCTCGCTAATCTGTGTGCGCCCAGACGGCGAACAAAAGGATCAGCCTACTTTTGGCAAGATCCAAGAATGCGCCAATACGCAAGGTCTTCAAGCTCGCTATGTGCCGGTCAAACCCTCCGGCGCAACAGAAGCGGACCACATTGCATTTTCTAAGGCGTTGGCAGAGCTGCCCGAGCCTGTCCTTGGCTACTGCCGAAGCGGTCAGCGCGCTGCAATGCTGTGGCACGCACGACGACATACTGCGGCGTAGCGGGAGGTAAGGATGCGGGTGGCGCAATACCTGCCGGTTATGAGTTGGACTCGCAGCTATGGACGGGCAGAGCTTTCTAACGATCTGATGGCAGCGGTGATCGTCACCATCATGCTGATACCCCAATCCTTGGCCTACGCGCTCCTGGCTGGATTGCCTCCAGAAGCGGGGCTGTATGCATCCATCGCGCCAATTCTTCTTTACGCAATATTTGGAACCAGTCGCGCCTTAGCGGTTGGCCCGGTTGCCGTTGTCTCACTATTAACAGCGTCAGCGGTCGGTCAGGTTGCTGAACAAGGCACGGCAGGCTACGCGGTTGCGGCACTGACCCTCGCATTTCTTTCTGGCAGTCTCCTGTTGCTTTTGGGGTTCTTGCGGCTGGGCTTCCTGGCTAATTTTTTGAGCCACCCGGTGATCGCGGGGTTTATCACAGCATCTGGGATCTTGATCGCCGCCAGCCAACTCAAGCACATTTTCGGTGTGAATGCTCACGGACATACATTGCTCGAGATCCTCGCATCGATTGCTGCGCACTTGCATGAGGTGAATTGGGTTACGCTCGTTATCGGCCTCAGTGCGACGGCCTTCCTTTTTTGGGCCCGCCGATGGTTAAGACCCGGGTTATTGAGGCTGGGTGCTTCGGCGGCGCTTGCTGATATTCTAACGAAGGCGGGACCTGTTGCCGCCGTGGTTGCCACTACGGTTGCAGTTTGGGCATTAGGTCTTGTCGAAATGGGTGTAAAAATCGTTGGGGAAGTCCCACAAAGCCTGCCGCCGCTTACATTGCCAGGATTTGCGCCCGACTTGCTTGCAGCGCTGTTGGTCCCGGCGATTCTGATTTCAGTGATTGGCTTTGTCGAATCCGTCTCAGTCGCGCAAACATTGGCTGCCAAGAAACGACAACGGATTGATCCGGACCAGGAACTCATTGGACTGGGCGCAGCCAATATAGGCGCAGCGTTCACCGGAGGCTACCCAGTCACGGGGGGATTTGCGCGATCAGTCGTCAATTTCGATGCTGGCGCTGAAACTCCTGCTGCTGGCGCCTACACGGCGCTTGGCCTCGCGATCGCCGCCTTGGCGTTGACACCATTGGTGTACTTCCTGCCAAACGCTACGTTGGCCGCCACAATCATTGTGGCGGTGCTGAGCCTCGTTGATTTTTCAATATTGCGCAGAACATGGGACTATTCCCGAGCGGACTTCATCGCGGTATCTGCAACGGTTTTTCTGACGCTCGGTTTGGGTGTCGAAGTCGGCGTCGCGTCTGGAGTGGCGATTTCAATACTTTTGCATTTGTACAAGAACTCTCGACCGCATGTTGCGGAAGTGGGTCGCGTGCCCGGGACAGAGCACTTTCGAAATGTCCTGCGCCACGATGTCGAAACCGCACCTACGGTGTTGACGCTACGCATCGACGAGAGCCTTTACTTTGTAAACGCCGGCTTTCTGGAAGAACTGATCTTCAGTCGCCTTGCCGAGCGATCGAAGGTCAAACATGTTGTTTTGATGTTCTCCGCCGTTAACGAAGTGGACTACTCAGCGCTGGAAACTCTCGAGGCGATCAATCACCGCCTTAAAGAGCTTGGTGTTGGCCTACATCTGTCCGAAGTTAAGGGTCCTGTTATGGACAGACTCAAACGGTCTCATATTGTCGACGGTCTGAACGGCAGGGTTTTCTTGTCCCAGCACGATGCGTGGACAACGCTCATAGCAGAAGCGAGCGAGTGACCAAGATCAGTTTGGTTTGTTAACGTGATCTGAACGAGCGCTTTGGTCCGCATAGCGAACCTACGAGCGTATTTGTTGAATGAACGCCTCGTGCACATATGTGCCATCAAAGGCAATCGCTTTCTGAATAAAAGAGAACCGTCGAAACCGTCCTTCACACGTGAATTCTTGTTTGAACTGTGACGTCAACGCTCAGTTATAAAGGACAGTCCAGAAACGAGTTGTCTCAACCCAAGCGCTGCACCGGCGAAGATGGCAGCGAATGTTACAGGCGCGCTGTAGGTCAATAGTGAGAAGGCAGATATACCTTGTCCGACGCTGCAACCAACCGCGATGATCGCGCCTGGCCCCATAATCGCCGCGCCGAGCATTTGACGCTTGAGTTCACGTGGATCCTCGCATGCTTCCCATCGGAAATGACCTTTGGACCAGGACCCCAAAAATGCACCAATGAGAACGCCGGAGACTGATCCGACCGCAAAGGACAAAGTGTTTCCGGAGGCTGTCATAAGGTAGAATATTGTGTCGCCAAGAGGTGCCGCGAAGGTATGGGTTTGAACTGGCTCACCATCGAAACCGTGCGTCGCAACCCAATTCGTGCCGAGCCAACCTGATACGATCGCCAGTCCAACTATAGATCCCCAGAACACCTGTGCGGGAGTGCGGCGGAAGCGCTGGTTTGCCAAAGCAAAAATCACCAACGCAACGCCGATGACGGAGCCAATGAGCCAAGCTGGGATAGAGGTCAGTTGTTCGGCCAGGAAGCTAATGCTCTGGGGGCCACTAAGATCCATTTCCTCGGGGAAGACCCAAACGCGCAAATAGGCCAGGGGCCCGGACATGACAACGTAGGCAGATAGACCCATGATCAAAACGATGACGAAGGATCGTAGGTCGCCGCCCCCAAGCCTTGCAAGCGCGCCATAGCCGCAGTTTCCGCTGATGGCCATTCCGTAGCCGAACATGAGGCCACCTACGATCGACCCAATTGGGTTCCAGGTCTGTGCAAGATACCTTGTTCCAACAGGGTCCAGCCACCCGAAAGCCATAGCCAAGTGGCTGCCGACAATTGCTACGCCGATCGCAATTGCCCACATGCGCAGCCGCCGGTCGTCATCTGCGTAAAGGTAGTCTTCGATTGCACCCAGCGTGCAAAAACGGCCAATGCGTGCGGCCAAGCCCAACACAATGCCACCGATCAAACCGATCAGGGCGACGGTGTTGGCGTCTCCCAATGTTTCAAACATTGCCAGTCTCCTCCCAAAGCTGGCGGGTATTTTTGGCGGCTTCTACTTTTCCCTGCAGAATAGATCGTAGACGACTTCCAGAATCTGTGTCGATCGATCATCCGCCAATCTGTAGTAGATCGTTTTCCCCTCGCGTCGCGTTTTGACCAAGCCCTCGAAGCGTAGGCGAGATAGTTGCTGAGACACGGCGGCCTGGCGTGCCGAGAGCATTTCTTCCATCTGCGTGACAGATTTTTCACCCGAAGACAGGTAGCACAGGATCATCAAGCGCCCTTCATGGCTGATTGCCTTGAGGAAATTTGACGCCGTCTGAGCATTTTCCATCATTCTGTCCAGGTCTTCGGCGCACATGTCCTTGGAGAACACAGGCAGTTTCGAAGATTTGTCCAACAAGATCGCCTCGCTTTCATAGCTTCACGCATTCAAAACAGTTTATTTTATTGGCCACATTTTATCCAGAGGTCTCAATCGGCACCCCAGCGTCACGCAGCAAAACGCCCAGCAACCCCCAGAAAAAATCTTCGCCGGGATAGCCTTCGATCCGTCCAACCTCTTGACCATTGTCCAGCAAAACAAACGTTGGCGTGTAGTAGAGAGGCCGCTCCAACACGATGCCTTCAGGCATAGCTGCGTGGATATCGATGCGTTGAAGTGGCGCGGCATGTCCTTCGGATGTCTTGGGATAGATCTCCGAGATTTCGGTGTCCCAACGTGCGCACCACATACATCCATCTTCTTCGGCCATCAGAAGCGTCATTTCTGCCCGTGAAATCACCGGAGAAACGAGCAACGTGATTGCAAGTAAAGGCAGAAGTAGGTGGCGCATCTTAAGCTCCGATTGACCGCAGCGACATATCTTTATTATTTTGAATATGTGAATGATAGCGCGCCAGGACAGGTTTGACCATGCTCGACATTACATTTGCAGGAGCTTTGGTCGCAGGACTGTTGTCTTTCCTGTCGCCCTGCATCCTACCTATCGTGCCGTTTTATCTTAGCTATCTGGCAGGCGTCGGGATTGATCAGATATCTGCGGGCTCAACACTTTCCGCCGGCGTTCGTCGCAGGGCAACGCTTTCTGCGATAGCATTTGCAGCTGGGATCATAACGATCTTCATGACGCTAGGGGCGACAGCTTCGATCTTCGGGCAGCTGGTCCGAGAGTATTTCGACATCCTGCGCTGGATTGCAGCGGCGATCATCCTTGCGATGGGGCTGCATTTCCTGGGGTTCATTCGCATTGGGTTCCTGTATCGCCAATTTCGTGCGGACGTCGGTGAGACATCAAATGTAAGCCTTGTTGGGGCATATGTTCTTGGATTAGCATTTGCTTTTGGCTGGACACCCTGTGTTGGGCCAGTGCTCGCTGCGATCCTGTTTACAGCGGCCGGAACCGAGACGGCTTGGCGTGGAGCGGTACTTCTATTCGTCTACGGGGTTGGAATGACCGCACCGTTTGTTCTGGCGGCCTTTCTGGTCCGCCCTTTCATGCAATGGATGGCGCAGTTCAGAAAGCACTTGCCCCTCATCGAAAAGGCCATGGGTGGCTTTCTGGTGCTCTTCGGCATCCTCATCGCAACCAATTCCATCAACTACATCGCACAATGGATGCTCGACCATATGCCTTGGCTCGCAGCCATTGGATAATCCGGGAGGAAGACATGAAACGAGTTTTGTCAGTATTGATCGCGTGTCTGATCGGCGGGTCAGTTTCCGCCGCTGAGCTGGGCGACGACGGTTTGCATAAAACACCGTGGATGCGCGACACGTTCAAAGACCTCCGCGAGGATCTTGAAGAGGCCTCAAGCGAGGACAAGCGGTTGGTTTTATT
This sequence comes from Ruegeria sp. CG1, assembly GCF_056537265.1. Taxonomy (NCBI): domain Bacteria; kingdom Pseudomonadati; phylum Pseudomonadota; class Alphaproteobacteria; order Rhodobacterales; family Roseobacteraceae; genus Ruegeria; species Ruegeria sp. CG1. Next base: position 14,479 of record NZ_JBQFRF010000010.1, on the reverse strand, counting down.
TATTGAGCAACAAGGCTGCATCTACTGCAAAAAAATGCATGAAGAGGTGTTCCCCCAGCCTGACCTTGCAGCGTTCATCGAAGAGAATTTCTTTGTCGTCCAACTGGATCTGCATGGCAGCACCACCGCTACCGACTTTGACGGGGAAGAAAATGAGCAAAGAGCGCTGATGCGAAAATGGGGGATTCTGTTTACCCCGACGCTTGTTTTTCTGCCGGAAGAGGTGCCGGAGGGCGCGACAGCCATCGATGCTGCGGTCGCTGTTATGCCCGGAGCGTTCTCAAAGGGAACAACCTTAGACCTTTTCACCTGGGTCGATGAAAAGCGATATGAGCTTGATAACGGTGAAGATTTCCAACGGTATCATGCGCGGCGCATTCAAGAGCGAAACAATATTTCTCAAGATTGAGCGCTGCCGTTATAAATAAAAAAATTCATTATTATGAATTTAATGTTGCGACAAGCGGTACTCGTCGACTACGGTACACAGAGGCTTTGGGTCGCAAGGCGCCGTCGGCGCGTTAGCAAATGGGAGGGATCATGAAGCTGAGACTCTTAACACTGGTCTGCGCAATGACGGGCGTTGCTGCATATGCGGCAGATACAGACCCGCAGGACGTAACCTATGACGACTATGGTGCCATTGAGGCTTCGTTGACCGGTGCTGCTGGCGACGCGGCCAATGGCGCGCTCATCGTTGGCGACAAGTCAAAAGGCAACTGCGTTGCGTGCCACGCGGTCACGGTTTTGGCGGACATCCCGTTCCACGGTGAAGTCGGTCCAATGCTGGATGGTGCCGGTGATCGTTGGACCGAAGCAGAGCTTCGCGGGTTGGTCGCAAACGCAAAGATGACATTCGAAGGCACGGTGATGCCAGCTTTCTACAAGGATGACGGCTATATCCGCCCGGGCGACGCCTATACCGGAAAAGCGCCAACCGCGCCTTTGACGTCGATCCTGACAGCGCAGGAAATCGAGGACGTGGTCGCGTTTCTTGCGACCCTGAAAGAGGAATAGTCGCGCTTTTAGGCGTGTATTCACGAAGTTTCAAAGGAGATTGAAAATGGAACTCTCTCGCCGCGAGACACTGGCCCTAGGGCTGGGCGCCGCGTTCCTGACAATTATGCCGCTTCGGGCAAATGCAGCTGCTGAAGATGCCATCGCGGCATTTACAGGCGGTGCAGATGTGGCTGACGGCGGTGTTACATTGACCGCACCGGAAATCGCAGAAAACGGCAACACCGTACCAATCGAAGTCAGTGCTCCGGGCGCAGCTGCAATTCTGATTGTGGCCGCAGGTAACCCCGAACCGGGCGTTGCAACTTTCAATTTCGGTCCGTTGGCTGCTGAACAAGCCGCATCAACTCGCATCCGTCTTGCCGGAACGCAGGATGTCATTGCCGTGGCGAAGATGGCAGATGGCAGCTTTGCCAAAGCGTCCGCGACCGTAAAAGTGACAATCGGCGGCTGCGGCGGCTGATCGCCACGCGCCCTGAAGAACAGGAGACTAACCAATGGCATCCGGTGTAAAACCCCGCGTCAAGGTTCCAAAGACAGCCGCTGCTGGCGAAACTGTTACGATCAAGACATTGATCAGCCACAAGATGGAAAGCGGCCAACGCAAGGACAAAGAAGGCAACGTCATCCCGCGCTCGATCATCAACCGTTTCACCTGCGAGTTTAACGGAGAAATGGTGGTTGATGTGACGATGGAGCCGGCGATTTCCACCAACCCGTACTTCCAGTTCGAAGCGACTGTGCCCGAGGCCGGTGAGTTTGTCTTCACTTGGTACGATGATGACGGCTCTGTCTACGATGAGAAGAAAACGATCGAGATCGCCTGACGGCTCGACGACTAAGGCAGATCAGCGCGGGTCCGAGGAATTGGCGCTGATCCACCAAGGGAGGAACGTAATGAATACCAAGGCACTAACGGCTATCGCGGCAGTTCTGGTTTTCCCAGTGGCAGCGATGGCTGGACCGGACGAAGACAATCTCACGATCAATGATGAGCTGGACATGACCTCGGTCACTGAAGCTCCGGCACATCTGGAAAATTTGGACACGATCTATTCGGGTTGGCATTTCCGCACGGATGAAACGCAAGCGCTTCAAATTGATGACTTCGACAATCCTGCAATGATCTTCGTCGATCAGGCCGCCGATCTCTTCGAGACCGTTGATGGTGCCGCTGGCGAGAGCTGCGCCTCATGCCACGATGGGGTGGAAAGCTTCAAGGGATTGCAGGCGTCCATGCCGAAGGTGGATGCCGAAACCGGCAAGCTGGTCGTCATGGAAGATCTGATCAACAAGTGTCGTACGGACCGCATGGAAGCGGATGCCTGGAAATGGTCCGGGGGCGATATGCAAGGCATGGTCGCTTTGATCGGTCTGCAGTCACGTGGGTTGCCAATGAATGTCGCAATTGATGGCGATGCTGCCCCGTACTGGGAGCAGGGTAAGGAGATGTATTATACCCGCTATGGTCAGTTGGAGTTGAGCTGTGCCAATTGTCATGAAGACAACTGGGGCAACATGATCCGTGCTGACCACCTGAGCCAAGGTATGATCAACGGGTTCCCGACTTATCGTCTGAAACAGGCCAAGCTGATCTCGCGCCACAATCGTTTCCGCGGCTGTATTCGCGATACGCGGGCGGAAACTTTTGCCGAAGGATCGGACGAGTTTCGCGCGCTTGAGCTTTATGTGGCCTCGCGTGGCAACGGGCTTTCAGTCGAAACTCCTGCAGTACGGCAATAGTGAACGACCCGCGTGGACAGTGTCCTGCGCGGGTTTTTCCAGGAAAATAACATTCACACATTTATATGTGTTACAGGAAAGCTGATAGATGATTTCTCGACGTGACTTCTTGCAGGTTTCAATGGCTGCATCGGCTTTGTACGGGGCGTCCGGGTTCGGAAACTGGGCCAGACTTGCCGCGCAGCAAAGCCTAACGCAGGATCAATTGTTGGAGTTCGAGACCTTCGGAAATATCAGCCTGATACATGTCACCGATATTCACGCGCAACTCAAACCGATCTATTTCCGCGAACCCGAGATAAACCTTGGTATTGGCGATGCACGAGGGCAGATGCCGCATGTCACAGGGGCGGCGTTCCGCAAGGCCTACGGGATCGAGGATGGAAGCCCGTCGGCCTATGCGCTGACCTACAATGATTTCTCTTCGCTGGCCAAGACCTATGGTCGGGTTGGTGGATTGGACCGAGTTTCAACTGTCATTAACGCCATTCGTGCTGACCGTCCTGATGCCCTGCTGTTGGACGGGGGCGACACTTGGCACGGTTCCTACACCTGCTATCAGACGGCCGGTCAGGACATGGTCAATGTCATGAACGCTCTGAATCCCGATGCTATGACCTTCCATTGGGAGTTCACGTTGGGCAGCGACAGGGTTAACGAAATCGTCGAAGGTTTGCCCTTTGCGGCCTTAGGTCAAAACATCTTTGATGCCGAGTGGGACGAACCTGCGGAATTGTTCCAGCCCTATAAGTTCTTTGATCGGGGCGGCGCAAAGGTTGCTGTTATCGGGCAAGCGTTTCCTTACATGCCAATCGCGAACCCAGGCTGGATGTTCCCAGAATATTCGTTCGGTATCCGGGATGAAAACATGCAGGCCATGGTCGACGAGGTTCGCGATGCCGGCGCTGATGTCGTTGTCGTCCTCAGCCACAACGGCTTTGACGTGGACAAGAAGATGGCAGGTCGGGTGCAAGGGATCGACGTGATCCTTAGCGGCCACACTCATGACGCGCTGCCGGAGCCGGTTCTGGTCGGAAAAACGCATATCATCGCGTCTGGTTCGAACGGAAAGTTCGTCAGCCGCATCGATCTCGACGTGAGGGACGGGCAGATGATGGGGCTGAAGCACAAGCTGATCCCGATCTTCTCTGACGTCATCGCTCCTGATCCTAAGATCACCGCTCTGATAGATGATCAGCGCGCGCCGTACGAGGCTGCGCTGAGTGAGATGATTGGCAAAACGGATTCGTTGCTCTACCGCCGCGGCAACTTTAACGGCACCTGGGATGACCTGATTTGCGATGCCCTGATCAATGAGCGTGAGGCAGACATCGCGATGTCGCCTGGCGTCCGTTGGGGACCCTCAATCCTGCCGGGACAAGATATCACCCGCGAGGACATCTGGAACGTCACATCGATGTCGTATCCCAATGCCTATCGCACAGAAATGACAGGCGAATTCATCCATGTGATCCTCGAGGATGTCGGCGACAACCTGTTCAACCCCGACCCTTATTACCAGCAGGGCGGCGATATGGTCCGCGTCGGTGGGCTTGGCTACCGCATCGATGTGAACAAACCACAAGGGCAACGGATCAGCGAAATGACTTTGCTCAAAACGGGTGAAGCGATTGATCCATCGAAAACCTACGTCGTGGCTGGTTGGGCCAGTGTCAACGAAGGCACCGAGGGGCCGCCGATCTGGGATGTCGTCGAAAACCACATTCGCAACCTTGGCACCGTCACGGTGCAAGAGAACACCAGCGTCGATGTTGTCGGCGCTTAAGAAACAGATGGAGACCTAAAAGTTATGGATGACGCGTTCAAACCGTCCCGCCGGGCCTTCCTGAAAGGCAGCGCTGCGGTCGCCGCAGGATCAGTTGCGGGTGCGGCAGCGGCAGACACGCCCGACCCACTGATAACAGAGCTTCAGGATTGGGCGTCTTACACGGGTGCCGGTGTTGATGAGTCACCTTATGGCATGCCGATCAGCTTCGAATCTCATGTCGTTCGGCGCAACGTGGAATGGCTGACCGCCTCTCCAATTTCGTCGATCAACTTCACACCGATCCACGCGCTTGATGGCACTATCACTCCGCAAGGATGCGCCTTTGAGCGTCACCATTCAGGTGCGATTGAGCTGCGCAAGGAGGATTATCGCCTGATGATCAACGGGCTGGTCGATCGCCCGCTTGTGTTTACTTATGAAGACATTGAGCGTTTCCCGCGCGAAAACCATGTGTATTTCTGCGAATGCGCGGCGAACACCGGAATGGAGTGGGCTGGTGCTCAACTCAATGGCGTCCAATTTACGCACGGCATGATTCATAACATGGAATACACCGGCATTCCTCTGCGCACGCTGTTGCAGGAAGCAGGCGCCGATATCTCACCAGACAAATGGGTCTATGTTGAAGGCGCAGACGCGTCATCAAATGGCCGCTCCATCCCGATGGAAAAAGCACTGGATGATGTGTTGGTGGCTTTCAAGGCAAATGGTGAAGCACTGCGCATGGAGCATGGATATCCGGTGCGACTGGTTGTTCCCGGCTGGGAAGGCAACATGTGGGTCAAGTGGCTGCGCCGCATCGAAGTCGTCGATATGGCGGTCGAAAGCCGCGAAGAAACATCGAAGTACACCGATGTCTATGCCGATGGCACAGCCCAGAAATGGACGTGGGTGATGGATGCAAAATCCGTCATTACTTCGCCCAGCCCGCAAATGCCGGTCAAACACGGACCGGGACCCTTAGTCATTTCCGGGCTTGCCTGGTCAGGTCACGGGCAAATTACGCGGGTCGATGTGTCCAAGGACGGTGGGGTCACCTGGGAGACGGCGCGTCTTGGCAAGCAGGGCGACAGCAAGGCTTTGACGCGTTTCTATCTCGATACGAATTGGGACGGAGCACCAATGTTGTTACAGGCCCGGGCGATAGACGAGACGGGCTATGTGCAGCCGACCAAAGACCAACTGCGCGAAAAGCGCGGAGAAAACTCGGTCTACCATAACAACTGTATCCAGACTTGGTACGTGAGCGCAGAAGGGATCGCTGAGAATGTCGAAGTCTCTTAGTCATGTTTTCCTGCCCGTATTTGGTGGCACAGCCTTGGTGCTTGCGGGAGCGTTGGTATTTGCCAATCGGAACTACGGCCAGTCGAAGATAGACACTTTGGAAACCCGGATAGGCCAGGTTGAAGCGCATGCAGCATCAGCTCTGGAAAATGCGCAAGCGGAGGCCAGTCGAGCAGCTGAACTCGAGACCAAAGTCGAAGAAATCCAAGCGGCCGCCGCGGAACGGGTTGCAAATGGTGCGAACCTAACTGCACCGGCGCCCAGTCGCGACGGTACTATTGGGCTTGGACGTCCTGCATTGGAGGAAGAGATCGCGGCCTGGGACGTTGACATCTTGCCCGACGGGCGTGGCTTGCCGGTTGGATCAGGCGATGTCTGGACTGGAGAAGAAGTGTTTGTCGACCGGTGTGCGTCCTGTCACGGAGAGTTTGCCGAAGGCGCCGACAATTGGCCTGTTCTGGCAGGCGGCTTCGACACGCTCGCCGACGAAGATCCTGTGAAAACTGTCGGGTCTTATTGGCCGCATTTGTCGACCGCTTGGGACTACATTTCCCGCTCAATGCCATTTGGTGAAGCGGGTACGCTTACGGCGGATGAGACCTACGCAATCGTCGCCTATATCCTTTATTCCAATGACCTGGTGGATGACGATTTCGTTCTCAGCAATGAAAACTTCGCCGATTTCGAGATGCACAACAAGGATGGGTTTGTAGTCGATACGCGACCTGAGACTGAGTACGCAGGATGGCGAGAAGAGCCCTGCATGGAGAACTGCAAAACAGAGGCCGCTGTTACTATGCGCTCTGTATTTCTGGTTGAAACGCCACCAGAAGGCGGCTCGAATTCGGTCATGAACGAAGCCAGCGCGGACGATTTGCCAACGTTCACGGCGGAAGGGCCCTCGTTCATTCCGGCCGCAGCGCCAAAGCCTGAGGAAGAAGCCGCCGCAACACCGGCTGTTCAAGAAATCGACAAGGCTGACCAGACTACGGAACTGTTCGCAGCCGGTGAGAAGGTCTTCAAGAAATGTAAATCCTGCCATCAGGTTGGTGACGGTGCAAAGGACAGTACGGGTCCGGCGCTGAACGGGGTTATAGGGGCAAACGCAGGGTCGGTTGAAGGGTTCAAATACTCCAAAGCTATGAAAACAGCTGCCGAGGCTGGTCTTGTTTGGACCGAAGAAGAAATGGCGGCCTTCCTGGCAAAACCCAAGGACTACATGAAGGGTACACGCATGTCCTTTGCTGGGCTTAAGAAACCAGACGATATTGAAGCCGTGATCGTTTACCTCAAGTCGTTCGGAAGCTGATCATGCGCTGGTCGAGCATTTTGAAGTGCGCTGCGGTTATGGTTGCTATCGCCCCATCCACCCACGCCGCCGAAGACCTCGGCGACGCCGAAGCTGGGAAAAAAGTGTTCGCCAAATGCAAAGGCTGCCATCAGGTTGGCGAAGGAGCAGAGAACAAAATAGGCCCGCATCTAAACGGTGTTTTTGGTCGGAAAGCCGCAGGTCTCGAGGGGTTTAACTATTCCAAGAGTCTTGTGCGCGCGGGTAACTCGGGTCTGGAATGGCACGCTGACACTCTGTCCGCCTACATCGAAAACCCTCGCGCATTTGCGTCAGGCACGAGGATGAGTTTTCGCGGATTGAAAGACCCGGAAGACCGAGCCAACGTGATTGCGTATTTGCGGGGGTTTTCAGACAATCCCCGAGATATCCCGGAAGCGGATCCAACCGCGAAAGGCACGGATCATTCGATCGATCCCGCGATCCTGGCGATACAAGGAGATCCTGAGTACGGCGCATATCTCAGCAGCGAATGTACAACATGCCACCAGATTGAAGGAGGCGATGAGGGCATTCCTTCGATTGTGTATTGGCCTGACGAGGACTTCGTGGTCGCTATGCACGCTTACAAGGACAAACAGCGGCCACATCCGGTCATGCAAATGATCGCCGGGCGGCTGAGCAATGACGAAATCGCGGCATTGGCCGCATACTTCAATAATCCAGAGTGACAGTGTCTAAGGGGAGGAAACGCGATGACACTCAATAGACGAGTATTTCTTGGAGCTGCCGGGGTAGTGGCCGCTGGGCTATCTGCTCCGATGGTGCTGGCTCAAGGCAAGCCCCGTGTAGTGGTTGTCGGCGGCGGTGCGGGCGGTGCGACTGCCGCGCGTTACATAGCGAAGGACAGCAAAGGTGAGATTGACGTGACGCTGATCGAGCCGTCTCGGACCTACTACACCTGTTTCTTCTCAAACCTTTATTTGGGAGGTTTTCAGGAGCTATCGGACATAGCCCACAGCTATGGCACGCTTGCCGCGAACTACGGTATAAACGTCGTGCATGATTGGGCCACTGGGGTCGACCGCGACGCTAAGACGGTGTCTTTGGCCGGTGGCGGGTCAGTTCCTTATGACAAGCTGATCCTGAGCCCGGGTATCGACTTTGTTGATGGTGCGGTCGAGGGCTGGGACCTCTCGGCCCAAAATAAAATGCCGCATGCTTACAAAGCTGGTTCTCAAACAGAGCTTTTGAAAGCGCAGATCATGGCTATGCCCGAAGGGGGTACCTTCGCGATGGTCGCTCCTCCCAACCCGTACCGTTGCCCGCCCGGGCCGTATGAACGGGTTTCGATGGTGGCGCACGTCCTGAAGGCAAACAACCCAACAGCAAAGATCATTGTAGCCGATCCGAAGCCGAAATTCTCGAAAATGGCTTTGTTCCAAGAAGGCTGGGGAAACAACTACGAAGGAATGGTCGACTGGATCGGCGAAGATTTCGGCGGTGGCAATGTATCCGTGAATCCGGATGCAATGACGGTGACCATCGACGGTGAAGAGACAAAAGTCGATGTCTGCAATGTGATCCCAGCGATGAAAGCAGGTCGCATTTCGGAAATGGCGGGAGTAACCGACGGCAACTGGGCACCAGTAAACGCTGCGGACATGTCCTCCAAAGCCGATCCGGACGTTTATGTTCTTGGAGATGCCAGCCAACAGGGTGACATGCCGAAATCCGGTTTTTCGGCAAACAGCCAGGCGAAAGTATGTGCGAATGCGGTACGAGGTGCGTTGACCGGGTCTAAAGTCTTCCCGGCCAAGTTCTCGAACACATGCTGGTCGCTGATCGATACCGATGATGGCGTTAAGGTTGGCGCAACCTATGAGGCGACGCCAGAAAAGATCGCGAAAGTCGATGGCTTTATCAGTCAAACCGGTGAAGATGCCGATTTGAGAAAAGCGACTTACGAAGAGTCACTGGGTTGGTACGCCGGTATCACGTCGGACATGTTTGGTTGAGGCAATCGGGGGCTTTGACCGGTGTCAAAGACCCCGATGATCAATCTGAGAAAATGCGGTTCAGGAGGAGGACTAAAACCATGAAACACTTTATTGCCGCAGCCGCGTTTTCCACTGTTCTGGCGAGCCAAGGGCTTGCAGAAGAGATCATCACTGTACCCTTCGACGGCAGTTTTGATGATGCAACATTCGCCGTCGAGTCCGCGATTGTGGGACAGGGACTGGTCATCGACTATGTAAGCCACGTCGGCGACATGTTGAATCGAACAGGCGCTGATGTCGGCAGCGACAAACAGATATTTGCAGCTGCAGACATCTTCATCTTCTGCTCGGCAAAAATTTCGCGCGAGGTCATGGAAGCCGACCCAATGAATATTGGCTTCTGCCCCTATGGGATTTTTGTAGCCGAAGACGACAATGGTGTGATGGTTGGATACCGAAGCTATCCTGATGGACCAATGCAAAAGGTTCAGACCCTGTTGTCCGGGATCGTAGAAGAAGCCGTTGGGAACTGAAATGAACTACCAGCGGTTTTTTCGTGATCAACTCGACCAGCTTCAAGAGGAAGGGAACTACCGGGTCTTTGCGGATCTCGAAAGGCAGTGTGGCGCGTTCCCGACAGCGCGTAGCTACGCGGAAAATGGTCCCGAGAAAGTCACTGTATGGTGCTCTAATGATTATCTGGGGATGGGTCAGCACCCCAGTGTTATTGCAGCAATGCACAAGGTGATCGATGAGTGTGGTGCCGGGGCAGGCGGAACGCGGAATATCTCTGGAACGACCCACGAGCATGTTTTGCTGGAACGAGAACTTGCTGACTTGCACCGAAAAGATGCTGCTTTGCTGTTCACCTCCGGGTACGTCTCGAACTGGGCTGCCTTGGGAACTTTGGCGTCTCGCATTCCTGGCATCACAGTCCTTTCTGACGAGTTGAACCATGCCTCGATGATCGAGGGCATTCGCCACAGTCGGTGCCAGAAGCGTATCTGGAAACACAACGACGTGGCGGACCTTGAAAGGCACCTTGCTGAATTGCCTGCCAATGCACCGAAGCTCATTGCGTTTGAGAGCGTCTATTCCATGGATGGCGACATTGCACCAATTGCCGAGATCTGTGATCTGGCGGATCGCTATGGCGCGATGACCTATTTGGATGAGGTTCACGCGGTTGGGCTTTATGGGCTGCGCGGCGGAGGCATAGCTGAGCGCGAAGGCCTGATGGATCGGCTAACCGTCATTGAGGGGACATTGGGCAAGGCGTTCGGCGTAGTTGGTGGATACATCGCGGCGTCGAAAGAGCTGGTGGATTTTGTCCGATCCTTTGCCAGTGGTTTTATCTTTACCACTGCATTGCCTCCCGCCGTGGCCGCAGGAGCTGCTGCTTCGGTTCGGCACCTGAAGCAAAGCCATTCGGAACGACATCTACACCAGCAGCGCGTGCGCGAGGTGCGAGACAGGCTGGACGATCTGGGCATTCCGCATACACCGAACCCAAGTCACATAATTCCGGTCATGGTCGGCGATCCGGTCAAGTGTCGCTTCATCTCTGACGTGCTGATGCGTGACTATGGAATTTACATCCAGCCGATCAATTATCCAACCGTCCCCAAGGGAACGGAACGTCTACGGATTACACCTTCCCCAGTGCATTCCACCGACGACGTGGATCGACTGGTGTCTGCCTTGGGTGAGCTATGGACACAATGCCAATTGGCGCGCAGGCCAATGGCCGCTCAATGACAACTTGACCGAAGACAAGGACGCGCAAGCAACCAAGTGAGAGTCTCTGTTGATGGAAAGACTCATCGATTTGTTGGGAGACCCTGGCGCTTTGGCATTTGCCGGTGCGCTTGTCGGTATCTTGTTCGGCGTGATGGCCCAGAAGTCTCACTTTTGTTTGAGAGCGTCGACCATCGAAGTCGCCAAAGGCGAGCTTGGTCCTCGCCTGGCTGTCTGGCTAATCGCCTTCACCGCAACGCTCACCTTAGTGCAGGCGTTTGTCGCGTTTGAGTGGTTAGACCTTTCCGAGACACGCGCGATTGCGTCGACGGGCAGTCTCAGCGGCGCAATAATTGGCGGAGCGATGTTCGGCGTTGGTATGGTTCTGGCGCGTGGGTGTGCATCTCGCCTGTTGGTATTGGCCTCCTGCGGAAATCTGCGCGCCCTGATTACAGGATTGGTTTTAACCTTAGTGGCTCAGGCTGCTTACACGGGCGTTCTTAGTCCCGCCCGCGAATTGCTTTCCGGGATCTGGACTGTCTCAGGGGGCGCCTCGAGAGATCTTTCAGAAATACTTGGATTTTCGCCAGTGGCTTATACAGCCGTTGCAGTATTGGGATTGGTGTCGGCAATTGCATTCGCATTCCACCGGAGAGTCGCGCCAATCAGGATCGTAACAGCCGCAGGAGTTGGCGTGGCGGTGGCGCTTGGCTGGTTAATGACATATGCCATCGCGCAAGCATCATTTGAAGTCGTGCCTGTTTCGTCAGTCACGTTCACCGGACCGGCTACGGATACACTGATGGCGTTGGTTGCCGAGCGAAACGTCGTGTTGTCCTTCGGTATCGGCCTTGTTCCAGGCGTAGCAATTGGTGCCGCAGGCTCGGCCCTAACTGCAGGGGAGTGGAAGATCGAACGTTTTGGTCCGGATGCTCTGATGGAGCGCTACCTTGTTGGAGCTGTCCTCATGGGGTTTGGAGCCATGCTGGCCGGAGGTTGCGCCGTGGGTGCAGGGCTTTCAGGAGGGTCCGCCCTGTCATTGACGGCTTGGCTTGCCGTTTTCTTCATGTGGGTTGGAGCGATCAGCACGCATAGGTTAATGCGCCGAATTCCTGTTCCTCAAACGTCCTGAGTTATTCGAATTCCATCTGCTCAAATACCCGCCCGGCATTTTTTGTCGCCAGTTCCTCAAACGTGTCCAAATGGGCATACGGTGACTGATCGACATAGTAAGCCTCTGCCAGATCGCCGCCGGCATCCATGTGCTCTTGGATCTTGTCGCGCAGGTAGACCAGGTAGTCGCGTGTATAACGGCGCACCTGATCCATGTTCGTCGGATGACCATGTCCGGGGATGACATATTTGGCTCCCAAAGCTTCGAACTCGTTGTCCCATGTTTCAAGCCAATCCGCTGTATAGGTCTCTTGAAAGATCGGCAGCATTCGCTCGTGAAACGCCATATCACCCGCGATAACAAGGCTTTGGTTCGGCAGCCAAATCGAGATATCGCCGGGACTATGGGCCGGCCCGAGATATTTGGCCTCAATCCGGAAATCACCCATTTCAACTACGTATTCATCCTCGAAGGTCTCGGTTGGGCCTGCCAGGAAGGTTCTTTCCGCCTTGTCCTGGTTGTACCGCTGCATTCCTTCAAGGATCTGTGGGCCGTATTCCTCGAATTCAGCCGCAGCGTCCGAATGGGCGATGATCGGAATACCCAGCTCTGACCAGTAGGCGTTGCCAAGCATCGCGTGCCCCTGACCATTCTCGTTGAAGACATACTTAACCGGCTGATCCGTGATTGCCTGAATTTCCTGGTGAAGCGCTTCGGCAAGCACATAAGCCGCGCCGCCGTTTATGACGATCACGCCATCTCCGGTAACTATGAAGCTGAGGTTGTTGTTGTGACCAGAGTTCTCGTAGGTCGGCGGGGCGGTTGCGCCAATGGCGGAATAGACCCCGGGGATGTACTCGACCGGTTCGGAATACAGCACACTTTGCGGGTATTGGTCTGCAATATCCTCGCTTGCCCAAGCTGGTGTGGCTAGGGCCAAGAAAATCACCAGCGATCGCATCATTATTGTTCTCCAATGAACTTATAAGCAGACCCAGTCTTCTCGATCCGGCCGATTCCACCATTCGGCAGGTGGAAACCAATTATTTTCATTTGCTCGTGTGAAATCTGATCCAGCAGTGAAATCCGAGTTGCCGCCGCCGCCTGCGGATCCTGATCCGTACCGCTGTGCCAGTCGGGACGTTCAAAAGCTACGTGTGGATTTCCCAGCGCGTCGCCGACAATCATCACGGATTCACCGCCGCTGCGAATTTCAAACGCCATGTGACCGGGAGTGTGTCCAAAGCTCGCGCGTGCGGCAATACCGGGAAGGATCTCTTGCCCGTCGTCAAAGAACGCGACCTGATCCTCAATTGCTTCCATACGCCGTTTTGCGCCTACTGCGAATGCAGCGCGATCTTCTCCAATGGTATCCACCGTTGAGGGGTTCCACCAATAATCCCACTCACTACGGCCAAAGTGATGCGTGGCGTTGGGGAACAGAAGGTCGTCGAAATCATCCAAAACGCCCCAAATGTGATCCGGGTGCGCATGGGTGAAGATCACGTGCGAGATATCTTCGGGCGACAGGTCGGTTGTTTCAAGAGCCTTCAGAAGCTTACCAGAAGTGGGCATGAAATCTGGCCCAGCTCCCACATCGAACAGTACGGAGTTTTGATCATCTTGATAAAGTGCCACGTTGCACTCTGGCTCGTACTTGGTCGCGTCCACCTTGTAGTTGTCCAAAAGCTGCCTGAGCTCTTCCTTCGGCATGGCGCCAAAGACCATTTCCGAAGGCAATGACAGGTACCCATCTGACATGGTTGTAATCCGAGCCGAAGCGCCGAGTTGTAACTCTGCCCACCCGATCTTGGATTGAACTCCAAGCGCTGCGATACACGTGGCGCCATACAAGAATCTGCGTCGTGAAAACTCATTTCGATCCATTAACAATCAATAAAATGAATATATTGATTTGTAAATGACGTAAGGTGGGGTCTTTCCAGAAGAACTAGAGTTGAGGCGGGCAGGGGCTTTCGCGCCATTTACTCTATGAAATAAAAATCGCCAATCAAGCACCTCAAGACCAGCTCCAATGTCATTCGCCTTGCGGTGGAGCTGTATACAGGTGTCATGTCCTATGCAATTTGCTCGTCGCTCGATGTCTGCTCTGTCCCGCGTCTTACCAGTTCAGGCAAGGTGCCGCGAAGGGTCGGTTTTCAACACATCCCGTTCGGCAACTTCCATACCGCCCTGTTTTGCACCAAGCCTGAAACTGGTCCTGCTGCATCAAAAGTACCTTCTGCGTAGCCCCTACAAGCTGTGCCCCTCATCTTCATGGATGTGGGTGGCCTGTTCGCGGGTATGGGCAATCTCTTGCAACACGGCGGCAATCTTGCTGGACGAAACCTGGTGCAGCTCACCGACAACGGCCTCGGCGCGCTCGTAGCTGTCCGGAACGCCTTGGCTGTTGAAGTGGGCAGCAGCGGTGGAAACATCCGCGTCTTTCCAAGTCGCCGTTGTGCCGACTGAAACGCTGTCATGATCGTTGTAGCGGGCCAGGAACT
>NZ_JBQFRF010000009.1:0-118419 GCF_056537265.1 Ruegeria sp. CG1 | reverse complement strand
CACTTTTGTGCGGATCTTAACGAAAACAGGTGGGTCAATTTTATTCGCTCATAACCCACCTAAGTGGGTCAATTTTGCATGCCGATTCACAAGCTGGAGATCATTCGCCTCGTCGAAGGGTCGCATCTTCCGACCAGGCGTACGCTGGACAAACTCGGCATCCCCAGAACCACTTTCTATCGCTGGTATGACCGATATCTGGCTGGCGGCCCCGAGGCGCTTGAGGATCGCGGCCCCAAGCCATCACGGGTCAAGGCCCTGTCAATTGACATTCCGATGTATCGCAATCTCAGAACCCCTTTTTGACCTTTCCCTTTAGCAGCTGGCTTCGAATAAAGGCCTGTGCTCCGAGCATGAGTACGAAAGCACCCCCTGTGCACCATTTTTGAACGCAAGTTATTTCCACATCGATTAACGAACTGGAATAGTTCAGCGTCATAGCCATAACTCCAGCTCCAAAGTATGCGGCATTCATCGTGGCGCATGCGAAATAGATCACAAAGCCTGCTCCAAATCCGCCATACGTAGGTTTGTCTGTCTTCGTTGGTAGCACCGGCACACCGAACTTCTCCGAACCCGGCAACTTGAAGAAGTAATCTCGGATAGAATTCACAACGCGGGCATATAGGATGGCGTCCAAGCGCAAGCCTTCGATGTAGGCAATTACAGCGGCGCCAATTACACTCAACAATAGCGTCGAAATACCAAACAACGAATATGCCAAAAATCGCGCCTCGGCACTTATTCCGTCATCGGTCAGGTTAATAAGAGCAACACAAACCGCTGTAATCGGGATGGCGGCAATCAACAAGAAGTACCGATAAAACGCCGCAAGCACTTCATTGGTTTTGAAGTGTGCTTGCGAGATGTTCTCGTATTCCTTCAGCTGGAACTGCGTGAAAAAATCCCTGCTGTCTTCATCTTGGCTCACGCTAGTGGGATCATTTGCATCCAAACTTGTCATTATGAGCGCGAAAGCCGGTCCAGCATCCGGTCGATCAGGCTTTTCGCCGCGACTTGATTTGCGGAGCAATCATAGATGAGATCGAAGACTTCCTTATAAGTTGATCGTTTGTTTTTCGGCAGGTTATCGAAGATATCGCCCTCAACTTTGGTGGTGTGGGCATCGACAGCATTTTCGATTTTCCGAAGCTGGCTACGCAGCACGCCGCGATCCTCGTCGTCGAAGAGATCGAATTCAGTAGCCTTACGCATCTCCGACAGAAGCGCGCCAATCTCTTCTTTGATCGACTTGGCGTATCGTTGCGACACTGCGCCTTGCTTGAGGACCTCCAGCTTCTCGTAGATCTTGTCCGCAGCCAATTCGAAGGTTTTCAAACGGTTTCGTTTTTGAGAGGAAGTCCGGCATTCGCGTGCCACTTCTGCGCCCACGGGTCGAAGATGCGCAATGATGTTATCTAGATGTGCATTGCTTTCGAATTCATCGCGTCGGCCATTGGGTACGACCCGCCCATCGAGCACATGGACTTCGCCAATTGTCCATGAACAGAAACGATCTTCAGGAAACACTTCCAGAAACAGGCGATCATGGCCGACCTGGATATTGCCAACCCGCGCGCGCAAACCTCGGACGCCTTGCGAGACTGGTATCGCCCCTTGATAGTCGTGGTGGATCAGCCAGCCAACCGCGGCCACGCCGCCGTCAATACTCTCTATTTGAAAGGATTTAAAGGATTGTAGCGCGGCAGACTTGGTGTCCGAATAATCCACTTTATTGCGGTACGGACGGTACACAGGCTCTCCCGCGGCATTAATGTGGATGTTGTAGGATTTGCCAGCGCGGCCAAGCGGTTCTAGAAGCTGAGTGATTTCTTGACCAAACTCAAACTCGGGAGAGAACGGACACGGGCATACCTGGCCGATGTAAGCGCCAATCTCCGTTTCGTTGAGCAGCCTGTCATTGGCGATCCGCCGTGGCTTGATCAGCTCTACTTCAAAGAAGTGAGTGGGATACTCATCGGGATCGAGCCGTTTTAGTGTGACCGCTGCCTTGACGATTGAACGTAGATCACTGTTCCCATCCGGCGCTGCCAAAAGCCGTTTGACAACACGGCCATCCCAACTCGCTTCGAGCACCTTGGTATCACCGTGCGCGCGAGAGCGGAATACGAGCTGTTGGACATAGCCGAGCGCAGAAAGTCGACCAACACCGCGAAACCCCCTCGCATCCGTACCCCGTTTCGTACTGGCACCGAAGGACAGCATGCGTGTTGGAAAGTCCGCATTGGACACGCCAACTCCGTTATCTCGAATTACAACGCGGCGGTCGATGTGATCGAGATTGATCTCAACACACCCGTCCTTGATGGATGGTAGTAAGCCAGCTGCGACTGCATCATCGATGGCATCGGTTGCGTTTTGGACGTACTCCCTGAAAATCGAAAGCGGGTTTACGTACATCGAACTGCTGAGCAGCTCCAGCACATCCTTGCCAACAAACACATCGTTTTCATTCAGAGTCTCTGCATCAAGATTCTTTGCTTCCATCATTGCTTGGGCCCCATGATTTACGCAAAGACTTGCGTGATTTCGTTGATTGCTTTTTGGCTCTTCGGTTCCGGTTGCACGTCTTCATCCGTAAGCCCCGCATCCTCGACTCGTTCATCTTCGGGGACTAGATAGGCCCCGATGTCTTCCACGCGTTTTCGCTTCTGTGCGTCCCAAATCTTGGCCTCATCCGCCTTAGACATCGGCACGAAAAAGCGTGCTGCGTCACGAAGATGACCCTGCGCCAATTCGTTTAAATCGGCTTCATAGTCGTTCTTGCCCCGACTACACAGATATTCCAAAAGCTCAGTCTTTTCGTCGCCTGCAAGCGTGCTCATGACTGACTGGAAGGCCTCAAACTCTGCTCGACCGTCGAATTGCTCGTACCAGTACCGGTTAAAGATATAGTGGTGCGGGCGCAGCAGGATGTTCTCGTATTCTTCATAGGTATCGCCAAACGCCTTGCGGAAGAATTCTGGCGCGCCACTTACAATCCCATGCGTGGCCTGCAAGATCACCTGCATTGAACGGAGGTAATAAGAGTTCCAGTTCGCTCCTATGTGGCCACGGTCTTGGCGGTTCACAGGCTGATAACGCATCGGGAAGGAAAAGATACGGATATCAAGCTCTTCATTGAGGTCGACATTGAGCCGCATACGCTCGAACAGATCACGAGGAGAGTCCTTGAAGTTATAGAGCATGTAGTTCGACAGCTCGGTCAAGCCGGCATCTGCTGAATAGCGGATGGCCTGCGCGTAGGGCTTTTTTACGCCAAGGTGGTCGAAAGCTATGCGCAGCGGCTTGAGGGCAATCCGCGCCAATTGCTGCAAGTACATCGGGTCCTTGCATAAGATGCGCGCATCTACGCCCTGGTTGAAATCAACGCGCCGCTGTAGCTCGTAACGTCCCCGCTTGAGTTTTGCACCCCGCTCAAAACCAAGATCAATTATCTCGGCAATGATGTCTTTGAAGTTGGCCGACGCGACCACGTTGTTGTCCATCAGGATCAAATCGCGCTTTTCACCATAAAGCTCACTCACTCCTTCCACCACGCTGGTTAGCGAGTTCGTATCTCGCTGCATGCCTTCCAACGTTGGTACACCACAGAAGGCACATTTTCGCACGCATCCCCTGGACGCATATGTAAAATAAGCATCCGAGACAGGGTACTGATAGGAAATATGATCCAGAATGCTGTAGTCAGGAACTAAATCCTCGATGGGTTTGCCGTTCACATCGTCGGCGTAGAGCTCTTCATCGAAAGGGTCTAGCTGGAGCGAAGTGGCTGGCGCATCACCAAGCAGTCCTTTGATGAAACGTACGCCGCGCCAGCGAGATTCATCTATGAACTTGTCATGCATTAGCGAGGCAGCGATGCCGCCAACAAAGACGCGGTGTGCCTGCCCCCCCACCAGATCAAGGGCATAGTCGATACTGCGCGCGGTGCGTTCCCATTCAAAGGAGAACAAGGTTGTTATGTATATGCGGTCCCAAGCCGTCTCATAGGCCGAAGGGTCTTCGCCCTTAACGAAGCGAACATTGTCTTTTTTGCCTTGTGGCCCATGGTATTGAGCAATCTTCATCAGCCCAAGGGGCGGGTATTTGTTGCGATACCCCGGTTCTACAAGAAGTATGTTCTTACCCGCCATAATCTGCCTCCATCTTAGTGTTATTGCACTCTATCTAGCCGGGCGGTGTTTGTCGATCCAGTCCTTACGTCCAACCGATACAGGTGTTTGTTCTACTCCAGTCGCTTCAACTGTTGCTGCACACGTTTCGCTATTTGCTTCAACTCGAACTCGACTTTCTGACGAGCCTCGTTGCTAGTTCCCTCAATTGCCGTTTTGGTTTCACTGGTAAGAAGCCAGTCCCGAAACCGTTTCAGCCGAAGATAGGTCGCATCCGCATTACCGGATTCCTCGACCCGCTCTATGGCATCATAGATGTCAACTTTTCCGGTTACGACCTTGTCGATTAAATTCTTTCTGGCCAGAGAGAGTTTTGGCACGGCATCGCGAACATCCGCTGCTTTTTTGAACTGGCCTGTCTTGATCTTCTCAACAAGAAATTTTTCGAATTCGGGAGTTTTCTTAATTATAGTCGAAATCTTGCGGGATTTAATGAATTCGAAGTAGTAACTCCATTTATTAATATCCGTATCGCCAACAGAAAGCATATATTCGTAGGTCTTGATGAGATTACGCGTTTCTGATTTCGGCAAATTCATTTGAGCGGCTATATCATCGACTGGTATCCCCTCGCGCTTGTGGCGTCTGTACAAGAAACCGGCTTGCTCGAAGGGTGCCCAGTCTTTTTTACCAACAATATGAAGCTGCCCGAGGAAGGCAAAAATTCTTTCTTTCTCGAAGCTTGGCGGGAGTAGGACGCATTTCATCTCTGCCCAGGTGAAGGGGTCACTCTCTGATAGACGCCGATAGGCTGCGAGGCGACTATTGCCCTCCAATACTTCAAAGGTCGCCCCATGCACAAAGATGGGCTCCATTAGCCCACCATTTTCCTTTATGCTCTGAACCAGTTCTTTCACATGATCCATTTTAATGAGCCTAGTCTGTATCGCCTCTTGGTCAGGCTCTCCCTCATCGGGTTTTACAAGCGAGTAAAGGCGCGGGTTCTCTGGATAGAACTTGAGCTTCTTGTGGTCGATTTTGCCACGTTTGACATCAACTTCTTCACCGCGAATGAGGATGGTGTCGTCAATCCAGGTCAAAGTCTTTTCCTATTCTTCAAGCGCGAGCACAGATTTGAGCACCGCAAACATTTGATAGTTCATATCCGCGCCAAATTCTTCAGCGCCGATATCGCCGTGCGTAAGCTTTGCCGCCAATTCCTTTTCGGCGAGCAACACATCGACCCACTCATCAACAGAGTCGCGCATGACAAGGTTATGGACATAGCAGGTACGTGTTTGCGAAATCCGGTGTATGCGGTCCTGCGATTGCAGGTAGTCGTCGAGGCTGAAAGAGCGATCAAAGAAAATGACGTGGTTTGCGACCGTCAGAGTTAGCCCTTCCTTGGCTGCGCCCGGCGTCGCCACCAGCACCCGCACGCTATCGTCGGTCAGGAAGCGCTCAATTGACTTGTTGCGCGCTTCGATAGCCATCTTCCCATGGACCTTTACGGCCCCGAAAGAAGAGAGCCGCGAGGTTAGCCAGTCAGCGTTGTCTGTGAAGCTCGTCCAAACAATCACTTTCTCACCGCTTTGCACGGTTCCGAGAAGTAGGTCTTCCAAATGAAGGAACTTGCCAGGTGTACAATGATAACCGCTATCGACCAATCTTGGATTTGAGGCAACCTGTACCAACCGGAGCAATCGTTTCAGGATGCCTTCTGCCTCGTCGACTGTCGGAAGTCCGTTCCGCTCAACGATGGCCCGATAGTCATCTCTGATTTGCTTATAGAGTTCTTCCTGTTCGGTTTCCCATTCGCAAGTCACAGTGCGGAAGACCTTAGAGGGTAGATCAATTCCGGCACCATCCTTGCTCTCTCTGACTGCGAAGGATGCAATCCGATCAAACAGATGGCTCAAGCGGATTTCAAAAGCTTCTTTTTCATGGGGGTTTTTAGGAAGGGTTTCCGAAAAGTCGTAATCGTTTTTGAACGTATCAAAATCCTCACCCAAGCTTTCACCACCATCCAGAAAGCAGATAGGCGCCCAGACATCGTAGGGACGATTGGCCACAAGGGTTCCGGTCATGATGGCACGGCGCTCAAACCCGTCCGATAGCGCCAGAAAGGATTTCGTCAGTGCAGACCCCGGGTTTTTTATCTTTTGCACTTCATCGATAACAACGCCGACCCGCCGAGTCTTGCAGAACAGTGCCATGCGGGATTGTTCTCCTTTAATCGCCTCAAAATGCGTCAGATACAGCCGGTGCGGTGCGTTGAAAGCGTGAAAGTTCTCTGCCTTGTTCTGTGTGATCAGCTTAGGCTTTAGAGATGTGTGCGCATCAATTTCCTTCTGCCAGTTGGCAATCAGGCCTTTTTTGACAACCAGAATTACAGAATCCACAGTGTTTTCGGATAGCCAATACAGCAGAAGATCCAGGGCGATTTTGGTCTTGCCGAGGCCTTGCTCGTGCAGGATTGCACAATATTCCATGTCCTTGATCGCATCGAATGCCTGCTCCTGGTAAGGGAACGGCTTATGCGTCGGCGTAAAGCTATGAGTTGTTCTGAAAACCAACTGTGCCATCGCTACCCCCAAATCCCGAATTCGCACAGAACCTGAACCTCTGGCTTACCCTTGGTTCTCACTGAATTGAGGTTGTTCAAAATAGATCGAGCGCAAGGCGCCCAGGCGAATCTCGTGGCGATAACAAGCTCACCGCTCTCGCTGTGTATTGCAAGGTAGTCTGCATAGGCTTCAAGCTGGTTTTTGGTGTGCCGTGTCTCTAGATCGTTTGGTGTTTTCGCATCACCAATAATCATGTGCCCTGTACTTGGCATGGAGCAAAAGACGTCCGGAACATATCCGCCAATCTTCTTCGGTTTGGCTAAGCCTAGCACTCCCACGCCATCGCAGAATATTTGAGTATCGCTACCAAGCTCTTTATGTTCCAGCCACTTCAGGATCATCTCCACCAACTTCTCATGCGTTAGCGAAACCATCCTAGTTCGATATCTCTTTGACAAAGTCGGCCAGTTCGTCATTGAGGTCGAGGATGGCTTGTGTCTCTGCGCTTTCCTTGTTGGAACGATGTTTCTGGATGTCAGGCCAGGTTACAGCGCGAAGCTTTGACAGCACCGCCTTGCAAAGCTCAGGCAGCGACCCCTCAATCGGGTCGTCCGTTTCGCTTGTACGGTCCAAATAACGGATCGCGGCTTCTGCGCCTTCGTGCAAGAAAATCTTCTTGGCTTCGGGACTACCTAAGATCAATGGCAGCTTTCGCACGGTATGTTGCGGATGAATCTTCCGGTCTCTTACCCAACCTGAAAAATCCTCCAGGCTGTGCCCGGCCAAGGTTATCGCCTCTTTAACTTTAGATTTTTGCAATTCGGCAAACGAGGAAAACCGTGTAGCGTCGAAATCCGCATCATCATCCAGTATTGGCCGGTAATGTTCTTCCATGTCTTCATAGGCGGCGATGTAATCACGCACTTCGTTTTTTCGGCCACCACATAAATCTACCAGACGCGCAAAAGGCATATCCTGATGTTTGTGCAATTTGTGTAGATATTTAGCTTTTGAATATGGGTCCCACGCTCTGGGGCCAACCTGATGACTCTGAAGCCGGATCGAATCGATTCCTTCCTGAGACAGGCCTTCATACACGATGGCCGGGATTTTATCCCAATTTCCTTCTACGTCATTGTCTCGCAACTCTTTGTAGATCGCGACGCGTGTATTACCTTCCACGACCACCAGTTGGCCATCATTCGTTTTATTCACATGGATAGGATGAATGATCGTGCCGCTGGTGCGTATGGACTCCTTCAGGCTATAAAATGTTGTTCCCGTATCACCCGAGTCTTGCGTATCGCGGCCACTGCCCAAGGCGAGATGAATGATCTCGGCGGTGATCTCGCCGGTCCACATCTCCATGATTCGTTGGATACGTGGATTATCTACATCCAAAACCAGCTCATCTACTGGCAGAAGTGTGTGGCTCGTGGGAACAGCCATAAGTAGTCCCTTCTTGCTTCCAATTTGATCGTGCTGACTCTTCAACTGTGAGGTCGTTAGCCCTTTATACAGTAGTTAGCACGGGTGCGGGGACTACATGCAAGGCATTGGAGCCTAATTTTTTTCGCCAAGGTGATGGATAGCAATGAACCTTTGATCAACTCGACCTTAATCGAAGAAGCCGAAGGATCTCCTATAGGTTGCGCGATTATGACCGACTGTTAGGCGTTTCGCGCCGCATTGCAGAAACCTTCAACTGGTCAACAGAATGAGCAAGACATCAAGAACCGCAGCAGTTGAGGCTCCTATTTAGGCGTCCACTGGAAATGAACGCACAACCTTACTTGGAAATACCAATGCGAGGACTAAAAGCCTATTTCAGTAAATGGGCCTACCGAAGCTGACGATTGTACAAGTTGAGCCAATTAGCAAAGTCTCCTTTGAGATCCATCGCGGAGCGATAAAAGGAATTGATCGTACCCATTTTGCAGAATTCCGAATGGAACGCGTTAGCAAAACCTTCGCACTCATTGCCCCCGTTCCAAAGAATATGTACTTGAGTAATCTTCTCGCGGTTCAACAAGTCCCTATATTCCTTCGCCGCGAATTCCTTACCCAGGTCAGTATGAATTGCCTGAAGCCTGATGTTCTTACACTCGTAAACTGGAAGAACACAGTTCTCCAGGAAAGAACTAGCAGAGCGAAAGCTCGAAGACGGAGAAATCGACGCGATAACCTCTCCTGAGTAATTTGCGGCAAAGACATCGAGGACTACACGCTCCGATTTATTAAAAAGCGTGAAGGAAAAACGGTCTTGGCACCCTTGGTTGCGCGTATCTCCAGTGAAGAGTTCGTTATGTCTAAGATGTTTACTCATCAGATGTTCCTTTTTGATAGGGAGGTTAGTTGGGGTGGACTCGGCTACGAGCCATCTTCGCCTCATGGCTTCTCAGACTTGCCGTACAGCTTTCGGCATCCAGAGATGGAAGTCCTCCGGAATTGGCTAAAGTCATGAGGTCTGACAGGCGTACTAGATGGCCTCTGCTTGTTTGGGCTTCCTTTTGTGCGCCATAAGTCTCGATCTGGCTTTTTGCGAGAAGGCCGAGCAAGCGGCGCGATGTTGTGCGGCGTGACCCAGCAAGTACTGCGACAGGTACGAAAGTAGATTGGAACCGCGCCAGTTGTTCCGGCGAGATCAAATAACCCTTGTTCGGACCATGCGAAACTTCGCGAGCTTCGAGCAGGCCCAGCTTGCACCAGTGCACGACTGATTGAGGTTTCCAACCAGCGATCCTAGCAACATCCTGAGCTGTCCAGTCTTTTGAGAAACGCCCTTTACTCAGTTCTCTTTCCACGTCGCTTTTCAGATACCGGAACTTACCTAACGAGACTTCGCTATTCGCGCTTACTGGCACGATTTCACAATCAAAGATGCGCTGAAAAATTTGGATGAGCACCGAACGATCCGTTGTTCTGCGCAGATTTAGATCCGCAAAACTGATCGTCTCACCATCCCGTTGGACCGCAGAGGCACTGATACGAGCCAGCCGGTCTGCAAGGGCAATTCTGTCAAAGCCACCGTCAATCAGCGGGGGACGATCTTCTAAAGCAATTTCGCTGACCACGGCGGCTTCACGCAAAAGCTCAAACTGCTTCCGTGAAACTCCAAGTAGGTTTCGAATTGTAGTGCCGTCGCAGTATCTTTCTCGATCAGCGAGGATGTTATGAACTTCTAGCTGAGGAATAACAGTATGAGTGTGCCCATATCCGCTCCGGCTTTGTTTGCCAGCAATCTGTTTCTTTTGAACCGCCTCAACCAGCCTCTGCGACGTAACCCCAATCTCTTGAGCAGCTTCCTTGGCAGACACCCATTCTCTTGATTCATCGACTTGCAATGAACCGAGAAAGGTTCCGCTGAACTCTTTTGAAACAACTCCACCCAAAGCCTTGTGAAATGGTTCATATGCAGGATCTTTGAATTGCATGAACCGCTGATACCAATTGCCCAATCTTGCAGGCGCGGAGTTCAATGCCGGATCAGCTTTCAACAGACGTTCGCGAACGTGATCTTCAAAACCGTTTGGCCAATTTTCCAAAAGCGAAGCAACCGGCTCAAGCAGCACAACAGCATCCTCTACTGTTTTCGGCATTTTGGTCTTAAGAGCCTTGCCCGTTCGATTTGCGGAGAAGGACGAGGCTAGAAAGTGAACAAAACGGCCGATATCTGCTGGGGGACTGGACACCAACTGCGTCGGAAGACCTGAGACTTCGCTTGATGGAATGCCCGAAATCAACTGCGAGATTAGAACCTCATGTCGCGGCGCTGTCTGAACCGGAAGACTCGACAAATCCGTTCCGCAAGAACATTTTCCGTGCCCTCCATTTACGGGCGTAAGAGGCTCTGAGCATCGCGGGCAAGTATCTTCCAATCTGCACTTGTGCTCAGGGCACGCAGTTACCAACGTGTGACGCCAGCTTTGGTGATAAACCTTACCGTCTGCGATACACATTGGGCACACTGGGTCAGACCAGCGCCGGTCATATTGCCACTCGCGGCATGCGTCTTTTGGCTTGGCTTCTGGTGCGATTGCCGCGAGCTCGCCCGCAGGTAATCCACATTTGCGCTCCAGGTCATTAATGCTCTCGATCAGAGGGCGTCCGTACCTGATACCAAGTTCCGAGAAGAAATCCCCCGTGTCGATGAACGCGTTGAAAGCAGACAATCTGCGAAGGAAGCCGAGCAGGCTTTCACCAGGTTTTGGATTTGTTGTTCTGGCCAGCATCAATAGTGTTCCAACACTGAAAATTCTTCCGTCGTGGAAGGTGCAAGCTCAAGGTCGGCTTCCTTCATGACGTTTACGAACGAACGGACCAAATCCAGTTCTTCGATATCATCAGATTCAAAGAAAAAATCTGGACGGTGTTGGGCTTGAAGAACGGAGTTCGCTGCTTTGGCGAGGCTGGCGTAGCTCAACACGTCATTCTCGATGTAGGCGATTGCCCCGTGCAAGACGCGCATGACGATCCCAACGCGGCCGCCAGACACTCCGTAAAGGCGCACCACAATGTCATGAGGGTCAAAGTCAAACTCTAGGCCGGCTTCTTGCAAGCTGTTGAGTGGCGTTGCGATAGCGCCAGCGAAGTTGGTCTTTTCCTCTTCAACGGACCAGGAATAGGGCAACATGTAAGTGGATTTCATTGCCCGATCACGGCACTGTTCGTTCTCATCCAGAATTCTCTGAAACTTGGGCAACCCGCAGAGGACCAGCGTCACACCTGTGTTGTCCACGAGGCGTTTGAAATGGTCGGTAACGCCCCGCTTTGACAGCCGTTCACCACGTTCGGCGCAGTGATTGCACTCGTCCATCGCAATGACACGAATGCCCTTGCTCGTAATTTCCTTGTATAGCTGTGCCTCGATCTCTGACGCAGACGACCCTCTCTTACCGCTCAGTTCCAGCGAAGCCAGCATGGATCGAACGAGCATTTTATCATTCGGCTTGTTGGGGATGGAACCGATGACAAAATCGCTGTCATAAACCCATCCTTGGTATTCAGCTGTTGGCTTACCGATAGTATCCCGCAGATCCTCGAGCATCCGACTTTTTCCGCATCTTGTTGGACCGAGGAAGGGCACGATTGACCCACCGAGCCGCTGTGCAAGGCTAATGGCTTCAATCAGTTCACTGCGCGTTTGTTGATACAAGGCGTGATAGACGGCTTGTTTCAGGACGTGACTGTAGTTCTGGTGACTCAACTGTGCCTCCGGGTTGATTTCTTCGGCATGTTCCCGGGCAAGCTAACTGTCGGCTTGATCCGTTTGCGTTTGGCTGAGTTGGTGGGATCTTGACCGGGTAGGCGATCCGAACGTTCAATTAGCTCTTTGTTGCGGGTCGCTGCGATCTGCTTTGCACGGCGCTTCTTCGACGTAAGTTTGTCAGCCTTGTCTTTGAAGTCTTCATAAATTTGAAGTTCGGCTAGAATTGCCTGCGTTTCGATTTCCTCCACATCAGGCGTGCGCAACGCTTTTCGTGCGGCATCCAACTGGGCAAATGACAACGCGGGGCAGTTTTCTCTCTTTGTAGGGACAAAAAAGTGTTCGTGAGCCAGTTCGTCCCAGACAGCGATTTCTCGAATGTCATTTGGGTCGTACCGGATCTGAACCTTGTTTCTTACTCCAACGCGCTCAAGATAGTTCTTCAGCTCGCACGAGGCGTACCGAATGTTCTTGAACATGATGCCATCTCGTTCGGCGACACGAACTGCCTCTTCAACCATAAACATTTCTCTGACTTGGACCGCAGATGGCGCGGGGGGAAGTAAGTGGCGTCCACTCAGTCTGTTCCATGCGGCAATGGGAGACTCATTGGTCCGTAGGATGTTTTGCACTCGCCGTCTTTGCTTTTGAGCGTAAATGTCATAACGCCACCTTTGAAGCATTTCTTCGACTTCGCGAATGGTATAGACAGCTTCTGCTTCCGCGATTTTTGTGCGTTTTTTCGCGCCAATTTCTGAAGTTTGGGAGGCTCCCTGAAACTGGGTAATAAATCGACTTAGTTCTCGGAAAAACCTCTCAATGAATGGCTTCTTATCTGGCTGGCCTGGAACGCACTTCAACCAGTCTTGTGCCGAGGCCGACAGGACTGACCCAATAATATCGCCAGAGTTTTCTGAGCCTTGGTCTGATACCGTCAATTGTGGCGTACCGACGGCCTGAAACCTGTTTTGGATTTTGTAGCGATCAAAGAACGCATCCGTTTTGGGTACGAAAACCTCCTTCATGGTTCTCGCGGTCAGACTGGATGATGGAGCGCCCCAAGACACTTGAAGGCCCAGAATCAGGCCCGTTGCGCAATCGATGACCGCACACACTGTTGGACGTCCTACTGGATCTCCGTCATCATCTACGCACCACATGTCCAAAGTGGTGGAGTCCGCCTCGAGACGTGCGAACGGAACTTCAACTTTCTGGAGATTCATCGCGAGCAAGTATTGTTTTCTTGCTTCCGCACTGCCGAGCCTAAGTTTCACAACATCTGCATGTGGCAATAGCTGAATAATTGCGTTTACACATTTGCTACCGCATGGTCCGGGCTTGAGATCCAGTTCTTCACATTTTTTCTGATACTTTGCTTTGGCAAGCCTTGCGAGAGACGTAACCGTCATGCGATCCGAAGTCAGAAACCGTTCTTCGAGCAGATCGTAAGTGACTTCTTCAAACAAGAAGTCGTATCTGGGCGCTCGGTTGCCTTTGTTCGTGTGTTTGGGTCGAAGCCCTGCATCGCCTTTTGAACGGTCCAGCTTATCCCAGGATTGAACAGTCCTTAGTGAGGGAAAACCATTAGCTCGGAAAGACGTGTATTTGTCATCCAAGAAGTCTAGTACAAGTCGATTGTAGGCTGCCTGCCAAGTGAGACCACCTCCTCGATGCACTCTGATCGCTGTGATAACACGTTTTTTGAAGCTTAGTTCTTTCTGCTCAGAAGCGTTGAGCATTCGGCGCAGTGACCTGGCATCTGCGTTCGGATCGAACGCCATCTCGGAATGAATGAGTTCTCTGAATCTCTCAAAGCTGATGTGCGAATAAACACCGTCCTTGTCAGTCAGGGAGACTGAACCGTCGCGCACTCCAATTTCTACTACGGTGAAGGTCTGTTCTTCGATCAGAACATGCCAGCCAATATACTGTCGCTGAACGTGGGTCACAGCTCGATGATCTCCAGATGATTTGTTTTGGGAGTTGGGTTCAAAGACGCAAACGAAGCCGGCCCAAGACGTCGACTAAAAAGATCCACTGCAAGAAACCCGGAAAGGATAGCGCAAAGGAGTTCGTCCGAACCAAGATCAAACTCGGAGATCAGCTGACCAAGACGGACACTTTCGTTTGGCACTTCAGAAAGTACCTCTAGAGTTTTCTTCGTTGGTGGCCTGTCAATAACCGCCTTTAGCGTGCGGACGTTGTGAGCCACGATTTCCGTAAGCGTTTCGTCTGTAATCAGTGTCCAATGATGGCCAACAGATTTGAAAAACTTTGGCAAAAAATCCCGATGGAGGTCCTCGTTGACCCACCTTTCAGCTTTGGTTTCAACGAAAGCTGTTCGACCATCCCGCATTCTGACGAGGAAGTCGGGAGTGTAAGGCTTGGGACGATAGCGCTTTCCGACAAACTCATCGATAAGATTCTCTTTTTTCGCATAAGACCTTCCCGATAGAAGATCATATGTGCAAGGTTGGGGCCGGAAACTGGCTACACGCGGATCCAACGCCAACGCAAAAGCAGTCGTGGCCTCCAATGTGCTCTCCAATTGGATGTATCCAGCACATTTCGGAGCACTGACGTAATTTGCTCTCTTTTTTTGCCCCGCTTTTCTTACGATGCGGGATGTTGGGTGTGACTTGGGGTCTTTTTTCACTGGTAGATCTTGTACTATCCTTGATGGGATTACCCGAATAGGATATTCGGATACAGAATACAAGGAAAAAAATGGCGGAAAAATCCGGCAGCCTTGAAGGCGTGGCAAAAAGAGAAAACTGGATCGAGCTTGGCGAAGCTCTTTCAGAGGCAATGAGTCAACCAGATCTCTACGGGCTCGGAACTTCGAGTGAAGTTCTCCAACGTGTAGCTAATATTAAAGGAAAACAATCGGATAGCTTAAAAAAAACTGTGAATGTAAGCGCTTGGTTAAAGCAAAATTACCCGGATATCTTTGCCGCGAGACCTCCATGGCTCGGCATGACCCTGGTGATGTTCCTGATGAAAATGAATGAATTGGACCCTTCGGAAGCCAAAAAATCGGCCGCCGAAGTCTTTGCGGGCCATTCCGGTCAGGTTGCGCTCAAGAAAAAGTATGACGAACTACGAAAAAAGAGAAAGCAAGCGCCTAATTCAGTCACCAGCGCTGCGATTTCTGCACCGGAAAGAGCTCAGCAGTTCGAAACCATCGTGACCGACTACTTCGAACGCTTTGGGGCGAAGTTGTTCAACACCAGTCATGTCACCATTCTCTCGGGCAAAGTCATCGAACCGGTCAAACCCGATCTTGTCGTGGACTGTGCAGACGGACGCCGGTTTGCAATCGAAACAAAGTCATATCGTAGTCAAGTCAACCGCCGCGATATTATCGGTATACTGGGGCAATTGGCGTTAATTCAAAAACTTGTGCCCGAAATTCTCATGATTGTGCCCGAAGGAAGCGCATATGACTTGCATAGGATGAACGACCTGCGCGACAAGCTCTCCTTAAAGGGTATTCGCTTTGCGACACTGCCCGAAAAGAGAGCTGAACGAGCTACAGACCTTAGGGTATCCGAATAAAGCTATTTGCTGTCAGCATCATGGGATACAGCATTTTCAAGGGTCTGGTGACTTTCAAGGACGACGGGACACCTAGGTTTTCGAGTAAATTGTCCGCACCGGCAATGAGCTCGTTTTCTGGACATTCCAAGCAGGTCTCTGGTCAAACTGCTGGGCACAAGGAGAACCTGATCTGGTATCGCGATCAGGTGTTCAATCCTTGAGCAACTGAAACCTATCCTTCGACACCCGCATAAGGCGATTTACTTGCTCTCCTCTGCACTATTATCGTGAAACAGTGCAAACTTATGGGCAAATCGTGCAAACTTATGGGGTGCGTGAAGGTTTGTGCGCGTCCCTACACCCGCTCAAAAATCCAAATTCTCCACGCTCAGAGCATTCTTTTGAATGAATTCACGGCGCGGCTCTACCACATCACCCATGAGTTTGGTGAACAGATCATCGGCCTCGACTATATCATCCACGCGTACTTGCAACAGGGTCCGCGCGTCCGGGTCCAGCGTTGTTTCCCAAAGTTGATCGGGGTTCATCTCTCCCAAACCTTTGTAGCGTTGCAGC
The DNA here is from genome assembly GCF_056537265.1 of Ruegeria sp. CG1. Lineage (NCBI taxonomy): Bacteria > Pseudomonadati > Pseudomonadota > Alphaproteobacteria > Rhodobacterales > Roseobacteraceae > Ruegeria > Ruegeria sp. CG1. The sequence goes on along the minus strand of NZ_JBQFRF010000009.1, from coordinate 102,394 downwards.
GACAAGCCCTTTTCGCCTTCCTCCAGAATCGCGCGCAGCAGGTCGAGCGGGCCGTGTATGACTTGACCCCGATCGCGACGCACCAACGTTGCGGGGGTGTTGTAGACCTCTTGCAGGCTTTGGGTGAAACTGCCGGTTTTACGGGCCTCACCCGAGCGCAACATGGGGCCGTCCAGTGTGCGCACTTCTTCCACACCGCGCAGGATGCGCGCGAGGCGGATGCCGTGATCCTGTGTGATGCGGCCTTGCCAGCCGCGTTCGTATTCCAGTGCAATCAAGTCAAGGCGCGCCGCGACCTTGTCGGCCACGCCCTGCAAATCGGCATCAACAGCGCCGGGCACGAAGGCACCGGCTACAGCAGCCTGCTCCAGAATATGGCGCGGATAATGCGTTGGGAAGGCGTCCAGCACTCGCTTCAGCTGGCGCGCTTCATCCACTATGCGGGTCAGGTCCTGGCCGATGATTTCCTCGCCCGAGCCTAATTTAAGTACTGCGCCTTCGACGCCCTGATTGATCAAATAATCATCCAGCGCAGCCTGGTCCTTCAGGTAAACCTCTGATTTACCTCTAGAAACCTTGTATAGCGGTGGTTGAGCGATGTAGAGATACCCGCCCTCGATCAACTCTGGCATTTGCCGGTAGAAGAAGGTCAACAGCAGAGTTCGAATGTGCGCGCCGTCAACATCTGCGTCCGTCATAATGACGATTTTGTGGTAACGCAGTTTTTCGATGTTGAATTCGTCGCGGCCAATGCCGGTGCCCAACGCCATCACGAGGTTACCGATCTCTTGGCTCGACAACATCCGGTCAAACCGCGCCCGTTCCACGTTCAAGATTTTGCCACGCAAAGGCAGAACAGCTTGTGTCAGCCGATCCCGACCGGTCTGGGCAGAACCACCAGCCGAGTCCCCCTCGACCAGGAAAACTTCGGTCTTGGACGGATCTTTTTCAGAGCAATCCTTGAGCTTACCAGCCAGATAGTTCACATCCATCGCAGTCTTGCGGCGGGTCAATTCGCGAGCTTTACGGGCGGCCTCGCGCGCTAAAGCCGCCTCGATGATCTTACCGACAATCCCCTTAGCCTCATTCGGGTTCTCTTCGAACCATTCAGCCAGCTTCTCGTTCATCAGACCTTCGACCGCCGGGCGCACCTCAGAGCTGACCAGCTTGTCCTTGGTCTGGGACGAGAATTTCGGGTCGGGCACTTTCACCGATAGCACGCAGGTCAGGCCTTCGCGTGCATCGTCACCGGTAAAGCTGACCTTTTCCTTCTTCGCGATCCCGCTGGACTGAGCATAGTTGTTGATCGTCCGGGTCAGTGCACCACGGAAGCCAGCCACATGGGTGCCGCCATCGCGCTGCGGGATGTTATTGGTGAAGGGCAGCACGGTCTCATGATAACTGTCGTTCCACCACATCGCGATTTCCACGCCGATATCGTCACGCTCGCCCTTGATATAAATCGGTTCGGGCATCGCCGGGGTCTTGGACCGGTCGAGATATTTGACAAACTCTTTGACGCCGCCCTCGTAGAACAGTTCGGTTTCCAGCCGCTCAGCAGGGCGCTCGTCGATCAGGATGATCCGCACGCCTGAGTTCAGGAAAGCCAGCTCGCGCAAGCGCTTTTCCAGCGTCTCAAACGAGTATTCGAGATTCGAAAACGTGTTGGTCGAGGCCAGAAATCGTACCTCGGTTCCTGTGCGATCGCCGCACTCGCCGACGACTTTCAGATGTTCCGCCGTCTCACCGCCCTCAAAACGCGCCACATGTTCCTTGCCGGCCCGCCAAATGCGCAGTTCCAGCCAATCGGATAGCGCATTCACCACCGAGACGCCCACACCATGCAGACCACCTGACACCTTGTACGAGTTGCTGTCAAACTTACCGCCAGCGTGCAGTTGGGTCATGATGACTTCAGCCGCTGAAACGCCTTCCTCGGGGTGGATATCCACCGGGATTCCACGTCCATTGTCGCTGACCGAAACGCTGGAATCCGCGTGAATTTTTACAGTCACATGGTCGGCATGACCGGCCAGTGCCTCGTCAATTCCGTTGTCGACAACCTCGTACACCATATGGTGCAGACCCGAACCATCATCCGTATCCCCGATATACATACCGGGACGTTTGCGAACTGCCTCTAAGCCTTTGAGAACTTTGATGGAATCAGCGCCGTATTCTTGGGGTGCCTGTGCGTCTTCGGACATGCCGTTAGTACCTATATTATTTTGGTAACTTATACGTTTTCTGGTGGGGATTGTCACGTGCTCCCCCCATATTTTGTGGTTCTGATCCGCTTAATTTGCGGATCAAAGCCGATCAAGGTCTGCTGCAATATCCTCGGCGATTTCTGCCGCGTTCACATCGTCCCGTTCGGCTGACAATCGCAACCCCAGAAGGTCGGATTGATAGCGCGCCGCCAAGCGATCCGGGTCATGACTTGGCGCGATTTCTCCGGCCTTCTGCGCGCGGCGAAAGAGGTTCGCAAAACAAGCTTTCATGTCAGCCATATGGCTCTGCGCCTGATCAGCCAAATCATGGTCTTTGGCTTGCAATTCCGCATAAGTCTTCGCCAACATACAGGCTTTTGTTGGCAGCTCCGACGCCTCGATCACACGACGAGGTTGCACCTTAAGAGCACCAAGCGGGCCCAATTCCTGCGCCAAAGCCTTCATATTGGCAACCCCTTCCTGAGTATACCGCTCTAACGCCAGGGCGTAGAGCGCATCTTTCGACCCGAACGCCGCGTAGAAGCTGCCCGGTTTCAGCTTCAGCTCTCGCTCGAGATCCTTAAGCGACGTCCCCGCCCAGCCGTGACGCCAGAAAATATCTCGCGCCTGCGCGATAAGCGCGTCTCGGTCATATGAGGGTTTGCGGGGCATCGTTTCACCAATTCTTGAACGTTCGCTCAAATATATACTTGAGTGATCGCTCAAGAAACCCTAAATACGACTCATCGCGCCAGAAACAGGAGTTTTGACATGGCCAATTTCCCGTCTCACGACCTAGAAACCGCCCCGGAAGGGTCCAAGCCGCTGCTTGAGAAATCTCAGGCTGCATTCGGCCGCCTGCCCGGTCTTCATAAAGTAATGGCCGAAAGCCCCCAGCATCTGGAAGGCTATCAGGTTCTGCACGGCCTGTTTCTGCAGACCGATTTCAACAACGACGAAAAAACCGTTGTCTGGCAAACCATCAATGTCGAAAACGAATGCCATTACTGCGTGCCTGCGCATACCGGCATCGCAAAGATGATGAAAGTCTCTGACGAGATCACCGAGGCGCTGCGCAACGAAACTCCGCTGCCCACGGCCAAGCTGGAAGCGCTACGCACCTTTACCCTGCAAGTGATGGAAACCCGTGGAAACCCGACTGAAGAACAGCTGCAGGCCTTCTTTGACGCTGGCTATTCCCACCGTGCGGTCCTGGATGTCGTACTGGGTCTGGCACAAAAAACCATGTCGAACTACGTCAACCACATGGCCAAAACCCCGGTCGACGAAGTGATGCGCGGCTTCCTTTGGGAACGCAAAGTCGGCGAGCCTGCCTAAACGCTGACGACCGAGCCCTCGTCGCCTTCGGTAACGACCAGCGTTTGGGCTCGATCCCCCAATTCCGCAAATAGCTCAGGCCCGGTGCCCGTCATCCAGGCCTGTGCGCCCAGCGCACAAATCTCATCATACAACGCAGCGCGCCGACCCGCATCCAGATGCGCGGCCACCTCATCCAGCAATACAATAGGAGGTGCTCCAACCATCTCCGCCAACGCTCGCGCGTTTGATAGGATCAGCGATACCAGCAGTGCTTTCTGCTCACCGGTCGAGCAATCTTTGGCAGGAACGCCCTTGGCGGAATATACACCATACAGGTCTGATCGATGCGGGCCGACCAAAGTCCGCCCGGCGGCCAGATCGCGAAACCGGCTTTCATCCAAAGCTTCTCGCAAGTCTTCCGCCGTCTCAGGCATTGCACCTTCGGTTTGAACCAATTCAAGATCCGCTGACGGAAAGGCCGTCTCAGCTTTATCCTGTGCTGAGCGCAGATACTCCAACGCACTCAATCGCGCGGCGTGGATGCGATGCCCCATCTCGGCCATCTGCCCTTCCAGCGCCGCGTACCAATGGGCATCGCGAACTTGTTCTTTCAGCAACCGGTTCCGCTCGCGCATCGCTTTTTCATAGGTCAGAGATGCCTCGGCATGTGCCGGATCAAAACTCAGCGCGATCCGGTCGAGGAACCGCCGCCGCCCTTCAGCCCCTTCGATCCAGAGACGGTCCATCGATGGGATTAACCAAACTACCCGCGCCAGTTTTCCCAATTCAATCTGGCTTGATGTTTTCTCATCAATCCGCACTTGCCGCGCCGCACCACCTTCGGACCAGGTTTCAATCTCGAAATTCTGTCCTTGCGCATTCAATAGCCCAATCAGCTTCCACCCCAGCGCCTCGGGGCGCCGTGTCATCTCAGCGGCGCTTGCCCGCCGCATCCCGCGCCCGGGTGAAAACAGAGAAACCGCTTCCAGGATGTTGGTCTTACCGGCACCGTTTGGCCCATGGATCGCGACTGGCCGCCCGTCCAACGACAGGCGCGCCAGCTTATGAGACCGAAAATGCGAGACCGTAAGCTCGGTCAGGGCCAATCCCATGACCCCTCTCTTTCGTTAGAGATCACCCAGTCGAGGCAATCAGACGCGCATCGGCATTACGACGTATACTGCGCTTTGGTCGTTGCCTTCGCGCATCAGTGTCGGATCACCCGCCGAGTTGAACATAAACACCGCATTTTCACGATCCACCTGAGACGCGATTTCGAGCAGGTATTTGGCGTTGAACCCGATCTCCAGGCGCTCATCCCCGTAAGCAACTGCCAGCTCTTCCTCAGCCGCACCACTGTCGGGTGCATTCACTGACAGAACCAGCTTATCCGCATCCAACTGCAGTTTGACGGCCCGCGACCGCTCGGACGAAACTGTCGCCACACGATCCACGGCCTGCGCGAATTCAGCCGCGTCCACTTCTAACTTGCGCGTGTTGCCTTGCGGGATGACGCGTGTGTAATCCGGGAAAGTTCCGTCGATCACTTTCGAGGTGAGCGTGATGTCAGGTGTTGCAAACCGCACCTTGGTTTCACTGACCGAGACGGCGATGTCCATCTCGTCATCATCCAGCAGCTTGCGCAGTTCGCCCACGGTTTTGCGGGGCACGATCACGCCCGGCATATCCGCTGCACCATCCGGCAGATCCGCATCGATCCGCGCCAAGCGGTGACCATCAGTCGCCACGCAACGCAGTACCTTGCCGCCCTCGGAACCATCTGCAACGTGCATGTAAACACCGTTCAAATAATATCTCGTCTCTTCCGTGGAAATGGCAAACTTCGATTTATCGAACAGCCGGCGCAACAATGCCGCCGACGCCGTAAAGTTCGATTGGTATTCTGAAGACGCCATAACCGGGAAATCTTCTTTCGGCAGCGTCGCCAGAGAAAAATTCGAGCGCCCCGCTTCCACGGTCAACCGCCCAGCTGCATTATCTGCGGTCAGGGTCACCAGCGCCCCATCAGGCAGCTTGCGTACGATCTCATGTAGCGTTGTGGCCGCAACAGTCGTGGCGCCCGCTTTCTCGACCTGCGCGGGGGCCTTGTCGACCACTTCGATGTCCAGATCGGTGGCACGAAACAGCGCCTGATCGCCTTCGGCCTCGATCAGCACGTTGGCAAGTATGGGAATCGTGTTGCGACGTTCGACAACTGACTGGGCCTGCGAAACGGCCTTGAGAAGGGTGCCGCGTTCGATGCTGATCTTCATACCCTCTGTTCCTTTGACTTGCGTGCCGAAATAGGCGGGACTGGCACGTTAGCGTCTCAGCCCTGAGGCACAAGGATTTTTTACGGATTTCTGGGTCGGATTGCCTCGGTGGTCAAGAGCAGCGCGCGTGAAACACACCAGATCATTCTCAACCGTGGACAATAGCGCACAAGAAAACACCCCGAACGCAATAGCCCGGGGTGTTTTTCAAGTATTCAGTGCGGTTTAGGCTTCCAAGGCCCGGCGCAGCATCTCAACATCTTCGGCAATCTGGCCATCGGTCAACTTCAGCTCTTCGATGCGCTTCACGCCATGCATGACCGTGGTGTGGTCGCGCCCACCAAATCGACGGCCAATCTCAGGCAGCGACCGACTGGTCAGTTGCTTGCACAGATACATCGCCACCTGACGCGGACGCGCATAGGACCGCAGGCGTTTAGGGCCGATGATATCGCTGAGGCGGATGTTGTAATAATCCGAGACCTTTCGCTGGATCTCTTCGACGGTGATCTTGCGCTCGGAGGCGCGCAGTACATCGGCCAGACAATCCTGCGTCAGCTCCATATCGATCTCGCGCCCGACCAGCGAGGCAAAGGCAAAGAGGCGGGTCAGCGCCCCTTCCAGCACGCGCACATTGGTCGAGATGCGGTGTGCAAGAAACTCCAATACACCATCAGCAATGGTCAGATCGGGATAAGTGCTGCTGTACTGCTGCACTTTGTTCTGCAGGATTCCCAGACGCAATTCGTAGTCTGTGGGATGAAGATCGACGACAAGGCCACATTGCAGGCGTGACTTTACGCGGTCTTCAAGGTCCTTGATCTCGCCCGGCGCGCGGTCGGCCGAGATGATGATCTGCTTGTTCTGATCCACCAGCGCGTTGAACGTGTGGAAAAACTCTTCCTGCGTCGAATCCTTGCCAGCGATGAACTGCACGTCATCGACCATCAGCACATCGACCGAACGGAACAAGTGCTTGAAATCCATCATGCGGCGTTCACGCAAAGCCTGCACAAAGCGATACATGAACTGTTCTGCTGACAGATAAAGCACATTCAACTCGGGGTGCTTGGTTTTCAACTCCCACGCAATCGCGTGCATCAGGTGGGTTTTACCCAGTCCAACACCGCCGTAGAGAACGAGCGGATTGAAAGTTACCGGGCCGCCCTCGGATACGCGGCGAGCTGCGGCATGTGCAAGTTCGTTGGGTTTGCCAACAACAAAGCTATCAAAGGTAAACCGTGCATCCAGTGGCGCAGCCTGTAGTGCTTCAAGTGCATCATTGGCTGTATCTGTAACAGCGGGCCGGGTTTCTGGCGCGGGAGATGGCTTGGACTCTTCCACCAATGTGGGACGGGCTGACGAATTGGCCGCTGTGCGAAATGCCAAGCGCTGAACCTTTTCGCCCGATGTGTTCAGCTCATAGAGAATAAGGTCCGCAAAATTCTGACTGACATAGTTGCCCATGAAGTTGGTCGGCACCGAGAACACCGCTACACCATCCTGCAACTCCTGAAACTCCAAGGGTTCAATCCAGGTGGTAAAATTGTTCTTCCCAACCGCCTTCATCAATTTGCTACGCAGTTGTCCCCATTTCTCTTGTGTCATTCGGCGCCTCACGCATCCCATTCATTATTGGCCTTAAGGCCTTTTTTAATGTGTCCCGAATTACGGGCCTTTATGGCGCTCACACACAAGGGAACGTTTCGCCAAACCTGATGGTCTGGCGGGTACGCTCGAATATCATCGCAGTCCAATACAGCACGGCCCCAAAATGGGGGCACACCCGGAATCCGGGATGCGCATGATATTCCAATTTATCGACAGGGCCAGGATCTTCGGCTAACCCGAGACCCAGAGCAGATCGTCCAACTGACCGAAGCCAGCTTTCGAACATTCGTTCCTAGATCTTTCCGATGCCCGTCGGTCAGATCTTTGGAACAGCCTGTCCCCCCAAGCGAGTGAATCGCTGATTAAGTCGTAGCAAGAGCCCAAGGGTCCGGGCAACGAAACTCTGATATTGACTCGGGGTTCTGGGCGAAAGAATCTCTCGGCTTCGTGAAGACGCGGCTTTCCGGCAACAATGAAAAAGGCGTCGCAATCAGCGACGCCTTTTTCGCAAATCAACGCTTGACGCGTTTTCCCAAAGAATCAGCCCAGCGCTTTGACGCGCGCCGACAGGCGCGACATTTTGCGGGCTGCGGTGTTCTTGTGGAAGACGCCTTTGGTGACGCCACGCATCAACTCGGGCTGAGCGGCGCGCAGGGCTGCGGTAGCCGCGTCCTTGTCGCCGGATGCGATCGCTTCTTCAACTTTGCGCAGGTGGGTACGGATGCGCGAACGACGCGCTTTGTTGACGGCGAAGCGCTTTTCGTTCTGACGGGCGCGTTTCTTTGCCTGGGGCGAATTTGCCATGTGTCTCTGACCTTTTGTTCGGTACGGTTATCTTGGGTTGCGCGCCACGGACATATCCGCACCGGATCAGAAATCACGAGTGTGAGTCGGGCCAAGCGGGCCGCACGCGCATGTATGACGGCGGTCTCTAACCAAGTTTGGCAGGTTTGCCAAGCTGATTCTTCCAGTATGTGATGAGGGAAAAAGGCGGGGTCTGCCCGCCTAATATCACTAAGCGACGATTATGATCACTTGTCGCGGAACTGAGCCGCACGTTTTTCCAGAAACGCGGCCATGCCTTCTTTCTGATCCTCTGTCGCAAACATCGAATGGAACACCCGACGCTCAAACAGCATGCCTTCGCTCAGCGGCAGCTCATAGCTGCGGTTCACAGCCTCTTTGGCCGCGATGGCCGTGATCTGCGATTTCTCTGCAATCTTCTGCGCCGCACCGGTTGCCTCTTCGATCAGCTTTTTGGCGGGCACGACACGACTGACCAATCCGGCGCGCTCGGCCTCTTCAGCGTCCATGAAGCGGCCTGTCAGGTTCATGTCCATCGATTTGGACTTTCCTACGAAGCGGGTCAGACGCTGACTGCCACCAAGCCCCGCGATGACTCCCAGATTGATCTCGGGCTGGCCGAACTTGGCGGTGTCGGCAGCGATGATGAAATCGCACAGCATCGCCAGTTCACACCCGCCGCCCAGCGCGTAACCGGCAACGGCAGCGATGATAGGTTTACGGATCGCGGAAACCCTATCATTGGCGTCCGCAAACAGATTAACGTCGAACACATCGACAAAGCTCATCTCGGACATTTCCTTGATGTCCGCACCGGCGGCAAAGGCCTTGTCCGAGCCGGTGATGACGATGCAGCGCACCTTGTCATTGCTATCCGCATCTTCCAGCGCCTCGCACAGCTCACCCAGCAACTGTGTGTTCAGCGCGTTCATCGCATCGGGGCGGTTGAGCTTGATAAGGGCGACGTGGTCTTCGATTTCGACGATGATCGTCTCAAAAGCCATGAGGTGTAAGCTTCCGGTTGTTCCGTTCAGGTACGATTCCTTATCACGCGATTTCGCTGGATCAAGTTATCTTTGGCATTGCGCGCAATAGAAGGATGAGCGACCGGACTGGGTGATTCTCTTGATTTCAGCGCCACAACCCTCGGTTCGACAAGGCTCTCCTTCGCGACCGTAGACGTCGAAGCTGTGTTGAAAATATCCAAGTTCTCCATCGGCTTGGCGGAAATCACGCAGCGATGACCCACCCGCTTCAATCGCGTCCTGCAACACTTTTCTGATGATCGGCACAAGGGCCGCAACGCGTGGCGCAGAAATCTGTCCCGCTTTGCGACGTGGCGACACCTTGCCGCGATAAAGCGCTTCGCAGACGTAAATATTACCCAAACCGGCAACGATTCCCTGATCCAACAACGCCGATTTGACCGGACTGTTCTTGCCTTTGAAGGCGTCTATCAGGTGCTGTTCGTGAAAATCATTACCCAACGGTTCAGGTCCCAGAACCGATAGCAGCTTGTGCTGCTCTGCCGTTGCCGTCGGCAGCAGATCCATTGCCCCGAACCGGCGCGGATCGTTGAAGGTGATGCGTGCGCCATTAGCCATATGAAACACCACGTGATCATGCTTCTGCGCCATCGGATGCTCATGCGCATACTGTCCGAGCGGATCGCCAGAGACTGTCATCCGCCCCGACATGCCCAGATGGATCAACAACGTCTCGGCACTGCTGAGATCCGCCAGAATGTACTTCGACCGTCGCCGCAGCCGATCCACCCGTTGGCCCGTCAGCCGCTCGGCCATGCGAGCCGGGAAAGGCCAGCGTAAATCAGGCCGATTCACATCCGCCCTTTCGATCACTGTGCCCTCCATTGCGGGGCTCAGGCCGCGTCTTACTGTCTCGACCTCGGGCAATTCGGGCATTACAGGGCTCCTATTCCAAAGGGCCGCATTGTGCCCGCCTCTTATCGCCCTATAACAGAGGCGAAATTCGACAAACGGCAAGGCAAATGTCCGACACCAACGACAAGACCACCCATTTCGGGTTCGAAACCGTGCGCGAGGCTGAAAAAGCCGGCCGCGTACAGGGCGTTTTCAATTCGGTCGCCTCGAAATACGACGTGATGAACGACGTGATGTCGATGGGCATCCACCGGGTCTGGAAAGACGCGATGATGGACTGGCTTGCCCCGCGCGCCGGTCAGCGGCTTCTGGATGTGGCGGGCGGCACCGGCGATATCTCGTTCCGCTTTCTGAAGCGCGCAGGCCACGGCCATGCTACCGTGCTGGACCTGACCGAGCCGATGCTGGTCGAAGGCCGCCAGCGCGCCGAGGCCGACCAGATGTCCGACAGCCTGAGTTGGGTGGTGGGCGACGCGATGGCGCTGCCCTTTGAGGATAACACCTTCGACGTCTACACCATCTCCTTCGGCATCCGGAACGTCACCCGCCCGCAAGAGGCGCTTAACGAAGCCTATCGCGTTCTGAAGCCCGGTGGTCGTCTGATGGTGCTTGAGTTCAGCCAGTTACCCAATGACGGGCTGCAGAAGCTTTACGACCTCTACAGTTTCAATGTCATCCCGCGTATGGGCAAGCTGATCGCCAACGACTACGACAGCTATCAGTACCTTGTGGAATCGATCCGCAAGTTCCCAGACCAGGAGACATTCCTGAACATGGTCCGCTCCGCCGGGTTCGAAAACGCCAAATACCGCAACCTGAGCATGGGCATTGCCGCATTGCATTCTGGCTGGAAGATCTAGATGCGCGGCCCTCACAACATCATCCGCCTGATCCGCACAGGCGCAACGCTTGAACGTACCGGTGCCATGAACGTCGTGCTGGATGCATTCGAGGCACCGCGTGCCGTACGTATTCTGGCGCATACCCTTGGCAAACCGTTCCAATGGCTGGGCTACAAGGGCGACCCCGAGATGCCGCCCGCCACCCGTGCCCTGACCGCATTGGGTCCGGCTTACATCAAATTCGGGCAGGTGCTTTCGACCCGCCCCGACGTGGTGGGAAATGAACTGGCCGAGCAACTGCGTGTTCTGCAAGACAAGCTGCCGCCCTTTTCCAAAGCTGAAGCAATGGCAGAGGTCGAGAAAGAGTTAGGCCAACCGACGTCAGAGATATTCAGTGAGTTCAGTGAACCCATCGCCGCTGCCTCGATTGCTCAGGTTCACAAGGCCAAGCTGACCAGCACAGGCGAAGACGTTGCTGTCAAAGTCCTGAGACCGGGTATCGAGCGCGCCTTCCGCAAGGATGTAGACGCGTTCTATTTCGCCGCGCGTATGGTACAACTTTGCGCCCCCGGAGCGCGCCGACTACGCCCGATGGAAGTGATCGAGCATTTCGACGGCGTAGTACGCGGCGAGTTGGACCTGCGTCTGGAAAGTGCCGCCGCCTCGGAATACGCTGCCAATACCAAGGATGATGCCGGATTCTGGTTGCCTCCGGTGGTCTGGTCGCTATCCGCCCGCCGCGTCATGACGCTCAGCTGGGCTGATGGCATTCCCTTGGGAGATAACAACGCGCTGGACGCTGCCGGACATAATCGCCGCGATCTGGCTGAGCGCGTGCTCCGCCTGTTCCTGTTGCACGCGCTACGCGACGGCTATTTTCACGCCGACATGCACCAAGGCAACCTCAAGGTCGCTGCGAACGGGGACATTATCGCCTATGACTACGGCATCATGGGCCATATCGATGAATACACTCGCCGGGTCTATGCCGAGATTCTCTTTGGTTTCATCCGCCGCGACTATAAACGCGTGGCTGAAGTCCATTTCGAAGCAGGCTATGTGCCTGCCAATCAGGACGTCGACGAATTCGCCCGCGCCTTGCGCGCGGTAGGTGAGCCGATCTTCGGCATGGACGCCACCCATATCTCGATGGGTCGGCTGCTAAGCTACCTGTTCGAAGTCACTGAACGCTTCGGCATGGAAACCCGCACCGAGCTGATCCTGCTGCAACGCACCATGGTGGTGGTCGAAGGCGTCGCCCGCTCGCTTGATGATCACATGAACATCTGGGAGGTCGCCCGACCGGTGGTCGAGGATTACATCAAACAATCCATCGGCCCCCGCGCCGCCCTGCGCGATTTTGGTAAAACCGCCCTGGTGCTTGCCCGTTTCGGCCCCCGCTTGCCCGGTCTGGTGGAAAATGCCCTGATTGCCCAGACCCAAAAAGACGACCCAAAGACCCCGGGTTTCATCGCAAACCTTCTGCCAGCAGCGATCGGCGCGGCCGCAGGCATAGCCGCGACGCTGGTGATCTTCGCACTCAGCTAAACCAACCCGACCGCTTCATCTGGCTAAAATACCTTCGGGGGGAATCGCGCCCCGGCGCGATGGGGGGCAGACAGCCCCCCTTGCCCCGGTCCAACTCAGAGCCGCTCGACGGCGAGGGCAATGCCTTGACCGCCCCCGATGCACATGGTGATCAGACCTTTCGATCCACCAATACGCTCCAACTCATACAACACCTTAAGCGTGATAATCGCCCCTGTGGCGCCCACCGGATGGCCCAGTGCAATAGCCCCACCGTTCGGATTCACCTTTGCAGCGTCCAGACCCAATTCCTGATTGACGGCCAGAGCTTGCGCCGCAAACGCCTCGTTGCTTTCGATCACGTCGAAATCATCCGCAGACAAACCCGTTTTTGCGAACAGGTTCTGCACAGCTGGAACCGGGCCGATACCCATCACCTCGGGTCGCACGCCGGCATGGGCATAGCCAATCACGCGCGCTTTGGGTTTCAAGCCCGCCTTTTCTGCAGCATCCACTGTCGCCAATACCATCGCCGCCGCGCCGTCATTGATGCCCGAGGCGTTGCCTGCCGTCACCCGCCCATCTTTCTGGAATACCGGGCGCAATCCGGCCAGCGCCTCGGCAGTGGTGGCCTTGGGATGTTCATCGACCTTGAAGTCGACCTTGTCGCGCTTGACCTTGACCTGCACCGGCGCGATTTGGCTGTCGAAATACCCGGCCTCAATCGCCGCAGCCGCACGGGTCTGGCTGGTCAGCGCAAACGCGTCCATCTGTTCGCGGCTGATCTGGTGTTCATCCGCCACATTCTCGGCGGTCACCCCCATATGCCCGGTGCCGAATGGGCAGTTCAGCGCGCCCAGCATCATGTCGAGCGATTTGACATCGCCCATCTTCGCCCCCCAACGGGCCTGCGGTACGACATAAGGGCTGCGCGACATGCTTTCGGCACCGCCCGCCACGGCAAACTCGGCATCGCCTAGCATCAGCGCCTGCACCGCCGACACTACTGCCTGCGCCCCCGAACCGCACAGCCGGTTCACGTTCATCGCCGGAGTCCCGTTCGGAATACCTGCCTGCATTGCGGCGACTCGCGACAGATACATGTCGCGCGGTTCGGTGTTGATCACATGACCAAAGACAACATGATCAATCTGCGCGCCTTCAACGCCCGAACGCTCCATTGCCGCCTCGGTCGCCACGGTCGCCAGATCGATCGGAGCGGTCGAGGCCAACGCACCGCCAAAGGTCCCGATGGCTGTGCGCGCACCGTCCAGTATTACTATGTCCGTCATGTTTTCTCCTCCAAGTCTCGCGCCCATTATGCACCTGCAGCATGATCTTCATATTAGACTCACTGTCACGCCGGAATTGACATTACGTTGCGCAACACCCATGGATTCCGTCATGACGGAAAACACAGACGATATTCTGACGCGCCTGCCCGCCCGATTGAAAGAGGCGCGCCGCGCCAAAGGCCTGTCGCTTGAGGCGGTCGCCAACCTCAGCGGCGTCTCGCGTTCCATGGTCAGCCAGATCGAGCGTGGCGAAAGCAGCCCCACAATTTCGACTCTGTGGAACCTGACACGCGCTCTGCAGGTGGATTTCGCCGGACTGTTGGAAGACGCCAAAACGACCGACCAGATCGAAGTGCTGCGTCAAGCGGAAGTGCCCAGTATCGACAATATGGGCGAGAAATGCCGGATTCGCATCCTCTCTCCCCCCGAAGAGGCCGGAGGACACGAGGTCTATGATATTCAGTTTCAGGCCAATGGGAGCCTGAACAGCCAGCCTCATGCGCGCGGCGCACGAGAGCAACTGACTGTGCTGGAAGGCGCCGTCCGTGTCACTTCGGGAACGGCATCCAGCGATCTGAAACAAGGGGATACCGCCCGGTATGCCGCCGATATTACGCATTCGATAAGCGCTGAAAACCCGGCCCGCGTTTTCCTGATCGTAAAAAACGCCTGAACGGGCAAGATTCCGCCTTCACGGATATTTTTCCCAAATACTGTAATTCTCCTATTTGGGAATTTCATCCGCTATGTTAGACGTGCGACTCAGATTAACGGAGGTCGCCATGGCTGATGCATTCCTGTCCCATATTTCGGATACACTCGCGCAGATTGAGGCAGAGGGTCTGTACAAGCGCGAACGGATGATCACCTCGCCTCAGGGCGGTGAGATTACGGTGGGCGACAAGCAGGTGATCAACTTGTGCGCCAACAACTATCTGGGTTTGGCCGATCACCCTGCGCTGATCAACGCCGCCAAAGGCGCAATGGAGCCCAAGGGGTTCGGCATGGCCTCGGTCCGGTTCATCTGCGGTACGCAGGACATTCATCGTGAACTTGAGCAGAAGCTGGCAAAGTTCCTGAACAAGGACGATTCAATTCTGTTCGCTGCCTGCTTCGACGCCAATGGCGGGTTGTTTGAGCCTTTGTTAGGGCCCGAAGACGCCATTATCTCTGACAGTCTAAATCATGCCTCGATCATCGACGGGGTACGGCTGTGTAAGGCAAAACGCTATCGCTACATGAACAACGACATGAATGACCTCGAAGCGTGGCTGAAACAAGCGCGCGAGGACGGGGCGCGGCATATCATGATCGCAACCGATGGCGTGTTCTCAATGGATGGCTATCTGGCCAATCTGCCGAAGATTCGCGAGCTGGCCAACAAATACGACGCCATCGTGATGGTCGATGACTGCCACGCCACCGGCTTTATGGGGCCAAACGGAGCGGGCACGCCGGACCACTTCGGCGTCGACGTGGATATTCTGACGGGAACTTTGGGCAAGGCACTTGGGGGGGCAATCGGCGGTTATATCGCCGGGCCGCAGCCAGTGATCGACCTGCTGCGGCAGCGGGCGCGGCCCTATCTGTTCTCAAACTCGCTGCCGCCGTCCATCGTTGCCGCAGGGCTTGAGGCAATCCGTCTGGTTGAAGAAGGTGACATGCTGCGCGCCCAATTGTTCGGCAATGCCAAGTACTGGCGCGCCGGGTTAGAGAATCTGGGCTTCGACCTACTTCCGGGCGAACACCCGATCATCCCGGTCATGCTGGGTGAAGCGACCCTGGCGCAGGATATGGCATCGCGATTGTTTGACGAAGGCGTCTATGTTTCGGGCTTTTTCTTCCCTGTCGTGCCGCGTGGTCAGGCCCGAATCAGAACGCAGATGAATGCGGCTCTAACACGCGACGAATTAGACCGGGCGCTCGCGGCATTTGGCAGGGTCGGCAAAGAATTGGGGATAATCTGATGCGGGCCAACACGATGAAAGCCCTTGAGAAATCCAAGCCCGAGGAAGGTCTGTGGATGGTGCAGGCCCCAGTACCCGAGATCGGCCCCGACGAGGTTCTGATCCGCATCAACAAGACCGGGATTTGCGGCACGGATATTCATATCTGGAACTGGGATGAATGGGCTGCGGCCACCGTGCCGATCCCGATGATCACCGGCCACGAGTTCGCGGGTGAAATTGTTGAATTGGGTCGCAACGTGACAGGGATGACGGTCGGCCAGCGCTGTTCAGGCGAGGGGCATCTGATCACCCCTGACAGCCGCCAGAGCCGTGCGGGCAAGTTCCACCTTGATCCCGGCACGCGCGGTATCGGTGTGAATGAACAGGGTGCCTTTGCGCAATACCTGAAACTGCCTGCCTTTAACGTGGTGCCCCTGCCTGACGACGTACCGGATGAGATCGGGGCGATCCTCGACCCGCTGGGCAATGCCGTGCACACTGCACTCAGCTTCGATCTGCTGGGCGAGGACGTATTGATTACTGGCGCAGGCCCTATCGGCATCATGGCCGCCGCCGTTGCCCGTCATGCCGGTGCCCGGCATGTAGTGATCACCGATATCAACCCCGACCGCCTGAAACTGGCCGAACACGTGGTACCAACGGTACGCACAGTTGATGTGTCCAAAGAGGATCTGCAGGATGTCATCGCGGAACTGGGCATGACTCAGGGCTTTGATGTCGGGCTTGAAATGTCGGGCTCGCAAGCCGCGCTGGACCAGATGGTCGAAGCGCTGGTTATGGGCGGCAAGATCGCACTGTTGGGGATTCCGCCCGGAAAATCTCCGGTGGACTGGTCGCGCATCGTGTTCAAAGCTATCACCATCAAGGGTGTCTATGGGCGCGAGATGTTCGAAACCTGGTACAAGATGATCGCCATGTTGCAGAACGGGCTGGATGTCAGCCGCGTAATCACCCACCAGTTCGCGGTCGATGACTTTGCCCAGGGATTCAAGGCCATGAAATCCGGTCAATCAGGCAAGGTGGTTCTGGACTGGACCTAACGCTCTGGAACCGTGCGGGTTTTGTCCCTAAACAGGGATAAACCCGCGCGTCTGGAGGAGCACATGGGCGACAAAGACAGGTATACAGAACGGGGAATCGAAGAGTCTCTGGTCACCGATTTCACAGAAACTCACCGCAAAAGCTATGGGGATTTTCTGCAACTTAAGACTCTGCTGAACCTGCAAAAGACCTTTCAGGACCCGGCCCAACCTGATGAGATGTTGTTCATCATCATTCATCAGGTCAGCGAACTGTGGCTGAAACTGATGCACCATCAACTTGTCGAAGTCCGCCGGTTCTTGCAGCAGGACGATTTCGGTCCCGCGATGAAGAACCTCGACCGGATCAAGGCGATCCAACGGCAGTTGATCGCCGCGTGGGAGACGCTACTGACTATGACTCCCGCGGACTACATGACGTTTCGGGACGCATTAGGCAGTTCGTCAGGCTTTCAAAGCTATGGCTATCGCCAAATCGAGTTCATTCTGGGCAACAAAGATCCCGCGACCCTGAAAGTGCATGCGCATGACCCAGAAGTGATGGAGATGCTGAACGCGGCTCTTACCAAACCCTCGCTCTATGACGAAGTGCTGCGGATGCTGGCCCGGCAAGGGTTTGACGTGCCGCATGAGCTGATCGAGCGGGATTACGCAAAGCCCTATTCCGGCGATCCGCGTATCGTCAAAATCTGGGTCGAAGTGTTCCGCAACACGGAACAATACTGGGATCTTTACGCGCTGGCCGAAAAACTGATGGATGTGGAATCTCTGTTCCAGAGGTGGCGATTCGATCATGCAACCGCGGTTGAGCGCGTGATCGGAATGCAGCCCGGAACGGGTGGATCTAGCGGCGTGGCCTTCCTGCGCAAGGCGCTGGAGTTGCGGTTCTTCCACGACCTCTACGACGTGCGAACCGAACTGATGTATACTGGGGAATAGGCCATGCTGTATCGCGGATTCACCCAAGAAGAGCTTGAGCAGGAGTATTCCCCTAGCTCAATGATTGGCGGTGATCTGACGCCATATCTAGCCAGCTATTCTGCCCTCAGCGCACAGGCACGGTCTGAAATTAGGATGCAGGAAAACCGTTCCTATGGCGACAGCCCGACGCAAGTTCTGGATTTCTTCCCCGCACCTGGCGCCAACGCGCCTTTGCATGTCTTTATTCATGGTGGCTATTGGCAGGCGCTTAGCCAGCGTGAGTCGGCCCCTATGGCACCGGTATTGCATGAGAACGGGCAAGCCTTTGCCACACTGAATTATACGCTCGCCCCCGATGCCAGATTGGGGCAGATGGTCGAAGAATGCCGTACAGCCTTGTTGTGGCTCGCGTCACAGGCCGAAACACTGGGTTTTGATCCATCAAACATCACACTTTCAGGCCATAGTGCAGGCGCCCATCTGGTCGCGATGGTCATGGCGACGTCTTCAAAGGCATTTGCGCAGGCTGGCCTGCGGGTGCGCAATGTGATCCTGATTAGCGGGATCTATGACCTTGTTCCGATCAGCCTGACCTCGGTGAATGATCCGCTGCAACTGACCAAGGTCGAGATTCACGATTTCTCACCCTGCCTCAACCTGCCCGCGCCAGGACCCCGTTACAGGGTGACAGTCGCCGAGCGGGATACGCCCGAGTTTATCCGCCAAAGCCGTGACTATGCTGAACTACTGCGCAAGGCCGGACATTCGGTCAGTTTCGATCTGCAGAAGGGCAAGCATCATTTTGACATCATCATGCCGTCGGGCACGTTTCTGTCGTCGCGCACGGACTAACCTAAATGAAAACAGCGGCCTCGTGGGGCCGCTGTTTCAAGTTTCTTTCTAGATCCGGATCAGTCCAGCGTGCGCGTGACCTCTTCGCGCTCGAAGATTTCGATCACGTCGCCTGCGCGGATATCGTCGTAGTTCTCGAACGCCATACCGCATTCCTGACCCGATTGAACTTCGGCCACTTCATCCTTGAAACGCTTGAGGGTCTTCAGCGTGCCTTCGTGGATCACCACGTTGTCGCGCAGCAGGCGGACACCCGCCGAGCGGCGGGCAACACCTTCGGTGACCAGGCAGCCAGCAACCTTGCCGACGCCGGTGACCTTGAAGACCTCTTTGATCTCGGCGTAACCGATGAATTTTTCGCGAATCTCGGCGCTCAGCAGGCCAGATGCGGCCGCTTTCACGTCATCCACCAGATCGTAGATCACCGAATAGTAGCGAATCTCGACGCCTTTCTGGTTGGCGGTGTTCCGCGCCGATGCGTTCGCACGCACGTTGAAGCCAAAGATCGGTGCACCAGAGGCTTCGGCCAGGCCGACATCCGTCTCGGTGATCGCACCAACACCCGAGTGAAGAACGCGTACGCGCACTTCGTCGTTGCCGATCTTCTCCATCGCCTGAACGATGGCTTCGGCAGAGCCCTGCACATCCGCTTTCATCAGAATAGGCAGCTCGGTGACGTTTTCGTCTTCCTTCGCCTTCTGCATCAGCTGTTCAAGGGTGGTCGCGGCACCAGCAGCGGCGCGTTTGTCCTTGGCGGCTTGCTCACGATAAGCAGCGATCTCACGGGCCTGCGCTTCGGTCTCGGTCACGTTCAGAACGTCACCTGCTTCGGGCGTACCGTTGAGACCCAGAACCTCGACCGGAACTGAGGGGCCAGCTTCTTTGACACGGTCGCCCTTGTCGTTGATCAGCGCACGGACCTTACCGTACTGCTCACCCACAACGAAGATATCGCCCTGACGCAGCGTGCCGTTCTGAACCAGAACGGTGGCGACGGGACCACGGCCCACATCCAGCTGCGCCTCGATCACGGCACCTTGGGCGGCGCGATCTGGGTTGGCTTTCAGTTCCAGAATCTCGGCCTGCAGCGCAATGGCTTCCAGCAATTCGTCCAGACCCTGACCAGTCATGGCCGAGACCTCAACGTCCTGAACCTCACCCGACATCTTCTCGACGATCACTTCGTGCTGCAGCAAGTCAGTGCGGACTTTGTCGGGGTTCGCGTCGGGCTTGTCGATCTTGTTGATCGCCACGATCATTGGCACTTCGGCCGCTTTGGCGTGGTTGATCGCCTCGATCGTCTGCGGCATCACCGCGTCGTCGGCGGCAACAACAAGAACCACGATATCCGTGACCTGAGCCCCGCGCGAGCGCATCGAGGTAAAGGCCGCGTGTCCCGGTGTATCCAGGAAGGTCAGCGTGGTGCCACCATCGGTTTTCACCTGATAGGCGCCGATATGCTGGGTGATGCCACCAGCTTCGCCGGCAACAACACGCGCGTCGCGGATCGCATCCAGCAACGAGGTTTTGCCGTGGTCAACGTGACCCATGATGGTGATGACCGGCGGACGGGGCTGCAGATCGTCATCGCTGTCTTCGACCTCTTTGATGACGTCTTCAACATCCGAATCAGAGACACGCGTGACCTTGTGGCCAAATTCTTCGATGATCAGTTCAGCGGTGTCAGCGTCGATGGTCTGGTTCTGCGTGACCATCATGCCCATCTGCATCAGCGATTTGACAACGTCAGCGACACGCTCGGCCATACGGTTGGCCAATTCCGAGACCATGATCGCCTCGGGCAGCTGAACGTCGCGGATCACCTTTTCCCGCTCGACCGTGCCGCCCATGGCCTTCTGGCGCGCACGCTCCTGCTTGCGCTTCATCGCGGCCATTGAGCGTTGGCGATTGCCTTCGCCGCCAGTGGCCTGACCAAGTGTCAGCTTGCCCGAGCGGCGGTTGTCGTCACGGCCCTTGCCACGGCCACGCTGCTCACGCTCGCGATCCTGCTTGCGCGGTGCCGCAGCAGGTGCAGGCTTGCTGGATGGGCTGCGTGCTGCCTTGGGCTCGGCGGGTGCCGGGGCTGCGGCAGCACGCTGGGCTGCTTCCTCGGCCTCTTTACGCTTGCGTTCTTCCTCTTCGGCCTTGGCACGGGCACGCTCTTCAGCTTCACGCTGCTCGCGTTCCTTGGCCTCTTGTTCGGCCCGGCGGCGTGCGCGTTCTTCTTCGCGCGCCTTTTCCTGCGCCTCACGGGCAGCGGCCTCTTCAGCCTCACGTGCCTTGGCGGCTTGCAACGCCTTCATACGACGCGCCATTTCCGCATCGGAAATACCCGCTGGGCGACGCGAAGGATCACCCGAAGGTGTCGCACCACCACTTGGTTTGGTCGCGCCCGGCTTGGGAACGACCACGCGTTTGCGTTTGGTCTCCACCACGACATTCTTGGTGCGTCCGTGGCTGAAACTCTGTTTCACATTTCCGGGGCGTGCCCCGCCACGAAGACCCAATGTCTTTTTGCCGTCACTATCGCTCATAAAGCTTCTTACCCTTCCGAGCGGCCCTTGCCGCCGTCATCCTTTTCGCGCAAGCCACGCAGGCGCTGCGCTTCCTCTACAACACGTTTGGCGAGTCCGCCAGAGGCCAAGGCCGCATGAATCACGGTTTGGCGCCCAAATGCCGCCCCAAGCTCGTCTGCGGTCAGCCAGCCGATGTATTTCCCGAAGTGCGGCGTGCTGAGTTTCGACTTGCCGCGCCCCGATCCGTCTGAGGCCTGAATCAGCACCTGGGCCTCTTCCCGGTCCAGCCACGACTTGACCTTTTCATACCCGGCGACCGCATCTCCGGATTTGCGCGCCAGACTGATCAGTTCGATCACACGACGCGCCACCTGTTTCTCGACCTCATCGGTCAGGTCCTTGGCGGCACTCACCTGTGCCTTAAACCCGCGCGAGAACAGTTTCTTGTTCACCGCCTTGTCCAGCGCCGCGCGATCCGCCGCCACGTAAACCCCACGCCCCGGCAGTTTTGCCGCAACATCGGGAAAAACCTGACCGTCGGGCCCCGTTACAAAGCGGATCAAGCCATATTTAGGCTGAACCTCGCCCGTGGCGATGCACTTGCGTTCAGGGCCTTCCGACCGATCCTTATGGACGCCACCGCGACCCATGTCAGCCACCCGAGGCCTGAGATCAGGCCTCGACCTCCTCATCGGTTGCTTCACCGTCTTCTTCGGCCTGCTCCAGCTCGGCCGGATCGACCCAACCCAGCATGATGCGCGCGGTCATGACCAGATCCTGCGCCTCTTCCAGCGTCACGCCGAAGGGCTCCAGTACACCATCATCCTTGATGCGTTCGCCATCGACCGTGGTCCAGCCACCGGCCAGTTCCCAGTCGGCGCAGGTTGCGAAGTCTTCCAGGGTCTTCACATCATCCTTGGCCAGCGCCTCTACCATCTGGGGTGTCAGGCCCTCGAATTCAATAAGACTGTCCTCGGCACCCAGCGCACGGGCTGCATCCAGCGCCGCCTTGGCCTGAGCTTCCAGGAATTCGCGTGCACGTGTCTGAAGTTCTTGCGCGGTACCTTCATCCACACCGTCGATGACCAGCAGTTCGTCGATTTCAACATATGCCACTTCTTCGAGGTTGGTGAAGCCTTCAGAAACCAGCAGCTGAGCGAAGAATTCGTCCAGATCCAGCGTTTCCATGAACAACTGGGTACGGGCCTCGAATTCTTTCTGACGGCGCGCCGATTCTTCGGCTTCGGTCATGATGTCGATGTCCAGATTGGTCAGCTGGCTGGCCAGACGCACGTTCTGACCACGACGGCCAATGGCGAGGCTCAGTTGCTCCTCGGGAACCACAACTTCGATCTTGCCGGCTTCTTCGTCCAGAACCACCTTTGAAACTTCGGCGGGCTGCAGAGCGTTCACAAGGAAAGTCGGCTGATCTTCGTTCCACGGAATGATGTCGATCTTTTCGCCCTGCAGCTCGTTCACAACGGCCTGCACGCGGCTACCGCGCATACCGACGCAGGCACCGACTGGGTCAATCGAGCCGTCATAAGAAATCACGGCAATCTTGGCGCGCGAGCCGGGATCACGAGCAACGGCCTTGACCTCGATGATGCCGTCATAGATTTCCGGTACTTCCATCTTGAACAGCTCAGCCATGAATTCCGGCGCAGTGCGCGACAGGAATATCTGGTGGCCACGAACCTCGCGGCGGACTTCCTTGATGTAGGCACGCACACGGTCGTTCGGGCGATAGCTTTCGCGACCGATCTTGTCATTGCGGCGCAGAACAGCCTCGGCACCGCCCAGATCGACGATCACATTGCCGAACTCTTCACGCTTGACCGCACCGTTGATGATGGTGCCGGCACGATCCTTGAATTCTTCGTACTGACGATCACGCTCGGCTTCGCGAACCTTTTGCAAGATGACCTGCTTGGCGGACTGAGCAGCGATACGGCCCATTTCCACGGGCGGGACTTCTTCAACGAAGACGTCACCAACCTCTGGCGCCTCCATGTACTGCTTGGCCTGCTCGACGGTCATCTCGGCCTGATAGTTCTCAAGCTCTTCATCCTCGACCACGGTGCGGACACGGGTAAAGGTCGCCTTGCCGGTCTTGCGGTCGATGCTGACGCGGATGTCCATCTCGGCGCCGTAACGGCTCTTGGCGGCACGGGCGAGCGATTCTTCCATCGCTTCGACAACCAGACCGGGGTCGATCATCTTTTCGCGGGCCACGGCCTCGGCGGTCTGCAGCAGCTCCAGCTGGTTGGCTGAGGTGATTGCCATCAGTTCGTCTCCTCTTCGGACCCTTCGGTCTCAATCTCGTCGAAAGCGTTTTCGTTCAGGGCACCAGCGTCTTTGCGCTGGCGCAGCATTTCCTTGATCAGGTCATCGGTCAGAACCAGCTTGGCGTCGCTCAGCCAGTCAAATTGCAGACCGATGGTAATGGTCTCGTCTCCCTCGGGGATGTTGATCAGAACCTCAGCCCCTTCGATCCCGGCCAATTCGCCCTTGAAGCGGCGGCGACCGTCGATCAGTTCTGCGGTTTCGATCTTGGCCTCATACCCTTCGAACGTCTCAAAATCTTTGAGACGGGTCAGAGGACGGTCAATTCCAGGGCTGGAAACTTCAAGCGTGTAGGCGTCCAAAATGGGGTCTTCGACATCCAGCGTGGCGCTGACCGCATTGGAAATCTCGGCGCAGTCATCCACTTCGATTCCGCCATCGGGCTTGTCTGCCATTATCTGCATCGTGGTGGTCTTGCCGCTCATCAGCCGAATGCGGACAAGCTCATACCCCAGATCCTCGATCACAGGGGTGATGATCTCGGCCAGTCGCCGGTCGATGGCAGCTTTGGCTATCAGGTCGTTTGTCATTCAGGTTCTCTACCCTGTTATCGGGCACAAAAAAACGGGCGCGCGGCCCGTCGAATTTTCCGGTGGAGCCCCGGACCAGAAGTCCGACGCGCCGCTGTTGCAACTGCATATACGCAGGAGTTCCTGAGTCTGCAACCCCCGGCGCAAATCGTGATCAAATTTACGCCAGCCACCACCGTTCGGCGATGCGCCCATCATCCAGCGCAGCCCGGCTGATCTGGCGCGGCATACCGACATGAGAGGCCATTGCCAACGCCATCTCGGCCTCAGACGGATGAAATCGCAGCCCGCGTTGCGCGGTTAGCTCCTCACCAGCCGGGAGCGCTGCGATATCTACATATCCATCGCGCAATGCTTCGGCCCGCACCCCGGCGTCCGGGATCACGATAATCTCAAGCGTATCGACCCATCCTGCCGTTCCGCTTTTGTAGTGATTGGACACCCTGCGTGCGCGGAAATGACGTTCATCCTCGGCCCGCTCAACCCGGTAGCATCCTGTGCCGTTGGCCAGAGCCAGTGGCGTCACGCCCCCTCGCGCAATGACAAACCGTGACCCAGCCAGCAAGAATGGTAGTCCCGGGTTGCCCTCAGCCAATTGCAACTGCACACGATCAGGTGCAATGGCCTCGGCCTGACCAATATCTTCCAGAACAGCTAGAACATCGTTCACGTCCAGCTTGGTGCCATCGTGGAACACAGCATCATCGCGCAGATCAAAGTTCCAGACCCGCGCATCAGCATCGGTCTGCCAATTTGTAGCCAGCTCTCCGCGCAGGGTACCATCGGGCGCGATCTCGGTCAGGCTGTCAAAGACTGCGCCCCGAGCCACCTGTTCCAGACTGTTGTCGCGTGGCACCGCCAGCCGCAAGGTGCCACCCTGTTTCGGCGTATCGGCCAGAGACGCTCCTGTCGCCGCCAGCAAAGCGGCGGCGGCGCCCGAGGCAAATAATGCGCGACGGTCGATGCGAGTCATACCGTTTCCTCCGACACGCGATCCATGATCCGAACCAGTTCCGCGCTGATGCCCGGTTCTGACAGGGCGTGACCGGCCTGCCGCACCATCTTCAGTTCGACATTGGGCCAGCGCTCGGACAGGTTCCATGCAGCCTGCGGTGGGCAGATCATGTCATAGCGTCCCTGAACGATATGACCGGGAATATGGGCAATCCGGTCCATCTGATCCAGAATTTGCCCGTCATACTCAAGAAACGCCTTGTTCGTGAAATAGTGATTCTCAAGCCGCGCAAAAGTTCGCGCGTATTCGCCGGGGCTTTCCCCGACCGACCCGTTGGTGTGGATCGAGGCCAATGCGTTTTCCCAATGCGACCAGGCGCGAGCATACAGGATCTCGGTCGCGCGGTCGCCTGAAAACAAGCGCTTGTTGTAGGCCGCGATCGCGTCATCCACCTCTTGTTCAGGCAAGAGAGAGGTGAACTTGGCCCATTGTTCGGGCCAGAACTTTCCCGCGCCGCCGCCATAAAACCAATCCAGTTCGGCTTGTGTGGCCAGAAACACCCCGCGCAATACCAGTCGATTAACCCGATCCGGATGGGTCTGGGCATAGATCAACGCCAGCGTCGCACCCCAACTGCCGCCAAAGACGATCCAATCTTCGATGTCGAACAATTTGCGCAGACGCTCGATATCCGCCACCAGATGCCAGGTCGTGTTGTTTTCGACCGACGCGGTGGGCCGCGACCGGCCACAGCCGCGTTGATCAAAGAGAATCACCCGATACACATCCGGGTTGAAATACCGTCGCATCGCCGGGCTGCAGCCGCCGCCCGGCCCGCCATGCAGGATCACCACTGGTATCCCATTGGGATTACCGCATTGTTCCACATAAATACGGTGCCCATCGCCCATATCGACCACGCGCTGATCGAACGGATCGATCGGCGGGTAAAGATATTGAACTGCGCGCTTTTGGTCCGGGTACTTGTCCATTATGGCCCTATATAGTCCTTAAGCGTAAAAGAGCATACGGAGACAGGAATGCAAGCGCATCCGAACACGGTTGACCCGTCAGAGATCGCAAAATTCGAGGCGATGGCCGCAGAATGGTGGGACCCGCATGGGAAATTCAAACCATTGCACATGCTGAATCCGTGCCGTCTGGATTATATCACGCAGCAGATTGCCGGTGAATTTGACCGCGATCTGAAGGCCCCGTGCCCGTTTGAGGGCCTGCGCCTGCTGGATATCGGCTGCGGCGGCGGGCTGCTGAGCGAACCCATGGCTCGCCTTGGGGCCGAGGTCGTGGGCGCTGACGCCGCCGAGGGCAACCTGCCCGTCGCCCGCATCCATGCCGAGCAATCGGGCCTGCAGATCGACTATCGCCACACCACCGCCGAGGATATGGCCGCCGCAGGTGAACAGTTCGACGTTGTGCTGAACATGGAGGTGGTCGAGCATGTGGCTGATCCGTTGGGTTTCCTGACCGCATCGCAACAACTCCTGAAACCCGGCGGCTTGCTGATCTGCTCGACCATCAACCGCAACCCAAAATCCTATGCCATGGCGATTTTCGGGGCCGAGGTCGTCATGCGTTGGCTGCCGCGCGGCACGCACGAGTGGAACAAGTTCATCACCCCGGATGAGCTGTTCGACCTGCTGCGCCAGGCCGGGCTGGAACCGGTGGACCGCAAGGGGTTCGTCTTCAACCCGATCCTGTGGAGCTGGTCGATCTCGGACCGGGATCTGAGCGTGAATTACGTGACGGCGAGTGTGAAGCCTAGGTAGGATGGGTTTTCAACCCATCTTGCAAGCGTTTTCGATCTTAAGCAGTGGGTTAAAACCCATCCTACGCTTGATTATTTTGTGGCTAAACGGTGAAGGTAAAACGCTGAGGCAAAACCAGCTTCGTCCAACGAGTGTTTGAGACGCCCATTTAGAAAAACGCGATGTGGTACGCCCGGGTCGCGCCAAATGTCGATCCCGGACGCCGCATCTGCATTGCAGACAACGTCCCCGGGCTTGGCATCCTTCCATTCAGGAAGTCGAAAAAGGTCATCCCGGTCGGGTCGGGCTCGTCGAAGACTTTTTGACTCAGCAATGTTCAGCGTGCCGGATTTGTTTGCGATCCACAGGATCGAGTAGTCCTGCTCAATCGGTGTGATCTTGTCTCTTTCGAACAGGTTGACGGGATAAAGCCCCCCTTGCCCTAATTCGAGATTTTTGAGGATATCAGCCACATCTGATCGGATCGCCAGAATTCCAAACAAAGTGATTACAGGAGAATACTTCCCGTAGTGAGGCTCAAAATCATGATCTTCAGGAGCAACCTCTTGAAAGAAATCCGGCAAGATATCCTGCTGCTCCAGCGGCTCCCCGTGGCGCTGCCAACGATACAGATTCGCATGATAACCTGATCCGGGTTGCCACCTGAAGGCCTTGAAGCGTTCACTTGGTTCTTCAGGAAAATCATCGGGGACAAGCGCCCGGAATGGCCTCTGCAGGTCCATCCCGACGGTAATGTCTGAAACCCAAATTTCATCCGTCATCTTTTACGATCCTTTGGCGCAGTTGGCGTAAAGCCCCTACTCCCCCTCCAACTGCAACCGCAAATCCCGTAGCACGGGCAGCGTGCTGCGCACCCGCTCCAGCCCCAGCTCTCCGACCACGCGGTTGATCAGCGGGGCAATCGAGGAAATCGCCTGATCGCGTGCGCGTCGGCCTGCGGGGCTGATGGCGACCATCTTGCGGCGGGCGTCGTCCCAGTCGGGGCGGATGTGGATATAACCGGCCCATTCTAGCTTGGCCAAAGTGTTGGTCATCGCCCCGCGCGTCACATGGAACGTGTTGGCCAGTTGCGCCGGGGTGCGCTCGTCGCCGACAAACACCAGATGGTTCAGCACCGAGAAATGCGAGATCTCCATGCCTTTGGGCAGCACCCGGCTCAGCCGGTTGCGCAATAGCTGATCGGCGGTCAGGATCTCGCTGAACAGCGTGACCGCCAGGGCATTTTTTTCGTCAGTCATGGTCCGGTTCTGGATCAGGGTCCGTCAAAGGGGCGGACATGTGTTAGTGAAGGCACGCGTCTTCGCGCCTCTGTAACAGACCTATCATCCAAATCAAAAAAGTGAATGCCCGGATCGGTGCCTGCGTCGATCAGCACCTCTCCCCACGGGGCGACAACCATACTGTGGCCGTGTGTATATCGCGTCTTGCCGCGAGTTTTAGGGTGCTCACCCGTTTGTGCCGGAGCCAGCACCCAGCAGCTGGTCTCAATGGCCCGCGCGCGCAGCAGTGCTTCCCAATGGGCCGCACCGGTGACCGGCGAAAACGCCGCCGGGACGGTGAGAATCCGCGCGCCCGCCTGCGCCAAAGCGGCATACAGGTAGGGAAATCGAATATCATAGCAGATGGTCAGGCCGACTTTACCGAAATCGGTGTCGGCAATCACCGCTTTCTGACCGGGGCGATAGTTCTTCGATTCGCGGAAGGTCTCGGATTCCGTGACCTGCACGTCGAACATGTGAATCTTGTCGTACCGCGCCACGATCTGCCCCTGCGGGTTGACCATGAAGCTACGGTTGGCAAAGCGCCCGTCCGCGTCATGCGTTTTGATCGCAAGTGACCCGATCAGCAGCCAGACACCCAATTTGGCGGCCTGTTCGCACAGACCCGCCAAAGTAATGTCGTCTTCTTCGTGCTGCAGAACCTCGTGCTGGCGTGTGGTGCTGGTGGAGACGCAATTCGTGACCTCGGGCGTCAGAATGAACTGCGCACCCTGCGCTGCCGCGTGGGCCATCATGGCACGCACCATCTCGAGATTCTCAGCCGGATCATCCGACGCGGTGATCTGCAGCAAAGCGGTTTTCATCAAGCCGCCAGCAGGCGGTCCAGCTTGCCCTGACGTTCAAGCTCGTAAAGATCGTCGCACCCACCAACATGGGTGGTGCCCACAAAAATCTGCGGCACAGTGCGTTTTCCTGCCGCGCGCTGGATCATTTCAGGTTTGCGTTTCGGATGCATCAGCACGTCGATTTCCTTGAATTCGACGCCTTTCTGTTTCAACAACCGCTTGGCCGCATGACAAAAGCCGCACAGCGGCGAGGTGTAGATTTCTACCGGCTTCATATTCCGTCCCTTTGGGTTTCGCACATTCTTGGGCGAATTAGGCATCCTTGGCAACGCGCGCCAGTACCAACACGAAAATATGATTTGCCCCTGACGCGCGACAGACACGCGCGCAGGCGTCCAACGTCGCACCCGAGGTCATAACATCATCGACCAGAAGAATATCCCGGCCTCTGATCATGGGAGCACGTTTTCGGTGCAGGGATATGGAGTTGGACAACGCAAGGGATCGCTCAACAGCAGTTTTTCCATCCAGAACAGGGGTGCGTACCGTGCGTACCAGAAGATCGGGGCAGACACTCAACTCCGCTTCCCGGCCCAGATGCCCCGCCAGCAGCGCCGATTGATTGTAGCGACGCTTGATCAGCCGGGTCCAGTGCAGCGGAACCGGTGCGATCAGCATGTTCGGGTGCAACAGCTCTTGCCCGGCTTGGGCCATCCAGCGGGCGGCAGGGCGGGCCAGCTCAGGCCGATCCCCGTGCTTAAAGGCAAGTATAAGTGCCTTCGCGCCCCCCTGATACAGCAACGCTGCCCGACCATGCTGCCACGCGCACGGTGCCCTGAGGCAGTCATCACATTCAATCCGGTGTCCGTCCTGCGCGCCGGGAAGTGGCATGCCGCAGCTTTCGCAGACGGTGCCACCGATGAACGGCGTGTCGCGCCAGCATGCGCCGCAGAGGCCGAAATCGGATTCGGTCAGTGCTCCGCAGGACAGGCAACGCGGTGGGTAGATCATCTCGACAGCGGTTTGAATCCCCTGACGAATGCGATACTTGCGGCTTATGAAGCTTCCGTCCGACACTACACCCTCTCTGTTTGACCGCGCCGTCCTTGCGCTTCACCGCGGCCGCGTGCGGGACGAGGCGCTTTTCCTGCACCGTGCCGCCGTTGACGAAGTGCAGGATCGTCTGTCCATGGTTAACAAAACCTTTAAGGCGCCCGCCGTCGTGACCCCCTTCCCCCATATCTGGGAGGGGTTGTGGCCCGAGGCTCGGGTGATTGGGGATGAAGATGTTCTCGACTTGACGCCAGGTGCGCATGATCTCGTGATACATGCGATGGCGCTGCATTGGGCAAACGACCCGGTCGGCCAACTGATCCAATGCCATCGCGCCATGAAACCCGATGGATTGCTACTGGCGGTATGTTTGGGGGGTGACACCCTTCAGGAATTGCGCGCCGCTCTGGGTCAGGCCGAGATAGAGGAGACCGGCGGTCTCAGCCCCCGCATCGCCCCCATGGCCGAGCTTCGTGATCTGGGGGGGCTGCTACAACGGGCCGGGCTGGCTTTGCCGGTCGCCGACAAGGCGACGCTGTCCGCAGAATATCGCGATCTGTTGCATCTGATGCGTGATCTGCGTGCGATGGGGGAAACCAACGCTTTGGCGGATCGCCTGAAACACCCGACCCGACGCGCTGTTTTTGACAAAGCGCAGGACATCTACGCCGGGCATTACGCATCGCCACAGGGCCGCCTGGCGGCAACATTTGAATTGATCTGTCTGACGGGCTGGGCCCCCGATGACAGCCAACCCAAACCTTTGCGTCCGGGATCCGCCAAGATGCGGCTGGCTGATGCGCTAGGTACGGATGAGGGCAAACTGCCCGATTGACGACCGGCCTTTTCCCTATATCTCAGGCCAGACACCACAAATCAGGAAGCTTTCAATGTTTGATGCCACTCGTCCAACCCATGCCCCTGCAGACCATCCCAAGGTCAAGATGGGCCGCGTCGGCATCCTGCTGGCTAATCTGGGAACTCCAGATGACTACAGTTATTGGCCTATGCGGCGGTATCTGAACGAGTTCCTGTCGGACAAGCGCGTGATCGACTACCCGGCGTGGAAGTGGCAGCCGATTCTGCAAAGCATCATTCTGACCAAGCGGCCTTTCAGTTCGGGTGAGGCGTACAAGTCAATCTGGAATCACGATAAGGGCGAAAGCCCGTTGATGACGATCACCAAAGATCAGACTGCCAAGCTGCGCGCAGCGATGCAGCAGCGGTATGGCGATCGGGTGATGCTGGATTTTTGCATGCGCTACGGCAATCCTTCAACTCCGTCGAAGGTCCGGGAGATGGTAGAAGAAGGCTGTGATCGCATCCTGTTCTTCCCGCTCTACCCGCAATACGCCGGTGCCACGACTGCCACAGCAAATGATCAGTTCTTCCGCGCGTTGATGAAAGAGTCATGGCAGCCTGCCAGCCGAACTGTTCCGGCCTATTTCGACGAACCTGCCTATATCGATGCGTTGGCGAGCTCTGTCGAGCGCGCCTATGCAGATATGGAGACAAAACCGGATGTCTTGGTCTGCTCGTATCACGGGATGCCCCAGCGTTATTTGCAGCAAGGGGACCCCTACCACTGCCAATGCGTGAAAACATCAAGGCTACTGAAAGAGCGTCTGGGATGGACGGATGATCAGCTGATCTCGACCTTTCAATCGCGCTTTGGACCGGAAGAATGGCTGAAGCCCTACACCGTTGATCACGTGGCTGATCTGGCGCGTCAGGGTAAGAAGAACATCGCCGTCATCGCACCTGCCTTCTCTGCCGATTGCATTGAGACGCTGGAAGAGATCAACGAAGAGATCAAAGAGAGCTTCGAAGAGGCAGGTGGTGAATCGTTTACCTATATCCCTTGCCTTAACGACGATGATTCGCATATCGCCGCGCTGATTAAAGTGATCGAAGACAATCTGCGTGGTTGGTTAGACTAATCGCGCGCTTTCACCAGACACGAAAAAAGGCGGTGGTTTGCACCACCGCCTTTTAAGTGCATAAAGTCTCGTCGACTTAGCTTGCTGCAACAGCTGCGGCAACAACAACCAGCAGGATCAGCGGCAGGATGATGCCCTGCGACGAACCTTGGGTCTCTTCGACAACAACAGGTGCTTCAACAACCGGCTCTTCCAGGTTGCCAGCATATGCGGTCGAAGCAGCAGCGGTCAGAGCAGCAGCGAGAACGAGTTTCTTCATATTAACCTCCAGAATTTGCGCGATTCCCAATAGCGAAACCACGCATCTAAGACTTACCTCGTGAGTTTTTCTAATCAGCAATGCAGGCGGATTGCAATTGCAACTTGTCCCGCAAGCGGGTTCGTGCGCGAAAATGTCGTCAAATTAGCAACACTTGCGTGCCGACCTTGGCCATAGAAAACAGTTCGGCGATGTCATCGTTGAACAAGCCAATGCACCCGTTCGACGACCGGCGTCCAATTTTACGCGTATCGTGGGTGCCATGGATGCGATAATACTTCCAGCTCAGATATAAAGCGTGTGTTCCCAGCGGGTTATCGGGACCCGGCGGAATATAGTCCGGCCATTCAGGGTTGCGCTTCTTCATCGATGGCGTCGGTGACCAGCTTGGGCCTTCCACCTTGCGAATGACACTGGTGCGTCCGCGACGGGTCAATTCCTCGGTCAGAGGCACCGAAGAGGGGTACAGTTTGTATACGGATTGATCATCTGACCAATAATGCAGCGCTCTGGATACGGTATCCACCAGAATGGCGCCGTTTCTTGTGTTCGAAAAATAGGGCTGCCAGTCCAGCGCACGGAATCCCGACACATTGCGGCGTACCGGAGCTTCCGGTTCCGGGGCGGGGCGTAGCGGGTCGCCCGGAATATACTGAGCCAACGCAGGCGAGGCCAAGCTGGCGGTTGCACCGGCCAGGAATCCCCGGCGCGTCGATGTAAGAATATGTTTCTTGACCATGGAGATCGGTCCTCTGCTAACAGCAAATGCAAAATATAAGGCATTTTATGGCCAGAATGCTTCAGTCGCAAATCAAACCGGCAGAATCACGCAAGGTTGGGGCATTGTAGGTTTGCTCCGGGCGGTCAAGCAGGCTATTTCCCTTCTCGACACAATATTTAGGCCGATCATGACACGTATTCTTTCTCTACTAGCGATTTGTTTTGTCGCACTTGCGGCATGTACCGATTCGGGCACATCCGCTATTGGCGCCGATGGCAGGCCGCTGCCATCCGTGTACAAAATTCGCGGCAACCCTGAAAAGCTGCAGTTTAGAATGCTGGATTCGGTGAATGCCTTGCGGCAGGCATCTGGCTTGCAACAGGTCCAATTGAACTCGCAACTGAATGCAGCTGCCGCCACTCATGCGAAAGACATGGCGCGACAGAATCGGCCCTGGCATTTCGGTTCGGACGGTTCGTCTCCGTTGGATCGCGCGGCGCGCGCCGGTTACTTCGGTACATTCCTGGGTGAAGCGATCTCGGAAACCTTTGAGACCGAGACCGAAACGCTGGCCGCATGGATGCAGGAACCCGGTCCTCGTGCTGTGATCATGGACCCGCGCGCCACCCAGATGGGATTCGCCTGGCACCAAGAAGGCGGTGGCAAGATCTGGTGGACGCTGGAAATGGGATCCGGCGGCTGATCACGCCAGCTAAAGAAACAAAAAAATGCCCCCGACAAATCGGGGGCTTTTTTTGTTGATAAGTGGGCCAATCAGGCAGCTTGCATCGATTGCGCTTCAGTCAGAATGGCATATAGCTTTACCGGGTCAGGGTTGGCCCGCAGCTTGGCGCAGACCGATTGCTCGCGCAGCGTGCGCGAGACCAACGCCAGCGCCTTAAGGTGTTCAACCCCCGCCTCTTCTGGCGCAAACAGGGAAAACGCCAAATCAACCGGCTGACGGTCGACCGACCCGAAGTCGATGGGCTTTTCCAGCATGACAAACACGCCCGAAACCGATTCCAGTTCGGAAAGCCGTGCGTGCGGAAGTGCAACACCATGTCCAACACCAGTTGGGCCAAGGCTCTCCCTCTCAAGCAGGCTGTCTACGATCGTCTGAGCATCCAGCCCAAGCGTCGCGGCGCCCACATCGCCAATTTCCTGAAACAAACGCTTCTTGCTGGAAGCAGCGGACAGTACACGCACCGCTTCTGGCTTTAGAATGCTCGAAAGCTCCATCATTTTGCTCCTAAGCCGTGCCCCCGGCTATTCGGGGGCAGGCCGATTTGTCTTGCCTGTTACGGATCGATCCAACCGATATTGCCGTCCTCGCGGCGATAAACGACATTCAATCCGTCCTTGTTCTCATTTCGGAACACCAGTACCGGAGCACCAGCGAGTTCCATCTGCATGACGGCTTCACCAACACTGAGCGATGGGATCTTGGTTTCCATCTCAGCCACGATCATAGGCTGCAGCGATTCGGGTTCGTCTGCCGTCTCCGATTCGTCAGAGGCGAGGATATAAGAGGACGCGCCAAAGAGTTCAACCGGCTCGGACCGATCCTTATGGTGGTCTTTCAGGCGGCGCTTATAGCGTCGCAGTTGTGTCTCCATCTTGTCGCAGCAGCCTTCGAATGCCGCGTAAATCTCGGTCGCGTGCGCCTTGGCCTGTGCGGTCAGGCCGGTCGACAGATGCACGGTGGTTTCGCATACATATTCATGCGCCGAACGGGAAAAGACGACGTTGGCGTCTGTAGGCCGCTGGGCATATTTGCCCACGACCTCGCCCAGTTCGGTCTGCACATGGGTCTGCAGGGCCGCACCGATGTCGATCTGTTTTCCGCTGATTTGGTAACGCATGTGATCTCCTTCACAATTCACACCCATTCTGACGTCGCGTAACGCGACTGACTTGTTTTTATCGGGTGGGGGGTATCGGCATGTTCTGCGGTTGCCGTTGGCCCGGCCCTTCAACGAAGGGAGATCGAGATCCAGTTTGGAACCGAAGAAATGCCATATGCCAATTGAGCCAAGAGGTGAGGGAAGAGTCAATCAAAACAGGTGTGTATATACGTGATTTCCGTCATGCGTCAGGCGCATCTCCGCACAACCTTATGAAATACGGAAGTTTTCACCCAGATAGACCCGGCGAACATTTTCGTTTTCGACAACTTCGTCGGGCGTGCCTGACATCAAAACCTGGCCATCATGCAGGATATAGGCCCGATCCACAATCTCCAGCGTTTCCCGGACGTTATGATCCGTGATCAGTACTCCGATGCCACGCTTTTTCAGATCGGCCACTAGATGCCGGATATCACCGACACTGATCGGATCGACACCCGCAAATGGTTCGTCCAACAGAAGATATTTCGGATCGGCGGCCAGACAGCGCGCAATTTCGACCCGGCGGCGTTCCCCGCCGGACAATGCCAATGCAGGCGCTCGGCGCAGGTGTTCGATGGAAAAGTCCGATAGCAGCTCTTCCAGCCGCTCCTTGCGGCGATGGGCATGTTTAACCGTGATATCTAGAACCGAAGCGATGTTGTCTTCAACGCTCATCCCGCGGAAAATCGACATCTCCTGCGGCAGATATCCGATCCCCATCCGGGCACGACGATACATCGGCAGGGTCGTGACGCTCTGCCCATCAATCGTGACCGTGCCCGCTTCGGGGAAAACCAGACCCGCGACAGAATAAAAAGTGGTGGTCTTGCCCGATCCGTTCGGGCCTAGCAACGCTACGACCTCGGAGCGGTTCAATTCCATGGACACATCGCGAATGACGGTCTTCTTGCGATAAGACTTTCGTAGCTTTTCGATCTTCAGACCGGAAGAACCTTCAGCGATGGAGAGTTCGGGCCGGTTCATCAGTTGCCACCTTGTTGCAGAATGGTTTTGACGCGCCCTGACATCGTCGCGGTTCCCGTGGTCAGATTTGCAATCATCTCGTCGCCGCTGATGATACTTGGGCCCTGCGTCAGCAACACGTTGCCCTTCATCTCAATCACGCCGGAATCGATGGTGTATTCTGCCCAATCGCCCTCGGCTGCGTCGGGCGGACTGACCAGAACCACGTTTTCGGTGGCCTCCATCCGTTCGATGGCTGAGCGTTCTTCGTTATAGATGACAAGAACCCGGTCTGCCGTCAGGCGCATCTCGCCCTGGATGACAATGACGTTGCCGATAAACTCGGCCGATCCATCTTCCTGATTCACGTTCAATGTCTCGGACGTCACTTCGACCGGCAGCGTCGGGTCGGCATTGACCGAGCCGAACGCCACCTGAGCCTCTTGTGCAAAAACAGGTGTGGCTCCGACAGCCACGGCTAGACACAAAAAGGCGACACGTAAATCGAACACAAGTTATCTTTCTGCTTTTTGCGGCTCATATATCAACTTCACGCCGCCTGTAAAAAGAATATGAACCGGACCGTCCTTTTTTTCGGTCCCAAACACCATTCTTCCGGCAGTAAAGTCGCCAATCGGACCGGTTCCGTCAATCTGTCCAGGGCTATCACCACGTATTTCATCCAGCGACGTATTCAACAGGTCGGTGGTGACCTGGATGCCGTCTCTGGTGGTGATGACCACATCCCCTGCAAACGTTGCAGTACCCTTGTCTGGCCTGATGATGCCTGTGTTGGACTCGAGTGTGATCTCGCCCCCATTGCTTAGTCCAAAGCGACCCTGCACTTCGGCTGCCGTCGGCGTGTCGCCATCGCCACCCTGACTGGCCCTTCGGGCTTCGACTCGGATTTCCTCGCCCTTGCTGGTGACACCTTTATAGTCGGGCCGCGTGACCACCTGATCTGTCAGCCGGTCATCAATATCCTGATCACTGAACGGCACCGAGACATTGGTGTCGACGCTGCGAGAAAGAAGAAAGACAGAAGACAGCAACAAAATCGCCACAAGCGGTAGCAGCACCTTCAGGAACTGCACCCATCGGGAATGGCGATCAACTTCAGCCATCTTCCTAACCCAATCCTACACGCAGACAGTCATGTATGTGCAGCAGACCCAAGGCTGGGCCATTTGTGTCAGGATCAACCACAAAGAGTGACGTGATCTTGCGATCGTTCATGATTGCAACTGCCTCCTCCGCCATGGCACTTGGCGCAATGGTCATTGGATTTTCGGTCATCACCTCTTCGGTGTTTTTGCTCAATAGCCCGTCCATGTTCCTGCGCAGGTCGCCATCGGTCACAATACCCAGCAAACGACCTGCCTGATCAGTGACTCCCACAACACCAAAGCTCTTCTGACTCATGACCAGCAGCGCCTCGCTCATCGGGGTGCCAGCGGTCACCAAGGGCAAATCTTCATGCATCAGATCACGCACAGTAGACAGTTGCGCCCCCAACTTTCCACCGGGGTGGTAAGCGCGGAAATCTTCGGGTTTGAAATCCCGGTACTTCATCAGCGCAATCGCCAGCGCGTCGCCCATCGCCAGTGTCAGCGTCGTCGAGATTGAAGGCACCATCCCAAAACCACAGGCCTCTCCCAGTGACGGGATCAGCAGATGCACATCCGCCTGTTTCATCAACGTGCTTTCGGGCTTGCTGGACAAACCGATCAGCGGAATTCCGAAGCGACGGGTGAAGGCCAGAAGGTTGGCCAGTTCCGGTGCTTCGCCAGAATTCGAGATGGCAAGAACCACATCGCCTTTCGACACCATGCCAAGATCACCATGGCTGGCCTCGGCAGGATGGACGAAATACGCCGGTGTTCCGGTGCTGGCCAAAGTGGCTGCAATCTTGTGGCCAATGTGTCCCGACTTTCCAATACCACTGATGATGATGCGGCCAGTGGCTTGCAGGATCAGCTGTACGGCCTCGGCGAAGTGCTCGTCCAAGCCATCGGCCAGGACATCCAGCGCACGGGCTTCGTCGGTGACAACCTGCCGGGCGGTTCTGAGGAATGCTTCGGTATCAGTCATGAATGCGCAAAAATATCGGTTTCGGGCCAGCCTGCGAGGTCAAGCTTCGCACGCATCGGCAGGAAGTCAAAGCAGGCCTGTGCCATTTCGGCTCGACCTTCGCGGGCCAGCCGCCCGTCCAGAGCCTCGCGCAGCTGATGCAGGTACAGAACATCTGACGCAGCATATTCCAACTGAGCATCGGTCAGTGTGTCCGCACCCCAATCGCTCATCTGTTGTTGTTTCGAGATATCGACGCCGATCAGTTCCTGACACAGGTTCTTCAGACCATGCCGGTCGGTATATGTGCGCACCAAGCGGCTGGCGATCTTAGTGCAATAAACCGGTGCGGCCAGCGCCCCAAAGGTGTGATACATCGCAGCGATGTCAAAGCGACCAAAGTGGAACAGCTTCAAAACATTCGGGTTCTCCAGCATCGCGCAAAGGTTCGGTGCCTGCGTCTGCCCATTCTCGACCTGAACGATATGGCTGTTGCCATCCCCTCCTGACATCTGGATCACGCACAGGCGATCTCGATGCGGATTCAGCCCCATAGTTTCACAGTCGATGGCCACGATGGGGCCCAAATCCAACCCGTCCGGCAGGTCATTTTTATACAGATGGTTCGCCACGGAATTGTCCTTTGTGCGCTTTCGGCCCCGAGATAGGCGGTTTGGCCCGCAAACTCAACGCCGTCCTTGGAAAAGCGTCCCCTTGACCTTGTGGCCAACACTTGAACTATGGATCGGCGACACCGCGATTGAGAAATTCCGACAATGCTCAGCATCCTGAGAAACCGCACTTACAGACATCTGCTGGCCGCGCAGATCGTGGCGCTGACCGGAACCGGGCTGGCGACGGTTGCCTTGGGGCTGTTAGCCTTTGATCTGGCCGGAGAGGCCGCCGGGATGGTCCTTGGTACCGCTCTTACGATCAAAATGATCGCCTATGTCACCGTTGCCCCGCTTGCTGCTGCCTTTGCCGAGCGGCTGGATCGTCGCCGGATGCTGGTCGCACTGGATCTGGTGCGCGCTGTGGTTGCGCTCTGCCTGCCTTTCGTGTCCGAAATCTGGCAGGTCTACGTGCTGATCTTTGTGCTGCAATCCGCCTCAGCCGGATTTACACCCGCGTTTCAGGCCACCATCCCGGATGTGCTGACCAACGAACAGGACTATACCAAAGCCCTGTCCCTGTCGCGGCTGGCTTACGATCTGGAAAGCCTGCTGAGCCCGATGCTGGCCGCCACCTTGCTGCTGTTCGTCAGTTTCGACAGCCTGTTTCTGGGCACCTGTGTCGGTTTTGTCGCCTCAGCCTTGCTTGTGGTGTCTGCAACTTTGCCCTCACCCAAACCATCCCAGCCGCGTGGCATCTATGACCGCACCACGCGCGGCATTCGAATTTACCTTAAAACCCCGCGCCTGCGGGGGCTGCTGGCGCTGAGTTGGAGCGCGGCCGCGCTCAGTTCGATGGTCATCGTCAACACGGTCGTGATCGTGCGCGGCGATCTTGGTCTTTCTGAAAGCGCCGTTGCCATCGCACTGGCCGGGTTCGGTGGCGGTTCGATGCTCGCGGCATTTGCACTGCCACGCCTTCTGGATCACATTCCAGAGCGTCGCGTCATGCTGGGTGGTGCATCATTGGCGACGGGCACCATGGCGATGGCAGCGCTGCTATCTGTCACTCTGCCGATGACATTAGGTTTGCTGACAACGACATGGCTATTGATTGGTTTTGGGTATTCCAGCATGCTGACGCCTTCGGGCCGCCTACTGACCCGATCAGCCCACCCCGAAGATCGACCCGCCGTGTTTGCCGCACAGTTCACTCTGTCTCATGCTTGCTGGCTGGTGCTTTATCCCTTGGCCGGGTGGCTGATGACCCGCTTTGGCGTAACTGTGGCCATGGCCGGAATGGTAACTGCCGCGATTCTGGGTCTGGTATTTGTGCTCATTGCCTGGCCACGGCGCGAAGACAATGCGGTGGTCCATAACCATCCTGACCTTCCACAGGATCACCCCCACCTGTCTGGGCCAAAACCTCATGCGCATCCGATCATCATTGATGAACTGCATCCCCGTTATCCGCACCAGCCTTGAGCCCGAACACCAAACTACCCTAAACCGAGGCGAAGTTGCCTGAACCCGGAGCCGCAATGGACCAGCTTGACCGACGCATCATCGCCGCTTTGCAACACAATGCACGCGATTCGACGACCCTCATCGCCTCTAAGCTTGGCGTCGCCCGAACAACGGTGCATGAACGCATCAATCGAATGGAAGAGCGGGGCGTCATCGCAGGTTACTCGGTCGTCCTGCGCGAAACCGAAGATACGCCACGCGTTCAGATCATCGTTCTGCTTGAAGTGCAGCAGAAAGAAACCACACGGATCATCAAGCGGCTTGAAGCTTATCCCGAGGTCAAACTGTGTTTGTCAATCAATGGCGAATTTGACCTGCTGCTTTCCGCCGAAGCGCCACGGATCGATGATCTTGATATTCTGGTCGACGAACTTGCGCGCATCCCCGGCGTATTGCGTACCAACACCAGTGTGGTTTTTGGCCGAAAGATTGATCGAAACTAAGGCGCGCTAACTCTCTGTAAACAGATGATTGGATAGCTTGGCCCGGACTGATTAGAATTCCGGACCGGCAGAATGCCAACTCAAAACCTACTAGTTTCCGCGCTCTTGGCGCAGGCCCTTCTGGCGCAGGCCGGATACGCATCGCCAACATCGGCGCTGTGTGATCAAGCGGCCCGGCGGGCTGCGCAGGCCGAAGGCGTCCCGCTCGATGTTCTCAAGGCAATTGCCCGCGTAGAAACAGGCCGCACGCAGAACGGATTACTGGAACCCTGGCCATGGACCGTCAATCGTGAAGGACAGGGATATTGGTTTGCCTCCGAGGTTGAGGCAAAGTCTTACGTGTTCGACATCTTCAAATCCGGTGTACGCAGCTTTGATGTCGGTTGCTTTCAGATCAATTATCGTTGGCATGGTAAGGCTTTTCGCTCGATCGACGCGATGTTCGATCCGGATGAAAACGCAACCTATGCAGCACGGTTTCTGGCCCAGCTTTATGCGGAACTTGGATCATGGCCTGCCGCTGCCGGGGCCTACCACTCGCGCACGCAGCACCTTGCGGCCTCATATTCTGATCGTTTTCAGACCGTCCTGGCGCAGCTGGATGGCTCGGGCACAGCCCACGAACGCGATCCATTCACAGCATCTGCCAGTCCGCTCATCCCGCTGAACGCTCATCCGGTCGGCCAGAACGCGCTGGGGTCACTGGTTCCCGAAACCGCTACAGCCACCGCCTTTATCGCTTTCAATTAGGAGCAGATAGTGCCCCGAATCGATCCCCGCACCTTGTTCTCTCCGACCATATTGCTGGCGCTGGCGCTGATGGCGGTCATCGTGATGATGATCCTGCCCATGCCAGCCTGGGTCCTGGACGTGGGGCTGGCGGCATCCTTTGCGCTGGCGATACTGATCTTCACATTGACGCTGTTCATCGAACGGCCACTGGATTTCTCATCCTTCCCGACGATCTTGCTGGCCTCACTGATGTTGCGCTTGTCGCTGAACGTGTCCTCAACCAAGCTGATCATCGGTCAGGGGCACACCGGCACCAACGCCGCTGGTGACGTGATCGAAGGTTTCGCCCAGTTTGTCATGGGCGGCAGCATCTTTCTGGGCCTTGTGGTGTTTGGCGTTCTGCTGATCGTGAACTTCATGGTCATCACAAAGGGTGCGGCCCGCATGGCCGAAGTGGGTGCCCGGTTCGCGCTGGACGGGATGCCAGGCAAACAGTTGGCCATCGACAGTGACATGTCGGCTGGAGCCATCGATCACCAGCAAGCCAAAGAACGACGCGAGAGCGAGCAGCAGGAGACCACCTTTTTCGGTTCGCTCGACGGCGCGTCGAAATTCGTCAAAGGCGATGCGATTGCCGGGTTGCTGATCACACTTCTCAACCTTGTGATGGGATTGGTCATGGGGGTCATCGTGCATGGGATGCCGGTATCGTCCGCCTTCGAAACCTATGCAATCCTGACCGTTGGGGACGGGTTGGTATCGCAGATACCAGCAGTGATCATCTCGATTGCGTCCGCCTTGCTGTTGGCGCGTGGCGGTACGCAGGGTGCAACCGACAATGCGCTCTTCTCGCAACTTGGACGCCACCCGGCGGCGTTGAGCACCGTAGCGGTTCTGATGGTGCTGTTCGCCCTGGTGCCCGGTTTGCCGTTCTTACCGTTCATTCTTGGGGCGGGGGTGCTGGGCTATGCGGCTTATTCAGGTCTCAGAAAACGCCACGCCAGCGAGGCAGAGGCTCAGACCCCCGAGGCCGAGTCTGATACTCCGGTCTCGCAGGCTATCGGTGATATCCTGGACCTCGACGACGTTCACTTGGAATTCGCCCCTGATCTGGTCAGCATGGTGCTGAACCCCGGTACCGGCCTTGACGCGCGGATCGCCAACATGCGGACCTATGTCGCCTCAAGCTTTGGGCTTATCCTGCCCGAAATTCGATTGACTGACCGCGCCGATCTTCCGACCGGAACTTATGTGATCAAAGTACAAGGGGTCGAACAGGCGCGTGGTGTTCTGAATTCTGAACTCGTGCTCGCACTGGTACAGGACGGGCACGACTTTCTACCTGATGGCACCGATGTGACCGAACCCGTCTACGGTGCCCCGGCGCGCTGGATATTGCCCAAGGACCAGGAGGTCGCCGCACTGAATGGGGCCACCATCGTCACCCCTCCTGAAATTCTGGCGACCCATCTGCTAGAGATCATCAAACAGAATTTCTCGCGTCTTATGACCCTGAAATCCCTTCGCCGCCTGCTGTCCGAGATGACGCGGCTCAGCGATCCGACCCGAGCTGAAGCCAACCGCAAAATGCTGGACGAATTGATCCCAGACAAGGTGCCGATCGACACACTGCATGCTGTTCTGCGGCTGTTGCTAGACGAACGGGTCTCGATCCGAAACATGGCGCTGATCCTTGAAAGCGTGGCCGAAGCACGATTGACCACCACCCAGCCCGAAGGGATCTGCGAACTGGTCCGCCAGCGGCTGGGCTTTCAACTGGTTGCCGACATGAAGCGCGAGGACGGCTCGATCCCTCTGATCCAACTCGCGCCGGAATGGGAGGACACATTTGCCACCTACCAGATCGACGCCGCGAACGCAGGTATCGACGTGGCACTACCGCCCAACCTGTTCAATAAGCTGGCCGATGGAGTTGTCGATAGCGTCGCAAAATCAGCAGATCACGGGTTGTTCCCGGCGGTCGTAACCACGACCCGACGACGCAGATTGCTCAGTACCATTATGCACGCGCGCGGCGTCGCCAACCCCGTCCTGTCTTTTGAAGAGATCGGGCTTGAGGCGCGCCCCGCCTTGGTCGGAACGGTGCCCGCGTGATCTCAGTCCCGTTAGAGCTTTTGCCACATCTGGGGCAAAACCTGTGGCATCTGTTCGCCGTATTTCTTCGTGTGTCCGCATTGGTTTCGCTGCTACCGGCCTTTGGTGAACGCAGCGTCCCTGTGCGGGTCAAACTGGGCGTGGCAGTTGCTTTCACAATGATTGTCATTCCCGCCATACCCGCATCGGGTGTTATGCCGGGCTTTCACAAAATGATTGGATTAATCACCATCGAAGTCTTGATCGGTCTTATGCTCGGCATCGGGTTGCGCCTTTTTGTCCTTGCACTACAAACTGCAGGTTCAATCGCGGCGCAAGCGACATCCTTGTCTCAGATCCTGGGCGGAGCGGCCGCAGAACCTGTCCCGGCGATGGGGTATCTGCTGACGCTGGCCGGCTTGGCGCTGGCGGTATTGCTTGGCCTTCATATCCGTGCAGCGCAGTTCATGATCCACAGCTATATGCTGTTTCCGA
The DNA here is from genome assembly GCF_056537265.1 of Ruegeria sp. CG1. NCBI lineage: Bacteria > Pseudomonadati > Pseudomonadota > Alphaproteobacteria > Rhodobacterales > Roseobacteraceae > Ruegeria > Ruegeria sp. CG1. The sequence continues at coordinate 58,832 of NZ_JBQFRF010000009.1, read as the reverse complement.
TGGGCGCGCTTCCAACTGCGCCTGATCTGTCGCAATGGGGCGTTGCGCAAGTCGCCCACAGCTTTGGACTGGCCTTTGCGCTGGCTATGCCCTTTGTCATCGCATCGCTGATCTACAACCTCGCACTGGGCGTAATTAACCGCGCCATGCCGCAGCTCATAGTCGCTTTTGTCGGTGCCCCAGCAATCACTTTCGCAGGCCTTTTCCTGCTTTTCGCCGGGGCACCATTGATCCTGGCAACCTGGTCTGACGCTTTGTTCGCGTTTCTCCAAAATCCTCTGGGAGGGCTGCGATGAGCGCATCAGACGACAGTGATAAGTCATTTGAGGCGACCCCGCAAAAGCTGGAAAAAGCCCGCAAAAAAGGCGAGGTGGCGAAGTCCAATGATCTGTCGGTGGTGGCTGCATACATGGGACTGCTCGTCGCACTTTTGCTCACGGGGCAATTCACGGCAGAGCATCTGGGGACTCTGTTCGTGGTCTTGATCGACCAATCAGATCAATTCGCAAGCTTGCTGACCGTCGGACCCGCGACATCCACCGTCGCTGGGATTCTGAGATCAACTCTGGCACCAATCGCCGCGTTGTTTATCGTTCCGGCAGTCGCGGTGTTGCTCAGCCTGATCGCCCAGCGCGCACTGATCTTCGCGCCGGAAAAGCTGAAACCACGCGGTTCACGCATCTCGATCGTCTCAAACGCAAAGAACAAGTTTGGCCGGGGCGGGTTGTTCGAATTCGCCAAGAGCTTTGTTAAATTGTTGATCTATGGAACATGCCTGACCCTATTTTTGCACACCCACCTGCCCAAGATTCTGACAGCCAGTGCAGCCGCCCCGAGATCCTCAATTCTGTTGATGATGAACTTACTCAGCCAATTTCTGTTTATCGTCATAATGATCGCGCTGGCGATCGGCATGATCGACTATTTGTGGCAACATGCCGAACACCTTCGCAAAAACAGAATGTCACGCAAAGAAATTCAGGATGAAACCAAGGATTCCGAGGGTGATCCGCACGTCAAACAGCAGCGTCGCCAACGCGCGCAGGACATAGCAACCAATCAGATGATGGCGGATGTGCCCAAGGCCGATGTGGTGATCGTCAACCCGACGCATTATGCGGTGGCGCTGAAATGGTCGCGAGCAAGTGGCAGCGCTCCGGTTTGCGTCGCCAAAGGGGTAGATGAAATCGCGGCAACAATCAGGGCCACGGCCGGAGACGCAGGCATTCCTATTCATTCCGATCCACCAACAGCACGCGCATTGCACGCGACCGTCGGGATCGGACAGGAAATTACCGAAGAATACTACCGACCCGTTGCAGCAGCTATTCGGTTTGCCGAAGCCATGCGCAAACGAGCGAAGGGCCAGGTCGGATGACGCAAGATCGCATAGACAACCTTTTGACCGTCGTCGAAGCTGTTTATCAACGGGAACACCAAAAATTGCACCCTTTGTTGCAGCGCGAAGCCCAGTTGCTTCAGCAATTGACGCGTCTGGATTCTCAATTAGCCGAAGTAAAATCGACGAGTTCACAGTCGGATGGCTATCAGGTCACCGGCACAGACCTGTTGTGGCACGGCTGGGAATCTTTGACACGGTGCAACCTGAACACCGAGTTGGCGCGCCTGCGATCACAAAAGCTTGCGGCAATGGAAGAATTGCGTGGGGCATTTGGGCGCAAACTGGCCGTTGCCGATCTGTCGCGCCGCCTGCAGGAACACAAGCGACGCGTGCGACAATCTAAGGCTCAGGATTCATAACCCCAACCCGTTCAGGTATCCTGTCGGCTGACACTCATGATCAGAACTTGCGAGACATCTTCGCCCAGATCCTTTCTCGCAACCTCCAGCAACGCATTGCGCAATGCCGTCAGGTTGTCTGACCGCGTGAATGCGCCGTCAAACCCGCCGATATTGGCGTGATCAAACAGAACTTGCAGAAACCGGTCCCTTAATTTTGGCTCGATCTCATAAAACGCTTCGGCAATCCCCGGCCTCACCTCAAGGCTGAGGGACATGGTGACGAGCGCCGATATCTCGTCCTCGGAAACCACGGGGACCACGAACTGTTTGGTGAGTTTCAGATACTCATGTGTTTCTGATTGATCATCTTTGCCGGGTTTAGTTTTGTTTTTCTTGTCTTCATTGGGTTTTTGCCCAGCCTCCGCAAGATCTTCAGCTTCCCCGGAAGGGGACAATAGGATCCGGGCGCCCGCACCGGCAGCCAGGCCGAAAACCAGAAAAACGATCGGTAGTAGTTTTCCCATAAGCGCGGCCCTCAGAAAGGTAGCAAGGTATCAAGTATCTGTTGTCCATAGCGTGGTTGCTGCACATCCGTGATCTGCCCGCGGCCACCATAAGACACCCGCGCTGACGCGATCTTGTCATAGGTGATTTCATTCTGGCGCGAGATATCTTCGGGGCGGACATAACCCGAGACCAGCAGTTCCCGAAGTTCGAAATTCACCCGCAGTTCTTGCGATCCAGAAATCGAAAGCACACCGTTTGGCAACACGTCGACGACCGTTGCCGCCACGCGCAAGGTCAATTTTTCTTTGCGTTTGACCGATCCCTTCCCTTTGCTGACCGAAGCCGAGTCAATTGAAACGGCATCATCAAGTGAGGCCCCTTCAGGTAGTCGTTCACCTGCACGCTGCGGCAAGCCGAAGAGTTCCGGCACTGCAAGGCTTTCCGACCCCGCGCGCGATCGATTGGTATCGTTGGAAATTTCGGCCTTTTCATCCAGCTCGATCACGACCGTTAGAATGTCCCCTTTTTTCATCGCGCGCTGATCCCCAAGCAAAGAATGCTGCCCACCGCTCCACAAAGAGGACTGGTCGACCGTTCGCTGCGGCTGGCTGTGCAGCGGAAGCCCGGGCCACAGCATGGCAACATGTTCGGGCGATTCCGTGTTTGGTGTCAGGCTGGGCGGCTTGCCAAGGTGGTCCAATCGTCCACACGCCGCAACACTCAGAACGACAAATAGCAGGGGTTTCGAAAGGCTCGGCATCATTTAACCTCAATTTGTCCATCGGGACGGATTACGCCCGTTACTGTTGTGCGAGACGCCAGATTCATGACACGGATACGCTCGCCTGCTGCGCCCCGGCCCAACGCGCGGCCTTCGGCAGTGATCGATAGCGCGATGTGATCGAACACCAGCGTCACCAGATCGTTTCGGTCCACGATCGCAGGCGGACCGACATCGGCAGGGCGGATTGGCCGACCTGGATAAAGCGCAACACGTGCCTCCTGACCGATAAGATCCTCTGGCCTACGAACCGCCCCATTGACCTCAGTGGTTTTGATTTCGAGGTCGGATGAGACAATGACCTCTTTGGCGCGGATCGTGCGGGTCGGCACAACGATCTCGGCCAAGCTTGGCATCGGCATCATGCATAGTATGAGGGTTAACAGGCGCATCACCGGACCTGCGTGGTCGCGCCCATCATCTGGTCGACGGCGGAAATAACTTTGGCGTTCATTTCATAGCCACGCTGCGCTTCGATCAGTTCCGTGACCTCGCGCACCGCATCGACAGAGCTGTCCTCAAGATAACCCTGCCGCAATGTGCCCAGCCCATCTTCGCCCGGGGTGCCGACCACCGGTGCACCCGAGGCTTCGGTTTCCTTGAAGAGGTTGCTACCAATGGCCTCAAGACCCTTGGCGTTCGAGAAGCTGGCCAGCGTAAACTCGCCCAGCAACTGCCCCTCGGCCGTATCATCGAAATAGGCATAGACCTCACCCGCCGCATTGATCGAGATCGATCTGGCATCGTCTGGAATGGTAATTTCAGGGGCAACGGCAAAGCCATCAGAAGTTACGATCAGACCTTCGGCCGAACGTTTCAGGCTTCCGTCTCGGGTAAAGGCGGATTGGCCATTCGGCGTGGTGACCTCAAGGTAACCCCGCCCTTCGATGGCGACATCCAGATCACTGCCCGTTGCCGAAAGCCCGCCCTGTTCCAGCTGTACGGTGACGGCGGCAGGGCGCACGCCCAACCCCAACTGAATACCTGTCGGAAGGACCGTTCCATCCGAGGCATTGACCGCCCCGGCGCGCGCCATCTGTTGATAGTGCAGATCGGCAAACTCGGCCCGGCGGGTGTTGTAGCCGGTTGTATTCATATTCGCGAGGTTGTTTGAAATTGTCTCAACCCGCATCTGCTGTGCGGTCATGCCCGTAGCCGCGATCTTCAATGCTCGCATGTCGTATTCTCCTTCCGGTAATCAGCGCATCAATGCCTTAAGCGCCCCGCGAACCCGTTCGTCTTCGGCCTCAAGAAAACTCTGCCCGAGCTCGTAGGCCCGCTGAATTTCAATCATCCGGGTCACCTGACCAATGGCATTGACATTCGATCCTTCGAGGAACCGATGCAGCACGACCGGCTCGTCCACCGGGTCCACCTGCCCGCCTGCACGGAAATGTGTGCTTCCTTCGCGCACCAGGTTTTCGGGATCGGCGACGTTGTAGACACCGATCTGGCTCAGAAGTTGTCCATCGACGCTCATCGTGCCGTCGCTGCCAACATCGATCGTTGCGGCGTCGGGCGGGACAAAGACCGACGCGCCATTGCTGTCCAGAACCCGGTGCCCGTCCATCGTCACCAGATCGCCCTCAGCATTGGGTGAGAAACTGCCGGAACGCGTCAGGCGGTTCCCAGCGGGCGTTTCGATCATAAAGAACCCGTCCCCTTCGATGGCAAAGTCGAAGGCCCCGCCTGTCTCGGTCAGCACACCTTGTTGCAGAGAAGTGTTTCGAACCTGCGCACGGCTGAGCGATAGTGAAGGATTGCCCGGCATATCCCGGACGAATTCGGAGAACACCAGCCCCTGCTGACGATACCCGGTCGTGTTGGCATTGGCGATATTGTTGGCCACCATTCGCATCTCATCCATGAGACCGGATTGGCGGGACAAGGTGACATAAGCGGTGTCCATTAGCGACCTCCGGCAATAAGCGGGACCAATGTCCCGGTAAAAAACGTAACAAGGGTCTGGGTCATGAAGCCCATCGACATCCAGAACACGACCACGATTGCAATCAGCTTAGGCACGAAGGTCAGGGTCATCTCCTGAACCGAGGTCAGCGCCTGAAACAAACCAACTGTAAGGCCCGAGATCAGCGCCACCGCCAGGATCGGAACCGACGTGATGACTGCAACCCAAAGCGCCTGGCGCACGATGTCGTAGAACAGACCTTCGCTCAGCATCGTTCAGACCGGCATCCGCAAGATTTCCTGATAGGCTTCAACGACTTTGTTCCGAACGATCACAGCCGTTTCCACTGCCAACTCTGTCTGCGCCAGCGCCTGAACCAAAGCGTGCGGGTCGGCCTGCCCAACCATCGAGGATTGCGTCACTTGCTCGCTTTGTTTCAGCGTCGCCACGAAATCCTGAAACGAGGATCGCAGCCCTTGCGCTGTCCCCTGATGTTCGGGGTCGGCCTGCGTTGCAGGGCGCGCACCCGTATAATTCTGTGCGGCGGTAAGTGAGCGAACATCCATTCTGGTATTCCTTTATTTTCGGAGTAGATCCATCAGACTTGATGACATCTGCCGGGTCTGGTCGAACATCTTGAGGTTGGCTTCATAGCTGCGCTGCGCCTCTCGGGCGTCTGCTATTTCGATCATCAGATCGACGTTTGATCCTCTGTAATGGCCAGTCTCATCAGCCATAGGGTGGCCAGGATCATAAATTCGGCTCAGGTCGCGACGATCGAGTTTGACGCGCCCCGCCTGAACCATCTCTTTTCCGTCCCGTTCGACTGTCTCAAACGGGACTGTCTTACGCCGGTATCCCGGCGTATCGGCGTTCGATATGTTCTCGGACACATGACGCAACCGCGCTGCTTGTGCACGCAGTGCGCTAGCCGACGCGTCCAGCGAGTAGGAAAAATCGCTCATCGTGAATTCCCCTATGCCCGGCCCAGGCTCGTGCGCAGCACACCGATTGAAGACTTGTAGATCGCTAATGCCCGGTCATGTTGTCGCTTGACCTCGACAGCTTTCAGCATCTCTTCTTCCAATGAAACACCATTGCCATTCGGATCGCTCGAAGCCGCGACCGTGAATTCAGCCCAAGGCTGAGCGCGCACATCACCATTCAGATGACCCGTCTGAGTCGCGGTCATCGCGACCTCTCGGCTCGTGTTTTCAAACGCTGTCTGGAATGCTTCAATATCGCGGGGCTTGTATCCCGGCGTATCCGCGTTGGCCATGTTGCGCGCAACAACCGCTTGCCGTTGTCCGGCATGGGCTGCCATTGCGTACGCAGTCTTAAAGACGTTCAGGTCATTGAACATCGGGGCTTCTCCCTCGATCAATTTCAATCAAGGCTTAACCCCGATTCCTTTAGAAACCGTTTTCAACAAATCTATTTGGAGGACCTGCGATGGCCGATCTCGATCCGATGCGTCTGAAATGCGAATTCGATAGGATGTCGGCGGTACACCATATCGGGCGTGTGACCGGTGTTGCGCGCGGCGTGGTTGAAATCGATGGTCTGACCGCCCAAGCCCGGATCGGGGATCATCTGACGCTGCGCCGACAAAAAGGCCCGGACCTGCCGGGCGAGGTCCTGCATGTCGAATCAGGCGCGATCCATATGCTGCCAGCCTCCGCACCCGATGGCGTAAGCCTGGGGGATCAGGTCTCTCTCGACCAGATGCCTGCCTTTGCGCCCGGAATGCATTGGCTTGGGCGGGTGATCGATCCGTTTGGCAAACCTCTGGACGGCAAGCCCCTGCTGCCTGGCACGCTTAAACGTGACCTTATGCAGGCCCCGCCAACTGCGGTATCGCGCAAGCCGCTGGGCGGTCGTATGGAAACCGGGTTGGCCATCCTCAACACGATGCTGCCCATTGTCCAGGGTCAGCGAATCGGCCTGTTCGCTGGTTCAGGCGTTGGCAAATCGACACTTCTGGCGACGCTTGCCCGCTCAGTCCAGGCGGATGCTGTGGTCGTTGCATTGGTGGGCGAACGCGGGCGCGAAGTGAATGAGTTTGTCGAGAACGCCCTGGGTGCCGAAGGTCTGAAACGATCCGTCGTCGTGGCCGCAACCTCGGATCAATCGGCCCTGATACGCAGACGGTGCGCATGGTCGGCCATGTCGGTGGCGGAATACCTGCGGGATCAAGGGTTAAACGTTCTGTTTCTGGCCGATTCAGTTACTCGTTTTGCCGAAGCGCATCGCGAGATTGCCGCCGCAATGGGTGAGGCCCCATCGCTACGTGGCTACCCGCCATCGGTCACGCCGCTGATTGCAAACCTGTGCGAACGAGCGGGTCCCGGAACTGCCGATCAAGGTGACATCACCGCAGTCTTCAGTGTTCTTGTCGCGGGTTCTGACATGGACGAGCCCATTGCGGACATTCTGCGCGGCGTCTTGGACGGACATGTCGTGCTGAGCCGAGACATCGCCGAACGCGGGCGCTTCCCAGCGATTGACCTCAGCCGATCCGTATCACGCAGCCTACCAGGTGCGGCGACCGCAGATGAGAACCAGTTGATTACAGAAACCCGCAAGCTGGTCGGCAGTTATGAGCAATCTGAGGTGATGATCAAAGCCGGTCTCTATGCCGAAGGAACAGATCCTTTGTTGGATCGCGCCGTCCGGGTCCACGAAGAGCTAGATAGCTTTTTTGCGAAGGCCGATCCCGATGGTATCGAAAACAGCTTTAATCGATTATCTCTGGTTTTAAGGCGCGCTGGTGTAAACCCGGTGTCGCAGTCTTAGAATTCAGAACAGTTTTAAGTGTTAAGCCCACCTTAACACCTGCCCTGCTAGGCCAGTAGGCGGGTGAATAGAAGGTGGTGGAGATGGGTGCGCAATCCAATGCGGCGCCAATCATCATCAAGAAGAAACGTGTATCGGGTGGCGATGCTCACCACGGTGGTGCGTGGAAGGTCGCGTATGCGGACTTTGTCACTGCCATGATGGCGTTCTTCATGTTGATGTGGCTGCTGAATGCAACGACCGAGACGCAACGCAAGGGTCTGGCGGATTATTTTTCGCCCACGATACCGGTCAATCCGGTCTCGGGCGGTGGCGATGGTGCCTTCGGCGGTGACAACATGTTTTCGGAAAAAACCATGGTTATGGATGGATCAGGTGCCAGCAATCGGAACCCCACCGAGGCGAAACAGGCGCGCGGATCAACCGGCGTGGATGCGAAAGGCGGCGGTAAGGGTGCGTTCGAAGATTTCTCGTCGCTCGAGGCGCAGTTGCTGGGGCGCGCTGGGGAAAGCCTGGTGTCCGATAAGATGCGCAAGCACATCGTGACCCGCGTCACCGACGAAGGGCTGGTGGTCGAGCTGTTCGCCACTGAGGATCAACCGTTGTTCGAATCGGGGACAGACACGCCAACCCAAATGATGCGCGCGCTGACACTTTTGGTAGCGCGGTCTTCTGATCTGGTGACAAACGCAATCGCGGTTGAAGGGCATGTGCGGTCTGCGCCCGTCGTGTTGGCGAATAACCCGGTCTGGGATCTGTCGACCGCGCGGGCGCAAAGCACCCGCCAACTGCTGCAGAACAAAGGCATCCAGCCACAGCGGTTGGACCGCGTGACTGGGCACGCGGACCGAGAGCTTTCGGATAAAAACCCCATGGCGGTACGCAATAATCGGATTGAGATCATCTTTTTACGCAACCCTTAGGGGGTAAAGGATAGACAGCATTTTAGCTGTTAGCCGGCTGTTAAGGGCCAGTGCGGTACGTGTTGCATCAACGAATGACGCAACAAAAGGGCGTACCGATGACCATATCCTCTTCGCTGAATGCCGGTGTGGCAGCGTTGAAGGCCAACGCCAACAGGCTGGCCACGATCTCTGACAACATCGCCAATTCATCGACATTTGGCTATAAAAGGGTCGAGACCGACTTTCACTCCATGGTCACATCTGGTCAGGGCGGCAGCTATTCGGCAGGCGGGGTCAGAACCACCAGCCAACGCCTGATAGATCAGCGCGGATCGCTGGTAACCACCAACAATTCAACCGATCTGGCCGTGCGCGGCAGAGGCATGCTGCCTGTCCGTCCCAGTTCGCAGATCGCGTCAGGTTCAAATGAGATGCTGCTGACCACGACAGGCTCATTCCGCACCAATGAGGAGGGGTATCTTGTCACACAATCCGGCCTTGTACTTCTTGGCTGGCGTGCCAATCCAGATGGCTCGATCCCCAGCGTCCCGAGGGATACGCCCGCCGCTCTGGAACCCATTCAGCTAAGCGTTAATCAACTTTCGGGCGCCCCCACAACATCCATGAACCTGCGGATGAACCTGCCTGCAACAGCGACCGACGCCGGTGCTCCGGGTGACACGCAGCCCTTGTCGGTCGAATATTTTGACAATTTGGGCAAGTCTGAAAGCGTCGATATCGAATTGGTCCCCACCGTTCCTGCAACCGGCAGCAGCAATGAATGGACCATGACCTTGCGCGATTCGGCCTCGGGCGGCGCTGTCATCGGAGAATATACCCTGACCTTCACCGATAGCCGTACAGCCGGTGGTACACTAGCCAGCGTCACCGCCGTGACCGGCGGTGCCTATGACCCGGCAAACGGCAGCGTTGTCGTCAACGTCGCCGGCGGACCGATGGAGATCAACATCGGCCAGATCGGCGATGCGGACGGCATTACACAGCTTTCCGATACCTTTGCTCCGGTTTCGATCACACGCGATGGTTCGGCCGTTGGCACGATGACAAGCGTACAGGTTGATGAGAACGGCTATGTCTATGCTTTCTATGATACTGGGGTCAGCCGCCGGATGTTCCAGATTCCACTGGCCGATGTGCCGAATCCAAACGGTCTGACGGCGTTGGACAGTCAGACCTATGCCCCCTCGCGCGACAGCGGCACCTTTTTCTTATGGAACGCGGGTGAAGGTCCGACAGGAGATCTTGTTTCTTTTGCACGCGAGGAATCGACCACCGATGTCGCCACCGAGTTGACCTCAATGATCCAGACCCAGCGGGCCTACTCCTCAAGCGCCAAGGTCATTCAGACTGTGGATGAGATGCTGCAGGAAACCACCAATATCAAACGCTGATATGATGATTGATCAACGAAAGGGATGCGTCCGATGAATATGTCGACAGCACTGAACAACGCTCTGGGCGGGCTGAGCGCAGCCAGCCGTGGTGCGGCGGTGGTTTCAGGAAACATTGCCAACGCGTTGACCCCGGGATATGCCCGCAGATCGCTTGAACTGGCGACCAGCACAGTTTCCGGTAATGGCGTTCGTGTCGTTGGTATCACCCGGCACCAGGATCCGGTACAGATCGCAAACCGCCGTGCGACCGATGCAGACCTGATGGCAGCCAAAACCGTGGCGCAATTTCATTCAGGTTACGAGAAACTGTTGGGGGCAGCCGACGATGCCACTTCGATCTCGGCCAGACTGGCCCAATTCGAAAGCAGTCTGATTACAGCTGCAAGCCTGCCCGGCTCAGCCCAACGGCTGGATCAGGCTGCCCGTGCAGGCGGTACATTGAGCACAGCGCTCAATACAGCGTCCGAAGGGGTGCGGCAAATGCGATCCGATGCGGATCGCACGATAGGCAAACAGGTCGATACGCTGAATCAGACTCTGAAAGACATCGAGAAACTGAATGCTCGTATCCCCGCTGTCCGCAATTCGGGTGGTGATATTGGCGCGCTGTTGGATCATCGTCAGATTCTGGTCGATCAAGTCAACGAGTTGGTGCCTGTCAACGCGATCGCGCGCGATAATGATCAGATTTCCCTCTATTCCGATGGCGGGTTGATCCTGCTGGAAGGAACTGCGGCCGAGTTTTCGTTCTCGACCACAGGCGATACCATGCCGCATATGACCGTTGGTAACGGGTTGTTGTCCGGGCTCGAGATCAACGGCCGACCCGTTCGCGTGAGCGGAGAGTTCGCCCAAATCCGAGGCGGCGCATTGATGGCCCAGTTCTCGGTCCGCGACGAACTGACCGTCGAAGCGCAAGCCGATCTGGACGCCGTCGCCCGCGACCTGATCGAGCGCTTTGAAACCACCGGGTTGGACCCGACCGCTGCCGCGACCGATCCGGGCGTCTTCACGGATAACGGCAGCCGCTTTGATCCGGTTTCTGAAACCGGTCTTGCGTCGCGCATCTCACTAAATGTTGTGGTCGACCCGGATGCAGGGGGTGACAGCTGGAGATTACGTGCGGGTCTGGGGGCATTGACCCCCGGTGCGCCGGGTGATGCCAGCCAGTTGCAAGCTTTTGGGGCCGTTCTGACCGACTCGCGCCCGGCCCCCAGCGTAGAGTTTGGGACAGGCACGATGCGCGCGGCGGAGATCGCCGAGGCGTTGCTTTCCAAAGCCGGGGCAAACGCACACACAGCTGACCAGCGCAGCAGTTTTGCAGCAAACGCGCAGCTGGAAATGCAAAAAGTCGTCGCGGAGCAAGGTGTTGACAGTGACGCGGAACTGCAGCGCTTGATGCAGATCGAGCAGGCCTATGCCGCAAACGCACGCATCGTCGCCGTCGTGGATGAACTGATGGATACCCTGTTGAGGTTATGAACATGACACTGAATTCGATCGGGGATCTGGCCCGCGGCCTTACCCTCAGAACTCGCAGCGCCGAGATCAAATCACAAATCGAAACACTGTCGTATGAGATGTCCACCGGCAAGGTGCAGGATATCTCGGGTCGTCTGGGTGGTGATTACTCGCACCTACTGGATCTAGATCGCAGCCTGGAACGGTTGGACGCGCTTTCCATCGCCACCGCCGAGGCGCGGCTATTCACGGACGCAATGCAATTGAGCCTGACAACGCTAAGCGGCTCGGTCGCCGAGATGTCAGCGTCGCTGCTATCATTCGGTACGGCGAACCAGACCGTGACACATGAACAAGCATCGGTTCAGGCACGAAATGAGCTCGACACAATGATCTCAGCCCTGAATACGCGGGCGGGAGGGCGCAGCCTGTATTCCGGAACGTCGACTGACGTCTCACCTCTGCCCTCCGCTGAAACATTATTGACAGCGCTGCAGGCCGAATTGACAGGGCTGTCCTCCCTAACAGATATCCAACAGGCCGCTGAGGATTGGTTCAACGACCCCGCCGGATTTGATGCGGTGATGTATCAAGGTGGCACAGACACCTTGGCTCCGATGCAGATTTCCGAGAACGAGCGGATCACTCTTCCGATCACTGCGACAGACCCCGCGCTCAAGGACGCTTTGCGCGATGTTGCGGTTGCGGCTCTGGCCACAGATGATGCGCTTGGATGGACACCTGATCTACGAACCGCATTGTTCACGCAGCTTGGTGTTGAGTTGGCCAATACACAGGATGCGACGGTCAATTTGCGCGCCCAGGTCGGCGCGGCTGAGGCGCGTGTGGAGCAAGCCGCAACGCGCAACGCCGCCGCAAAGACCAGCGCTGAGCATGCGCGCAATGCGTTGATCGCTGCAGATCCCTATGAGACTGCGGCACAGTTGCAAACCGTGCAGTTCCAACTGGAGAGTCTGTATTCCGTGACCGTTCGCAACGCCAACCTGTCACTGGTGAATTTCCTGAGATGAAGATACTCGTATTCCTTTTGATAACCTTACCCTGCATTGCCAATGCGGGGGCCATACGCCTGAAAGATCTGGTGGATTTCGACGGTGTCCGCGGCAATGATCTGGTTGGCTACGGCCTTGTGGTTGGCCTGAATGGCACCGGCGACGGCTTGCGCAATTCTCCGTTCACCGAAGAGATTATGTCCAACATTCTCGAACGGCTGGGTGTAAACGTGAATGGCGAGGATTTTCGCCCCAAAAACGTCGCCGCCGTATTGGTCACCGCCACCCTACCACCCTTCGCGCGCGTCGGCGGTCAGATTGACGTCACCGTCTCTGCCATCGGAGATTCCAAAGGACTTCTTGGGGGGACATTGATCATGACACCCCTGAATGCAGCAGATGGTCAGATTTATGCCGTGGCGCAAGGGACAGTGCTAGCCGGAGGCGCTGCGGTTGAAGGCGAAGCAGCGTCGGTTGTAAGCGGGGTGCCGACATCGGGCGTCATACCCTCGGGCGCGCGTGTGGAGCGCGAGATCGATTTTCAGCTTGCTGATTTGACTCAACTGAGGCTGGCGCTGAGAGAACCGGATTTCACGACCGCAAGCCGCATTGAGGCCGCCATCAACAGAGAATTCAACCGCGCCGTCGCACTCATGCGCGATTCCGGCACTGTGGAGTTGAGCATTGAGGCGACGCGGGCCGTATCAACCGCGCATGCCATTGGACGTATTGAAAACATTCTGGTCGAACCCGAAAGCAAAGCCCGCGTCGTGGTGGATCAAAGATCGGGCACAATTGTCATGGGTCGGGACGTCAGGATTTCACGCGTCGCGGTATCGCAGGGCAACTTGACCCTCACAGTCGAGGAAGCCCCGATTGCTGTTCAGCCAAATCCGTTTGCGCGAGGCGAAACAGTCGTTGTTCCGCGCACCTACGCTGGGATCGGAGAGGAAGAAGGAACGGGGCTTGCAGAAATCCCCGAGGCAACCACCTTGTCCGAAGTGGTCGCCGGGTTGAACGCCTTGGGCGTGTCGCCACGCGATATGATCGACATCCTGAAAACCATCAAGGCTGCCGGGGCGCTTCATGCTGAGTTCATCGTGAGATGAGCAGTCAGACCACGGCGCACGCCTTTTGGCGTACCACTTTACTTTGATTTCCAACTGTCCAGCCAGCGGCGAAAGCCCTTGCGCTTTTCATCTATTGCATCACCAGCGGCGTAAAGACCATCTTCCATGTTCTCCAAAACAGGATCGATCTTCTTTTGCCGAAACCGCCGCCAGCGAACCCAAATGGCCCAAACCAGCGCAGCAAGCACAGTCAGGAAGATAATATTGAACCAGGGGATGATGCGGACATCCGGCCCCTCGACATGCCGGATGAAAATTGCGTTGGGAAAAATCGACATGAATTCATTCCGCCAGCCGTAGTGCGTTACGACCACCCAATCGGGGTTATCTTTGGTCGACTTGGCATCGTTGGCCTCGGTGTAAAGGTTCGCAGTGTCGAACTTGAAATAAGGCGGCCAGCCCCAACCAGTGTCTTCGTTGCGATAGACAATCGGCTTCCCGTTGGCGCGTACGGCCTGAATGAACTGTACATCGCGGTTTGACAGGCTGGTGGATTGATCTTCAGGCTCGGACCAGAAGATCCGCGTCCAGTCCGTCAGGTCCTGACGTTCCTCATAGGTGTTGACGATCCGCACCACATCGTGCTGCGGTAGGGAATACTGCAAGATCACGGCGATCGTGCCCCAGAAGATGATAATGAACGCCCATTTCACATAGGCCATGCCTTAACCCTCACATGTAATTCACGATGTAGATCAGCGCGCCAATCGCCACCCAAGGTACAATATAGACACCCAAAATCAGTTTGCGCCGGAATGAGTTGTCGTAGACGTGCAAACCACGCGCAACAAACGCTTCTTTGTTACCGGTTTTGCCCTTTTCGTCCCACCACGTCTCCAACTTTCGCCGCCTAACTCCTCGCGAGTAAAAGGACAGCGCGAAATAGGCAATCGTCTGGATCACCAGCAGGATCAGAAACAGGCGCATCGCTCCGAACATCTTAATCTCTCCTGACCGCGCCCCAAGGGCCGACCCGTGCGATCACTGTTTCGCTGACCCGGTCATTGCCGGTCATATCCGGTTCATGACCAAATAGAGCCGCCCGCGCACCAGCCTTGTCCACCTGATACTCGCGGGCAAGGAAGTCGGCAACATAGGCTTTTTTGGTCTCGGGCCAGGTCCTGTAAGTACTATAAAACAATTCCTTGTGGCAGATGAACATCTGCCGCGGATCCAGCGGAGCCAATTCGGTCAACAGCATATTCACCAGATCGCGGTTCGGCGTATCGGCTGCGCGCAATGTGTAGAAATAGGCGGGATGATCCGAGGTGATGCGTGGCCAGCGCCCACCATCCGTCGCCCAGCGCAACAGTTGTGCGAGGCCGTGGTACGCCTCGGGTAGGCGATCGGCGTGATTGCGGGCCAGTCGTCGCATATCGCTGCGATCCAGCCCGCTCAGATCAACATCTGCGTCAGCAGCCGCAGCAATGGTCAGAAAGTCCATTTTCTGTTGCAGGATCGCGGCAGCATCCACGCCGCGCGCCTTAACGATAGGTTCAACCAGATCGTTGTAGTCGAGAAACTTGGCAATCTGGTTCCGCTGCGACGGGTCAAAAATGTATTTGATCGGCATATCGTCGGGCTTTTCGCCTATGCAAATCGCCGCCGGGTGATCCATATCCGGGAACAGGTAGAGCCCGCCAAAGTGTGCCGTCCAGAAATTACGCTGCTCGAATGCGGTGTGGCGCAGGCGGACGGGGTTGCGGGTGACGTCGCCGGTTTCCTTGGCCGTTTCGATCATCTTTGCGATCAGCACATCGTCGAACCATGCATCCTCTTCGGTTTTGAAGCGTTCGACCATGCCCGCTAGCTGCTGGGCTTTGCGCAGGGTGCCGCCCACGGTGTCGGCCTCGATCTCGATCTTGCTTAGGTTCAACAGGTCGCGCGGGGTGGTGAGTTTGATGACCGAGTTCACCAGCTCTCCGGCCACCGCATCGGTGGCGGTTAGAGCAAACAGCTGCGCCTCGTTCATCTCGATGAACTCACGCAGGATATCGCGCGAGGTCGAGAACTTGACGTTCAGAAGGGGCGCGCGTTTCTGCTCGGTCGTCAGCAGGATGAACTGCCGGTTGACCCCGTTGGGGTTGAGATAAAGCTCGTCCTCCAGCTCCATCCCCACCTCTGGCGAATAGCCCGAGATATCGACATGGAAATCCGTCAGCGCCGTGGTCTTGCCCGCCAGATGCTGCAGTGCGCGGTTATATCGCTCGACTAAGGCCGGGCTGGAGATGTGGACGAGGTTGCCGAACATCAGGCCATTTTCGATGAGGCGGATCATAACAATTGCCTTCCCGCGCAACGGTAGCGATGCGCCCGGCCTGAGGGTGGGTGCGGAACGCGCCCGCCCTGGGGGCCGGGTCGGGCGCGTCGCGGCTGCGCCGCGATATCACTCTCAAACAGAAACCTGTGCTCCAAGAATTCGAAACTCATGCTCGCAGTCCTTTTGCAAATGCAAAAATGATCGCGAAACCAAGGGGTACTGCAATCAACCAGAACTGTAGCTGAAAATAGACCATTACATCTGCGGGATTTGCGTTGCCAACGTCCACGGCAAATCGGTCGACAAAAAAATCCATCAAAGTGTAGCTGGTAAGAATTGCCAGAACAGCGCAAACCGCGCCATATACGAAGAAAGGAAGAAAACATTTCTTTCCGCTTTCTTTAGCCGCACGAGATGTTCGATAGGCTCGGAACCCTATTGGAATAGCAACCACAGTGCTCAGTAGAAGAGGCAGACCTATAGCGATCAAATAATTCACCCCTTCCCCTCCAGATACCGCCGCTTGGCCTCTTCCATCCGACCCATCTCACGCACGGCGTTTTCGATGGCGACCTCGTCACTCTTGTCGGCATAGCGGAATTCGCTGTCGGCGTAGCGGTTGATCTCCTGGATTACCATTTCCACCGTGATCGGCTGGCGCAGGTCGTCGATCATCGCCTTCTTGGTGTCGTAGTCGCGGAACAGGAACAGGTCGGGGTTTTCCATCCACTCGTCGGGCAGTTCGAAATCCATCGCGCGGACCTTGACCGCGTCGGTGATGTTCTTGATCGCACGGCCGGTGAACCGCTCATCCGCCTGCTGGATCGCCTTGAGGTAGGTGCCCAGCTTGGCAATCGTGTCCATCTGGCCGATCTCGCCAGACACCCGGTCATAGACCTGCAGCAGGGCATCCTCATGTGGACGGGAGTGGCTTTCAAAACTGGCGGCGACGGCCTTTTTGATCTCCTGCGCGGCATAGGCTTCGTGTTCACCCAGCGGGATGTCGTGGTTACGGCCCATCAGCAGGTGTAGGATGTCAATGTAATCCTCGCGCGTTTGCGGCCCATCCACCAGGAACCGCGCGCCCGCCCGCTGGCGCAGGGCGTCGTCCACATTCTCGGGGTAGTTCGAGAACATGCCAAAGGTGCAATTACCGCGCACGACGGTGTTGGCCCCGGCAAAACTCTCCATCAGAACGGCGGTGATTTCCAGTTGCCCGGCTGACGACTGCCGATCGCCGCGTTTGCCCGCAAGCTGGTCGATATCGTCGATCGTGCCGAAACCGATGACCGAGGGGTCGATGATCGTGTTGATAAAGGCCTTGGCATTCTGGCCGGATTTGCCCTGATAGCTGTCGATATTATCGGTGCTCAGGTTCTGGTAGCGGAACGGATAGCCCGCGTTCTGGCAATAGTCGTTGATCAGCCCGGCCATCATCTGGATCAGCGTGGTCTTGCCGGTGCCCGGTTTGCCATCACCCATGAAGGTAAAGATGAACCCGCCAAGCTCAGCAAACGGGTTCAGACGGCGGTCGAAATCATAGGCCATCACCATCTTGGCCAGCTTCATCGCCTGATATTTGGCGATATGGTTGCCGACCACCTCGTTCGGTTTCTTGAACGTCATGGTCAGGGTGGTGGATTTGGCCTTTGATGCCGGTTCGAAGCCCCGGATGGTCAGATCATCTGCCTCGATATGCCAAGCGGCACTCTGGAACGGTGCCAGATGGCCTGCGGACTGGGCGCGTAGAGCGACCTTTTCCAACAGTTGCTCGGCATAAGCGCTGGTAGCCGCGATCAGGTGGGCATCATCGGGGGCGTGTTTGGCAAGGGTCTGGTCCAACTCCCACAGCGCGCCGTGCAAGGCGAGTTGGCCGTTGTCGGTCAGGACCTCTTCGATCTCACCGATATCGACAGTGGTCTCTCCCAGATGCGAGGAGATCAAGTACGCCAGCGCATTGCCGAAGGTGTGCGAGGTGATCAGAGCCTCGGCAGTCAGCAGTTCCGAGAATTCGGTCTTGCGGGCGGCAGGTAGATCTCCGGCCAAATTCGCGCGCTTCAGATCCGCCAGCGGAGTCTGTTCCGCATAAGCCTCGGCCACGGCCAGAGCGATTGCGATGGCACGTCGTATCGCCTGTTGCAAAGTCGCCTGTGGCGGCGAGACCAGAGTATCCCCGTCATCTGACGCTTCGATCCGTTCGACTAGATGCACCCCGTCCCTGCGGGCAGTACGGCGTGTCACCAGACCCGGCGTCGTCGACCGAAACCGCCGCCCGGTAGAGACACCAGGGGATCGTTCGACAGTCGTTTCAACCGCTTTGGCAATACGCGGAGCGTGCTCGAAACCGCTCAGCAAAGCGGTCGCTGCCGGATAGTGCTTACGAATGTCGTCTTCGCGCAATTCCATCTGATCTGACGTCAAACTCATGTTTTTCCTCGCAATGCCGGGCAGAAGCCCGGCCTACTCTTATCACGTAGGGCGGGCTTCAGCCCGCCTCTGGTCTCAATATCTCAACACCTGTCCGGCCTTGCTGACCACGAACTTGCGCACATCGGCAAAACCCGGCGGATTGCGTTCGGCCAGCACCTGAAACGGACGCTGGGGCAGGATGATCGACCGCTGGGTACGGGTAGCGCCGGTTTCGGCCCCCTGCCCGCCGAACGGATCCAAGGCAAAAACCTCGCGTTCGACGGTCGAGAACCATCCGGCCCGCTCTTCGATCACATCTTCGCTTTCCAGCTCTTCCGTGGTCCAGGCCAGCGCCCAATCCTGACCTTGCGGAGATTGCGCATCCTCCAGCACCTGCCGCAGGGGGCCGGATTGTTCGGTATAGGCCGAGGAATACATTGGCCCCACATGAATGCGGCGCAGGTGTTTGGGGTGCAGGTCGTCGAAATCCTGATCGAACCCTTTGGCTATGGTCACCAGTTTCAACCCGCCCAGAGACTGCGCCATCAGATGCGCCTGCACTTCGGGCCAGCGGCGTTGGTCTTTGGGAAGGGCGGTTTTGCCGCTGTCCTCCAGTTGCATCAGGTAGATCACTGGCAGGTTGATCTGGCTGTCATAGACCGCCCAGTGGATCATGAACTTCCGCCGTTCGCCCTCATTCCCGATCCAGTGGCACTCGGGATCGTTGCGGGCCCAGAACAGCTGACCTTTCAGCAATTCCTGGTAATAGAGCCTTTGGGACAGCGCAAATTGCAACTTGGTGGGGATTTCCCGGTCACCAATGATCGTGCGGACCATGTCTGTTTTCAGGTCATCTTCGGACGGCATATTCGCCAGATGCACCTGCGCCTGCTGCGCGTCATTGGCCATGGTCAGCAACTCTGCCGCCACCGGAAACCCGCTATCGCGCTTGTCCATCGCAAGGCTGCCAAAAAACCGCCCCGTATCACGCCCGACCAGCAGGTATTTCATGCTGAGCGCGCGGAAGGTGTAGAGCAGCCCTGAGAGATAGCGCGACACGATCCGCACCTCTTGCTTGCTGATCACGCCCTCGACTTCCATCGTCGCGGCTACGCGTAGGAGGTGGACTGTGATCACCTCGAATTTGCGGAAATAGCGGCGCGAGGCAAAGGTGTCGGTCAGACCGACATGGTCTTGGGTGGGGTCAGTCATTATCCACGCGCTCTTTTCTTTGTCGGCGACCGAACAACTTCTCATCAAGCTGTTCAAGCTTGATGAGACCGTTGGCGAACAGAACGCAGAGGCAGAATGTCACCAAAAGAAAACCCGCTATCAGCACAAGTTTAATCACCAAATGGTCTGGCATCCAATCAGCTGTCAGAAGAAGCAAAGTTAGGAACCCGCCAAAGACAACAAAGAGAATCCCTATTCTGAACCTGTCGCGTATTCCTTTTGGCTTGCCTTTGGAACGGAACGTCACTGAAGCGCCTCACCCGCCATACAGATTCTTGTCATGCTTCTCGACAATCGAGGCGAACCGGCGGGCAAAGCGTTCATCCGCCTTGGCCTTTTTCTCCAGCACGTCGCGGGCAAAGACCATGTGGTCCTCATGCGCCTCAAGCATGTCGGCCATTTTCTGATTGGTCGCGGTGCCGATGGCGGCCATGGCGGTCTGCGCCTCTTGGTCCGTCTGCACACCGATCTCGTTGATGCGGTGGGCCACGTCCTGCTGCTGTGCTGTTTTCAGCGATTTGGTCAGGGCGTCATACAGCACCACGCGCTGTTGCGTGTCTGTCTGCAGCTTGTTGATCAGCACCATCTGCGTCGCCGCCTGGTTTTGCAGTGAGTCGACCCAGGTTTTGCCCTTTTCGATATAGCGTTCCAGCGTCTGAGACTTGGCCAGCTTGACCTGCTCTTCCTGAACCTTGGCGTTGTATTGCTTGTTCAATTCGGCCAATTCAGTCTCTAACTGGGTGCGGGCGGCAGCATCCTGTTCGACGCTGATCTTGTTTTCCAGCGTGATGATTGTTGGGTCCATACCCTGAATCTCGGCGCGCAGTGCTTCCAACTCGGCCACCGTCGCCTCACGGTCATCCAGCGTGACAGTCAGGTTGTCTTCGACCTTGACGCGCTGTTCCTCCAGTACCGACAACTGCCCTTCCAGCAATTTTACGATCACATCGGACTTGGCGATCAGGTCCTGCAGCTTGTCATCAATATTGGCGGTGCGCATGCGTTCCTGCCGCATGGACTCGGATTTGGCCTTGGCGAAGATGCCGACGAACGACTCCCACCCGGTTTTCGAACGCATTTCGTCGAAATCCTTGGAAAACGCGTTGGTCACGTCGTCGAGCCCCATGATCAACTCAGCGATGTTGGCGTTCATCACCTCGGTATGGGCGTGCACATCTTCCAAAGTGGCATTTTCAATGTCGATATCTGCCTCTGCGGTTCCGATCTTGGCACGCGCCGCTTCGATCCGTGAGGTCAAGCCTTCAATCTGCGACTGGCTTTCGCGGACTTTCTGTTGCGTCTCTTGAATCAATGCTTCGAATTGCTGGTTCGACATCTGCTATCCCTATTCTTCTTATCATCCAATGACATAGGGAATGTTATGGCAATTTACATCCCCTTGGGTCTCCAAATCACCAAGACTGTGACAAACTCGACGCTAAAAAGATAGACGCAGAGACAAGGCCGAGACACATTGCCTACTGGTTTTCAGAAGGGAAAATAGAAGCTCTTGGATTTCTTAAGTTGAAGTTGCCGAAGGGCAAGCTCAGTAGTTTGAGTAGCGGAAATTAACCACAGCATCATCTTGAATAGCGCAATGGGCTTTTATGTGGCTCCGCGCATCATTGCTGTCCTTCGAGCGCGCGACCTCCAGATCAATCAGATCGATGCCATCAGAATTTGTCGTATAGGAAAGCGTCCGCTCAAAATCGACGGCATAGTAGCCTTGATTGCTCATGGCGGTGTGGGTCCGATGCATACAAAGCCCGATCGCATTCTCCTCGGGCGAAACGTGCGGGTGCTTCTGGTATTTTGATCCGTGCTTGTGATGGTGTTTGGCGATCGACGCTCCCAGCACACCCAACGCGACCCCAGCGATAAGCGCTCCTGTATCGTTGGCACGGGTTGATGTCGCGGTCAGTGTGGTCGATGCAACAACGGCACAGACTATAGCGGCAAAAACGGATTTCATTCGCATCTATTTCGTCTCCCTCTGTAGGCAGTGAACAAAATTCAGTTCATTGAAGTGTTCCAGAAGAGACTAGCCTGACGACCTAAACTATTGCCAGATTTTCGTGAAAACGTGTTGCCCACCAAGTCCTTGTTGCGATGGATACAACTTCGCCCCGCGCCTGGAGGAACGCGGGGCGTGTGGTGCGACAATCCAGAGAGGCGGGACTGTCGCTAAGTGATCAACAGCCTCAGTTCACGGCTTTGGCGTCAACCACGTCCTTTTCAATGGCCTTGCCAGACGAAATTTCGATCCGGCGCGGTTTCAGCGCTTCTGGCACTTCGCGCTTCAGATCGATGTTCAGCATGCCGTTTTCATGGCTCGCGCCGGTGACACGAACGTGGTCGGCCAGAGCAAAGCGGCGCTCGAACGCGCGGGTGGCGATGCCACGGTGCAGGTAGCTGCGCTCTTTTTCGTCCGAAGCTTTCTTGCCGGAAACCACCAGAGAATTTTCCTTTACCTCAACCGACAGATCGGCCTCGGAAAACCCGGCAACAGCGACCGAAATGCGGTAGGTATCAGCATCGGTCTTTTCGATGTTATAAGGGGGATAGCTGGGCTGAGCCACGTCATTGGTCAAAACCCGGTCCATCATGTCTGCAATCTGGTCGAAACCGATGGTTGCGCGGTGAAGTGGTGCGAAGTCAAATGTACGCATGTCGTATCCTCATCTTTGAGCGATTCACGAAATTGCCCTCCGAAATGGACGGGCGGTGATTTATGCCGGACCCCAGCTTTGGCGATCCGGTAAAACTCAGATGGGAAGTAAAAGGACTGGGTTCAAGACCCGCCCGCGCTGAGGAATTTAGCACCCGAATTGGACTTGGCTGAACCCGGCTGCAATCTGCGGATTGTTGCCGTGGGTCGGGGCGCGTCACGACGCAATATCGCCTTGAGTTCCGAGACAATCCCCGACAGCTCCATCCCGTAGCCGATCTTGCGTTGACCATCCGATGCGCCCGCCGAAACAACCGACAGGATCTGCCAACGCGGGCCTTTTTTTGCTAAAATAGCGGAGCCCGACGAACCGAATGTAATATCGCAATCAAAGCTGATCAGCCCCTGCCCGCGTTGCAGGATGCGGCAAGAGCGTTGGCGCGTGATCGCCTCGGCCCGACCGCGACCATACGAGGCGACGCTGATTTCGCTGTCGCTGACGCGGCCGCTGTGCAGGGCGAACGGATCAGCAATCGAATAGGGAATCGGCTCTTCCAGCCGCATTAGAGCCACATCAATTCGAACACGTGACGCCGATACCGGCGCATTGGCAACAAAATCGGGATGGGTCGCAATCTGGATGACCTTGCGATCCGCAAGCGCCTGACCGTCGCTCAAACCGGCGCGAAAGGTCAATTCACCGGGGGCATAGGGTTTTCCGGTGGCCTTGCTCACAGCGCAATGCGCCGCTGTCAGCACGATGTCCTTTGCGATCAAAGTACCGGTGCAAAAGCCCTGTTCGCCGATATCCAGACGTCCGACCGCCTCCCACCCATACAGATCATCGCGATCCGTCAGTCGGCGCTTGCCGCTGGTCTGGGCCTGCGCGGCAGTTACGAGAATAGAAACAAGCAAGGTGATACTTAGAAAAACACGCATCATGGCTTAATGAACTTTGCTCCGAGGTTTTTGGTGTTGTTGTCCAATGTGGCGTTCATACCCCGCCCCTGCGAAAGCTCGGCCCGCAACAATTCCAGCGATTCATCCAAGGCGGTGCCCAGCGCAACGCGTTGACCCTGCAATTCGGCCTTCGCTGCAACGACCGACACAATGCGTGGCCGCTCGCCGTCAAACGAAAAGATCGGCGCGCCGGATGCCCCGAAATCCACGTTGCAGGACATAACCAGAATTCCAGCCTGTCTCCCAATGACGGAACAGACTTCCTGCAGTGCTGGCGCTTCGGCGCGGTCATGCGCGTACGAGACAACCCCCACCTCTTGACCGCGGGCAGGACGACGTCCGGTTTCGAAAGGAATAACCGAGGTGTTGCGGATCGGCTGCCACAGCTCGATCAGCGCAATATCATGACGCACCCGCGTTGCAGAAACATTGCCTTCATACACATAGTCGGGGTGAACCACTGTTCGACGCGCCGGGCGATAAGCCGAGGCGGAACCGAGGCGCCAACCGGCCAGAAACTCGATCCGGGCCGGATTAATTCGCTGTTTCGTGGTTTTGTCGTACAGACAATGCGCAGCCGTCAGTACCAGAGTCGGAGATATCAGCGATCCGGTACAAAACCCGGTGCCGTCGATATCCAGCCGACCAACTGCCATCCACTCGCGCCCAGCATCGGTGGTTTCCAGGCTCCTAAGCCCAGTATCCTGCGCCTGTCCTGCCAAGGGCAGCAAGCTGAAGACAATAGCCGTGATCCAGTTGCGCACGCGGGTCTCCGGTCATGAGGTCCGACCAAGATTCGTATGCCGTTGGTGCGGCGAAAATAGGGCAATTGACCCTTGGATGAATTTCAACCGGACCTGATGCGCGAGTGCAGCAATCGATCAGCGCAGTTGGGGTACCCCAGCCATGCCGTCGCGCAATGCGCGCGGTTCCGGCCCTCCGGTGGCCCAGTCCAGCAACTCGACTGTGTGGACAACGGGCGTGTTAGTCCCAGAGCCGATTTGCATCATGCATCCGATGTTACCTGCCGCGATAACATCAGGATTCCTAGCCTCAAGCGTGCGCACTTTTCGTTGTTTCAACTGACCCGAAATCTCAGGCTGCATCAGGTTGTAGGTTCCTGCACTGCCACAGCACAAATGACTATCTTTAGGCTCTAACACTGTGAATCCAGCAGATTTCAGCAGGTTCTTGGGATAAGAGGTAACCTTTTGCCCATGTTGCAATGAACACGCCGCGTGGTAGGCAACAACCAGTTCTTTCTTGTCGCTGTCCGGCATCTCTAGCTGCACCAAAAGCTCACTGATATCCATCGCCATGGCGGATACACGCCCCGCATCCACCGCCAGCGGATCACTGCGGAACATGTGCCCATAATCTTTAACCGTGGTCCCACACCCCGAGGTGTTGATCACGATCGCATCCAGACCATCACCATCCATTTCGCGTGTCCAGGCCCGGATATTGGCTGCAGCAGACGCATGGCTTTCACCGTTTTTACCCATGTGATGGGTCAATGCGCCACAACAGCTGGCACCTTCGGCGACAACGACCTCGCAGCCCAATCGGGTCAGCAGGCGAATCGTCGCGTCGTTGATGTCGGTGTTGAGCGCTTTTTGCGCACAGCCCGTCATCAGGGCGACGCGTTTCTTCTTAGCGCCTTTTGCTGCAAAGCTCTGAGGGTCATCATTGCGACTAACCGGTGGAATATATCTCGGCGCCATGTCCAGCATCGCCTTCAGCCGGGCATCCGGCATCAGAAACCGGAACGGACGACCCAGCTTTGCCCCGATTAGAGCCCAGCGAAAGCGTGACGGATAAGGCAGGATTCTGGCCAATATCCAGCGCAGAGCCCGATCCGAGAACGGGCGCTTGTAGTTGTCTTCGATATATTCCCGTGCGTGGTCCACGAGGTGCATGTAATGCACGCCCGAGGGGCACGTGGTCATGCAGGCGAGGCAAGATAGGCAGCGATCGATATGCTTGACAGTCTTTTCGTCCGGAACACGCTCATTCTCCAACATGTCCTTGATTAGATAGATGCGCCCGCGAGGGCTATCCAACTCATCGCCTAGCACCTGATAAGTCGGGCAGGTTGCTGTACAGAAACCACAGTGAACACAATTTCGTAGTATCTCATTGGATCGCTGAATCGCTGGGTCTTGCAACTGCTTTTCGGTAAATTTCGTCTGCATCGCCTACCCCATCAGACCCGGATTGAACACGTTCCGAGGGTCAAATCTCTTCCGAATTGCCTTTGTTAGAGACTGAATCTGCGTGCTCTCCGGTTGGAACCGCCCAAATTCAACAATGGTGTCAGCCTCTGCACGTACCAGCGTTGCATGTCCTTCAAAGTGACCCAGTCGTGCACGCAGATCGGTGCCCTTTGGCACCAATACCCAGATCAAGCCCCCGCCCCAGTCAAATAGGGTTCGATCCGCGTCTATCCGTTCTGCAAGGCTGGCTGCATCGCCGGGTTTCACCGATAAGCGCCAGACATCACCTTGCAGATCCTTAAACGCACGTAGATCACGCAGATCGACCCAGCGGTTCCTCGAATTCTCTAACTCGGTGCATTCGCCCCCAAGGATTTCGCGCAATCGACCTACCCGATAGGCAACCGAGTCGGCAAATCCTTCGATCCGCAACAGCGCCTGCCCACCCAGTGGATCATAGGCTGCGCTGCTCACCTCGAAGGGGGATTTCAGGGCAGTGGACATGAGATCAACTGCGGTTCCTACATCAGCGGCCCCGACTGCCAGAGTGGTCTCGATCTCAGGTCTAGGCAGCACTTTCAGTGAGACCTCGGACAGCACCCCTAGCGTGCCCCAGGAACCCGCCATGAGCTTGACCAGATCGTAACCGGTGACATTCTTCATCACCCGCCCGCCATTCTTGATCACCTGCCCCAACCCGTCGACATAACGTACGCCCAACAGGAAATCCCGGCACGCGCCAGCCTGAATTCGACGCGGCCCCGAGATGTTGGCCGCGACAACACCGCCGATTGTCGGTTCCCCCGTGGTGCCCAGCAAACCGCGATGATCCATCGGCTCGAACGCCAGTTGCTGGCCCTCGGCCTCCAAAGCCGCTTCGATCTCACTCACTGGAGTCCCGGCAAGCGCGACCAGAGTCAATGCGCCCGGCTCATACTGTGTAATTCCGTGCAGTCCCGACAGGTTCAGCACAGGCTCGGGCCCATCAAGGCCGCGCGTGCCGCCTCCGGCAATACGCACTGGGCCATCCAGGCCGGCAACGATGTCCGCAAGTTCAGCCTCGGTTTCAGGTGTCATGGCACTTCATCTTTTCGCAAATACTCTGGGTATTGATGGGGAAGGCTCATCTATTCCGCAGCCATCCTGCGCGTGGCAGACGCCTTTAGCGGAAACACCTTGGCTGGGTTCAACAGCCAATTCGGGTCAAACACATCTTTCACCGCCATCTGCGCCTCAAGATCCTGTGGTTCATATTGGTGTGTCATCAGATCACGCTTTTCGATGCCGACCCCATGCTCACCAGTCAGGCAGCCCCCCGCATCAACGCAAAGCTTCAGGATGTCCGCCCCGAACGCTTCACATTTCTCAAGATCGCCGGGTTTGTTGGCGTCAAACAGGATCAAGGGGTGCATGTTGCCGTCACCGGCATGGAACACATTGCCGACTGGCAGGCCATAATCTTTGCTCAGCTCCCCGATCCGGCGCAGGACGAAGGGTAGCGATGAGACCGGGATCGTCCCATCCAAACACATATAATCGTTGATTTGCCCCATCGCGCCAAAGGCCGATTTCCGCCCCAGCCAAATACGGGCGCTTTCATCAGCCGATTGGCTTTCTCGCAGCTCAACCGGATTATGCCGCTTGGCGATCTCGATAATCTTCGACAACTGACTATCGATCTCTGCCTCTGATCCTTCAACTTCGACGATCAGCAACGCCTCGCAATCAGGATAACCCGCTTGGGCGAAATTCTCGCAGGCTCGAATACAAAGGCGGTCCATGAACTCGATCGCGACAGGCAATATGCCCGATTTGATTATGTCAGAGACGCATTGACCGGCTACTTCATTATCGTCAAAGCCCATCAGAACGGGACGCGCGCCCTCAGGTTTGCGCAGGATGCGCAACGTTGCTTCAGTTACGACACCCAATTGCCCTTCGGATCCGCAGATAACACCCAACAGGTCCAACCCGCCAGCGTCCAGATAGGCACCTCCAATTTCGACCACGCTGCCATCCATCATGACCATAGTCACACCCATCAGATTGTTGGTCGTCACCCCGTATTTCAGGCAATGCGCCCCGCCCGAATTCATCGCGATATTCCCGGCAATGGCGCAGGCAAGCTGAGATGAGGGATCGGGGGCGTAAAAGAAATCCTCTTCTTCAACGGCACCGGTTACACTCAGGTTGGTTCGGCCGGATTGCACCTTGATAAACCTGTTGTCGTAATCGATTTCCAGAACTTCGTTCATCCGTGCAACGCCTAGAATCACACAATCTGCCGTCGGCAGGGCGCCACCGGCCAATGACGTGCCCGCGCCGCGCGGTACAACCGGCACACCCAGTTCATGGCAAATGCGCAAGACATCGGAAACCTGCTGCGTGGTCGAAGGCAGTACAGCCAGCATTGGCGGGCATTTATAGGCGGTCAGCGCATCACATTCATAAGCCCTGGTCTCGGCCTCTTCATGGATAACAGCATCCTTCGGCAGCACTTGCTGTAGTCGCGCAACCAATGCCTGCTTGCGTGCTAAGACATCCGGATTTGGCTTGGGCATTTCCATCGCTGATCCTCCATTTGGTAAAATTATATTACCAATTTTATCGGCTGGCAAGTTACCGAATCCAACAATAGTGTCGCGGCATGACCTGGATCGACCGCACATTACTGTTTTCCTCGCTGGACTATGCAGCCGTTTTGCTGTTGTTCGCGACATGGCTAGGGATTGGGTGGAGGATCGAAAATCCGTCCTCTCAGAAACCGTCGGTTTCATTGATGATGGATGATTTCCGCAAGGTCTGGATGCGTGAAATGGTGACGCGCCAGCCGCGTGTGTTCGATGCACAAGTGATCTCGGCCATGCGCCAGGGCAGCACGTTCTTCGCTTCGACAATCATGATTGCAATAGGCGGCGGTTTGGCATTGCTTGGCAATACCGAACGCCTTGCTGGGGTTGCTGAAGATCTTGCCATCGGCCGTGCGCCTGCCATGGTTTGGGAAATCAAGATACTGATTATTCTGCTTTTTCTGTCGAACGCTTTTCTGAAATTTGTCTGGTCGCATCGCCTGTTTGGGTATTGCGCAATCCTGATGGCCGCTGTTCCAAATGACCCCGATGATCCACAGGCCTATCCACGCGCCACACAATCCGCTGATATCTGCATCACGGCGGCTCGTAGTTTCAATCGCGCGTTGCGGGCGACATATTTTGCGTTGGCTTCAATCGCATGGATACTTGGACCGGTAGCCCTGATCCTAAGCTCAATCGTCACATTCGGTGTGCTCTATCGTCGCGAATTCGCCTCGCATTCGCGCACCGTAATCATGACTGCGCCACCAAACACAGAGTCGTGATCGCAATGCCATGCGCGAGCGCATAGTTTGGCCCCATGCGATATCTGATTCTCAGCGCCTTACTGGCCAGCCCCGCATTCGCCGACCCTCCGACGGTCGAACAGGTTTCGGCCCAATCAAATGGGGACACCTGGCGCTTCGACGTCACGATCCGCCACTCCGACACCGGATGGGATGACTATGCCGACGGCTGGCGTGTTCTGGATATGCAGGGGAACGAGCTGGGGATGCGTGTGCTGCATCACCCTCATGTCGATGAGCAGCCCTTTACACGGTCACTTGGCGGGGTGGTGATTCCGGACGGGACCACGCAGGTGCAAATTCAGGCGCGCGACAATGTCGGTGGTTGGAGCGAAGACACGACCGTGGTCGATCTGAACTGACCCTCAGAACACCCCGAGGCTGAGACCTGCGGCCAAGGCCGCTCCAACCTCACGACAGTTTTCAAGTTGTTCTTCGGGAATGATCTTTTCGGCCAAGATCGCCTTGGGTGTTTGCGCATGAGTGCAGATGATTAGGGGCGGTTGCACCTCTTTCAACCGCCACCCCGTTGCGATCCGTGCCATCTGTCGCGCGGCATTCTCACCATCTGATCCGGCGCAGACCATCTGCGCATAGGGTCGACCTTCGATCCTCCCCAGCACAGGATAATAACAGCGGTCGAAAAACTCTTTCATCAGACCCGAAATCGCAGCCAGGTTCTCGGGTGCGCAGAAGATATAGCCATCGGCGGCCAGCAGGTCGTTTGGCCCGGCCTGATCGGCGGTTTTCAGGATGGTGTTCGCTTCATCCCGCGCTGCTTCGGCTGCGGCTTCAGCCATTTGCCGGGTGCCGCCGGTGCGCGAGTGGTAGACGATCAATAGCTGCGCCATGTCAGACCCGGTGATAAGGGCCGCCTGAAAGGATGGTCGCGGCCCGGTAAAGTTGCTCGGCCAGCATCACACGGACCAACATATGGGGCCAGACCATTGACCCAAAGGATAGGGAAAAATCAGCCTCCGCCCGCAGATTAGGGTCTATTCCGTCCGCTCCGCCGATGATCAGCGCCAGATCCTGTCGGCCCGCGTCGCGCCATCCACCCAGCTTTTTTGCAAAATCAGGCGAGGACAACACCCGTCCGCGCTCATCTAGGGTACAGATCATCACACCTTTGGGCAGCGCCTTGCGCAGCAGGGTGGCCTCGGCCCCCATGCCAGCGTTTTTCTTGTCTTCAACCTCGATCACGCGCGCAGGCCCAAGCCCCAGCGCGCGGCCGGTCCGGTCAAATCGGGTCAGATAGTCGTCAAGCAGGGATTTCTCCGGTCCGGCGCGCAATCGCCCGACCGCAACGATGCTGATACGCATGTCTCTCTCGCCTCCGGCCCCTCAATACAGGCCGGGATGGCGCCTCAATTCGCCGAGGCGCTGCCGCCCTGAGGCAGCCACATCTTTTCCAGCTGATAGAATTCACGCACTTCGGGGCGGAAGATATGGACGACCACGTCGCCCGTATCGATCAGCACCCAGTCGCCGGCATCCTTGCCTTCGACCTTCGAGGTGAAACCGAATTCCTGCTTGATGCGATCCGTCAGCTTTTCCGCCATGGCCGAGACCTGACGGGTCGACCGACCAGAGGCAATCACCATGTGATCCGCAACAGAAGACTTACCTTGCAGGTTGATCTGCACGACGTCTTCGGCCTTGTCATCGGAAAGTGAGGAAAGGATACGTTCAAGCAGCTTGTCGCTGATTGACTGAGAGTGGGCCATTACACCGGCCCCATCATCGGCGGGCAAACCCGCCTGTGTATGTAGAGACAGGACATAGTCCTCCTTTGCTGCGCGCCGCCAAACCCCGGCGCCGGGGTACTAATAGGGTAACAAGGGGATTGCAACATTTCAATGAAAGGGCCGACGCTGCGCCCCACATCCAGTCACTCTTTGGCGAGATGTTGCACCTCGGCGTCGGCCTCCGGGCCGCCCAATACGCGGATTTCACGCTGCGGGAACGGAAGCGAGATGTCTTCGACCTTGAACGCATCCCACAGCGCCAGGAAAACATTGCCCCGAATGTTTGTCAGACCCTTGTTCGGATCACTGATCCAGAAGCGCAACACATAGTCCACGCTGCTGTCACCGAAACCAGTGATATGGCAGACAGGTTCATGTTTGCCTCCACTCAGCACTCGACCAACCGTCTTGACGGCACGGATCGCTGTCGCGCGGACTTTGTGCGGGTCGTCGTCGTAGCTGGTGCCGAAATCAAGATCCAACCGCACGAAACGGTCGGAATGCGACCAGTTTACAACCTGATTGGTAATCAGATCTTCGTTTGGAATCAGATATTCCCGACCATCCCGCGTAACCACCGAGACATAGCGCGCGCCCAGCGCGTTAATCCAACCAAATGTGTCCCCGAGTGAAATCACGTCGCCCGGTTTGATCGACCGGTCCATCAGGATGATAATGCCTGAGATCAGGTTCGAAACCACTTTTTGTAGGCCAAACCCGATCCCGACGCCAATGGCCCCGGACAGCAACGCTATGCCAGTCAGATCAAACCCGAGGGTGCGGATCGCCGCCATGAACACCGCCCCGTAGAGCAGCACCTGAATACCCTTGGCCAGAAGAACCTGCATCGATGGTGTTATGTCTTGATTGTTCGTAAGGCCGCGCTCAGCCGCGCGTGTGCCGACACGCGCCAAAGTCAGCAGGACGCCAATCAGCAGTACAGCCTTGATGATGCCCAGCGCCGAGATATGAAGATCACCGATAGAAATGGCGACGCCATCAAGGAAACCGGCTACATCATCCGTCAGGTTCAACGCAATCAACGTGGCATAGACCCACATAGACCATTTAAATATTTGTCGCAGCGTTCGGTTTCTCACCAATCGCGAAACCAACGCGATGGCCAGCCATGCAACAGCCAGCGTTGCGAAGACACCAAGTATGTAGCTCCGCGACGGCCATGTGACCTGTTGCATCACCAGATAAAGCCCACCAGACAGCAACACAAAATAGACCAACGTCAGACGGCGCATCAGTTGTATCAATATCCGCAAGCGCCATTTCGGCCATCCCACCCGGGCCCTCGCCCAGGTTTCCCATCGGCCCTGCGTCAGCAGTTTCAGCAAGAATGAAATTGCCCAGAGAAACAAGATGATGATGAGTTGATACTGCCGCCATCCCGGGGTGACGATCAACTCGGCCAGACCTTCAATTTGCGAGGAAAACGCCGCCGTCATGTTGGCGTAAAGCTCCGAGAGCGTCTCCGGTAGTAAATCCTGGTTCATTCACCTCTCCTGCAGGTCAGCTTGGACAGCGATGCTGGATGATGCAAGCCCGCAGTGAGACGGTTGGGATTGAACCTTGATTGACACGAATGCCCGTTATATCTGGTGCGTATGAGACTCAATGTGGCCCAAGAACAGAATCTGGAAGATCGCGCGCGTCTGCGTGAACGGTTCTTTGGGGCTGCCCGCACGGTCTTGGCCCGCCTATCGGCGGCCTAAGCCAACTCGCCAGCTATTTCTCATTACATACGGGAGAGGACCGATGTCCCCCAAAACACTCTATGACAAGATCTGGGATGCCCATGTCGCCCACGAGGCCGATGATGGCACCTGCCTGCTGTATATCGACCGCCATCTGGTGCACGAAGTGACCAGCCCACAGGCATTCGAAGGCCTGCGCATGGCGGGCCGCAAGGTGCGCGCGCCAGAAAAAACCATCGCCGTGCCGGATCACAACGTTCCGACCACGCCGGACCGTGTGAATGGTATCGAAAACCCGGAATCACGCATTCAGGTCGAGGCACTGGACAAGAACGCCAAAGATTTCGG
Source organism: Ruegeria sp. CG1 (assembly GCF_056537265.1). Taxonomy (NCBI): domain Bacteria; kingdom Pseudomonadati; phylum Pseudomonadota; class Alphaproteobacteria; order Rhodobacterales; family Roseobacteraceae; genus Ruegeria; species Ruegeria sp. CG1. Next base: position 26,245 of record NZ_JBQFRF010000009.1, on the reverse strand, counting down.
CATTCACTATTACCCTGTGCACGACGTCCGTCAGGGCATTGTGCATATCGTCGGCCCCGAACAGGGCTGGACCCTGCCCGGCATGACCGTTGTTTGCGGCGACAGCCACACGGCGACTCATGGTGCATTCGGCGCTCTGGCGCACGGCATCGGCACATCCGAGGTTGAACACGTTCTGGCCACCCAGACTCTGATCCAGAAGAAGTCCAAGAACATGAAGGTCGAAATCACCGGCAAACTGCAGCCAGGTGTGACCGCCAAAGATATCACTCTGGCTGTGATCGGCGAGACCGGTACTGCTGGCGGCACAGGTTATGTCATCGAGTATTGCGGCGAAGCGATCCGCGATCTTTCGATGGAAGGGCGCATGACCGTCTGTAACATGGCCATCGAAGGCGGTGCCCGCGCTGGCCTGATCGCGCCGGATGAGACCACCTTTGAATATGTCAAAGGCCGCCCGCATGCCCCCAAAGGCGCGCAGTGGGAAGCCGCGATGGACTGGTGGAAGACGCTTTACACCGACGAAGATGCGCATTTCGATAAAGTCATCACGCTGCGTGGTGAAGATATCGCGCCGGTCGTCACTTGGGGCACCAGTCCCGAAGATGTGCTGCCGATCACCGCATCCGTACCGCATCCCGAAGATTTCGAAGGCGGTAAAGTCGACGCGGCCCGCCGTTCGATCGAGTATATGGGCTTGGAAGCCGGTCAAAAGCTGAGCGATGTTGAAATCGACACTGTTTTCATCGGCTCTTGCACCAACGGTCGGATCGAAGACCTGCGCGCTGCGGCGGAAATCCTGAAAGGCAAGAAGATCAAGGACGGCATGCGCGCCATGGTCGTACCAGGCTCGGGCTTGGTGCGTGCACAGGCCGAAGAAGAAGGTTTGGCCGAGATCTTCAAAGATGCCGGTTTCGAGTGGCGTCTTGCGGGCTGTTCAATGTGTCTGGCGATGAACCCCGACCAGCTGCAACCGGGCGAGCGCTGTGCCGCGACTTCGAACCGCAACTTCGAAGGCCGTCAGGGTCGCGGTGGGCGTACCCATCTGCTGAGCCCTGCAATGGCTGCCGCTGCGGCAATCACAGGACGGCTGACAGACGTCCGTGAATTGATGTAAGAGTCTCTCATATCTAGATATTTGATGGAGAGACTAACATGAGTGATTGGGTCAAATGGCTACTGCTTGGACTTTTGTCCATAGCATTCGGGGTGTTCGTATTGGGCGCACCGGTCGTGGCGTCCGTTGCCGTAACAGTAGTAACCGGTGTGTTGCTATTGATTGCGGGCGGAATGCAGATCGTTGGTGGCTTCACGGTTGAAGGCACTGGCAACAAGATCCTGTCACTCATCATGGGTGCGGTCATGCTGTTTCTGGGCTGGTCCTTTCTGGATCATCCGCTGCAGGGCACGCTGACTCTGGCGACCGTGATGCTGATCCTGTTCATGGCAGGCGGCATCGCGCGGGTCATTCTGTCGTTCCAGATGAAAGGAACGCAGTTTTTCTGGCCCACGATGATCTCGGGCATCTTGTCGATCATCCTCGCCGGCATCATCTGGACCTATGTGGGCAAGGAACCGGCTGCTCTGCTGAGCATACTGGGGATCTTCCTGGGCATTGAGATGCTGTTCAACGGGTTCGGATTGGTCTTCATGGCGTTCTTCATCAAGAACGCACCCAAGGACGAAACAACAGAAGCGAAAGAAGCTTAAACGCGGAGCACGGGCGCGGCCCTACCCCGCAGGAGTGTAGAAATGGAAAAGTTCGAAAAAGTCCACGGGGTGGCCGCCCCAATGCCACTGATCAATATCGACACCGATATGATCATTCCCAAAGTGCACCTGAAAACCATCAAACGCTCTGGCCTGGGTGTCGTGCTGTTTGATGAGATGCGCTATCACGATCATGGCGGCGAGAACGAAGATTTCGTTCTGAACAAACCCGCTTATCGCAACACCGAGATTCTGGTGGCTGGCGACAATTTCGGTTGCGGCTCGTCGCGGGAACATGCGCCGTGGGCGATCAAGGATTTCGGCATCAAGGTGGTGATCTCGACCAGCTTCGCCGACATCTTTTTCAACAACTGCTTCAAGAACGGCATCCTGCCCATCGTAGTCGAAGAAGAGCATCACGCGATTCTTATGGATGACGCGCACAAGGGTGAAAACGCCCGCATGACCGTGCATCTGGAAGATCAGCAGATTACCACTTCGGATGGCATGGTCATCGAGTTCGACATTGACCCACACCGCAAGCACTGCCTGCTGAACGGTCTGGACGATATTGGCCTGACGATGGAAAAAGACCATCACATCGATAAGTTCGAAGATCATGTGAGTCAGGCCCGCCCCTGGGTATGATTCTGGGGACGAATCTGTTGATACTCAACCTAACAGGGTCGCAAGCGCGGCCCTGTTCGCATTCTTGGGGCAAAAACCCAGTGCACCACAACATGTAGGTATCAATTTGAGATACACGTCGGATTTGCGTCGAAATTGATGCAATCCCGCACCAGTTGCGCCATCATTTTGCCCGAAATTGCGTGTTATTTGCTCATTGGCTTGAGCGAAATACCGCTTATCGGCAAAGTTGGCTCCCATGAGGTAGCCGCCAACGAACGAGCGGTGAGCACAAGTTGGACGATAAGTCGGCACAGAATCGACTACGCCGGTTTGAAAAAGGGTTCGGATTGTGATTGCACGCACAACGGGGGCGGCGATACGTGGATTATTGGTAGCACTTATGGTGCTTACCCCTGCGTTGTACCTGCCTACATCGACGTCGAATGGGACTGAGATTGTCGTCTTTCTGGCGATCCTTGCGTTTATCCTGACTTTCTCGGAATACAACTCGGCCTTTCCAAGCTTTATCGAATTTCGTGACGCACCACCTGTGAACAGGCTGCGCTTTGTCGGTTTGATGTCGATGGTTACCTTCCTGACGCTGATCTGCAAGAACGCCTATGCCCCCTCGGAACTTACTGGCCTGTTTTATTCAGTTGGCCTGATGGTCGCGAATGTGGTGGATTTCCCCTACTCCCCCGTTCGTCTTGTGGTTCTGATGCTGCCCGCCGATGCCAGCCAGCCCCTCGTAGATTTGGTGCGTATCTCCGCCAGCGTCGCTTATGTCGCGGCCTTGGTTACCATCGCCAGCTTTGCCTATGCAGTAAAGCTTCGGGGATGGCCAACAGGCAACGGCGCGTTCAACGTCTGGACCAATCTACCGCTGTTTGACCCAACCAAGGGTGGTGATGTGGTCACCCGTCTGCAGCGTGACGGGCGGCTCAACATCGCAATTGGGGCTTTGCTGCCTTTCCTGATTCCCGCCCTGATCAAACTGATGGCTGCTTTCATCACGCCGATCGCGCTCAGCAATCCGCAGACATTGATCTGGACGCTTTGCGCATGGGCATTCCTGCCTGCCAGCATGATCATGCGAGGTATGGCGACACTGCGCATTGCCGGCCTGATCGTTGAGAAGCGCCGCGCATACTCAACTTCCGAGTCAACTCAGATCGCATGATCCGACTGCTGGTTCTGTTGCTGTTGCCGTTTACGGCACAGGCAGAGACATTGCGCATCGCAAGTTTCAATACAGAACTCAGTCGCGAAGGTCCCGGCCTGTTGCTGCGTGATATTCGGCGGAACGACCCTCAGGTCGCTGCGGTGATCGAGGTGCTGATGACAACCCGTCCCGATATCGTCGCGCTGCAAGGCATCGATTGGGATTTAGACGGGCTTGCCCTTGCTGCGCTGGTCGAGGCGCTGAAAAGCAACGGCTTGGATTATCGATACAGTTATGCCGAGCAACCCAATTCCGGGATCGAAACCGCGTTGGATCTGGATGGGGACGGCGAGACGGGCGGCCCGGGCGATGCACAAGGCTGGGGGCGGTTCACCGGCCAGAATGGGCTGGCAGTGCTGTCCCGCTATCCTATCGCTACTGATCAAGTGCGGTCATTCACCCAGATGCGGTGGCGCGACTTGCCGGATGCCCAGCTGCCAGCCGAGGATGGAGAGCCCTTCCCATCACCACAAGCGCAGGCTGTTCAGCGGCTGTCTTCTACATCGCATTGGGTCGTTCCGGTCGACACCCCGAGTGGTCGCCTAAACCTGATGACGTTTCACGCCAGCCCGCCTGTCTTTGATGGACCTGAAGATCGGAACGGACTGCGCAACCGGGATGAAATTCGGCTCTGGTCGCTTTTGCTGAACGGTGATCTGGGTGAGAAACCTACAGGCCGTTTTGTCATCGCAGGTGATGCGAACCAGGATCCTTACAAAGGCGAGGGTCGCAAATCGGCAATCCGTGATCTTCTGGCCAATCCGCATCTGCAGGATCCGATGCCTGTTGACCCTGCGGGGTCAACTTCAACAGTTTTGTGGAAGGGCGTTGGCGAGATGAGAGTTGATTATGTCCTACCTTCGGCGGATTGGCGTGTGCACGATGCGGGCATTTACTGGCCGGAACCCACATCCCGTGACGCGGCCGTCGCCGCAAGCCGTCACCGGCTTGTCTGGGTCGATCTATTCGACGAATAGGCTTCGATCATGACCGTATGACTGTGCCGAATCGCTGGCGGGATTCATATTGCACAGGTTCAGACACGGCGTTCCTCAACGCGTCATTTAGGTCGGTCTGCGCAAATTCCGGGAGCAGAGCATCAAAGAGGCGTGCGTCCAGCCGGTGAGAAGTATTCCATAGATACCTCATCTCAAGCAAATGAGGCGCCATACGCCAGAACGGGCGGGCCAGATGCAAAGGCCACCATGCCATCTGTTTAAGGGTGAGTTCACGCCCCGCAACCTGCGAAAGCGCCAATGCCATTTCATTGCCGGTCAAGGTGTATCCAGCATAGGGGACATCGCAGAAACGCGGTAGCAGGCTGCGCATTTCTGCCAACTCCACAGCAGCGCGAGTTAAATCGGGCAGATAGGCCCAAGCATGCTCGATATCCGGATTGCCGGGATACACAAAGCGCCCGCGCCGCAAGTGTTTGATGAGAATCTGATCGAACCAATTGCCAGAGGCCGTGGTGTCTATGAAATCACCTGCCCGCAACATGATGGTCCGAACCGACGAGGCACGATAAGCCTCTTCCATCTCGATCCGAATGCGTCCCAACGGATTTCGCGCAAGATGCGGTGTCCTGGTCGACCAGGGGCCGGGCGTATCCGCACCGAAAACATAAACGTTCCCCGGGACAATGACCGTCAAGTCACGCTCTGATGCAGCGGCGATTACCTGACGATGCAACTCTGGCACCTGCTCCGCCCAGTCGGGGTAAAGCGGGTTCCAGGCGTTCACGATGACGTCTACTCCATGTACCGCCGTGCGCAATTCCTCCCTGCGTCGATCAAACTTTTGCACAATCCATCCCGCATCCGAAAAGGCTCTTGCAGCGTTGCGTCCAAATCGACCGGTGGCCCCGAGAATGAGTACCGTTTGTGGCATTGATCCCTCCGTTCCGGATCAATCTATTCATTCACGATGTTTTGGAAATTGCGAAAAATCGCAGATTATGTATTCGTTTTTGAATGGCTAAAACACTCCAACTATCCGACTGGTCCTTAGTTCAAAGCTTTCTGGCGGTTGCCGAAACCGGCTCACTATCCGCAGCCGCAAAGCAACTGGGTCGCAGCCAGCCGACGCTTGGACGTCAGGTGCATGCGCTGGAAGAAGAATTGGGGGTCTCGCTGTTTGATCGTCACGCGCGTGGACTGACGCTCAGCGAGGTGGGGCAGCAAGTGCTGCCAATGGCGCAGCAGATGTACAGCGCAGTCAATGCCCTGGGGCTGACGGCAGCGGGTCAGGCGCAACAGCTGGAAGGGTCGGTCAGGATCACCGCTTCGGTATTTGTATCGCATCACCTGTTGCCGCCGATACTTGCCGCAATCCGTGAGGCAGAACCGGCCATTCAGCTTGATCTGGTCGCCTCGGATGCCAGCGAAAACTTGCTGTTCCGCGAGGCCGATATTGCCGTTCGCATGTATCGGCCCGAACAGGTCGACATCGTGGCAAAGCATATCGGTGAGGTTCCGCTGTGTTTCTGCGCCGCCCAAAGCTATCTGGATCGTGCGGGGCGACCAACAACGCCGACAGAGCTGATGCAGCACGACCTTGTGGGATTTGACACCAATGAAGACATTATCACCGCTATGCGGAACAAGGGCTGGCCTGCCAGCCGGGACAGCTTTGCCACGCGATGCGACAACCAGACTGCCTATTGGGAATTGATCCGCGCAGGGTGTGGGGTGGGCTTCAGCCAACTCAGCATCGCGCAGTCCGATCCTCTGGTCGAAGTGCTAGATATTGATGTCGAGATACCGGTGCTGCCGGTCTGGCTGGCTGCCCCTCAGGCGATGCGACAGACCCCGCGCATTCGCAGAGTCTGGGATTTGCTGGCCGACGGGTTGAAGGCCCGGCTTTAAAACCGCCTACAGCGCGCCGGTATAGGTGCCGCGCGCAGGATAGTTATTGGCCAAGGTGAATTTCAAACCGCCGACGATGTCCGACATCGGCGGTCGCGCAAAAGGCGTTGTCTGCTGCCAGACGTAATAGAGGGTCTGATCAGGTTTGATATAGAAATGTCCCGGCTCAGCGAACAACGCTGGCTCGGCACTACCTTCACGAGCCACCGAGATGTTCAGGCCCCAGACATCCCGCGCGTCGGCCATGGACAGGCCGTATCCTACGCGCAGCTTCGACACTCCGGCCTTCTCAACCGTCTCGGCCGCACGTTCGTCGGTATCCGTGGTGATCATGATCACCTCAATCCCCAGCTCGGCGAATTCATCCAGCGCAGCCTCGACCTCACCCATTTGGCGAACGCAGATCGGGCAATGCAGACCGCGATACTGAATCACCAGCGTTCCGTTTTCGCCAGTGTCGCGCTCAAGATCAAAGGTGCCATGGCTTACTGTTTCGATTTTTAGCGATGGGGCCGGATTTCCGGGTGTCAGCATGTGGTTTCCTCGTGATTTGATGGGTTCGTCTCATTGACCCGATGCGCCGCAAACGCTAGGGCCTGTGCGACAAAACGCAAGGAGACTGTCGATGTCCAACCCCTCGCTCCTCATCCTGCCCGGAGACGGAATTGGCCCGGAAGTTATGGCCGAAGTGCGCAAAATCATCGATTGGTTCGGCGCCAATCGCGGTCTTCAATTTGACGTGAGCGAGGATCTGGTCGGCGGCGCTGCCTATGATGCGCACGGGAAGCCCCTGTCGGATGAGACCATGGCCAAGGCACAAAAGGTCGACGCTGTTCTGCTGGGGGCTGTTGGCGGCCCTAAGTATGACGATCTGGATTTCAGCCTGAAACCCGAACGCGGACTGCTGCGTTTGCGCAAGGAAATGGACCTGTATTCCAACCTGCGCCCAGCTCAGTGCTTCGACGCGCTGGCGGATTTCTCTTCGCTAAAGAAGGATGTAGTCGCTGGCCTCGACATCATGATTGTGCGCGAGCTGACATCGGGTGTCTACTTCGGTGAGCCGCGCGGCATCTTTGAAGAAGGCAATGAGCGCGTTGGCATCAACACCCAGCGCTACACCGAATCCGAGATCGAACGCGCAGCACGTTCCGCGTTTGAGCTGGCGATGCGCCGGAACAAGAAACTGTGCTCGATGGAAAAAGCGAATGTGATGGAATCGGGCATCCTGTGGCGCGAGGTCGTGACACGTGTCGGTCAGGAATACCCCGAGGTCGAGCTGTCACACATGTATGCAGACAACGGCGCGATGCAGCTTGTGCGCGCGCCCAAACAGTTTGACGTGATCGTCACCGACAACCTGTTTGGAGATGTACTTTCCGATTGCGCAGCGATGCTGACCGGGTCTTTGGGCATGCTGCCGTCTGCCTCGCTGGGCGCACCGATGGCGAATGGCCGCCCTAAGGCCATGTATGAACCCGTTCATGGCTCGGCCCCGGACATTACAGGTCAAGGCAAGGCCAACCCAATTGCGTGTATCCTCAGCTTCGCCATGGCACTGCGCTACAGCTTTGATCAGGGCGACGAAGCGGATCGTCTGGAAGCGGCGATCGAGAAGGTTCTGGCCGACGGCGTTCGCACAGCTGACCTGCTGGCCGAAGAAGGGGTTGAGCCGGTTTCGACCAGCGAAATGGGTGATGCAATTCTGGCAGCGCTAGACGAAAGCGTCTGATCTTACGATCATTCAGACTAGCAAAGGCGGTGCCCAGCGCACCGCCTTTTTTTGTTCGTCAGTTTCCGAAGATGTTGTTTAGCAGGTTGTTGATCGCACGGTCCAAACCGGTTTGATTCTTACGGCGCTGTTGCTGCGGCTGCGCGGTTCTAACCGGTGGGTCCGGCGCCAACATGGGCAACGGCGTGGGCGTCATCCCTTCTGTCACGCGCAGCATGGTCTCTTTCCATATCTCCGCCGGCAAGCCTCCACCCGTGACACCTGACAACGGCGTATTGTCATCATACCCCATCCAAACGCCCGTAACGTAGTCCGCGGTAAATCCGATAAACCAGGCATCCCGCGCGGCCTGGGTCGTGCCGGTCTTGCCCGCCACCTGCCAGCCCGGCAGCTTCGCGCGCCCACCCGTACCTTCAGAGACCACACGCTCCATCATCCAGGTCAGTTGTTTGGCGGCCTTGTCGTTGATGACGCGTTCACCGATACCGGTTGTCGTGATCATAACTGGATCGGTCTCACCAAGCAGCTTCAACTCGGTCAGGCCATAGGGTTCCACCGCTGAACCGCCGTTCAGGATACCAGCGTAAGCGCCCGTCATCTCTATCAGCGTGCTTTCCGATGCGCCGAGCGCCAGCGCGAGTCCCTCGGCCAGATCACTTGAAAGGCCGAAACCACTGGCAACCGTGCGCACGTTGTCCAGCCCCGAGATATCCGCCACTTTGACTGCGGGAATATTCAACGAGTTCTTCAACGCATCTGCTAATGTCACCCGGCCATAGAACTTATTGGTGTAGTTCTTCGGGCACCACTGACCTGAACCTGCGATGTTCCAGCACGTTGGTTCATCCATCACCGTGTCCAGCGGTGAATATCCCAACTCCAAGGCCGTCGCATAGACAAACGGTTTGAACGACGAACCCGTTTGACGCAGAGCCTGCGTAGCCCGGTTGAACGCCCCCGAAACACGGGTCTTGCGCCCACCGACCATACCTCGAACCGCGCCATCCGCCGACATCACGACAATGGCGGCCTGCGCTTTAGACCCTTCGCGCACCTTCTCCTGGAAGATGAATTTCAGCGCCTCTTCTGCCGACGTTTGAATGCGCTGATCCAGTGTGGTTCGGATCACCACGTCCTCGGTTGTGTTACGTGTGAAAAACTCAGGCCCGCTGGCCATGACCCAATCGGCAAAGTAACCACCAGCACGCGCGGCAGCGGCCTCGGATAACTGCGCCGGACGGCTGCGGGCCTCGCTGGCCTGCGCGCTGCTCAGATAGCCCTGAGTCTCCATTAGCCCAACCACCAAACGTGCCCGATCTTGTGAACGTTGTAGGTTGTTCGTTGGCGCATAGCGTGTCGGGGCCACCAATAGACCTGCCAGCATTGCCGCCTCGGCCGGAGACACTTCGGCTGCCGAAATACCGAAATACCGCTGGCTGGCGGCCTCGAAGCCGCGGGCTCCCGCACCGAGGAAGGCGCGGTTCAGATAGATCGTCAGAATTTCATCCTTGGAGTATTTGACCTCCATCGCAATGGCATAAACTGCCTCTTTCGCCTTGCGCCATAGCGAACCCTGACGGCAATCGGCTTCATATGCAGCCTCAGACTCCCATTCGCTGGGCTCATAAGGCACACCCAGGCATAGAAGTTTCGCGGTTTGCTGGGTGATCGTTGAACCACCGTGACCAGACAGCGGTCCACGTCCTTCGCTCAGGTTGATGCGTACCGCGCTGGCGACACCGCGCGGGCTGACGCCGAAATGGCGGTAGAACCGTTTATCCTCGGTTGCAATCACGGCGTTCTTGAGATGCGGCGAAACTGTATCCGCCGTAATCACGCCGCCAAACTGATCGCCGCGCCAGGCAAAGACCTTGCCGTCGCGATCCAGCAAGGTCACCGAACCACGTGCCCGCCCATCAAGCAGGGCATCGACATCCGGCAATGAGGTGTAAACAACACCCACCGCCAGCGCCAACAGCAACCCCGCCACTGCGCCGACCCTCCAACTGATCCCCCAAATTATGCGCCAGAACCAGCGGAACAGCCGGCGGAAAATGCCACCGCCCTTCCCACCAGAACTGCGCCGCGTTTTCTTCCGCGCCGTTTTGCGCGGAGCGGCTTTTCGGGCCGTCGACTTCTTACCAGCGGGTTTTGCAGCCCGCTTGGTCGCCGCAGGCTTTCGGCCTTTGGTCGGGTACCTTTTATCCGCGACAAGGCGCGATTTGCGACGGTTGGACTCAGTCATGCTCAAACTCTGCCCGGTTATGCTTTTGGGGCACCATACCCCGCCGGAACGGCCATGTAGAGGTGTGAAATACCCGTATTTCCCCTCACAAGTTTGCCTATATTTTCACCAAATAGCGTGTTTTGTGCAAAAATTGTGCATAATTGCTGATTTTTTACCCTCATTTACCCTCCGAAAACGTTCCATCTGAACCTCTGTCGCGCATTTTTCTGCAGGTGCAAAATGCCGGGCCGCCCGGAGTAGTAGAGGGGAAAGACGTGAAACTGATCATTGCGACAATCAAACCGTTCAAGCTTGAGGAGGTGCGCGAAGCACTGACCAATGCAGGCGTGCGCGGCATGATGGTGACTGAGATCAAAGGGTTTGGCTCGCAATCGGGTCACACCGAGATTTATCGCGGTGCCGAATACGCCGTGAATTTCGTTCCCAAGATCAAGCTTGAGATCGTGGTGCCCGCCACCATGGCCGACCAGATCGTCGAAACCATCACCACAACCGCCAAGACCGGCAAGATCGGTGACGGCAAGATTTTCGTCCTCGATGTCGAGCAAGCCCTGCGCGTGCGGACCGGGGAAACCAACGAAGAGGCGCTTTAAGCGCGCTTACTCACAATCACTCGAGGACTAACAATGAACCTGATGAAATCTCTCATCCCTGCCGCTGCGATCGTCGCACTGCCGCAGATGGGTCTTGCGCAAGAGGCCGCTACCGGAGAGCCCGCGCAACACACCCAATATATCTTCACCACGCTGCTGTTCCTGATGGGCGGTTTCCTGGTGTTCTTCATGGCTGCAGGCTTTGCCATGCTCGAAGGCGGGCTGGTGCGCTCAAAGAACGTCGCGATGCAGATGACCAAAAACATCGCGCTGTTTTCAATCGCCGCGATCATGTACTGGCTGATCGGCTTCAACCTGATGTACCCCGGTGATGGTTGGACCATTTCTGGCTGGCTGGGCCCGTTCTTCTCGACCACCGTGCTTGACCCAGTGGGTGTCGGTGCAGATGCTGCGGCGCTTGACTACGCCTCAATCGGTTCGGATTTTTTCTTCCAACTGGTCTTTGTCGCAGCGACCGCCTCGATCGTGTCCGGTGCGGTGGCTGAACGGATCAAATTGTGGCCCTTCCTTGCCTTCGTTGTTGTCCTAACCGGCATCATGTACCCGATCTCGGGCTCGTGGCAGTGGGGTGGTGGTTGGCTGTCCGAAGCAGGCTTCTCGGACTTCGCTGGTTCAACCATCGTGCACTCGGTCGGTGGCTGGGCGGCTCTGGCAGGTGCTCTCATCCTTGGGCCGCGCATCGGTAAGTACAAGGACGGTAAAGTGCACCCGATGCCTGGTTCGAACCTGGCTCTGGCCACTCTGGGTACCTTTATCCTGTGGCTGGGTTGGTTCGGCTTCAACGGTGGTTCGCAGCTGGCGATGGGCACTGTAGGAGATGTCTCGGACGTATCGCGCATCTTTGCCAACACTAACATGGCCGCTGCATCCGGTGCCGTTGCCGCCCTTATCATGACACAGCTGCTGTACAAAAAGCCCGACCTGACCATGGTGCTGAACGGCGCGCTGGCGGGACTGGTGTCGATCACTGCTGAGCCGCTGGCCCCAACCCTGTTCGGCGCTCTGTGGATCGGTGCTGTGGGCGGCATCATTGTGGTCTTCGCGGTTCCGATGCTGGACAAGTTCAAGATCGACGACGTAGTCGGCGCCATCCCGGTCCACCTGTTCGCTGGCATCTGGGGCACCATCGCCGTGATCTTCTATGGCGAAGCCAGCCTGATCACTCAGCTGACCGGGATCATTGCTTATGGTGTCTTCACCTTTGGTGCTGCTCTTATCCTTTGGTCGATCCTGAAGGCCACCGTAGGTATCCGTGTTAGCGAAGAGGACGAGATCAACGGCCTCGACATGGCTGAACTGGGTATGGAAGCGTATCCGGAATTCTCCAAGGGCTAATAGCCAACCAAGTAAAAACAAAAAAACCCGGGCGTTCGCGCCCGGGTTTTCCTTCATTCAAAGATATCGCTCAGACGCCGACATCTACAATCGCCTGCGCCAAAATGGGCACAGTATTGGCGTTCAAACCAGCGATGTTCAGACGGCTGTCACCGACCATGTAAATGCCGTGATCGGCACGCAGCTTTTCAACCAGTTCTGGCGCGGCCCCCAGTCGCGAGAACATGCCGCGATGCTGGGCGATAAATCCAAATCGATCCGATCCACTAAGGCTCTGCAGCTCATCAGCCAGTTGCTGACGCAGGCCCAGCATGGAAAGGCGGACATCTTCCAATTCGGTCGCCCAATCTGCCCGCAGAGCATCGTCATTCAGGATCGTCGTCACCACCCGCGCGCCGTGATCAGGCGGGAATGAGTAGTTCTGGCGGTTCAAAAATGCCAGCGTAGACTGGTTCAGTGCAGTCTGTGCCGGATCGTCACTGATCGCCATCAGCAGGCCGGTGCGTTCGCGGTAGACGCCGAAGTTCTTCGAACAAGACGCCGCGATCAGGCAGCGCTTCACTGACGATGCGACCAGACGGGTTGCCTGCGCATCTTCTTCCAGACCGTCGCCAAAGCCCTGATAGGCAATGTCGATCATTGCGACGAGGCCACGTGCGTTGATCAGGTTCACGACCTCTTGCCATTGCACCATATTTAAGTTGGCACCCGTTGGGTTGTGGCAACAGCCGTGCAGAAGAACCACGTCGCCTGCATTGGCAGTTTTCAGGTCCTCGATCATACCGTCGAAATCGACGCCACGCGATTCTCCGTCGAAATAACGGTATTGGACTATCTCGATCCCTAGATAGTTCAGGATCGACAAATGGTTTGGCCAAGTGGGGTTCGACACGAAAACACGCGCGGTGGGGTTGGCCATACGGATCATCTCAAACGCCTGACGACAGGCTCCGGTACCACCGGGGGTGGCTACGGCTGCAATGTTGCCACGCGGGACAGAATTTCCGAGGATCAAGTCGATCATCGCGTCCGCAAAGGCTGGATCACCAGCCAGACCGGTATAAGCCTTGCTCTCCTGCTCTTCGAGAATACGCTTTTCAGCTGCTTTCACCGCGCGCATCACCGGAGTGACCCCCTCGGCGTTCTTGTAGACGCCAACGCCCAGATCGATCTTCTGATCACGTGGGTCGTCGCGGTACATCTGCATCAACGCCAGAATCTTGTCTGCTGGCTGCGGTTTAAGGTTCTCGAACATCAGTTCTCTCCGGTTGCGACGGGCAGGGTTGGGAAGGCACCCCATTCAGCCCAGGAGCCGTCATATAGCGAGTGGTCTTTCTTGCCCATGCGTTCCAAGGCAAGGCTGAGAATTGCGGCAGTCACACCAGAGCCACAGGATGTGATCGCGGGTTTCGATAAGTCGACGCCGGCATCTTCGAAAACCGCGCGGCAGTCATCGGGCGACTTCATCGTGCCATTCTTGTTCAACAGCATTCCAAAAGGCACGTTGCGCGAGCCTGGGATATGACCCGAGCGCAACCCCTCGCGCGGTTCAGCTTCGGTCCCGACGAAACGGGCCGCCGAGCGGGCATCGATGATCTCGTGATCCGCAAGCTTCGCGGCTGATGAAACTTGCGTCACATCGCGGACAAGGTGGTTTTGAACCCGCACCGTCATATGACGGTCGCGAATAATGGGGGGCAGGTCTTCGATCTCGCGCCCTTCAGACTGCCATTTGGGCAGTCCACCATCCAGAACGGCAATATTGTCCTGCCCCATCAGACGGAACAACCACCAGACCCGCGCCGCCGACATCAGCCCCGCACCGTCATAGACCACGACCTGATGGCCATCGCCAACGCCCATCGCGCGCAGGCGCGACATGAACTTCTCGACCGGAGGTGCCATATGCGGCAAGTCGGAACGATGGTCGGATATCTCATCAATATCAAAGAACCGCGCACCAGGGATGTGGGCAGCGTCATACTCTGCCTTGGCGTCTCGCGCTTGCTGCGGCAGGTACCACGACCCATCCAGAATCCTTAGATCCGGATCCTTGAGATGTGCGGCAAGCCATTCGGTAGAAACGAGGGTTTTTGGATCGTCCTGCATCTATGCCTCCCCTAAGCGAGCTTGGGTTTTCCCTATACTTGGCAGGATGCAGGTTCAAGGCTGGATAGCGCTAGCGTCCCGACCACACTGGATTTATCGCAAACGACGCAGGCGATAATACTGGATGATCCCAATAACGCTGATGATGATCCAGAAGCCTTCGATCAGCATGGACGCAAGATTGAAGTTCTGCAGCAGTGAGAACACGATCAGCACCGAACCGATAAGATTCACCAGCGGAAAGGCCAGATCCTCCGAGTTCATCACTCGCATCTGGGTCGCAAAATATGCCGCAACAACGATCAAAGCCCCGAATGAGCCGATGGCATCGACGACGGTCAAACTGTCCAGTAGTGCAGTCATTGTATGGGGCTTTCCTATTCTGAAACTTCCGCTGGTTGCGAATAGTGGTGCATATTTAGAAAAGCAGCTCCCTGATCACCAGCGCGGTATCCATGCGGCACATCCGCAGAAAATCGCAACCCTTGACCGGATTGCAGCGGAACCCAATTTCCATTTCGCAGCACGTCCAAAGCTCCGCTCAGAACAAAAACCTCTTCGGTTACGCCTGCTGCATGGGCCGGAGATTCGTGGCTTTGATTGGGTGACAACTCAACATGAAATGTTTCGGCCCCCAATGCGGGATCAAAAGGAAAGACAATCTTGACTTCGATACTTCCCGGAAATCTCACGGTACTGAACACATCAGCATCTGTCGTGTCACGCATTGCAGCAGTACCAATCAATGCACTCAGCGGGAGCTGGAAACCCTTCGCGATCTTCCACAGGGTCGCGATGGTCGGGCTTGATTCGCCACGCTCGATCTGGCCCAGCATAGCTTTGCTGACCCCGGTGAGTTCCGCGACTTTTGACAGGCTCAGCCCGGATGCCGCCCGCACATCCCTTAGTTTCAGCGTTAGTTCGTCCGATTCCATAGCCGCGCCCTGCGATTTGTCTTGTGCGTTATAACGTACATATGATACGTGCGCTATAACGTACACACCCAATATCGCAGTTTGGGCAATAGGGATACAGCATCATGCCAATGTACCGATCCAGAACCTCCACCCATGGCCGTAACATGGCCGGTGCCCGCGGCCTGTGGCGCGCCACCGGTATGGGAGACGACGATTTCGGCAAACCGATCATCGCCATCGTCAACTCATTCACCCAGTTTGTACCCGGTCACGTCCACCTGAAGGACCTGGGACAGATGGTTGCGCGTGAGGTTGAAGCCGCTGGCGGTGTCGCCAAAGAGTTCAACACCATCGCGGTCGATGATGGCATCGCCATGGGCCATGACGGGATGCTGTATTCGCTGCCCTCGCGTGAGGTGATTGCGGATTCTGTTGAATACATGGTTAACGCCCACTGCGCGGACGCTATGGTCTGTATCTCGAACTGCGACAAGATCACGCCCGGCATGTTGATGGCGGCCATGCGTCTGAACATCCCTGCGATCTTTGTCTCGGGTGGACCTATGGAGGCGGGCAAGATCGACATCGCCGATCTGGACGCCAAGAAGATCGACCTTGTCGACGCGATGGTTGCCGCAGCGGATGATCGATTTACCGATGAGCAGGTGCAACACATTGAAGAAAACGCCTGTCCAACCTGTGGTTCATGCTCGGGCATGTTCACCGCGAACTCGATGAATTGTCTGGCCGAAGCACTGGGTCTGGCGCTGCCGGGCAATGGCTCGACCCTGGCCACACATGCCGACCGTAAAGAGTTGTTCTTGGAAGCTGGTCGCCGCATCGTCGAGATCACCAAGCGCCACTATGATCTGGACGAGAAAGGCTTTTTGCCGCGTGAAATCGCCACGTTCGACGCGTTCGAAAATGCCATGAGCTTGGATATCGCAATGGGTGGATCGACCAATACGGTGCTTCATTTGCTGGCCATCGCGCACGAAGGTGAAGTGCATTTCACCATGTCCGACATGGACCGCCTGAGCCGCCAAGTGCCCTGTTTGTGCAAAGTCGCGCCCAACATCGAAAACGTGCACATGGAAGACGTCCACCGCGCTGGTGGCATCTTCTCGATCCTTGGTGAACTCAGCCGCGCAGGCTTGCTGCATGAGGATTGCCATACAGTGCATTCGGGCACCATGGGCGAAGCAATTGCCAACTGGGACATCAAAGTCGCCAACAACCCGAAGGCTCAGGACCTATTCAAAGCGGCGCCCGGCGGCGTGCGTACTACACAAGCCTTCAGCCAGTCGAACCGCTACAAGGAGCTGGACACTGACCGCGAAGGCGGCGTGATCCGCTCGAAAGAGCACGCATTCAGCCAGGATGGCGGTCTGGCAGTATTGTTCGGCAATATCGCGCGCGACGGCTGTATCGTGAAAACTGCGGGTGTGGATGAGAACATCCTGAAATTCACAGGCTCAGCTTATGTCTGCGAAAGCCAGGACCAGGCTGTCAATGACATCCTGACCGGCAAGGTCAAGGAAGGTGACGTGGTGGTGATCCGCTACGAAGGCCCGCGTGGTGGGCCGGGAATGCAGGAAATGCTGTATCCGACTTCGTATCTGAAATCCAAGGGGCTGGGCAAAGCCTGCGCGCTGCTGACTGACGGTCGTTTCTCGGGCGGCACGTCCGGCCTGTCGATTGGACACGTCTCACCCGAAGCCGCCGAAGGAGGCGAGATCGGGCTGGTGAAAACCGGCGACAAAATCGAGATCGACATCCCCAACCGCAGCATCCATCTGGCGGTCTCCGACGAAGACCTGGCCGCGCGGCGCGAAGAGCAGGACGAGAAGGGCTGGCAGCCCGTTGCACCACGTAAGCGTAAAGTGTCCACCGCGCTAAAAGCCTATGCCAAATTGACGACCAGTGCCGCAAAAGGTGCCGTCCGTCAGGTCTAAGCACTGCGGGTGAGCGAACACTCCTGCACCCGATACATGGAATCGGCTACGCCGATTCCACTTTCGGAATTTGGGCCCGGCGCGGCGCTTTGCGCGGCGCCGGGCCCAACCAGAGGAGATGTCTCACAAGAGACATTGACGATGGGCGGGAGCCTCACTCTTCGAGCGTCTTAATCACCCAGCTTGGCGTGAATCTCATCTAGATCGATCTCACCCGTCGGCGTTTTGTTGGCGGGATTTTCGAAATCATACTTGAACAGTTCAAAATCCTGTTTGTAGATCTCGTAGACCAGATGCATCGACAAATCGTCAAAGTAATCCTCGACCGGATGCACGCGTTTTGGCCCATGGCCTTCGGATTCGTTAAAGCGCGGGATCTCGGACAGAGACACAGGATGCGAGGTTTCAAGATTGTCCAACACACCCTGCATCCCATCGTTGAACTTCTCGGTCCAAAAAATACGATCATATCGCCCGCCATTAGCGATCAGCGTCGAGACATGGCCAGACATGGCCGACCAGTGAATGTCGGGGTCCATCGGACGCCGCCAACGAATCGTGTCGCGTGCGAATAAAAGGAACCGGCGGAAACTGGCAATTTGGTCAAACTCGCCCTTGCCGTCGTCACCCCCGACTTCGATTCCATAGTTGTAAATCAGCGTTGGCACCAGATTGCCGCGATAGCGTTTGCCGTTGCGCTGGATGCCGCAGATCTTGTCAAAAAAGGAACTGAGAATGCGTGTGTAGGGATTACGCACGCAGGTAAACGTATAGGACTGGTGCGATCGAACATTTCTGGCAATCGGATCCTGACTGGCACCAAAGGCCCACTTGTGCATTCCGTCCTTGGCATCGTGAATGTCACCATCAAAGAAGCGGCCATGATCCGAGAAATACATGATTTGCCCGATCGTCGAGCAGGCGCATTTCGGCACAACACGGTAGACCATGCTTTGACTTTCGGTCATCCATGTTCCGGGAAAACCCATCTACTGCGCCTCCTTAGCCAGTTATCGCATTGATACTCCGGCATTTTGACCCAAAGAACCAAAAATATTCTGTTTATTCAATCGCTCATCCTCAGTATCACGGTTGCAAATGGGCAGAAACGGGGAATTACGAAACGCAAATGGCAAAGATTGCCTATATCTTGCTGTGTCACAAAGACCCTGACGCAATCATTGCGCAGGCCAGTCAGCTGACGGCTGCCGGCGATTGTATGGCGATCCATTTTGACGCCCGCGCCAACGATACGGATTATGCGCAGATACGCGACGCCCTGAAAGATAACCGCAATGTCACATTTGCAACGAAGCGGATCAAATGCGGATGGGGCGAATGGTCACTGGTTCAGGCCACGCTCCATGCATTACAGGCGGCGGTGGATCAGTTCCCAAGGGTCACCCATTTTTACATGCTGTCCGGCGATTGCATGGCAATTAAAACCGCCGAGTATGTGCACAGCTTTCTTGATGAACGCGACATGGATTTCATCGAAAGCCATGACTTCTTCGAAAGCAATTGGATTAAGACCGGAATGAAAGAAGACCGGCTGATCTATCGTCACTATTTCAACGAACGCAATCAGCCGCGCCTGTTCTATGCCGCATACGAAATGCAAAAGCGTTTCGGTCTGACCCGCGGCATACCCGCAGACCTGCAGGTCAAGATCGGCAGCCAGTGGTGGTGCCTGCGCCGTCGCACAGTCGAGATGATTCTGGACTTCCTGCGCCAACGCCGCGATGTGGTCCGGTTTTTCTCGACCACCTGGATTCCGGACGAGACGTTCTTTCAGACGCTTGTTCGCCACCTCGTCCCGAAGCAGGAAATCGAAAACCGTACACTGACATTTTTGATGTTTTCCGACTATGGCATGCCTGTCACCTTCTACAATGATCACTATGACATGCTGTTGGGGCAGAACTACCTGTTCGCTCGCAAGATCAGCCCCGAGGCCCATGAGTTGAAGGAACGGTTGGGTCGGCTTTATGCCAGCGAAGGGGTCACGTTCCACATCTCGGACGAAGGGCGCAATCTGTATCACTTCCTTGCCGGTCGCGGTCGTGTCGGACGACGTTTCGCTCAGCGCTTTTGGGAGGTCGGCAATACGTTAGGCCCCGAGCGTCAGGCGTTTTTGATTGTTTGCAAGAAGTGGCATGTCGCCAAACGGCTTGTTGACCAGATCGCATCCGAAACCCCCATTCCCTGCATCGAATACATCTATGATGAGCAGGATACGCCATTGCCCGATTTGGGTGGAATCGAGACGACCCTGATTAAGCGGTCGCGCCATCGGCGGGCCGTTGCACGTATGTTATTCGATTATTTCCAAAGCGACAGGCTGGTACTCTGCGTAGATCCGGCCAATCTGGACGTCATTCAGGATTTCTGTGCAGATCAGGCCCAAACACGTGTTCTGGAAATCGAATGTGCCTATTCAGATGAATATCTGACGGGCCATGCCCATCGTGTCGGTCTTGCGGGCCAGAACAGCTCACAGGATTCTCTTGCACGCCTGCTACCGACCCTTCGCAATGCGCTGGCTTACGAATCCGAATTGATCCGCAGTACCCAGAATGATGGGCTGTTCCATTTGCGTGAGGCGGCGGAACGTTCGGAGAATGAGGTGATTATTGCGGAATTTCTGGGGATCAGTGCCGATCAGGCCAAAGCGATCATGCAACTGGATTACCTCTTCGCTGATTGAATCCGGCGGCAAGATCAGGTGCCGCCGGACATTCGCGTTCAGATGTCGAATTTGACACCCTGCGCCAATGGCAACTCGGCTGAATAGTTTACCGTGTTGGTCTGACGGCGCATGTAGGCTTTCCAGGCGTCTGATCCGCTTTCGCGCCCGCCTCCGGTTTCCTTCTCGCCACCAAATGCGCCACCGATCTCGGCCCCGGACGGGCCGATGTTCACATTGGCAATCCCGCAATCCGACCCGGCCGCTGTCAGGAATTGCTCGGCTTCGCGCATGTTCAGTGTAAAAACGCAGGACGACAAGCCCTGTGGCACGTCGTTCTGAATCTCGATCGCCTCGGCAAAATCGTCATAGCCCATGACGTAAAGGATCGGAGCAAAGGTCTCGGCCTTCACAGTTGCGGTCTGGCCCGGCATCTCAACGATGGCCGGTTGCATATAAACACCGCCCGGCACACCTTCGGTCACGCGCTGACCTCCGAACACGGCACCACCCTCGGCCTTTGCTGATTCAAGCGCTGCGGTCATCGCATTGCCCGAAACTTCATCCACCAACGGCCCAATCAACGTACCCTCGGTCAACGGATTACCGATGGGTAGACCTGCATAGGCTTTCTTCAGACGCCCAACCAGTTCCTCGCGGATCGAGTTGTGTACAATCAACCGCCGCAGTGTCGTACAGCGCTGCCCTGCTGTCCCGACAGCCGAAAATACGATCGCGCGCACCGCCATTTCCAGATCAGCCGACGGCCCAACGATCATCGCGTTATTGCCGCCGAGTTCCAGAATACACTTGCCAAAGCGCTGCGCCACAATCGGCGCCACCGCCCGGCCCATCCGGGTCGAGCCGGTGGCTGAAATGATCGGCACATCCTCGCTGGCAACCAGCGCCTCACCCAGATCGGCACCACCGATCAGGGTCTGCAAAAGCCCCTCGGGGGCGTCACCAAACCGGGCCAACGCTCGCTCAAAGATTTTCTGGCAAGCCAACGCGGTCAGAGGCGTTTTCTCGGACGGTTTCCAGATCACCGGATCGCCGCAAACCAGCGCCAGCGCAGCATTCCACGACCATACCGCCACGGGGAAATTAAAGGCCGAGATCACTCCGACCGGTCCCGCCGGATGCCACGTTTCCATCATCCGGTGACCCGGGCGTTCCGAAGCAATGGTCAGACCATAAAGCTGCCGCGACAGACCAACAGCAAAATCGCAGATGTCGATCATCTCCTGCACTTCGCCCAGACCTTCCGAGGT
Organism: Ruegeria sp. CG1; assembly: GCF_056537265.1. Classification (NCBI taxonomy): domain Bacteria; kingdom Pseudomonadati; phylum Pseudomonadota; class Alphaproteobacteria; order Rhodobacterales; family Roseobacteraceae; genus Ruegeria; species Ruegeria sp. CG1. The sequence goes on along the minus strand of NZ_JBQFRF010000009.1, from coordinate 4,952 downwards.
GATCTTGCCTGCCTCCCAACTGACAAGCGCGCCAAGGTCGTCCTTGGCGGCCCGTAGCTCTTCGCCCAGCAGGCGGATCAACTCACCCCGGCGCGGAGCCGGCACAACGCGCCATTCCTTGAACGCCGCTTTCGAGCGGGCAAAGATGGCCCCCATCTCGGAAACCGGAGTTTCGTGAATCTCGGCCAACAGGCTGCCATCTATCGGAGAGGTCACCCGCAGCGACCCGCCGCTAAGCTCCGCTGCAGTCAGGTCCAAATTCGCAAACGTGGTTTCAGCAGTCATTACAATGTCTTTCATATCTCAGGCCGCCTTGTTTTGTTCGGTAACGTCACCGGCGCGATAAAGCCGGCCAAATTCGGTGTTCAGGAAATCGGCAAGCTTTACCTGCTCTTGCCGAACAAAGCCTTTCGAGGGCAGAACCCCTGTCCGCATCAGATCGACGACACCCAATACGCCTGCCGCAGTGGTTACTTGGATCGCACTCCAGACTTGTCCATCGATGGTGCGCGCAAAGGATTTGTTGATCAGGGATTTCTCACGCAACGTGCCGTCAAAGATGCCCTTTGCAGTGCAATAGACCAACACGACGTCTTGATCCGTACGCGGCAAGGCCGTTTCAAAAATCTCTTTCAGCAGATCGCGGCGACGCTCTAGTCCCAGGTCACTGAGCAACAAGCGCAAGATATCCCGATGGCCCGGATAGCGGATCGAGCGATAGGATACCGCCTTCGCCTTACCGTCTAGCGTCTCGGGCAAGGTGCCCAGCCCGCCCGATGTATTGAAGCACTCGTACTCGACTCCGTCATGGCCGATCAGCTCATAATCTTCGAGGGGGGCGGTCTTGACCCTCTCGCCATTCACAATGGCATCACATGGATTGCAGTATTCGTTGATTAGCCCATCAGTTGACCAAGTCAGGTTATATTTCAACGCGTTGGTCGGATAGAGCGGTAACGCCCCGACCCGCATATGCAGGCTGTCGATTTCATCGAACTCGGCCGCCAGCGCAGCGCCCGCAATCCCGACAAACCCGGGGGCCAACCCGCATTGCGGCATAAATGCCGTCTCGCTGTTCTGCGCCAGCTCGCGCACCGCGTTGGTGGCGGCGACATCTTCGGTCAGGTCAAAGTAATGCGCCCCAACAGTTTTGGCTGCGCTCGCAATCGCCGGTGTCAGAAAGAACGGCGCGGCAGAGATCACCGCATCAAACCCTTTAAGGCCTTTCTCCAAGCCCGCGCTATCGCTGGCATCAATCTGCCGCGTAGAAATGCCCCGCTTCTTGAATGCTGACAGGGCCGCAAGATCGTGATCGGCAACAGTCACCGTGTAATGTGCCGAGGTTTTCAGCAAAGTCGCGATCATCTGACCGATCTTCCCCGCCCCGACTACGCAAATATTCCAGCTCAAAACGCGCCTCCATTCTGTGTTTCTTTTGATTATGAAGGGCGACTTGTTCGGATTGCAGATCGTATCTTGACGAAATGAGGTAATTTTCCGTCATTTTGCCATATTATACGTCACTTTGCTAAATGGTTTACTCGAATATGACTTCGAACATGGTCGAATTCACAATCGTTTCAGCGCTCCTTTGAACTGATTGTACTATCAGGTATGAGAGGACCATTGTCGGCTATACAACGCGGGCAATCGCGGTTCGCCCAAGCATATAGGTGCCTTCAATGAGATCTCTCCGTGTCCTGCTTACCTGTTTCGCATGCCTGCTTCCTTTTGCAGCTCTGGCCCAATCCGCTGAGGCACCTGCCGCTGAGATTTCGTTAGAGCTCAATGCCTTGGAAGACGTTGGTAGTGCCTGCAGATTGACCTTTCTGGTGACCAACCAATCCGGAACCACTATCGATGAAGCCGTATTCGAGACGGTGATATTTGACACCGAAGGCAGTGTCGTTACCCTCTCGCTTTTTGATTTTCGCGACTTACCTTTGGATCGCCCACGTGTCCGTCAGTTCGATCTGCCAGAGATGTCTTGCACGACTGTTGGGCGCGCATTGATCAATGGCGCGAGTTCATGCGTGGTAAAAGGCTCCCAGAGCGACATCTGTCAATCGACCCTAACGCTCAGCAGCCGGATTGAAGTGGAGTTGCTTGGATGAATATTCTCTCTTCTCTTCGAGAGATCCTGACCCTTGGCGGGCCCGTTGTGGCTATCCTTATTGTCATGTCGGTCCTGACCGTAGCAGTTACTCTTTACAAGCTTTGGCAGTTCGCAGCCTGTGGCGTAGGGCGGCACAAGGTTCTGTCACAAGCGCTGCAGGCCTGGGATGCTGGAGATCGAGCCACTGCACGCGCGCGCCTCGCTCAGAGCAGCAGCTATCTTGCACCGCTTGTCGAAGCCGCCATGGACGCGCCGGACACTCCTGATCTGGACGCTCGACTGGATGCCGAAGCTGGATTGGCACTGGCCGGGTTGGAGCGCGGATTTCGGCTTTTGGATACGGTCGCCCAGCTTGCACCCCTGCTTGGATTGTTCGGAACAGTTTTGGGAATGATCAATGCATTCCAAAGCCTTCAGTCTGCCGGGTCTTCTGTCGATCCCTCATTGTTGGCAGGTGGCATCTGGGTTGCTCTGGTAACAACAGCCGTTGGCCTTGCGGTGGCAATGCCGACTTCAATGGTCTTGTCTTGGTTTGAAAGCCGAACTGCCCGGGAACGGGTGTTTGCGGACAAAGCACTGCGCACGGTTCTGGTCCCGAACAACTCGAACCAGCCCGTCTCAGGCAGGACCGAGATTCTGAACGCTGAACATGCGTAACACGGCGCCCTTTGTAAGACGCCCGATGTCGATGACCCCGCTCATCGATGTCATCTTCTTGCTGTTGCTGTTTTTCATGTTGTCTTCAACTTTCTCAAAGTTCGCGGAAATCGAAATCAGCAGCGCAACCTCAGGAGCATTAGCCTCGGCTGAGCCGGTGGAGAGGATTTTCATTCAGATCGGTGCAGAGCGCGTGACTTTGAATGGCGAAACGCTGACGCTGGATGAGCTGTCCGCGCTGATCGGAACCGGTCAGGCTCTGGTAAGCCTTGATGCCGATACGTCCGCCCAAAGGCTTGTTGATTTGCTGACCAGGCTGCGTGGCCGCGATGGCTTGACCGTCACGGTGTTGGAGTAGACCGATGATCCGCTTTGGTCGCCCAAGCCGCAAACGAGACTCGACCATCCCTCTGATCAACGTCGTCTTTCTGATGCTGATCTTCTTTCTGATTGCAGGCACCCTGGCACCACCGCTTGATCCCGAGCTTCAGCTTGTCGACACATCGGAACTCGAAGGCCGCGACCCGCCCGATGCGCTTGTCTTGAACGCTGATGGCATCCTCAGTTTTCGTGGGGTGCAAACCGACCCTGAGGCTTTTATGGCCAGCCATGATGACGGACCCGTCAGGATTGTCCCCGACCGCAATGTTTCAGGCCAACGATTGATGGAGGTAACCGGTGCCCTTCGACGGCATGGGGCGCCATCTGTGTACCTCGTGACCCAGCAGGCTTTAAAATGATCCGGAAGTCAGCAGCCATCGCTGCGTTGGCGGGTGTGCTTTCGCTTGTCCTGCATATCTTTGGGATCAGTTTCTACGGTTCCAGTCTGCCAGAACTGCGGGCCAATGAGGAATCGGTCAGTTTGATCGAGCTTGGCAACACATTCGAGGAATTCAACGACAACACGACGGACCCGGTGCAGCCGGAATCTGCTGAAACACCCGACCCCCCGGTTGAAGACACTATTAAGCCCAATACTGCCGACATCCCGATCAGCGAAACACTCGTCGCTTCCCCCAATCCTCAGCAGGTATCTTCACCAGATGTCGGAGCGCCCGTCGCCCCACGATCAGAGCTACAGGAAGAGGTGCCGACCGAACCGGTCGCCCCGTCCAATCCGGAACCAGCCACAGACGCAGATACCTCCGTAACGTCAGCGGTCGACCCGAAACCCGAGCGCTTGGCAGCGTTACCGCCCACAGACGGCTCAACAGCGCCGGTCCCTCCACTCGAGAGTACTGCAGTCGAACCAGAAATCCCAAGTTCGGTCGATGAGCCAACAAACGAGCCACCAGAAGAACAAGCCGCGCCTTCCGATCAGGCCGTATCTGTTTCCAAACGCCCCCGCCTCCCGGACAGAAGGCCCGCAACGGATACGCCAAAATCACTTGATGGGTTCAGTAACTTCGATAACTTGCGCAACCCTACGCAGACATTGGAGTCGCCGCTTAGCCTTTATCAAAAGGAAGGGGCTGACCCGTTCCGAGCCAGCAGTGGCCGAAATCAAACCTCGGGTCGCGGCGTTGGAAACTCCGATACCACTAACTATGCCGGACAAGTCCTGGTCCACCTCAATCAAACGCCCGTCGTCTATGTCCCTGTCCGCGGGTTTGCGCAGGTATTCTTCGAAATTAATCCTGATGGATCACTGGCTTGGGTTGATATCGTCGATAGCTCTGGCTCACCTGAAATCGAACGCGCCGCCAGAGATCAAGTCATCCGCGCCGCTCCATTTCCCCGTCCACCAAGCGGGTCAAGCCGCAGGCTATCGTTTTATTACCAAAATAGTTGATACCAAAGACAGCAGTTCGCCGAACCAGTTGTTCGTTCCCTGAATGCTTCAACACGCTCTAAGGAGAGGATTTCCATCGGTCGTCACGGCAAGGTCACCGTGGGCGAAGCACAGAAGTTGGCAAAAAAGAGCTGAGGGGGTGAGTGGCTAGTTACGAAAAGAAGTTTCCTCTCGTTGCTTCCACAGTGCTTCCAGAAGTGTTGGCGCAAATAAGAACACCGCCCTGAGACGGCGCGTAAACATTTGTTTTTGCACAGTGTTTTTGTTTTCGAGAGTAGGATTTGAACCATCTGAGTTTTAGGTTATGAGCCTGACGAATTTTGATCGTTAATCGAACAGTCCGGTGGGCTGTTTTTAGTCTGCACGGGCTGCTCTGGGATTTTCTAA
>NZ_JBQFRF010000008.1:0-122819 GCF_056537265.1 Ruegeria sp. CG1 | reverse complement strand
CCATCAAACGGCCCTGAAGGTCAACCAGACAAACCAATACCGTATCAATCTCGCCAGACGAAACCTCAGCCTTCAAATGCTCAAATGTCAGTGTCGCGCTCACGATGCGCCCTCCCTGATCGTGATATCGTTCAGCGCCGGTTCAAGCAGCGCCAGTATGTCCCGTGACATGTTGGCAACCTGTATTTCATTGCCCAAAAGATCATTGCGTACTTCGATCATCACATTGGCCAGCCCCCGGCTCAGCGCATGGAGACGGAGCGAATGCGTTACACCGTCAGCGGGGCCATAGGGCTGATTGCGTTCCGTGCGGCGATGCGGGATCTGATCCATATGATCCAGCATGGCATCGACCAGACGGCTGTCCTCGTCATGAAGAAGTCCAAGTTCAATCGCGCGCGGCTTACCAAAATAGACTGGCGTGAAGGAGTGAATAGTCACAACGACTGTATCCGGACCGCGCGCATCCAGAACCTGTGCAACAGCCTGACAGAACGGGGCATACACTGCCTGGGTGCGTGCATCGCGTTGCGATTGATCGAGGCCCACATTACCCGGCACTTCGATCAGTTCTGATTTCTCGGGCATTGCGCTTGCCGCCTCGGGCGGACGGTTGCAATCATAGACCAATCGCGAGACGGTCGAGGCCACGACTGGAGCATCGAGCGCTGTCGACAGCGCCCGTGTCAGCGCCATTGCGCCCGGATCCCAAGCAGCATGGCTGACGCGCGCGGATGCGGACAACCCCAAATCATCAAACTCTGCCGGAATGCGGTTGCTCGCATGTTCACACAGCAGAACGACGCGCCCAACGCCCGCCTGGTTCAGGATTTCGACCGATCCGGTCATCCTTTGACCTCGGTATCCGCATCCTGTTCCATCTGCGGCATTTCTTCGATCAGGCGGGTTTCAAGCAACAGCCCGTTGCGATACAGGATCGGATAGGCGACGGCCGCGATGTGACTGTTGAATTCGCGAAAGGCGCGCAGCGTTTCTAGGTGGATGTCGCTGGTTTCAAAGCTTTCTGCGCTGCCATGTTGCAAGCGTTTAAGGTGGCGTTTGCGACTGTCACGCTCGGCCCGCTTGATTTCGGTTTTTTCCAGGCTCAGCAGTCGCGCGCTTTCCAGATCGTCCGAGATCAGCACGTTCGAGGCCAGTTTCAGGTTGGCCACAATCCCCTCGTGCATTTCGACCAGCTCTGACCAACCTTCTTTCGAGAACGCGGCCCCCTTTTTGCGCATGTCATCCGCCAATGCCGTCAGGCGTTTGGCCACCACGTCGCCCGCGGTTTCCAGGCGAATGGCATATTCCATTAGGTCCCGCGCAATCTTGGCATTTTCCTTGCCGAACGCATCAGCGGGGATAGCCGCCACATATTGCCGGATACCAGAAAGGCAATCGTTCACATCAGTATCCATGTCCCGAATGGCCCGGATCTGCTCCTTGTCGCCGCTGCGATAAAGCTCCAGCGCAGGCCGGAACATCGAGCCAACCATGTCGCTCATCCGCAGAAGCTCGCGTTTGAGGTTAGACAGGGCCTGATTGGGTCTGCTGAGGGAGTCGAGATCAAGTGCGCTGATCGGTTGCCCGGGCTGCGCGCTGCTTTCAGGACTTTTCGGATCGGGCAGCAGTTTTTCGAATGGCGCGCGCAGCATGCCGCAGAACGGCAGGGCCAGAACCAGAAGCGAGGCGTTGAAAATCAGATGTGCATTCACCAGCATCTGCCCGCCTTGCAGATCGCCCAATACTCCGGTTCGCAGCGCCATGTTGGCAGCAAACAGCGAGACAATTGACCAACTGCCCCGCAGCGCCAGATTAGCGAAGGGAATGCGCCTTGCAGACAGGGCCATGCCGCGTGTCAGCCAAACCGGGATGAAGGCGGACCCGAAATTAGCACCCAACACCAGCGAGAGCCCGGCGGCAAACGGGATCGCCCCGATTTGCACCAGGGTCACACACATCAAGATCGCAGCGACCGAAGAATGCATGACAAAGGCCAGCGCTCCACCGACCAGGAACGCTGTGATGTAATCACGCGCAAGATACTCGGCGATGGCGGGTAGAAAGGCGCTGTCACGGATTGGGTCCATCGCCTCGCGCAGAAAACGCAGCGAGATCAGAATGAATGCGACACCCATCAGAATACGGCCCAACTGGCGCGGTTTCTTGGCCTCTGTCTTGACGAACAGATAGCCACCGACCGCAAGCAGTAGCGGCACCAACCAATCCAGTTTGAAGGACAGAACCTGAATGATCAGCGCCGAGCCGAGATCGCCACCCAGAACCATCGCGAGCCCTGTCGGAAAGGCCAACATCCCGCCCGCCGCAAATCCGGCGGTCAGCAATGCAACCGCGGCCGAGCTTTGCAGGACGACGGCCATTGTAAGCCCTACCATCGAGGCCTGCGCATAGCTGCGCTGCCCCGTCATCACCCGCTGAAACGATGCACCATAGCTACGCTCGATGCCCGTGCGCACCATGCGCACAGCGTAGAGCAGCAGCATCGTTGCACCAGCCAGACTTATGAGGAAACTGACAATCGCCATTCCGTTATCCGTTCACCAGATCAAGCAGCTCGGAATGCAGTTGCGGCGTGGCCGCCGATATGACTCGGCCGTCGGAGTTCAGACCTAGCGGCTTACCCTCCCAATCGCTCATGATCCCGCCCGCAGCTTCAACTACGGCGGAAACCGGCAGATAGTCATAAGGCTGCAGATCATAATCGATGACCGCATCAACATGGCCCATCGCAAGCAGTGCATGCGGGTAGCAGTCATAGGCAAAGCGTCGGGTCTGTCCCGAATTCATCAACCGATCAAACAGGGCCGGTTGATCCCGGTAAATCTTGTCGCCTTCGTTGACGAAAAAAACTGCGTCGCTCAATTGGCGTGTAACGCTGACCGAGACAGGCTTGCCATTCAGTGTGGCCCCTTGACCTTTCATGCCGATCAGAAATTCGTTCAGGGCAGGCATGCCGATGACCCCCAATCGGGGAACACCATTCGTGAGATATCCCAACAGGAACCCAAACAACGGATGCCCCGACAGGAATGACCGGGTGCCGTCAATGGGATCTACAATCCAGACATTCTGCCGATCCTGACCTTCGAACCCCTGTTCTTCGCCAAAGATACCGTCATCTGGAAAGTTCTCAGCCAAATATTGTCGCACCACGGCCTCGACACCCTTGTCCGCCTGTGTGACCGGGCTTTCGTCCGCCTTGAACTCAACCCCCAAACGTCCCCGAAAGTACCCGCGCGCAGCCTGCGCAGCGATATCGGCGATTTCGGCGGCGTGAATCGCGATATCTGACGTACCTTCGGGCGTTGCAACGGTATTAGGTGGGGTTAGCATCTGTTTTTGTCCCTCATTGCAATGCCTTAAGCAGTATTCAGAGACGCCGTCATGGTACAGGTAAACTGGATGACTAACGGATCGCCATTGCACATGGGTGTTCCGGTTGTATCGTCGCTCTGCGATGCTGCATTACGCAACATCTTTTAAGCATCAACGTCACAAAACCCCACACAGCACAGCAACATTAACCCACAAAAAACAACTTATTCAACCAAATTATTCCGTTTTTGGTTGATTAGCGGTTTCGTTTGTGGATTTTTGAGCGGTGGGTATCGCCATTCCGAGGCAAAGCAGGCAATACCGCCGCGTAGTTTTGGCAGGAATACACGCGCAGGGCCAAAGATTCGGTTCAGCGATCAGGAGCACCGGGATATGACAGACAAACACAACGTCCTGTTTATCATTACCGACCAGATGCGGGCGGATTGTTTGTTTGGGGCATTGGAGGCCCATGTTGACCTGCCTCACATGCGCGCATTGATGGAGGACAGTGTTTCTTTCACGCGGCACTTTTCCGTTACCAACCCCTGCGGGCCATCGCGCGCCTCATTGCTGACCGGGCAATACGCGATGAACCACCGGTCGGTACGAAACGGCACGCCCCTGCGCCACGATGCACCGACCATCGCCAGCGAGATGCGCAAGGCAGGGTATCTGCCGATGCTGTTTGGATATACCGACACATCACAGGACCCGCGCGTGTTTGATGCAAAAGACCCGGCGCTCAGGTCATATGAATTCCACATGGCCGGTTTTCAGGAAATGCTGGAAATGCGTTTGGAGATGTCATTCCCATGGCGTTCTCATCTGAAAAACCGTGGATATGAGTTCGAAAACTATATTGACGTGTTCAAACCGGTCGCACCCAATGGCGGCCAGCCTGCACTGAATGACCCGGCCTTCTACGCAGCCGAGGATAGCGATACCGCCTTTCTAACCGATCGGTTTCTGGAAACCATGCCGGCGTATGCGGATGATGACAGGGGATGGTTTGCACATCTGACCTACATTCGCCCGCATCCACCGCTGGTAGCCCCGGCACCATATAACCGAATGTATGACCCTGCCTCGCTACCATTGCCATCGCGACTGCTAACCGCCGAGGCCGAAGAGGCGTTGCATCCGTTTTTCGCTCCGGCACGGGCCAACAGCACGGTTGCCGGGTTTGTTGAAGGTTTCCCGGACCTTGAGCCAACGGACGAGGTAGTGCAGACGCTGCGTTCGATCTATCTGGGTCTTGCCACGGAGGTAGATCATCATATCGGCCGCGTGGTTTCGTTTTTGAAAGAGACAGGGCAGTACGACAACACTATGCTGGTGGTCACCGCAGATCATGGCGAGATGCTGGGGGATCGGCACAGTTGGGGTAAGATGTCGGTTTATGATGCGGCCTATCATACACCCTTGATCGTGCGCATGCCCGATGGAGCCCGTGGTAAACGGGTCGAGGCACCCACGGAATCGATTGATATCGTTCCGACGATTCTCGAATGGATCGGGCAGACAATACCGGATTCCATGAATGGGCATTCGCTGTTGCCCTTCCTTCAGAGTGAATCCTCAACCCCGGCTGACTGGCGCCGCTATTCATTCTCGGAGCTGGACTTCGCTGATCCGCTGAACCCAACCCGCTGGCAACGCGATCTGGAAACGGGGTTAGAGGACAGCTGCCTGAGCATCCTGCGCGACGACCGGTTTACATTGGTTGAGTTTGCGGCTGATCTTCCGCCCATGCTGTTTGACGGTGAAGGGCAGGGTGAGATGGAGAACGTGGCAGAACATCCTGAACACGCCGCCACATTGGCGCGCATGACACGCGACATGTTGCGTCACCGGATGCGGAAAATGGACAAGACCCTGTCAAACTGGATGATCACCCCGGATGGTCCGCGCCAACCGTGACGTTCCTATATGGCTGAGGATCGTCAACCACCCCAGGTTACAGTCATCAGCATATCCTCGAACTCTGCGGTGTCGAAAAACAGCACGATCTCACCCGTTGGGCCTGCGGGCAACGGAACCGTCGCCAACTGACCAACCGCCAGATCGCCCAGTTCCGGACGGCGGGTCAATGTGTCCTGAACCACACCTCCGTCGCTGGTATCAGAACGATCAGACACCGTGATTGTTGCCGGAGCAGCATCCAGACTGCTTTCAGCAAAAAGATCGCACCGTTTGAGCGTCGTGAGGCGACCAGCCGACCAATAGGGATAGTGCTCGGGTCGGAGTGTCAGCCGCAGCTCGTGACGCCCACCCGCAGCGGGTGTTTCGCGGCGGAAGCGTGCCCATTCTGTCGGGAACTCGTGCCGCAGTGAAAATAGCCGCACATTGCCCACAGTCCCGTCTGCCGCAATGTCAGCCTTCAGTTGATCAACGGCTGCATTGCGCACAGGCCCACCGCCATCCCGCGCAGTGTAGCGCAGGTGCAAGACGACGTCCGAGATCGTGTCATAGTCGAACTGCTGCGGATCGCCCTGCGTTGGGTCCGCCGGCAGCTCTAGCCGCCACTCGCTGACTGCGCCCACATTTTCGAATGGTAAATAGCGATCATCGGGCATGCCCTCGAACTGACCGGTTTCCATCTGTGCCGCACTGAAAACATTGCTTTCCGCACTGTGGTTATCGGCAAAGCGGTTGTCTTCGGGTCCCGTGCGAACGTAGCCATCCCCGATGTCCGGTCGCTGCCGGATGCTGCTCTTGAGATGCACAAGTTTCGCATGGGTCCCGATATAGGGCCCGGAAACACAGGGCAGGCTGAGCGCAACACTCTTGATCCGGCGGAAATAATGGCCCGGCCCATCCAGATCGAACTGCGCCTCGGGGATTTTAAAGGTACACCGACCTGTTCTTCGCAGATTGACCAGGGCCAGCGGATCGATTTGTAGCAGGCTGACATGTTTGGTCAGCTCGTATTCGTTGCGATTGTGCTCGTGATACGCAAGCTCCATCCGCTTGACGTCCAGCAGCAGCGCCTCGCCTGAAAGAAGCCCCTTGCGACCGCCATCCCAATAGTTGAACTGCACCAGAGTTTTCTGATCCAGCTCGGGCCGCATCAGTTCGGCTTTCATGGTCTGCTCGGCACGCCGTGCGGTATCAAAGGCAAAGCGGTAATACTCGTAATACAGCTTTGACAGCTCGCCCTGCAGCCAGCCGTATAGTTCTTCGTTGGTATACTTATCCTGCAGGAAATCGCGGGTCTGTTCGGTCAGACGGATTGCCTTTTTGACGTTCAGATATTCGCGATGCTGCGCCTGTTCCGCGATCAACGATGTCAGAATCTGACGCCCGATCTGCATCACATCATGGGCCGCCAGATTGTGCTGCAATATCCATTCGTCGGCGCGGCGTTCATAGGCGGCAGCGCGAGCCGCCATCCCGGCCTGATCACGGTTCCAATCCGCGATCATCCCGGATACATCCCCCGCGATCCGCATGACCGAGGACAGCACGGTTCCCACCTTAAAGTCGATGGTGCCACCGAGGCCCCAATAATGCAGGTCCAGTTTCGGGTCGGGGATCGGGGTAAGCGTTGCCGAGATCGAGTGGAACACCGATTTGGCCAACGTTGTGTCCCGGGCTATTGGCAGCAGGATGTTAAGTTCTTCATTCTCTTTTTTCGACAGGTGAAGGTCTCCGTCCCCGGTTTGGCCTGACGTCTGCGCGCCATCGCCATCGCCCGGACGCTCAAGATCGGGAAACTCCAGCCGCTGAACCGGGACGTCATATTGCGCAACAAGTGCTTCGTAGGCTTCGTCGAAATTGGCCTTTGTCAGGGTCTGACGGGTCAGCTCCAGGGTCTCGGGCGCATTTGGATCAGCTTCCTGACCCAGCAGGCGCTTGTAATAGTTCAATCGCTCAAGCGCCGCGCCACGACTGCCTATCAGCGCTTGCGTCGCTGCCTCGGTGTTTTTCCATTGAAGGTAACGAAGATCGACCTGCAGTTTCTGCAAGCTGACTTCGTGACCTTGCCGCAACAGGGCCAGTGCCTCGGCGTCGCGTTTTTCCAAGGCGGTCAGCAACGCCGACCCGATATTTCGGACCTCACCAGCCAATTCCGCCGCCTTCTCGATCAACACGCGCGAGCGGACGGGGCTGACCGGTTGATTCAAACCCGAAACGACAGATCCGATATCCAGCCCAGCCGCCGCCGCCTTGACCAGCATTCCGGGATCGATCGGCGGGTCGAACAGGGCAAGCGGACGAACCTGCCCTTCGATATCCATACAGTTGCGGATTTTGAACAGCCGGTCGGCAACCGTATCCCAATAACCCAGCAGCTTTTCATTATGCGGGATGCAGAAATACAACGTGCGGGCCATACCGAATAACGGCGCAGCGCTGTCGCTGGTGCCCGCACCTGTTGGCGTTGTGAAATTGAAGGGGAACGCGCCTTCAAGCTCGACCAATGCATTGCCCATCGGATCAAGCCCTTGCGCCCGAAGTTGCGCAAAGGTGCGTGGCGTGGTTGTTCCACCCGCAGGTGAACGCTGCGGCTTGTCGCCCAGTAAATTCGAGGCGAGCACATAGATCTGCAGCGCTTCCATGATGGCTTCGCGCGTGAATTGCTGGAACAGGTTGTCACCCCAGGCAATCAGATTGTCGAGGTACTTCATCACCACGTGCATCATGAATGAAATCGTCCGTGTGCGCGCGACTGCAAAGGGCTGAAACGGGGTGTTTCGCACCGCTTCATACCCATTTAGGATCGCTTCTTTCTCGGCCAGCTCCGCGTCGGTGCATTCGTCGTTTGGGTTGCTGAGCAGGGTCAACAACGTATCGATGGATTGGGCTTCGCCCTCGCGAAAGGCAAGGAAACGCCAATAGCGTGTGGGCACCGGTACATCGGGGTCATTCTCGGTCGGATCGAAAATCAGATGGAACCAGCGTTGCGCTTCGGCGAAACGTTGGGTCTTGGACAAGTGCACCGCAATGGTCAGCGGCACATGGAACATCAGTTCCCAATTGTAGTTGGCATAAGGCCCACCCATCCGCGTGTCAATTTCCTTCGGGAACGAATGGATGTCGATCTTGTCGGTTTCCTGCGGGGAATAGAGGGAATTGAAGAATGACTTGCGCAAGCTTTTGTGAAACTCCGGGGACAACATCCCGGGCACACCCTGTATGTTCAGACGCTCGATCAACTCCGACACGAAGGGGTGGAAGAAGTTTTCAAACGTGTAGTCCCAGTGTTTTTCATAGCTGATAAGCTTGATCTTCTGGGGGCCGAAAATGTCCTGATCAAGCAGGTGATGATAGCCGTAAGTGCTGATCTTGCTGGTATCCATGATCAAAGTCCTTTCCGGATCAAGTGCGACGCATGCGGACGGTGCTGCCCATCGGGCCGATGTCGCGGTCGCCAAAGCGGACCGTGCCACCGGTGCCCAGCGCTGTATGGACAAAGGCGTCTTCGGTCACGAATGCACGAAGAGTGCTCAGGTCGGCGCTGCCAAAGCCGGGGATTGCAGTCACCCGTTCAATCCGGTCGGGCTGCTCGGCAAACGGCTCGAATGCCAGCACCATGGTATCGATTGTCGGGTCAACCTCGGCCACGCGGCCAAAATCAAGCCAAGTCACAACTTCGACGATCCGCTGCTTCGTGGACACGTAGAACACATGTCGCGGGTCGGCATAGAAGAACGGCGACTCCCAGGCTTCTCCATTGGTCGGGTGATGCGGCTGTGTGGCCTGATCGGGCGCCTTATTGGACAGCAACCGATGCGTGATCCCGTCATTGGAATAGATCGCTGTAAGGCGGTTTGACCCGGTCGACGTAATACGTTTCGGCAAGAAATGCGGCGCCTTCTTGGGTGAGCGCGTATCGGGTGTGCTAAACGTGTTGTACATAAAGAACGAAACGCCCAGCCAATCCTTGTACGAGATCGATATCCGCATCCCGTTGGTCCATGGGAATGAAGACAGGCGGATGCCTTTGCGGAAATTGCGCATCTCTCGGGCTGGCACGTTTTCGCGCAGCAACAGGGGCTCATCAGGATCCGAACTGCGCGGCGGTTGCCAAACGCCATCCACCCGTTCAGTCCAGTTCAGCATGACCTTGACGTCAAAGGTGGGTTCATCAACATCCATCAACGATGACGCCTCAACCTCGGCCAGCGGGCCTGATCCCGCATTGGGTGTTCCTTGTGCCGTGTTTTCCGGCATCATCTTGATCCAGAACAGGAACAGACGATTGTTCCAGACCAGCGGCATGACCGGATTATCCTCGATATCCAGCGGGATTTTCTCCCACGCGCTCCACGAGCCGTAGGCACGGGTCCGGTGGTAATAACTGCGTTTGGCCCCGGCGGTGCGCCCGATAACATGCAACACGTCGTCTGCAGCACCGGGATCGCCTTCGATCTTGTAGAGACCGCATACTTCCAGCTTGGCGACCTCTTCCAGTTTCTGCAGATACCCGATCAGCGAGGTGGCTGCGCGTTCCTCGGTGATGTCACCCTGCAGCAACTCACTCATCGCCTCGCGGAAGAAGGGTGACTGGTCGTCGCGCAATTCCGGCTCCATCCAGTTTTCAGGGTACAGGAAGATTTTCCGGTTTGCCTCCCACACGCGGTAACGCTTCATCCACTCCCAATGCTTGGACCGAAGGCTGGATGCAGCCACACGGGGTTCAAGGTTCATCAGGCAGCGCTCGGTAAAGATCTGTACCGAGGACAATGCGTGACGAACCCGCGAAGTGAGCATGCACGGCTCCATCTGCACATCCATCAGGAAGTATTCGAACAACTTTTCGGGCGTGTTGATATGCGCCGCATCCGGACGCCCGCGCAGATCGTGCAGGATATGCGCCACCAATGCATCACGCTGGCGCTTGCGCAGGCGGTCATTGATCGGTTGCAGGATTTTCAGCCAGTCGTCCGGGCTGTAACGCGCACGAAGGGCGGCGCGGAAATTCCGCACAATGGGTCCGGTTGGGGCGGGTGTTGCGGCGGCGATCAGCGCTGTCGCCGGAATCCCAAGTGCCGTCAGCCATTGGGCGATGTCATGAAGCCGCTCCAGAACGGCCAGATCGCCAATATCGGCTGGGGTGAGTCCGAAATGTACCAACAGGGCGGCGATATCCACGGGATCCCAGCGCGTGACTTGGAACAACTCAGCCTCGGCGTCGGCTATGGCGACCGCTGGATTCTCGGCTATCGAGACCAGCCGGGCATTTTCAGGGGCATAAGCCGCCTTTAATCGCGCCATGCGCAGGTGGGCCGTTAGCACCCCCATCAGCGCGGCAGAGGTCGGATCATCGGGTGTACCGGTGACGGGCAGGATGTTTGGCCAGGCCGCACCCGCAATCTGCAAATCGCCATGTGTCGTCAGGTGCAAGATCTCAGCGACGTCAAGTTTCAGCGTTTCGGACAACCGTGCAATGCGGCGCGTGCGCAGGTAGGCCGCGCCCAGATGCGATACAGGATCAGCCGGGTAGAGATGCGAAGCGCCGATGACCTCAGTTCCTCGGCCCGGTGCACTCCAACGCAACGCCAGACGGTCGGTCACATTGGCCACGCCCAGCGCGATTTCGACCAAAGTGCCTGCGCGAAGCTCGATCGCGTTGGTGTTTGACCATATGCCGCCCGCCTCGGTTAGAAGAACAGGTTCGCCCGCGATGCTGAGTGTCACGGTCGCGCCCGCATCAGCTTCGACATCAATGTTGAAGAATCCGTTTTCAGGCGCTTCCAGATATCCCCGTAACCGGATCGAAATCGAAGAACCTGGTGTGGTTTGATTGTCTGGCAGCACTGTTCCAGTGGAGGCAAAATCAATCGCGCCAGATATGGTTTCGACCCGCGCAGGCGGTGCAGTGTGGGCCGGACCATCGCTGATTTCAGCACTCAGACCCCCGGATTCGAGCATCAGGGCATCCTCAAGCGCGGAGCTGGCTGGATCAGTCGCCGCATGGAGAACCTCGGCCTTTTCGAACAGGACGGCTGCCAGATCAGCCTCAACCTCGATCGCGGTACCCAGAAGCTGCAGCGCCACCTGGCGTTTCCGTCTTGAGATCAGCTGCGGCAGGATTCCTTCAAGCAGGTCACGATAGGCCTCGGCCTTTGATGCGGTTGAGCTGCGGTATGCGTCGTGAAGCGGGAGCAGCTCGGGGAAGCGGGTGAAGAATGGCTGTGATTGTGCCTCGCTGGCGTTGAACAAAGCGTCAATTGCTGGCGCGAAGGCAGCAGGTGTCCCGGCGACGGCCTGCAGGGCATCTCTGACAGTGGTCGACATCAGCCCGTTGAAAACCAGAACCTTGCGGAAATCGTCATAAGCGATTTGATCGGGCGCCTCGGCCAGGATCACCGGCTCTAGCGCAGGGGCAGAATGGTCATAGGTAACCTCGGCCGAGGATGTGGCTTCCAGATATCCGAAGAACTGCTCGGTCGCTTCGGCCCCATAGACCAGAGCCATGTGGGACCGGGCAATACCGCCATCGGGATCGTCCACCAGAACAAAGTCATTGGTGATCGCCGCAAACCCTGCACGCAGATCGCGCGCCAGGGTCGTGATGTTTTCTGCGGGCGGTGTCGTCTGGCCACTTGGGTCATGGTTCAACAGCAGCGCCAGCGCTGTTTCCAGCGACAGGCCTAGCTCGGACAGGCGATGCACCAGATCGATAACCGTCAACAGAGCGGGTGCAGTGGCGTCTTGCGGGCCATAAGGGTCAAGACCGGTGGCTTGCAGCAAACGCTCCAATCCCGGCACGCTTTGCTCAAGCGCGCGCGCCAACCAGCCGCGACGGTAGATTGCGCTGACCGTCTCGATGGTCAGGGGTGTCGTGTCATCGAACCCCAAAACAGCGACGATCCGGTTAAATTCCGGACCCGTCAATGAAAAGGCCGCGCGCAAGGTTTCAACCTCGGGCAGCAACAGGGCCGCAGGGTCTGTAAGCACACCGCCAAAACCGTCCTCGGCAAAGGCGGGGTTTTCGCGAGCAGGCCGCTGGAACATTTCACGGAATAGCGCGGCGGTTCCATTGGTGCTGATTGGTCCAAAGAGGGCCAGGATCGGGCGCAGCGCGTCCTCGGGCCTTAGCTCCAGCGCATCAAGGGCCGACATGGCGATGCCCAACTGTGGCAGGAGCTCGGCAAAACCGGCGTCCATGCGAGCCAGGTCTACCTGCGCGTCGGCACCGTCCGGCATCTGGTTCGTCGGATAAAGCGCCGAGATGATAGCATCCGTGTCGGCAATGCTAAGTTCCAGAACACGCCACAGGCGGACGAACCGGTTAATCCGGATAAAGTCATTCCATTCAAGGCGGTTGGACAGCGGATCAGGGTCTGGGTGACGCAGTTCAAGCGCGCTTAGGTCGCACATATCCGACGGGTCTTGCGGATTTGTAAGCACGATCAGACCCATGATCCGGTCGAAAGTAGTGTCATCAAGCAACCATGCCTCGATATCACCCCCAAAGCGTTCAGGCTCGACCCCTGCCGCCATCCGGCTTTGTAGTTCTGCGAAGTTGATCGCGCCGTCCCGGAAGGCCCGGATATCGTCGAAGCCCAGGCCAAGATGCTCAAGCTTCGGGATCAGCGCGGCTCCGGGGTTCACGAACTCGGTCTTTAGGATGTTCACGAGATCAACCGGCGTGATCTCGGTGCGGCGGCACAGGTCGCGCACGCTTTCCAAGCCATCACGCACTTCGGCTGCGCTGGCACCCGCATCAAAACCATAAAGCGAACGCACTGTCAGATCGGGTCGCGCTGACCCGGCAACTGACACGCTTTCGGTCAGGACGGCGTTGAGACCGCGCGAGATGTTCAAGCGCTGCAGCCAGATGTCGCGCCATCCGTACGGTGCATCGTCCAGCGCGTCTGACGAACGCAAGTCGGCCATAACCCGATGTAAAGGCGCGTCGAAACGATTGAACAGGGCCTTCAGTGCCTCCAACGAACGGTCAAACGGCAATGGGATGGGGAACTGGGCGGTGGCCAGCGTGGCATAGGCGGCATCGCGTACAAATTGAGGGCTGGCCAACAACTCTTCAGGCGGTGTTTGACCATCGGTCGAATGACCCTGATATCCACCCAAAGACATGCCGTTGACAACGAAATGCTCAAGCACCTCGTTCACCAAGTCGATGTATGGCACAGGCGTCAGAGTGTTTTCGCAAGTCAGAGGCAGGTGTTGAATATCAGGCCGCCGATCAAGCAACACATCAAGTGGATTGGTGAAGCCGTTCGGAATCTCGGTCGCGGGGCGATCGAGAAACAGCAGAAGATCGACAAGATAGGCTGCGGGGCTGAGGACTGACCGGCAATGCTCGCATCCGCAATAATCCATCGAACCGAAAAGCTCTTCTAATGTGGAGTATGCGAGCACATCGCCAAAATTGTCCGACCCGCCCGGGGTAGGGTTCAAAAACCCGTCAGCAGCGCCCACGCTGGGGCCGATCGCTGGCATCATCCGATGAGTCATATAGGCGGTGGCCAGATTCAGAACCGCTCCATGGACCTGTTCTGCCTTGCGGTAGATCTGCATCGCGACGGCCTCGTTCAGAACGGCCTTGTGGGCGCGCAGGAACTCATCTTGTGGCAGCGCCACGACCGTATAGGCCGAATCCAACCCTGCAGCCAACATGGCATTCATACTGCTGTCGTCGGGCGAGATCTGATAGACCCGCTGAATGCGTGAGATTTCGCGCACCACTTCTGGCGGTTCGTCCAGCGCATTTTTTGCAATAAAGCGCGCAACGGGCTGCTGGCCTATCTGGAAGGTATCGGCATGTTTTGCGAGGAAATCATGCACGTTATTCGACAGCCCTGTATCGACCAATGGCGTCTCCTGCGCCCGGACCATTTCCGCAACAACCGCAGTCGGGAAAGACAGCCGCACCTGAGCGGCCATGAATTCTGCATAGTTGGCGCGTCTTTCGGCGGCATCCCGGCCCTGAACTGCCTCTGGCACGGGGTCGGTGTCATCCATGATCGCGGCCCAGGCATCGGCTTTATGAAAACCCGCCTTCACTAGGCCTCCCAACGTACCGTCCGCATCGCCATCGGTGTCACGGTGCAAGCGTTCGACCAGCTTGGAGTTGTTGAGCGTCAGATAGGCAAGCTTGCCATCGGTCTGCAAACGGGCGGCTTTGTCCTGACCCAACTTACCCTCTACCTCGGTCCAGAATGTATCGAGATCATCACCATGCGCCGCATGGAGCGCGGCAAAAGTTTCGCGCTCGTCATCCCGCGTCAGCGAAAGTGCAAGCAAAGGCTGCATTCCGGCCAAAGCCCCGGGAGGGGGCGTATCCAGCCGCACGCGCGCGGAAACTTCGGTAAATCGGGCAAGGGAGGCATCTGTCTGATCCGCCAGTTTGGCGTCGATCAATCCTTCATCCAGCGCGGATTTCCAGATTTGCGCCACTTTAGCAGGGGGCGTGCGGAAAACCGCGGTGTCATCGGCGGGAACACCTGCACGTAAAAGCGCATAGAACAGGCCAGAGTCGATGCGTTGACCACGCCGTCCAGCGGTCTTGTCAGACAACTGCTGGGATAGCGACGCCAGTGCCACGGCGCGCGCGTCCCAACCTGTTTTATTGGCCAGATATGTGATGTCCTGACGGGTGTCGCTTTCTTCAAGTTTCGACAAGGCACCGTTGAACTGACCAGAGAGCGCCTTGGTCAGTGTGGCGTGTTCTGAAGACAGTTTTGCGGCACTTTCAGCAGGCAGAACCACGGAAAGCTCGGAATCCGGTCCGGCGTCATATTCCACCGCCGAAGCGGCAACCACATCGTCATTCAAACGCACCTGCACCTGAAGGTCTGGTGCATCCTTGCCGCGCTTGGTGATCTGATCTCCGGTAAACACAATCTCGAAGGCACCGCGTTTACCGGTTGTAGCCTTCCCCAGTTCAACGTCGCCGCCGACACCTTTGTCGACAACAACAACAGCAAGGCCATCAACAGCCGCACTTTGCGCACTTATAACGCGACCGCTGACACGGTAGGTGCCAAAATCCGTCGGCGTGTCCAGTCGAGCGACCAGATCGTTAATCACAGCTGCCGTTCTTTTATCGACACTGCCGGTCGGGGACAGATCGGCCTCTTTCTGAACCAGGCGAACGGCTTCAGTGGTGCCTTTTCCGTAGGTCGGTGTGCGGCCATCCTTTTCGCGCGACACGATATCGGCCAGCGCTCGGCGCGCGTTGATATCATTGGCCAGCAGCAAGCCTTCACGCAGCAGTGCCAGCAAAGCGGATTGCAGATCGCCCACCGTAGCGCGGCGCATTCTGGGCTTTAGCGGATGCGTAACTTTGGTCATGAGGAGGTACCCTTTCTGACAACTGCGTTCACCATTTCAAATGGCCTTTGATACCCTGGCCTTGCAGGATCGACATCGTGCCTGCCGCGCCCAGGCCAAGGTATCCAGCGGACCGTCGGAAGAAGCCGCCAACGCCGCCCTGACGATGGCCTGCATCGATTTCGTCCACCCAAAAATCGGCCGCTTCGCGCGCGGCGGTTTTTTCGCCTTTGATTGCGGAGCGAGCTTCGGTTCCGGCCAGTGCAATTGAGCCGAAAGCTGCGAGCCCGGCGGCAAGGACCGATCCGGCACCACCACCCGTGACGAGCTTGCCCGACACCGAGACCACGTTGAGAGTGCCCGAGGCTGTGCCCTCGACCACATTTGCAGTGCCCACGCCGGTCTCGCCTTCGGCGATTTGCGTGATCCCTGTGCCAACCTGAATGCCGCTGGCCGCCATACCGATCACCATGAGCCCACGGCCCATGACCCCTAGGATGGCGCGGCCCCCGGACAGGGTCTGCGACACTGCCTTGCTGCCCCGCATTGCTTTGGCGAGCTTGGAAATTGAGGTGATTTTGCCTTGCTTATTCACCATGTTCATGGTGTCGACTTTTTGCACCATCGACGCAGTATCGGGCGCAGCGCCCGGGCGGTAGACTTGCACGGTGCCCTTGATCATGCCGGTATTGGTGTCGAATGAGGTCAACATTCCGTTCCCCTGTTTCGGGATCTCGATCAGCGTCCAATTGCCGTTGCCATGCGCCACCAGGTGAGACCGGACTCCGGCGACCTTCACACCCTGGGCATGGGTGGTGTTGACGTCTGCAAAGGAAACCATGGCAGTGGGCGGGTGCGTGTGTGCGATAGCCGTCGTTCCCTTTGGAATCGAGACCTCGGGCTTGGTGGCCGTGCCCTTCAATATCTTGAACGTGTTGTTCTCTTTGATAAGGGCAAACTCCTGCACGCTGCCTTCGGTGTTCCTGACCTGAGTCGCCAGCGCATCAAGCGTCTCAAGACCCTTCTGCAACGATGCAACTTCAAGGCCTCCGTTGGGCACAGTGGGCGGCGCAGTGCCCTCGGGATCGTCGAGCGTTACCGGGTTGTTATAGGCATAGGCATAAAGGTTCAGCCCACCTTCAATTCCGATGGGATCGGCGCTGATCCATCGGCCGAGCCAAGGGGCGGCATAGCGGGCACCATGATGGTTAAGCCCGGTTTCGGCATCCCGCTCCATCGCGGTATATCGAAAACGTTTCGGACCTAGGCCAGCGGTGGCAACGCCTTGATAGGTGGTGCTGCCGAAGGGGCTGTATTCCTCGTAAGACAGAACATTGCCATTCTCGTCCAGTTCGATCCCCACACTGCCCACATGGTTACTGTGCTGATAACGAATGACGCGGCTGACCGCACCACCGGCGATCGTCGTCTCAACCAATGCGATACGGCCAGCTTCGTCCCCCACATGCAGGGTCTCTCGGGTCCGCGGGTTTGCACCCGGTTCGCGGATAATGTCGAACCCACCCAGCGAGATCGTTTCGCGCCGAATGGCTCCTGCAGCGGTTTCTGTCACTTTTCGGATGCGAGTCCCGTCAGATGCGTAAACAAAGAATGTGCGGTCCCCTTGGTGCGCCAGGCCGTCCGCATCATCAGGTCCAACTGCCTGACGGCGGCACATGCGCAGTTGGTTGTCGTGGTCCCATGAGATCTGATCGAGATGAGAAAGGCGCAGCATGTTGCCCATCGCATCATAGCCGTCACCGCCCTGACTGATGATATCATTCAAGGCACCGACCGATGTTTGACTTAAGCGGTTCGAGGATACCCCCGCGGCCAGATCGCTGTCCTCGCCATAGGTGTAGGTCCGCGTCCAACCGGGCGCCACCGGATCAGAGCCCCGGTGGCGCATCTCAATCAAGTTGCCCGCAATGTCATAGTGAAAACGCTCAAGATACCGGCCAAGGGCGAAACCATCACCGCGGTGTGGCAGCCGGGTTCGCGCGGCGTCGTTATAGCTGTGGGCGCTGGGTGCGCCGCCTTGCTGGCCCAGATGTTCGCGGCCCGTCGCCTCGATCAAACGATGCAGGGCATCAAACGTATAGTCGTTAGAGGCATCAACACGGCGATTGCGGAAAAAGATCTGCTGTTGCGCGCTGTCGCGGATGTGGGTCACGTGGCCAGACACATCGTATATCATGTGCTGCGCCTGCAAGTGGCATCCTGGCCAGCCTGCAACTGGCGGTGTCGGACAGTCCAAGCCAAAACCCGTTGCATCGCGCCGGGTGATGATGCGTTCGGTGAGACGGGTCAACGGATCATGCAGGATTTCTGTTTCAACCGCGTTGCCATAGATGATGCGTTCGCGGTCGCCCCAAGGGTTATATGCAATGCTTGAGACCACGGCATGATCCGCAGTGGCGGGATCCAACAAAGTGTCAGGTGCCGCGGGTCGTGCGTGCCAGGTGTCCACCCGATCAAGCCGCGAGGACGGGTTATAGCGGTACTGCACAACCTGGATGCGCGCGCCCGGCGATTGCGATTGCAGCGGCACCAGTTGGACCGGACGGTCCAGCGCGTCAAAGCGGGTTTGCCCTGCGAAAATCTCGGGCTCAGTCGCCACGGGTGTGGCCCAATCGAGCGTGGTGCGAAACTCCTGCGCCAGTTGCCGCTGGCTGCGGATTGGGTTGCCTTTGAAATCATGGGCCAAAATTTCCATCGTGCCGGATTGGTCGCGGCTGATCGCAATGCGTTTGCGATGGTTCAGGGCTTCGGGCGTCGGCAGCGATTCTCCGTAGATCGTTTCATCGATCCGCAGCTCAGGACCCGCATTGATGCTTAGATGAGTGGCGATGGGTCGGCGCAATACATCGAATTCGTGGCGCAGCCGGTGGTCGCGCGCATCCCACGTAAACGCCGTTTCGCCACTTACATCCGTTAGCCGCCAACGGGTACCGCCCTCCATACTGTCGGTCCGAATGGCGGTGCTGAGCATGTCGAAAGCGGTACGCTGAACCTCGCGCCCAAGCTCATCCCAGGTTCGGCGCGTATTGCCTTCGATATCGATTTCGGTCGCAACGCGGTGGAGTGTCTCGGTCGGTAGGGTGCCCGGGGCCGTGTTGCTGTAGAGCGTGCGGTTCGTGGTGAGGCGCGCGATCAGCGCACCACGGGTATCCGCCAATGCCCGCATCGGTGTGGCATCATAAAGCGCCGATTTCGATGCAGCCTCAGTGGCGCGCTGCCGGTCTTCGGGATCGGGGAAACGGGTAGCCAACGCCTGCGCTTGCGCCGGATCAGTGCGCAGCGCGTGCCAAGTGGGTAAATAGGCAGCCTGCGGCAACCTACGGAAATGGTCGCCAAGATCGGGGTCTTGGGCGGGATCCGAAATCAGTACAGTATCGCCCTGGTCCCATGTCGTCTGGTCCCAAACAGAAAACCGGTGTTTGCTCCATGTATGATCGGGATTCAAAATCCCGATCTCTCTGCCCAATGCGTCGTAGAAGAAAATTGGGCTTACACCGATGCGGATGTCGGACTCATAGGTCGGGCGATCTGTGAAGAACGGTTCGAACTGTCGAACAATATTGCCTTTGTTGTTGCGCACTTGCCAGCTGGTACCGACCCAGCGTGGCGACGGCGATGCGGACATAACCGGTCGACCATCAGGACCCAACAGGATGTTCCCCGAGCCATCACGCGTTGGGACCGGACCGTCTTCGGCCTGAATCTTGCGTTGAATTTCCTGCCCCATCCCATCTGTAAAGGTGAGTTCGGCCAGGAACGGTGTGGTTTGACCCGGCAAAAGATCACTGTCGTGAACCTCTCGATGCAGGGAAAGACCGATGACGGGTGATGGGACAGGATCCCCACGAGAGTGATAATAGGCCCAGGGATCATAAACATAACGCATTGTCGCGCGCCCAAGTGCTGCCAGAGCTTCAGGTCCACGCGGATTAGTCAGCACTTGGGTGCGTGCTGCAGGCACCAGTGTCGGATCAAAGCCATCCAGCCTGTCACCTTCGTCGGGCCCATCGACCTTGCCCATTCGGGCCATGCCGGTCACGCGGCCATAGGCGTCAAAGACCACCTCGCTGCGATTACCGTTCTCATCGGTCAATACCAAGGCTTGCAAAACGCGATAATCCTGTCGGCGTTCGGTGATTGCGCCTGCTGGACCGGTCGAGCGTACCCCTGCCGACATGCGATTGCCCAATGCGTCCTGCGTTTCCTCGATCAGCAGGTCGAAAGCGTCATAGCGGGCTGTTGTTTCCGTATGTGTTGCAGGCTGATGGAACGGGTCCCGCAGGCGATGTGGTCGAAAGAAATGCTGTCGTGCAAATGCCAGCTCTTGCGCGGGCGTATCACCGCTTGAGGGCGACAAAAGCTGACGGTCCGATGGGCGCCACCACTGGCCGTCGCCGTCAATCTCGGTGTATCCCGCCTGCGCCATCTCGGCCGCACCAACGCGGCCTCCATAAACCTGCGTGACAAGACCCGGCGTGAAGGCCAGTTGGAAGCTTTGATGGAGAAGCCCCAAACTGCCCATCTGGCCAAGCGGCAGTGGGCCGGTCAGCGTATCATCCCTGAAGTACTGACGGCGGTGTTCGATCAGACGACGCTGCACCTGACCCGCGGTTGGGGTCGCTTCATAAGCAAGATCGGCTGCAGCGTTCGCCTCTGTCTCGATCTCATCAAAGGACAAACGCGTACCCGGCGCTGGGCTTAAGCCGGTAAGCTCAAAGCTTTGTTCTTCACATGACACCGGGGCGCGGTAGGTTTGATCTGTCGCGATCAGGTCCGTGACGCGCCGCGTGTGTAATACCGCATGTAACTGCGCCTGACGCGCCTGATCTTCAGGCGTCAGCGTCGGATCAGGTGTTTGCCGGCCATACATGACATCGACGCGGCGCAGTTCAGTCCCAAACGGGTCAACCTCCAGTATGACCTGATGCTGAAGGCGTGGGTCATCGGGGATCCGCTCATAATGCGCGGTTAGACTTTCCCGGGCATGGGTCAGAAACACGGCATGACGGTTGGGTCCACGGGATTGCAGAAGATGCACAGTCTGCGTTTGCTCGACCACCTGATAGGGGTGACCGTTGGGATAGCCGGGCTTCGCCCTGCCATCGAGCGCATAGGTTTCACGCCGAAGCACCGTGCCGCGAAGCGCGCGCGCAGCCTCGCGGGTTTCTCCGGTTGTCAATCCGGGTGGCAACACCGTGTCTGGCAAAAGCCGCCGTCGCGCTTCAACATCGTCGTCACGCCAAGCGGGTGCGCGCCAGTATTCCCCACGATCCTGCCCATCAAGCAGACCAGCCAAGACATCGGGCAGACTACCTTGGTCGAGATACACGCCGGTATGAAACCATGTTCTGGTCAGTACGGGCGGAACATGAGATGCCGGGTCTTCGTTTGATGCCAGTGGCCCCAGCGCATCTGACGAGAGCGTCGCAAATTCCTCGGTGTCCCATTGTTCGACCATGCCGAACCCGCGAAACTCACGCTCGACCCCGTCGAAATGACCATGGTGAAAGGCAAAGCGAGATACGAACCGTGTCTGCGCCACACGATCATGTGTGACGATGCGATCAACGACCTGCACGGGGAAGGGCAGCCGGGTGGCCCAAGGACGACCCTCATAAAGGTCCTGCAGATAAAACCGCGACGACGAGGCATAGCGCAATTCGGTCTCGCCACCGAAATTGTTGACATATCGGGTCATGAGGTGCGGTTTTTGTCCGCCCATCAGATCGACGTAACGCAGAGGCTGACCTGCGTCGCGGGACAAAGTAGAGGACCACACAAGACAGGCGGTGCCCGTTCCAAATAGATCGAGCAGATCAACCGAAGTTTCGGTATCAAGCGGCGGCACATTCCCTAGGCGTCGACGCGGTGCAAGCCGGTTGCCAGACATGTTGAAATAGAGGTCGATACCTTCTGCACCCAGATAGACAATGTCGGTGGTGCCCGAGCCGTCGATATCCGTCAGGCGCAGGCGGCTGCGGTCGAACATCTCGAGGCGATCAAATTGCGGCGCGTCGTCCATAGCCACTTTGGTGCCGAAACGCCCATATCCGCAATTGGGCCAATAGGCGACTTCACCACAGCGGATACGAACCAGATCAGACAATCCGTCGCCGGACATATCCGCCAGAAAAATTGCAGCCTCAGGATCGGAAAACACAAGTCGGGGTCCGTCAGTGTCGTTCCATGGCTGCGCTTGCCTGCGCGCGGGGCCAAACCCGGCCTCGCCTTCAGAGGGGTGCCAGACAAAAGCGGTGTCCTCGGTCAGAAGAATGTCTGCAAGGCCATCGCCAGTCAGGTCAACCATCTTCATGCTGTCATTGGACGCATCTACATGTGGCCAATATTCAAACGCGCGGAAGTCGGACCAACCTGATTGCGCGTCGCGCTCATGGAACCCCGGGGTTGTCCGGTCCATTACCACCAGATCCGGGCGACCATCACCAGCAAGGTCCATCCATTGGCCTGACTCAGCAAATGCAGGCCGCTCGGCAACCAGCACGGGGGCCGCAAAGCGCGCCGTGCCGTTCATTGGCCCAAGGTTGCGAGTGTAATGCCAGGCACCCGGGGTCGAGGTCAGAATTCCACCAACACTGTCACCGTCCAAATCAACCCAGTTTGCCGGATCGGTAAGTCCGGCCGGAGCGCCTTCGGTCTGCCCGCGGTCAAGGCTGTGCACAATATCGTTCACCTCGGCCCGGCTATATGTGAATTCCACGGGCGGAATCGCCTGACGCCGATAGGCAAGGAACGTGGCTCCGTTCACATCGCGCGGTGCAACAGTATCGTCCGGAGCGAAGCCCGACTGCGCGACCGCCATGAGGAATGAGCCATAGCGCGTACTGCCGAGGTGCTGACGCTCGTCATCAGTGTCAGCACCGGGAGGGGTGAAATCGTCATAGGAAAACTCAGTTGCCTTCACGAGACCGCGATAGCCCGGTTCGCCCGTCGGCAGGTCGGGGATATCGTGAAATGTCAGAATTCGATGGCAGCGGCGATAGCGCCGAACCTCAAAGCCCGCGCGGTAGCTTGATGTGGGGTCCGGGCGCACTTGCCAATTTCGGCCGGGATCAGCGGATGCATGGACAAACTCATTCTGCGCGTCCGCCGCCACGTTGGGATCAGGTGCGATTGGCATCAGGTGGTCTTCGCCATAATCGAATACGACCGTGAACAGCCATCCAGCTGCATTCACATCCGGATCAACCAAACGAGAGACCCGATTACCATAGCGGATGCGTTTCAGGTACCGCTCGGCTGTGCGGGACCGATTGGCTTCGTGCGCCTGCGCCTGATCGATGCCAACTGCGTCTTCGGCGACATGCTCGTATCGGATGGCGTTGCCTTTGTCGTCGAAGGTCTCGGACAACAACCAGCGAAATACACGGGCGGGGTCGTTCGGGTCTGCCACCCTTGATAGGCCTGACGCGCCATAGATCGAAGTGACGTTTTCGCGCGACGTGACACGCCAATGCGCGATACCCGTCGCCTCGTCTGTCCACCGCTCAATGCGGGCAAAAGTGCTTTCGATCCGTGGGTGGAACCTGTGGATGGTCACACCTGGAAACCGCGCGCGATCTTCCCATTGTGCCCCCTGAGAATCGAGCAGCGGCACCAGATCTTCAGACCCCGAAATCAGGAAGACATCAGATCCGGCGGCATCGTCGTATTGGGGCAGGCCTTTTTCCGTTTTGCGCGTGATCTCGGGCAGCGAAAGTGACCATCCAAAGCCGAAAATGCCGCTGCTGGTGCCAGCCTCATAGCTCAGTTGCAACTCTGGTGTGAAACCACCGCGCCCGGGGCTGACAGGAACCGGAATCGTCAAAGACGCAGACCCGGTCACCGGGTTCGAGGTAATCTTTTCACCAATACCAGAAATCGCGCCACCGCCTTTCGGCAGATTGAGCGACAGCACATCTTTGTTGGCGCCATTGTCACCTGAAATGGCGGAAGCTTCCGACCTTTGGGGTCGGGAAATGGCAGTGGAGCCCAACATTTGGCCACCATAAATTCGTCATAAAAATATCAGCGCCACAGGGGTGCTTTACGTAGGGTAAGCAATCGGAAACCGCTGGGTCAATGCAATCAGATGGGATCGGCGATTGTCTGCCATACCGTTCTGGTTGTGTTGTTAAGCACAACCTCGCAAGCCTTGGACAAGGCTACAAAGTTTCATTGCGCCGGTGGTTTATCACCGGGTTGCTGGGTCCGAAAGAAACAGAACCGGTACGGGTAAGGCAGGCTTTGCGGGCGATGCCGATCCATGTGGACCAGCTAGAATCAGCGATCCGGCTAGCGGACGCGCCTGAGGTAAACGTAATAGGCGCCATCACCGCCATGGCTTATATGTGCGGGTGTTACCTGCAGCACCGCTTGTGCAAGTGGCGGAATAGACAACCAGTGGGGCACCTGATTGCGCAAGACCCCACGCGGCGTTGGAATGGGTCCCGGTTCGTCCCGGTCCTTGCCCTTGCCGGTGATGACAAGCACCAGCCGTTTGCCCTGTGCCTGTGCGGTCAGGACGAACCGAACCAATGCGGGATGGGCTGCGCTCATGCGCATCCCGTGCAGGTCCAGCTTGCCTTCGGGCTTGAGCTTGCCGCGTTTCATGCGACCAAAAGACTTGGTGTCCATCTGCACCGGATTTGTCCGTAAACCTTCGGTGATCGATGGCTTCAGGTTATTCCGTGACGGTTTGGTTGGCGCAGTCTGACCCAGTTCAAAGGCTTCTATCCGCGCCTTGGGCGTTTTGGTCGGTTTGGGCTTGGGCAAGGTAGTGGGGTGCACAGTCTGAGGCAGTTCGGGGTGCAAACGCTCAGCCTGTTTGGCCACCTTGCGCCACAAATCGATCTCATCCGCAGTCAGTTTGCGCCGGGTCATCAGAACTCATCCGGTAACAGGGCGTAGGCCCTCTGGATCGGCAACAGCACAACCATACGGCCGGGATCCTTCAAGCGACCGGCGGCCTGCCCGGCATCATCCCCTGTGCCAAAGAAAATGTCGGCACGTTGCGCACCCTTGATCGCCGATCCGGTGTCTTGTGCGATCATCAATCGGCGCAGCGGGTTTTTGCCATCCTTTTCTACCCAAACTGGCGCGCCCAAAGGTGTATAAGCCGGATCTGCCGCGATACTGCGCATCGTGGTCACTGAGCGGTTCATGGCGCCTAACGGCCCGAACTCGGGCGCGACACGCGTCACTTCACGGAAGAAAACATACGAAGGGTTGTGTAGTAACAGCTCAGCCCCGGCTTCAGGGTTTTTGCGTACCCAGGTCCGGATCATCTGCGCGCTGACCTGGTGCGCGCCCAGCGCACCCCGTCGGACCAGTTCCGCGCCGATCGAGCGATAGGGATGCCCATTCGCACCGCCATATCCAACCCGCAATGCACCGCCATCGGGCAGACGTATCCGGCCCGAGCCTTGAATTTGCAGAAAGAACAGCTCAACAGGGTCATCGACCCACGCTATCTCAAGGCCCCGACCTGTCAGGGCGTCACCGGTCAGCAGGTCACGGCGACTGAGCCACTTGCCCGCCTCTCGCGCCTCGGGCGGCATCCGGTAGAGTGGATAGCGGTATTTGTCAGTTGGGGTTTTCGACCCATCCAGTTCAGGTTCAAAATATCCGGTGAACAGGGCGTCATCGCCGTCTTCGACCAGAACAGGACGAAAGAACAGCTCGAAAAAAGCCCGCGCCGCGCCAGGTTCATAACTCTGAGCCACGCCACACAGCGCCTGCCAATCAGGATCGTCCAGATCACCACAGGTGTTCAGAAAAACCGAAAGGGCCGCCCCGTGATCGTCGGCGGCCCAGCCATCGAGGTCATCGAATGACAGGATGGATCGCGTCGCCTCGGCTCCGGCGGCGCTGGCAGTGGTCATGACGACCCCCAGAAATAGCGACCGGAGCGCTGCAATCATGCGTCCGTGGCAACAAGCAGCCAGTTCGGATCGTCCGCGCCCATGACACGGGCAAAGGTCCAGCTGTCCTTTTGGCGTTTGACGGTGTTCGGGTTGCCTTCGACAATATCCCCGCCGCGATCGCGCACGACCGACGTCAGCTCACCGATAAAGCGCATGGTGATCTCGGCCTGATTGGTATCCTTATCGAAGGTCGCATCGACCAGAGTGGTTTCACGCACCCCGATGAATTCGGCTTCGATGGTCAGACCTTTGTCTTCGCGATCCGCAACAACCGATACAAAACTGTCGAATACTTCTTCGGACAGGAACGGCTGGATTTCGTCCAGATTGCCCTTTTCAAAGCCCATCACGATCATCTCATAGGCGCCGCGCGCGCCCTGTACAAATTCGCTGACAGAAAAACTGGGTTCGACCCGCTTCATTGCGGCCAAAGTTTGCGCCTGTTCACTGTCTTCGGCTACATGGTCGGTGATGTCGTGATCTGGCCCGCCTTCAATCACTTCGAAATCACGGCGCGCGCCATTGGTATCAGGCTGTTGCTGAAGGGGCGGTTTCTCAAAACCTTCGCGTGTACCCAACACGCTTTTCAAGCGCAGGATCAGGAAAATGGCAATTCCGGCCAGCACCAGAAGCTGGATCAGGGGTGAGTTCATTTCGTCCTCTTTTCAGAACCCGGGCTTTGTATACGCTGCCCTCTGCCACTATGTAGGTGACAGTCGGGGCCAAGTCCACAGCCCGGACCATGCTAAAGGATACCGCAAATGTACTTGTTCTTGGCTTTTTTATTGGTTCCGATCATCGAGATCGCCCTGTTTATCCAGGTTGGCGGTCTGATCGGGCTTTGGCCGACGCTTGCAATCGTGGTTCTGACTGCCGTTCTGGGCACGGTTCTGGTGCGGACACAAGGTCGCATGGCGCTGGCGAATTTGCAGCGATCCTTTGCCGAATTGGACGACCCAACCGAACCGCTGGCCCATGGGGCGATGATCTTGCTGTCCGGTGTTTTGCTGCTGACACCTGGGTTTTTTACCGATGCCATTGGTTTTGCGCTGCTTGTTCCCGGCATCCGGGTCGCAGTGTTCCGCTATCTCAAGTCTAAGGCGACCATCACGCATTTTCAAATGGGCAGCGGCGCACAATTCAGGTCGGGGCCAAACCCGTTTGATCAGGACGATGTGATAGATGGCGAATTCACCGAGGTTCGCCCTCGCCAGAACTCCGGAAAGCCGTCGAAGTGGGTGGAAGGCCCGCACCAGCATTGAGCTATCCGGCCCAAATTGCTAAGCAGTGCCGAATTTCAATTCCGGAGAAGTTTCATGGCTGACGAAAGCCCTGCAGAAAACACCGCCGCACAGGCAGCCCCTCAGATCCAGATGCGCGTTCTGGGACAGTTCATTCGCGACATGTCCTTTGAAAACGTCATGGCGCAAAAAGGCGTCTCAGGCGACGTACAGCCCGAGATTTCAGTTCAGGTCAACCTGGACGCAAAGAAGCGCACGACCGAGCACCAGTATGAAGTCTCGATCAAGCTAAAACTGACATCCAAGGCCAAGGGCCTGGAAGACGTCCTGTTCCTGTGCGAAATCGACTATTGCGGCCTGTTCCACGTGGAAGGTGTGCCCGAAGATCAAATGCATCCGTTCCTGATGATCGAATGCCCGCGCATGCTGTTCCCGTTCCTGCGCCGCATCGTCAGCGACATCACACGCGACGGTGGCTACCCGCCGGTCAACCTGGATAACATTGATTTCGTGGCGCTCTATCGCAACGAACTGGCGCGCCGTCAGGCGGCCGCTCAAGAGCAAAAAACCGACGCCTAAGGTTTTGGTCCGCGTCTGGTTCGTGTCAGGCGCGGGTCCACAGGGCGTTCTCGCCCAGCTTTTCAACAAATTTCTGATGTGCTGCGCGCTCATCCTCGGTGATCCGGGATGGCAGGGCATCCGGTCGCGCTGTCGGGCGCCATTCCTCACCACCGCCAGACGCTGCACTTGCCGACGTTGACAATCCAAAGTCGGGCTGACGGCCTCCGATCAGCTCCAGATACACTTCGGCCAGAATTTCCGAGTCAAGCAGCGCGCCGTGCAGCACCCTGTTCGAATTGTCGATGCCAAACCGGCGGCACAATGCATCCAACGAAGCGGGTGATCCCGGAAACCGTTTGCGGGCAATGGCCAGCGTGTCGATTGCCTGATCCATCGGGATCAGCGACACCCCCATCCAGCCCAGTTCGGCGTTCAGAAACTTCATGTCGAACGAAGCGTTGTGGATCACCAGCTTGGCGTCACCCACGAATTCACGAAACCCTTGCCCAACCTTGGCAAAGACAGGTTTGTCCTTCAGCGTCACTTCGCCCTTTTCCGGCGGGCGCGGGTTTTCCAGCAGGTCGGGGCCGATGCCATGCACACCAAATGCCTCTTCCGGCATAGAACGCTCGGGGTTGATGTAGACGTGATAAGTTTCTCCTGTGGCAACGTGGTTCCACAGCTCAACCGCGCCGATCTCGACGATCCGGTCGCCGCTTTCGGGATCAAACCCTGTGGTCTCGGTATCGAGTACAATCTCACGCATCTGCCAACCCTGCCCGTATCTGCCTGACGATATCCTGCACCTGCGCGCGAGCATGGTCCAGAGTATCCGTGACAATCACGAAATCCGACCGCCCGCATTTCTCTTCGTTTGGCATTTGCTTGGAGCGAATCTGCTCAAACTGCGCCTCATTCATCGTGCCGCGCGCCATGACCCGTCTTTTTTGTTCTTCAGCAGAGATTGAAACACAAGCAACAGCATCCATCGCCGCATCACCACCGGTTTCAAACAACAGCGGAATGTCGAATACCAAGATATCGGCGGACGACGAAGAACGAAATGAGGCGCGATCCGCCGCTACCAGAGGGTGTACGATTTTTTCAATTGTTTTTAGCGCGTCAGGATCATTCGCAATGATTTGCTTCAATGCATCCCGGCTGACCGCATCCTCGGCAATGGCGGTGGGAAACGTAATCCGCACGGGCTCAACCGCCGCGCCGCCCTTTGCATAGAGCCGATGCACCGCAGCATCCGCATCCCAAAGCGCACAGCCTTCATCTGCAAACATCTGAGCGGTCGTGCTTTTTCCCATTCCGATTGATCCGGTGAGCCCCAGCGCAAAACTCATGCCAAGGCCGCCGCGCGGGTTTCAGCGTCCACTTCGGGGCGAACACCGAACCAGCGTTCAAACCCGGGAACAGCTTGATGCAGCAACATTCCCAGCCCGTCGACCGTTGTACATCCAACCTCTTCCGCCTGTTTTAACAGATGCGTTTGAAGCGGCGCGTATACCAGATCGGTGACAACAGCGCCGGGTTGCAATCCATCCAGTGGAACGCGTAACTCTGGCTGCCCTTGCATACCCAAAGACGTGGTGTTCACGACTAGTTCTGCGTCTTCGATCACATTTCCCGCCTGCACCCAGTCAACGACCGTAATCCGTTGGCCGAACTCTTCCTTCAAATGATCCGCACGGGTGCGGGTGCGGTTGGTCAACAGGATTTCAGGCACTCCGGCTTCTGCCAGCGCTTGAAGCACCGCCCGCGCAGCACCGCCCGCACCAAATACAACCGCAGGCCCATCCTGCGGGTTCCAATCGGGCGCACCGCTGCGAAGATTGGCCATGAACCCGTAGCCATCCGTATTATCCGCGTGAATTGAACCATCCTCGCGGAATACAAGCGTATTTGCCGCCCCGATGACTGAGGCACGGTCCGAGACATGATCCGCCAACCGCAAAGCAGCCTCTTTATGCGGTACGGTCACGTTGGCCCCAACAAACCCAGCCTTGGGTAGTGTCCGCAGAACGGTTTCCAGATCGGCCGGGGCGACATCCATTGGGATGTAGTGCCCCACCAATCCATAGGTTTTCAGCCAATGCCCGTGCAGTTTTGGCGAGCGGGAATGTGCAATGGGTTGCCCAATCACGCCGGCCAGAGGAACGCGATGCTCCGTCATTGATCGATTACTCCCTTTGCGGCCAGAAAATTGAGCAACTCTAACAGGGGCATACCCAAAACATTAAAATAGTCGCCGTCAATGGTAGCAAACAGGCGCACGCCTTCTTCTTCCAGTTTATAAGCCCCCACTGCGTGCCGAATACTGTCCCAGTTCCGCGCCACGTAATCACGTAAATAAGCATCCGAGCTGGCCCGCATCCGCAAACGCACCTGACCGACTTGCCGCCAGATGGGCTCACCATCCTGATAGATCACCGCCGCCGACAGCAACATATGTCGCTTGCCGCGCATTGCTTTAAGCTGCGCCAGTGCTTCTTCCGGCGTTTCCGGCTTCGACAGCATCTGACCTTCGAAATCCAGAACCTGATCGCAACCCAGAACCATAGTGCCGGGCACTTTGTCACTGATCTTACGTGCTTTCATTTCGGCAAGCGCATCGGCAACATCACGGGGCGGAGCTCCCTCAGCCATCAGGGCGCGTTTGGCTGTGTCTTCATCCACCCGCGCGATCTGAACCGAAAACGGGACGCCTGCGTTTCTGAGCAACTGCGCGCGGATCACGGACCCTGAGGCAAGGACTATGGGGACAGTCATGTGGAAAACCCCGTGTGAAAATCAATGAGTAGTCTCGAATGGTTTGTATGGCTTTCCGGTTGACACGCAACCCCGGGAATTTGGCGCAAGACTTCCCCGAGTCGCCCGGATCCTGTCCAGACGGGACAAGGATAAGTTGGAATACTCGGATAAGCATCCCGTCCCGGATTGTTCCAATGGTTATCCACAATTCAGCCCGAGCTTCTATCTCATAATTTATTGTTATTAATAATTTTTTTTTCTTGATCAACAGATTCTGCGCCGATGTGCTTCACTTTTTCCACCTGGGGAAAAAGGCAGGACAAAAAAGTAATCCACCGAATTTGACCTCCCTACAAAACCATCATCCTTTTTCTTTCTTATTTTTTTTATTAGGAGGGTTTCAGGTAAGCCCGGAATACCCAATGACCGATATTCTTTTCGCAATATACCCTTGGGTGAAATCGCTGCACATCATGGCCGTGATTTCATGGATGGCTGGTTTATTCTATCTGCCCAGATTGTTCGTGTATCACGTTGAAAAGGCGCAAGCCGTAGAGGGTGCGCAACAGATTTTCTTTGAAATGGAAGAAAAGCTGCTGCGTGTGATCATGCGCCCCGCAATGGTCGTGGCCTGGGTTTGCGGGCTGATCATGGTGTTCACGCCTGGTATTGTCGGATGGGATTGGAGCTGGCCGTGGGTCAAAGGCGCAGCAGTGATCGGCATGACATGGTTTCACCATTGGCTTATGGCTCGGCGCAAGGACTTTGCTGAGGGGCGAAATAAGCTGACTGGGCGGCAGTACCGCATGATGAATGAGGTTCCGACCGTTCTAATGGTTGTTATCGTTCTAGCGGTCGTTGTGAAGTTCTGAGGGCCTGTTTGACTCTTCTTAGGTAAGCGCTTATCTAACGCGTAACGCGCCCGTCCGGGCGAGGTATCTTCCGTTCTGAAATTCCACTCTGGTGCCGCGATCCAAGCGGCCGAGGTTCGTATCATCATGACAACTGAATCCCTGAATCTGGCCGATCTGAAGGCCAAAAGCCCCAAAGACCTTCTGGCCATGGCCGAGGAGCTTGAGGTCGAAAACGCCTCAACCATGCGCAAGGGCGAGATGATGTTTCAGATTCTGCGCGAACGTGCGGATGAGGGCTGGACCATCGGTGGCGACGGCGTGCTGGAGGTTTTGCAAGACGGGTTCGGGTTTCTGCGTTCGCCCGAAGCGAACTATCTACCCGGACCGGATGACATTTACGTTTCGCCTGACATGATCCGCAAGCATTCGCTGCGCACTGGAGATACGGTTGAAGGTGAGATCAAAGCGCCTGACGAGAATGAACGTTACTTTGCGCTGACAAATGTCACCAAGATCAACTTTGAAAATCCGGACAAGGCCAAACACAAGATTCTGTTCGACAACCTGACGCCTCTGTATCCGGATGAGCGTCTGAAGATGGAAATCGAAGATCCGACCATCAAGGACAAGTCTGCTCGCGTGATCGATTTGGTTTCGCCGATTGGTAAAGGTCAGCGATCGCTGATCGTGGCGCCTCCGCGGACTGGTAAGACGGTGATCCTGCAGAACATCGCGCATTCCATCGAGCAGAACCACCCGGAATGTTATCTGATCGTCCTGCTGATCGACGAACGCCCGGAAGAGGTGACCGACATGCAACGCTCGGTGAAGGGTGAGGTTGTGTCTTCGACCTTTGATGAACCCGCGACTCGCCACGTGGCCGTGTCGGAAATGGTCATCGAAAAGGCCAAGCGCCTGGTCGAGCATAAACGAGATGTTGTTATTCTGCTCGATTCGATAACAAGACTTGGTAGGGCATTCAACACTGTGGTGCCATCTTCGGGTAAAGTTCTGACCGGTGGTGTGGATGCAAATGCTCTGCAACGGCCCAAGCGCTTCTTTGGTGCTGCGCGGAACATCGAAGAAGGTGGATCGCTGACCATCATCGCCACCGCCCTGATCGACACCGGCAGCCGGATGGACGAAGTGATCTTCGAAGAATTCAAAGGCACCGGTAACTCGGAAATCGTTCTGGATCGTAAGATCGCAGACAAACGCGTGTTCCCGGCAATCGACATCCTCAAATCCGGCACCCGGAAAGAGGATCTGCTGGTCGACAAGGGTGATCTGGCCAAGACATTCGTTCTGCGCCGCATCCTCAATCCGATGGGCACAACAGATGCAATCGAGTTCCTGTTGTCGAAGTTGAAACAAACCAAGACGAACGGCGAGTTCTTCGATTCAATGAACACCTGACAAGGTTCTGGCACTGACGCGGGGGCTATCAATGGATACGATTTTCGCCCTGGCCAGCGCCCAGGGCAAAGCAGGCGTGGCTGTGATCAGGCTTTCTGGTCCGCAGGCATATGCCTCCGCCAATGAGTTGTCTGGCGGGGGCCTGCCAAGGCGTGGAATGACAGTACGAACACTCAGCGCGTCGGATGGATCGCGGTTGGATGAGGGCTTGGTTCTGACGTTTCAGGCCCCGTCCAGCTTTACCGGCGAAGACGTGGCCGAGCTTCAGATTCACGGAAGTATGGCGTCAGTCAACGCTGTGCTGACCTCTCTTTCGGATATGGACGATCTTCGGCTGGCCGAACCTGGTGAGTTCACGCGTCGTGCACTGGAAAACGGCAAGATGGATCTGGCGCAGGTCGAAGGCCTTGCTGATCTGATTGATGCAGAAACCGAAGCACAACGGAAACAAGCGCAGACGATTTTGGCTGGTGCTTTGGGCACATTAGCAGAAGGTTGGCGGCGTGATCTGATCCGCGCGGCCTCCTTGTTGGAAGCCGTGATTGATTTTGCTGATGAAGAGGTGCCGACAGATGTATCACCTGAGGTTCGGACGTTGATCTCTGGTGTGATGGCCGAATTGACCCAAGAAGCCAAAGGTGTTCGGATCGCCGAGCGCATTCGCACCGGCTTTGAGGTCGCCATAGTTGGTCTTCCGAACGCAGGAAAATCGACCTTGCTGAATGCGTTGGCAGGGCGGGAAGCCGCTATTACCTCGGAATATGCCGGGACAACCCGTGATGTGATTGAAGTTCGTATGGACTTGGACGGATTGCCTGTCACGCTGCTGGACACGGCCGGTTTGAGGCAAACCGATGATCACGTTGAAAACCTGGGAATTGAACTGGCGCGCAAACGGGCAGAGGCGGCCGATCTACGAGTATTTCTGTCGGATGAGCCTGATCAGCTAGGTGTACCGATGCAGGCAGATGACATTCATGTTCTGCCAAAATCTGACCTGCGTGAGCCCTTTTCCGGTGGTATATCGGGAAAAACCGGGCACGGGATTGACCAGTTGATAGACAACATATCGCGTGTACTGACTGTTCGAACAGCTAGCCATGGTATTGCAACGCGGGAACGTCACCGTATTGCGATGACTAAAGCATCGGACGCACTTGCGGCTGCGCGAGATGTTCTGGAATCAGGTCCGGACATGTATGATATAGCTGCTGAAGAGTTGAGAACGGCAATTCGGTCGCTTGAATCTTTGGTTGGCAGGATTGATGTCGAAACCCTTTTGGATGAAATCTTCGCAAGTTTCTGTCTGGGAAAATAGGGAGTGTTTCACGTGAAACATTCGAGATTTGATGTTGTAGTCATTGGCGCTGGACATGCCGGTACCGAAGCTGCCCATGCGGCAGCACGGATGGGTGCGAACACGGCGCTGGTTACTTTGTCCGAACAGGACATCGGTGTCATGTCCTGCAATCCTGCGATCGGAGGGCTAGGGAAAGGTCATCTGGTCCGTGAAATCGATGCAATGGACGGGGTCATGGGTCGTGTGGCTGATCGTGCCGGCATTCAGTTTCGTCTATTGAACCGACGTAAAGGACCAGCTGTTCAAGGCCCAAGGGCGCAAGCGGACCGTGCGCTTTATCGGACCGCGATGAAGGAAGAAACGAAAAAACAAGACAATTTGTCGGTGATCACTGGGGAAGTGATCGATTTCCTAATGGATGGTGACTGCGTAATCGGTGTCAAACTAGCCGACGGTTCCGAGGTCCCAGCTCAGACAGTTGTTCTGACGTCGGGTACATTTCTGCGCGGTGTAATTCACATAGGAGACGTTACAAGGCCAGGTGGACGCATGGGGGATCGTCCATCGGTTAGGTTGGCTGAGCGCCTTGACGCTTTTGAATTACCGACGGCACGGCTGAAAACAGGTACGCCACCGAGGTTGGACGGACGAACCATAAATTGGGATATACTTGAACGACAGGATGGCGATGCAGAGCCAACACTGTTTTCATTCATGTCCCAAGCGGTGACGGCGCCGCAAATCGCCTGTGGAATAACTCATACCAATGCTCAGACGCACGGAATAATCGAGAAAAATCTATCGCGATCAGCAATGTATGGAGGTCATATTGATGGTGTTGGTCCCAGATATTGCCCTTCAATCGAAGATAAAATCGTCCGATTTGCGGAAAAGGAGTCACACCAGATATTTCTGGAACCAGAAGGCGTGCGGGATCATACGGTGTATCCAAACGGGATTTCAACGTCTTTGCCCGAAGATGTACAAGTCGAATATGTCCAATCCATCGTAGGATTGGAAAGCGCGGTAATCCTACAACCCGGATACGCGATTGAATACGACTACGTTGACCCGCGCGTTCTATCTGCGTCTTTGTCTGTGCCCGATGTTCCTGGTCTATATCTTGCAGGACAGATCAATGGGACCACAGGATATGAGGAAGCGGCCGCGCAAGGCCTCGTTGCAGGTT
Organism: Ruegeria sp. CG1; assembly: GCF_056537265.1. Classification (NCBI taxonomy): domain Bacteria; kingdom Pseudomonadati; phylum Pseudomonadota; class Alphaproteobacteria; order Rhodobacterales; family Roseobacteraceae; genus Ruegeria; species Ruegeria sp. CG1. The sequence goes on along the minus strand of NZ_JBQFRF010000008.1, from coordinate 87,966 downwards.
TGAATGCAGCTCTGGAAACACAGGGACGTGCGCCAATACATTTTACACGCTCAGACAGCTATATTGGCGTGATGATTGACGATTTGACAACTCGGGGCGTTGCCGAGCCTTATCGGATGTTCACATCCCGTGCAGAGTTTCGCCTATCACTTCGTGCTGACAACGCAGATCAAAGACTGACTCCGATTGGCGAGCAGCTGGGCTGTGTGGGTGAACTCCGCCGCAAGGTTTTTGCTGAGAAATCAGAAAAGCTTGAAAAAGCAAAGAATAAACTGACAGAGACCACATATACGCCAAAGCAAATTCGCGAAGCTGGTATCAGCATAAATCAAGACGGAAACCGGCGTGATGGAATGGCGGTTCTTGCTTTTCCAGAAGTATCGTTTGAAGACATGGTTTTGCTCGAACCCGATCTACAGAATACAGACGATGAAATTCGCCGTCAGGTCGAGCGCGATGCGTTGTATGCAAACTATATTGCGCGCCAACAACGGGATGTCGAAGCAATGAAGCGCGATGAGGCGCATGAAATTCCTCGGGATTTCAATTATTTTGCGCTTGATGGTCTGTCGAATGAAATGAAGCAAAAGCTATCGCAGGCGAAGCCTGCGAATATTGCGCAGGCGAGTCGGGTAGAAGGTGTCACGCCTGCGGCTTTAACTCTCGTCCTGGCGAAGCTCAGGCGTGATGTGAAAGCCAGAAAAGCATGATTTATCAGAACGTCGCTTCTGCGGAGGCTCTGGATGTTTCACGTGAAACATTCGAACGCCTGGTGATCTATGTATCTCTGCTTGAAAAATGGAACCCAAAAATCAATCTGGTTTCAAGAAATAGTCTTGAAGAGATTTGGATTCGCCATATCAAAGACTCCATTCAAGTTTTTCAGAACGCAGATCGGGTAGATCATTGGGTGGATTTAGGCAGCGGAGGCGGCTTTCCTGGCATGGTCTGCGCCATCATGGCAATTGAATCTGCGCCTGAAACGCGTTTCACATTAGTCGAAAGCGACCAACGTAAATCCGCATTTCTTCGAAGTGTGACCAGAGAGAGTGGCGCCAATTGTTCCGTGATCTCTCGTCGAATTGAAGCCATTGATCCCTTGCATGCGGACGTGCTTTCAGCTCGGGCTCTGGCTGATCTGACCACTCTAATGTCATTTTGTGACAGGCATTTAAGTAAAAACGGTACAGCGTTGTTGCCAAAAGGCGCAACCTGGAAAAAAGAGCTGGAAGATGCGCGCAAAGAATGGAAATTCGAGGCTGAACCCATTAAGAGTTCAACAGAACCCCAAGCCGTTATCCTGAAAATCAAAGGAGTTGCACGTGGTTGATCTGTCTCGTCCTGCTGGGCCTCGGATTATCGCGGTTGCTAATCAAAAGGGCGGGGTCGGGAAAACCACTACAGCGATCAATCTGGCAGCCGGATTGGCCGAGGCCGGATGCAAGGTTCTTGTGGTCGATCTCGATCCTCAGGGAAATGCCTCTACGGGTCTAGGGGTCGAAGATCGCGACTGGACGACATATGATCTTCTTCTCGACGATGCACCCTTGGAAGCTGTGGTGCAGGAGACCGAGATCGGTAATCTTTTTGTGGTTCCGGCGACCGTAGATCTCAGCTCGGCAGATATTGAGCTGATCTCGAATGAAAAGCGCAGTTATTTGCTGCATGACGCGCTTCGACAGACTGCAATTGATGCTTTCGATCTGGACTTTGTGCTGATTGATTGTCCGCCGTCCTTGAACCTGCTCACCGTAAACGCAATGGTAGCAGCGCATTCCGTCCTTGTACCATTGCAAAGTGAGTTCTTTGCGCTGGAAGGCCTGTCACAATTGATGTTGACCATTCGCGAGGTTCGTCAGACCGCCAATCCTGACCTCAGAATCGAAGGTGTTGTGTTAACGATGTATGACAACCGCAACAACTTGTCCCGTCAGGTCGAAAAGGATGCGCGTGACAATCTGGGTGAGATGGTATTTAAAACCAAGATACCCAGAAATGTGCGGGTCAGCGAAGCACCATCTTACGCGCTTCCTGTGCTGCAATATGATTCGGGTTCGCTCGGGGCGATGGCTTACCGGTATCTCGCCCGAGAGGTTATGCACAAGAACAACAAGGTAGCCATTTAAGTGGCCGTGAGGAGGGCAACATGAATGCCAGGAAAGGAAAACCCCGAGGATTAGGTCGCGGGCTATCTGCGTTGATGGCTGATGTCGCGCCAGAAGCTGACGGTCGGATTGTATCTGAACCCCGCCGTCCGGATCTCACGGTACCGATCGAAAAACTGCAGGCGAACCCAGATCAGCCGCGCCGCCGTTTCGCGCAAGAGCAATTGGATGAGCTTGCGGCCTCGGTCAAGGAAAAGGGTATTATCCAGCCGCTGATTGTCCGCAGCATCGATGGCGGCCAATACGAAATCGTTGCGGGTGAACGGCGCTGGCGTGCTGCGCAGATGGCGCAACTGCATGATATTCCGGTTATTGTTCGTGAATTTGATGACACCGAAGTGCTTGAGGTCGCGATTATCGAGAACATTCAGCGCGCAGATCTGAACGCGGTGGAAGAGGCGGCAGGCTTTAAGCAATTGATGGATCGCTTTGGTCACACGCAAGAAAAGCTGGCCGAAGCGCTTGGTAAAAGCAGAAGCCATATCGCTAATCTGCTGCGTCTTTTGTCACTCCCATTGGATGTACAATCCCTTGTAATAGAAGGAAAATTATCCGCCGGTCATGCAAGGGCGTTAATCACGGCAGAAAACCCATCGGAGCTGGCGAAACAGGTGGTTCGTGAGGGCCTTTCGGTGCGTGCGACCGAGGCATTAGTGAAAAAGCAGCAAGGTGGGACGGATAAGCCGGCTCCGAAATCCAGAAGCCTGAATGCTGGGAAGGACGCAGACACCCGAGCGCTTGAAAAGGATTTGTCTGCGATTCTGGCGATGAAGGTGACGATCAACCATAAGGCCGGATCTGAATCCGGGCAGGTTGTGTTGGCTTATGAGAACCTGGATCAGTTGGATGATCTGTGCGCAAAGCTCAGCCGTTAGGTCGGGTCCAGATAAAGAGCATCACAGCGCTGAGCACAATGGCCTGAATGATCAGGACGTGAGAAGGAACCGAAAGCAGAACCGATAAGCCAAATACGGCGGCAACCGAAAGGGTGGCCGCCTTTTTTGCACCGGGTCTGATCGCGCCAGAGCTTTGCCAATCGATGATCATAGGGCCAAAGGTTCGATGGCTCAGCAACCAGTTATGCAGCCGTGACGATGAGCGAGCAAAAAAGAACGCGGCCAACAGAAGAAATGGCACCGTCGGCAGCAGCGGCAGAGCGACTCCGATCATGGCAAGCGCAACGCATAATAACCCCAATCCGGCCCAGAGAAATTGCATCTGTTACTCCAACAGCTCTCGGATTACCGCGTTGAGCACGGCGCGCCCGTTTGAAGTGGCGCGCAATTGAATGCCATCAAGGGTTAGCATGCCCAGATCGATCAGCGAATCAAGTTTGTCATGCGAAAGTTCTTCACCTGCAAGCCGAGTATATCTGTCTATATCTAGGCCCTCGACCAAACGCAGACACATCATAAGGTATTCTGAGGCTTGTTCACGTTGGCTAAGCTCGAACCGATTGCTTTCGCCGTGCCCGTTGGAGGCAGCCTTCAGCCATTTGTTTGGTGAAAGGTGAGTTTCTGTTGCGAATTTTTGGCCACCCTTTGTGATCCGCCCGTGCGCGCCGGGTCCAATACCGATGTAATCACCATAGCGCCAATAGATGAGGTTATGCCGTGATTCCGCTCCGGGCCGGGCGTGGTTTGAAATCTCATAGGCAGGCAGCCCATGCGCTTCGCAGATTTCCTGCGTTGCCAGATACATATCTGCGGCGTTGTCATCCTCGGGCAGACCGCGCAGCTTGCCCAGGGCATAGCGATCACCAAACGCTGTGCCTTCCTCAATGGTCAGTTGGTATAGCGACAGGTGATCAACTGCCATCGATAGGGCTTCGGTCAGCTCAGCACGCCAGGCGTCCAGAGTTTGATGCTGGCGGGCATAGATCAGATCAAAGCTCACACGGTCAAAGCAAGAGCGCGCGATATCGAAGGCAGCGCGAGCCTCGGCAACCGTGTGAATGCGCCCCAGACGACGCAGGTCATCGTTGTTCAAGGCCTGAACACCCATCGAGATGCGGTTCACGCCCGCATCATGATAGGCGGCGAACCGCCCGGCCTCGACCGAGCCTGGATTGGCCTCAAGCGTGATTTCCATATCGTTGGCCGATCGCCAAATGGCGCGGGCCTTGTCGATGATAGCTGCGACGGTCTCAGGCGCCATCAGTGATGGAGTTCCGCCGCCAAAGAAGATTGTGTTCAAAACCCGGTCAGGAGTTTCTGTGGCCGAGAGGCTCAGTTCACTGAGATAACACTCAAGCCATTGTTTTTGATTAATATTCTTGGAAACGTGGCTGTTGAAATCGCAATAGGGGCACTTGGCCTCGCAAAAGGGCCAATGCACATAAAGGCCAAAGCCCCCGTTTCGCCAATCATCCGCCAAAGCAGCCTTTCACGAACATCTCCACCGCGCGCCCGCGATGGCTGATCTTGTTCTTTTCCCAGCGATCCATTTCAGCAAAGGTAATGTCGTGCCCCTCAGGGACAAACATCGGGTCATAGCCGAACCCGTCCTTGCCACGGATCGGCCAAGTCAGGTGACCGGGCGCGATGCCCTCGAACACTTCGTCATGCCCGTCGGGCCAGGCCAGAACCAGAGTGCAGCGAAACTGGGCCATACGCGGGTGGGGGGCGTTTTTCGCCTCTAGCTCATTATGGGCGCGAGTCATCGCCATCAGGAAATCGCGGCCACTGCCGGTTTCGGCCCAATCGGCGGTGTAAACACCGGGTGCGCCGTCCAATGCATCGATGGTGATCCCGGAATCGTCCGACAAGGCAGGTAGGCCGGTCGCCTTTGCAGCTGCGTGGGCTTTGATCCGGGCGTTACCGACGAAGGTGTCCTCGGTCTCTTCCGGTTCTGGCAGGTTCATTTCGCCCGCGCCGACAACCGTTACGCCAAAGGGCTCAAGCAGATGCGCCATCTCCTCGAGCTTGCCTTTGTTGTGGGTGGCGACCAGCAGTCGATCACCTTCGAACCTGCGAGTCATGCGGTTGCAGCTTTCTGGGCAGCAGCAAGTTCACCCACGCCTTTCTCGGCCAGGTCCATCAGTTGATCCATTTGCGCGCGGCTGAAAACGGAACCTTCGGCGCTCATCTGCACTTCGATCAGCTTGCCCGAGCCGGTCATGATGAAATTGCCGTCAACGCCAGCTTCGCTATCTTCGGGATAGTCCAGATCTAGCACGGGCTGACCGGCATAAATTCCGCATGAAACGGCGGCAACAGGGTCTAATAAAGGGTCAGAGATCACATCGCCTGTTTTCATCAGCTTGTTCACAGCCAGACGCAGCGCCACCCAACCGCCAGTGATCGAGGCACAGCGGGTGCCGCCGTCGGCTTGAATGACATCGCAGTCAACAGTGATCTGCCGTTCTCCCAAGGCAACCCGGTCTACACCGGCGCGCAAAGCGCGGCCGATAAGGCGCTGGATTTCCACGGTGCGTCCGCCTTGCTTGCCGCTGGCAGCCTCGCGCCGCATCCGCGTATTGGTCGCGCGGGGCAGCATGCCATATTCAGCGGTGACCCAGCCCAGGCCCGAGCCCTTTATAAAAGGCGGCACCCGATCCTCAATTGTGGCGGTGCACAGCACATGCGTGTCGCCCATCTTGATCAGGCAAGAGCCTTCGGCATGTTTGGTGAACCCCGTTTCAATTGAAACGGCGCGCATTTCGTTTAGATCACGTCCTGAGGGTCGCATGAGAAATCCTTTATCTGCTGGGTTGGGGATACCGTCCTGCGGCGTTACGATGCAAGCCCGATTGACCTTTCATTTGCCTGCGATTTAATGACGATCCAGCAGAGGGCCGCCGATGAGCGAAGCAAGCAAAATTCTGGACGAGATGAATGACCGGTCGCGTGAGGTGTTCCGGTTGATTGTCGAAAGCTATCTGGAAAGCGGTGAACCCGTGGGCAGCCGGACTCTGACGCGCACATTGTCCGAGAAAGTCAGTGCTGCGACCGTACGCAATGTGATGCAGGATCTTGAATTTCTGGGTTTGCTCGACAGTCCGCATGTCAGCGCTGGTCGAATTCCAACACAGCAGGGGCTGCGCATGTTCGTGGACGGATTGCTGGAAATGGGCGATCTGGGTGCGGATGATCGGCAGAAGCTGGACGAAACACTAGGCTCTAACGCGGGCGATGTAGGGGGTATGCTCGATCGCGTGGGCTCGGCTTTGTCACACGTGACACAAGGGGCTTCGCTGGTTCTGACGCCAAAGCATGAGGCCGAGATCAAGCATATCGAGTTCGTCTCGCTTGGTCATGACCGGGCCTTGGTGGTTTTAGTGTTTTCGGACGGGCAGGTGGAAAACCGGCTGTTTACACCTCCGCCTGGCCAAACACCCAGTTCGATGCGCGAGGCAGCCAATTTTCTGAATGCACTCATCGAAGGTCGAACGCTTGGCGAAGTGCGGCGGCAGATGCTGTCGCAGATCGACGCGCGGAAACAGGAAATCGATGTTCTGGCGCGTGAGATGGTCGAGAGCGGCATTGCCGCATGGGACGGGGACGGTGGCGACTCGGCCCGGCTGATCGTGCGCGGGCGTGCGAATCTGTTAAATGAGCCGGGTCAGGCAGAAGAGCTTGATCGAATCCGCACCCTGTTTGACGACCTTGAACGCAAACGCGATATCGCCGAATTCCTTGAATTGACCGAAGAAGGCGAAGGTGTGCGCATTTTTATTGGCTCTGAGAACAAACTTTTCTCACTTTCGGGTTCCTCTTTGGTGGTGTCTCCATATATGAACGCTGATCGTAAGATAATCGGTGCGGTTGGGGTCATTGGACCCACACGTCTGAATTACGGGCGAATCGTACCAATCGTGGATTATACGGCGCAACTGGTCGGCAAGCTGATTTCCGACCGGAGCTAGAGGGTAAGAGATGGCAGAGCCCAAGAACGAAGATTTTCTGGACGACATCATGTCCGCCGAGGCGGAAGAGTTTGCCGAAGATTTTGCTGAGATCAGCGATGAGGCGCTTGAGGTCGATCAACTGCGTGCTGAGCGCGATGATTACAAAGACAAGTTCATGCGTGCGCTGGCCGATGCCGAAAATGCGCGCAAGCGTGGCGACAAGGCGCGTCGGGATGCGGAACAGTATGGCGGGTCAAAACTGGCCCGCGACATGCTTCCGGTTTACGACAATATGAAACGCGCGCTTGAGGCCGCGACGGATGAGCAGAAAGAGGTTGCCGCCGGCTTGCTGGAAGGTGTCGAGTTGACCATGCGCGCGCTGAAGGATGTGTTCCAGAAGCATGGGATTGAGGTGATTACGCCTCAGGTCGGGGACAGGTTCGACCCGAATGTGCATGAGGCGATGTTCGAGGCCCCTGTGCCCGGAACCAAGGCCGGCGACATCATTCAGGTGTCGGCAGAAGGCTTCATGCTGCACGACAGGTTGTTGCGACCGGCGCAGGTTGGGGTGTCGTCAACGCCCGCAAGCTGAACAGTTCCTGGGTCAACCGGGTTCGAGGCGGTCAGGATCTGGCCGCCTCTTTCAGTTTGTAGATCAAGTCCAAGGCTTCGCGGGGGCTGAGTTCATCTGGAAGGATGGTTTCCAGCATATCAGCAACGGGCGAGGTTTTTGGCGCAGGGGGAGGCGGCGGCGCAGCTGAAAACAGGGGCAGATCGTCGATCAGTGCTTTCTGCTTACCGCCTTCACGTTCGGTTTTTTCTAATTGATCCAACACGATACGGGCGCGGTCCACGACCGAGGCGGGCAAGCCAGCCAATTGTGCAACCTGGACGCCGTAAGACCGATCGGCAGCGCCTTTATGTACCTCATGCAGAAAGATGACTTCACCCTCCCATTCTTTGACTGCAACGGTCGCGTTTTCTACACCGTTCAGACTTCCAGCGAGTGCAGTTAATTCGTGGTAGTGGGTGGCGAACAATGCGCGACATTGGTTTGCCGCGTGTAGGTGTTCCAGTGTGGCCCAGGCAATGGAAAGGCCGTCGTAGGTCGCGGTGCCTCGGCCGATCTCATCAAGGATTACGAGCGCGCGGTCGTCGGCCTGATTCAGAATAGCTGCGGTTTCGACCATTTCGACCATAAAGGTCGAGCGGCCCCGCGCCAGATCGTCTGACGCTCCGACGCGGCTGAACAATTGACTGACTAATCCGATTTGCGCCCGTTCTGCCGGAACATAGCTGCCCATCTGCGCCAGTAGGGCGATCAGCGCATTCTGGCGCAGGAAGGTTGATTTACCGGCCATGTTGGGACCGGTGAGCAACCAAATTGCAGCGCCTGCATCGGCGCTCAGATCGCAGTCGTTGGCGATGAAAGCATCGCCGCTTTGCTGCCTCAGGGCATGCTCGACCACCGGGTGACGGCCTCTTTTGATGTCGAATGCGCGTGACCCGTCGACCTTTGGACGGCACCAGCTTTCGCCGCGAGCCAGATCGGCGAGTGCAGTGGTTAAATCCAGCTCAGCCAGTCCGCGCGCGGCCTGATTTAGCCGTGCGGCAACATCCAGAATAGCCCTAGAAAGTCTTTGATAGAGCCGTTTTTCGATCTCTAACGCGAGATTTCCGGCATTGAGAATCTTTGTTTCGATCTCGGACAGCTCCACCGTGGTGAAGCGCACCTGATTGGCGGTGGTTTGGCGGTGGATATAAGTCTCGCTAAATGGCGGGTTCAACATTTTCTCGGCATGGGTTGCCGTGGTCTCGATGAAGTAGCCAAGCACATTGTTGTGTTTGATCTTCAGTGACGTGATGCCGGTATGCTCGGCGTATTTCTGTTGGAAACCTGCGATGACCGAACGGCCTTCGTCACGCAAGGTGCGCGCTTCGTCCAATTCGCTATCAAACCCGGGGGCGATAAAGCCGCCATCGCGGGCCAGCAAGGGTGGATCGGCAACCAATGCTTCGTCCAGCAAGGTCAACAGATCGTCAAATCCGACAAGGTTCTGGACGGCAGTGGCCAACAGAACAGGCAGATCCTGTGAGGCACAGGTTTCGGCGATTGTTGCGGCTTGTTCCAATCCATTGCGGATAGCGGCCAGATCACGCGGGCCGCCTCGATCCAGCGAAAGACGAGACAAAGCGCGATCCAGATCGGGTGTTTTGCGTAAAGCTTCGCGCAGATCTGAGGCGATCAGGCTATCTTCGACCGCTAAAGATACTGCGTCCAGTCGGGCGTGGATCACATCCAGATTACGCGAGGGGCTGGACAGTCGCTGTTCCAGAAGTCTTGCGCCACCTGGCGTTACTGTTCGGTCGACCACGGACAGCAGCGACCCGGCGCGTCCACCAGACAGTGACCGGGTCAGCTCCAGATTGCGTCGCGTTGCGGCGTCGATCTGAACCACGCGATCCTCGGATTCCTTCAGGGGAGTTTGCAGCAGGGGCAGTTTGCCCTTTTGCGTGATCTCCAGATAATCGATCAGCGCGCCCATGGCCGAAACCTCGGCGCGCCCGAAGTTCCCGAATGCATCCAGAGCGCCCACGTGAAACAACCCGCAGATGCGTTTCTCGGCTGCAGCGCTGTCAAAACTGGCGCGTCCGACAGGCGTAAGCGATATGCCAAGGTCCATGACGGTTTCATGCAGCTTTTCCTCGGACCCATCGGCCACGATCAGCTCAGATGGGGCCAGCCGAGCGAGTTCAGGGCTCAACCGGATTGACGTCAGCGGCATCACGTGAAATGCACCGGTTGAGATATCGGCCCAGGCCAGTGCGGCTTCGTCCCGAACCTCGGCATAGGCGGCCAGAAAGTTGTGCCGCCGCGCCTCTAGCAAGGCATCTTCGGTCAGTGTGCCGGGCGTCACCAGACGCACAACACCGCGCTTTACCACCGATTTAGAGCCTCTTTTCTTGGCTTCCGCCGGGCTTTCCATCTGCTCGCAGACCGCGACGCGGAACCCTTTTCGGATCAGGGTCAGCAAGTAGCCCTCGGCAGAATGCACCGGCACGCCGCACATCGGGATATCGTCGCCATTGTGTTTGCCGCGCTTGGTCAGCGCGATATCCAACGCCTCAGCCGCGTTCACCGCATCCTCGAAGAACATCTCGTAGAAGTCACCCATGCGATAAAACAGCAGGGCATCTGTATGAGCCTCTTTGATCTCAAGGTACTGCGCCATCATCGGCGTGACTATGGACAAATTCGGTCCCCTTCTGGCGTGTTCCGGGCGCGACCTTACAAATCCCGCATCTTCAGTAAAAGGTGAAAACTCATTCTCGTTGAGGCGCGGCCCCGCCTGCGTTATGAGGCAAAAGCCCCAAAGTCATGGAAACGACCTGTAAGATGCCCAAAGCGAAGATCACCAAAGAAGAGGCGCTGGCCTTTCACCTAGACCCGACCCCCGGCAAGTGGGAGGTGCAGGCCACCGTACCCATGACCACGCAGCGCGATCTTTCGCTAGCTTACAGCCCTGGCGTTGCGGTTCCCTGTGAAGCCATCGCTGAAGCACCAGAGACGGCGTATGACTATACAAACAAAGGCAATCTGGTTGCCGTGATCTCGAACGGTACCGCCGTTCTGGGCCTTGGAAATCTGGGTGCGCTGGGCTCAAAACCGGTGATGGAAGGCAAATCGGTCCTGTTCAAGCGGTTCGCTGATGTGAACTCGATCGATATCGAGCTGGATACCGAAGACCCTGACGAGTTCTGTCGCGCTGTGCGCCTGATGGGTCCGACCTTTGGCGGTATTAATCTGGAAGATATCAAAGCACCCGAATGTTTCATCATCGAACAACGCTTGAAGGAAGAGATGGATATCCCGGTCTTCCACGATGATCAGCATGGAACAGCAGTGATCTGCGCGGCGGGTCTGCTAAACGCATTGCACATCTCGGGCAAGAAGATCGAAGACGTAAAAATCGTCCTGAACGGGGCAGGCGCTGCAGGAATTGCCTGTATCGAACTGCTCAAGGCCATGGGTGCACGGCATGAGAATTGCATCGTCTGCGACACCAAAGGCGTGATTTATCAGGGCCGGACCGAGGGTATGAACCAGTGGAAGTCGGCCCATGCCATCACGACTGATCTTCGCACTTTGGAAGAGGCCATGAAGGATGCGGATGTATTTCTGGGCGTGTCGGTCAAAGGGGCGGTGACACAAGACATGGTCGCCAGCATGGCTGACAATCCGGTGATTTTCGCCATGGCGAACCCTGACCCGGAAATCACCCCGGAAGAGGCGCACGAGGTGCGCGTTGATGCGATCGTCGCGACGGGCCGTAGCGATTATCCGAATCAGGTGAATAACGTTCTGGGTTTTCCCTACCTGTTCCGTGGTGCGCTGGATATTCATGCCCGTGCGATCAATGACGAGATGAAAATCGCCTGCGCCCACGCTCTGGCGCGATTGGCGCGTGAAGATGTTCCGGATGAGGTCGCAATGGCGTATGGCAAGTCGCTGACTTTTGGGCGCGACTACATCATTCCAACGCCTTTTGATCCGCGCCTGATCCACCGTATCCCGCCTGCGGTTGCCAAGGCCGGTATGGATACCGGCGCGGCGCGACGTCCGATCATCGATATGGACGCTTATGAGCTGAGCCTGAAATCCCGCATGGACCCGACGGCCAGTATCCTGCGCGGCTTGAACGCGCGGGCGCGTCAGGCGCAAAGCCGGATGATCTTTGCCGAGGGTGACGATCCGCGCGTATTGCGCGCGGCCGTAATGTACCAACGCTCGGGCTTTGGTAAGGCTTTGGTTGTGGGCCGGCCAGACGACGTAAAGGAAAAGCTCGAATCCGCTGGTCTTGGGGACGCGGTGCGTGAAATTGATGTGGTGAATGCCGCCAATACCGCGCATCTCGAGGCCTATAAGGATTTTCTGTATCAGCGCCTGCAGCGTAAGGGCTTCGATCACAAAGATATTCACCGACTCGCTGCACGGGATCGGCATGTGTTTTCGTCTTTAATGCTGGCGCATGGTCATGCGGATGGTCTGGTGACAGGGGCCACTCGTAAGTCGGCGCATGTGCTGGACCGTATCAACCATGTGTTCGATGCGGATGCCGCCCATGGCGCGGCGGGGGTTACCGCATTGCTGCACAAAGGACGGATCGTTCTGATTGGCGACACGCTGGTGCATGAATGGCCGGACGAAAATGATCTGGCCAACATCGCAGAACGTGCCGCTGCCGTGGCGCGCCACATGGGGCTAGAGCCCCGGGCGGCCTTTGTCAGTTTCTCGACCTTCGGTTACCCGGTGTCTGAACGTGCTGAGAAGATGCACCGTGCTCCGGCGGTGCTGGACGAGCGCGGCGTCGATTTCGAGTACGAGGGCGAGATGACGGTTGATGTGGCCCTGAATGTTGATCAGCAGGAAGCCTATCCGTTCCAACGACTGACCGGACCAGCCAATATCCTGATTGTTCCTGCACGACACTCGGCCTCGATTTCGACCAAACTGATGCAGGAAATGGGCGGCGCCACCGTGATCGGCCCGATCCTGTCCGGCGTCGACAAGCCGATCCAGATCTGTTCGACGGTCTCGACCGCAAATGACATTCTGAACATGGCCATCCTGGCCTCCTGCGATATCGGGTAAATCATGACAATCTGGAACCTTGGCTCAATCAACGCGGATATGGTCTATGCCCTGCCGCATTTGCCCGAAGCGGGTGAGACACTGGCGGCCAGCGGGCTACAGAGGTTTCTGGGTGGCAAGGGCGCCAACATGTCTGTGGCGTCTGCACGAGCCGGATCGCGGGTATCCCATATCGGCGCGGTGGGCTCGGATGGCCTTTGGGCGCGGGATCGGCTGACCGAGTATGGCGTTGACACGCGGCATATTGCCGAGGTGGATGTACCGACCGGTCACGCGATCATCGCGGTAGATGCGCAGGGTGAAAACCTGATCGTTCTGTATCAAGGCGCCAACCATGCCATCTCGAACGACCAACTTGGGCAGGCGCTGTCCTCGGCGGTTTCAGGTGATCTGCTGGTGATGCAGAACGAAACCAATGCGCAGATTGAGGCCGCTAAACTAGGTTGCGAAATGGGGCTGACTGTCTGCTACGCCGCCGCCCCATTTCAGGCAGACGCAGTTCAAGCGGTTTTACCGTATCTGGATTTTCTGATCCTCAACGAAGTCGAGGCCGAGCAATTGCAGGATGCAACGGGTCTCGCCCCTTCAGACCTGCCGGTCGAACATGTGATCGTCACCTTTGGCTCAAAAGGTGCGCGCTATTATCAGCAAGATCATCAACCCCAAGCGTTTCAGGCCCATAAGGTCAACGCTGTGGATACCACCGGGGCAGGTGACACATTCACCGGCTATGTGTTGGCTGGAATGGACCGGGGTATGCCGATGGCGCAGGCGATTGCCCAAGCAAACCGTGCCGCGGCCCTGATGGTCACGCGGCACGGCACTGCAGATGTCATTCCTGATCTGAAAGAGGTGTGCGAAGCGCAGTTTGACTAGGACCCTGCAAAGGGCGCTTCGTTGCCCCACAATTGTTTGACCCGCGCATCGCGACCGCAGGCTTCGCGGTAGGCCTTATAGGCGTTCTTTTGGCGCTTGGGGCCAAAGCGGGTCAGTACCAGCTTGCTACCCTTGTAATAATCCTGGTGATACGCCTCGGCTGGATAAAACGTTCCGGCTTGCAGGATCGGCGTGACCACGGTCTGCCCCAGCGCGTTTTGTGCGCTGGTCTTGGCTTGCTGTGCCTGCGCCTTTTCCCCTTTGTTAGAGACGAAAATTGCTGTGCGATAGCTGTCGCCGCGATCGCAGAACTGGCCACCCGCATCCGTGGGATCGACTGAGCGGAAGAACATGTTCAGCAAGGTTGCACGGGAAACGCGGGCGGGATCGAAGGTGATCTGGACCGCCTCGTAATGCCCTGTTCCGCCTTTCGAGACCTGATCATAGGTGGGACTATCCGTCTTGCCACCGGTATAGCCCGAGACCGCGCCGATCACGCCGGGCACGGACTCGAAATCGGATTCCACGCACCAGAAACAGCCACCGGCGACTGTTAGCGTTTCAGTGCCAGCGGCCGGAGCAGGTAAAGCGCGCAGCATTGCTGCCAACAAGATCAGCACAAACAGAAGTGAAGGTTTCAGGCAATCAAGGTAAGTGATCCGGGTCATGGCAGGTCTCCTTCCGAAACCAAGCTGCCCGCAGATTTTTGCGCTTGCAATGCGCTGACATGATTTGTCACGCGCTGGTGAGACGAGTTTATCAGCCCAGCAGCTGCCCCAGCTTCATCGCAACACCCATGTTGCCCGAGATTTTCAGCTTGCCCAGCGCAACCCCGGTCATTGGGTTCAGCTTACCGTTCAGCAACATAGAGAGGTTCTCGCGCGAGATGCGGATGGTGCAGTCTGTGTCCCGATCCTGGGTTGAGGCAGTATTCTCCGCCAGAACGATCACACCCTCATCACCACAATCGAACTTAAGCGATCCGTCAAAGTTTTTGCCGTTCAAACCCTTTTGAATTCCGTCGGCGATGTCTTGCAGCATTATCCGTCCTTCCCTGATTGACGTATGCGTAAAGACAATCGCCTGATCCGGGCAAGCCCGACCCGACGGAAACCCGGCAAAGAAAAACCCCGGTGCCTGATCAGACACCGGGGCCAGATCTAAAATTCTGAACGCTTACTTGCTCAGCCGTTTGTCACGCGCGGCCAGAAGCTTCAGGCGCAGTGCGTTCAACTGGATGAAGCCTGCCGCATCTTTCTGATCATATGCACCAGCGTCTTCCTCAAAGGTCACGTGCGCCTCGGAGTACAGCGAATGATCCGACCAGCGGCCCACGGTTGAGGCAAGACCTTTGTACAGTTTCACGCGAACGGTGCCGGTGACATGCTCTTGCGACTTGTCGATGGCTGCCTGCAGCATCTCCCGCTCGGGGCTGTACCAGAAGCCGTTATAGATCAGCTCGGCATATTGCGGCATCAGCTGGTCCTTCAGATGCATCGCGCCGCGGTCCATGGTGATGGACTCGATCCCACGATGCGCTTCCAGCAGGATGGTGCCGCCGGGGGTTTCGTAAATACCGCGCGATTTCATGCCCACGAACCGGCCTTCGACCAGATCGAGACGGCCAATGCCGTGCTTGCCGCCATATTCGTTCAGCTTGGTCAGGATGGTCGCGGGGCTCATCGCCTCGCCATTGATGCTGACCGCGTCGCCTTTTTCAAAACCGATCTCGATAAACTCCGGCTCGTTCGGCGCATCCTCGGGGTGGACGGTGCGCTGATAGACATAGTCGGGTGCCATATCGGCGGGGTCTTCCAGAACCTTACCCTCGGACGAGGTGTGCAGCAGGTTGGCATCGACCGAGAACGGGGCCTCACCACGCTTGTCCTTGGCGATCGGGATCTGGTTCGCCTCGGCAAATTCCAACAGCTTGGTACGGCTGGTCAGGTCCCACTCACGCCACGGCGCGATCACCTTGATTTCGGGATTCAGTGCGTAAGCAGCCAGTTCAAAACGAACCTGATCGTTGCCCTTGCCAGTCGCGCCGTGGGCCACAGCGTCAGCACCGGTCGCTTCGGCGATCTCGACCAGACGTTTCGAGATCAGAGGCCGTGCGATCGAGGTGCCCAGTAGGTACAGCCCTTCGTACTGTGCGTTGGCGCGGAACATCGGGAAGACAAAGTCGCGAACGAATTCCTCGCGAATATCTTCGATATAGATGTTCTCGGGTTTGATCCCCAGCAGCTCGGCTTTCTTGCGGGCGGGTTCCAGCTCCTCGCCCTGACCCAGATCGGCGGTGAAGGTCACGACCTCACAGCCATACTCGGTCTGCAGCCATTTCAGAATGATCGAGGTATCAAGGCCACCGGAATAGGCCAGAACAACTTTCTTGGGCGCGGACATCTGATTTCCCTTTGTACGTAGAACGACTGGCCCCTAGCGGGTTTTGGACGTGGGGGCAAGCGGCGTGCATTGACGCAGGGCGGGAATTGCGGTGAAACGGGCGGATAGAGAACAAGGATTGGTTGAGAGGGCGGTTTCATGCTGGGGCTGGAGATTTTCGTACATTCGGTGAAGATGGTTTTGAGGAACCTGACGCAGGCGCTACAGATTTCAGTCGTACCGGCGCTCATTGGCGGCTTTTTAGCCATCGGCCTGTTCTTCCTGTTTGGCATTCCTTTCGAAGAATTCAACAGTGAAACCAATGGCTTCCCTGAAGGCGTAACGGCCGCGTCCTTCACCGGATTTCTGCTCTGCCTTATGGCCGTTGTCTTTGGGGTCATGCTGTGGATTGTCGTGTCGTGGCACCGTTTCGTTCTACTTGAGGAATATCCAAGCGGTTTGGTTCCGCCTTTCAGGTTCGACCGTGTGCTCGCCTACTTCGGACGCCTTCTGATGCTCGGCCTAATCGCTCTTATCATCATGATACCGGGAGCGCTGATCATGGGCATGATGGCGCAATCCTCTGTGGCGCTGGGAATTCTGGTTTGGCTGGGTTTGATCATCTTTCTCACGATCGGATTCTATCGGGCCTCCCCGATTTTACCTGGCGCAGCGATCGGAAAACCAATAAAGCTGTCTGAAGCGTGGCAAGCAACCTCGGGCGCAAGCGGAGCCATCGCACTTCTGGTCGTCTTATCCATCCTCTTCCAAATATTGCTTCAGCTACTGGCGTCTTTGCTGCTTTTCGTCCCGATCATCGGTGTCTTGTTTGTCTTATTTGCGAGCATGCTGATCGTCCCACTGATCAATGTCAGTATCCTGACGACGATCTATGGTGTGTTCATCGAAAAGCGCGAGCTGGCCTAAGCCCGTACACATATGTATTCCTTGCCCTTTCGACGATGATGGGGCAGGGAATCCAACATGACTGATTTCACGACCCGCGCCCGCGCTGCCGAAAAGGCAATGCGCTCAGTGTTTCCGGCAACTCCGTTGCAGCGGAACGCCCATCTGTCCGACCGTTACGGCGCGGATATCTGGCTCAAGCGCGAAGACCTCAGCCCGGTGCGGTCGTATAAAATCCGCGGTGCGTTCAATGCGATGCGCAAGCAGCAGGGGCAGGGCCTTTTCGTCTGCGCCAGCGCTGGCAACCATGCGCAGGGCGTGGCCTATATGTGTAAGCATCTGGGTGTGCGGGGTGTGATCTTCATGCCGGTGACCACGCCGCAGCAGAAGATCCAGAAGACGCGCATTTTCGGCGGCGACAATATCGAGGTTCACCTGATCGGTGACTATTTCGATGACACGCTGGCTGCGGCGCAAAGCTGGTGCGCAGAACAGGGCGGATATTTCCTGTCTCCGTTCGATGATGCGGATGTGATCGAGGGGCAGGCCTCATTGGCGGTTGAGATCGAAGAGCAATTGGGCCGAGTGCCCGATCATGTAATTCTGCCGGTTGGCGGCGGCGGTATGTCTTCGGGGGTGGCGACCTGGTTTGGGGACCGGGCGCATTGCCTGTTCGTGGAACCGGCCGGCGGGGCGTGTTTGCGCGCGGCGCTGGCAGCGGGGCACCCGGTGGTGCTGGATCATGTGGATACATTTGTCGATGGCGCAGCAGTAGGCCGGATTGGTGAGAAACCGTTTGAATTGCTGAAATCGCGGCATCTGTCGGATGTGCTGACTTTGTCCGAAGACCGCATCTGTACCACAATGATCGAGATGCTGAATGTCGAGGGCATCGTTCTGGAACCTGCCGGTGCGTTGGCGGTTGAGGCTGTGGGTGACGTGCAAAGCTTTGTGCGTGGCAAGACGGTGGTCTGTGTCACCTCGGGCGGGAACTTCGATTTCGAGCGTTTACCAGAGGTCAAAGAGCGTGCGCAGCGTTATTCCGGGGTCAAGAAATACTTCATCTTACGCCTGCCGCAGCGTCCTGGCGCTTTGAAAGAATTTCTGGGTATTCTGGGGCCCGAAGACGATATCGCACGGTTCGAATACATGAAGAAATCGGCGCGCAATTTTGGTTCGGTGCTAATCGGGATCGAAACCCGCAAGCCCGAGAATTTCATGCGCCTGTTTGCGCATCTGGATGAAGCCGGGTTTACTTATACGGATATCACCGAAGACGAGACGCTGGCACAGTTTGTGATCTAGCGCAGGTTTTCGGCCAGACCGGCCTGAAACAGTTTTTTCGACTCGTCGTAGGCCGCGATAATCGCCAGCAAATCAACGGCGGCGCTTTCACCTGCGGCTGCGCGTCGCTCACCGTCCTGGCACAGTTTCGAGAAACTATCAAAGCCAAGACTCAGCGCGCTGCCCTTCAGGAAATGTAGGTTCTGTTCGATCTCGGAGGGGGCAGTGTCATCGCGTAGCTTAGTGATAACTTCCTGAACCTCGTCCAAAAAGATTTCGACAACCTCGGTGAACTCGTCTGCGCCGACTTCATCACGTAACTGTCTGACTCTGGACCACTGAATCATGCCACCCTCTTGCGGTTGCATATTGTTAGACCGTCGCGGGTAAAGATGGGGTTAAATCGCGGCCATTTGGTTTTTCATAGGATGTTAAGCTGAGAGGCATAGCGTTGCGACAACTGGAGAGTTGAGCAAGTACAGGGACTTCATGGTGCCGGATGCCAGTCAAGTAGAGGCCCGGGTCGAGCTGGATTTTGGCGCGATCCGCAAGGTTCTTGTTGTGGACGACAGCCGTCTGCAGCGGCGCATTCTGGTGGCCTCGCTAAAAAAGTGGGGATTCGAGGTTCTTGAAGCCGACAGTGGTGAAGCCGCGATAGAGCTTTGCACCTCGGACCCGCCTGATCTTGTTCTAAGCGACTGGGTCATGCCAGGTATGGGCGGGCTTGAGTTTTGTCGCGCCTTCCGAGAGCTGGACAGTGAGCAATATAGCTATTTCATTCTTCTGACCTCAAAAAGCGAAAAGCAGGAGGTCGCGCGCGGTTTGGACGCTGGGGCAGACGATTTTCTGATCAAGCCGCTTGAGGCTGATGAGCTGCGTGCGCGCATATCGGCCGGGGCGCGTATTCTTGACATGCAACGCGAATTGTCCCGAAAAAACCAATTGATCGAAACAGCGCTGAACGAACTGAAGCTTGCCCATGATGCGATCGATAAAGATCTGATGCAGGCCCGAAAGATTCAGGACTCGCTGGTGCCCGAATTGAAGGGAACCTTTGGCAACTCACAGGTCAGCCTGCTTCTGAAACCTTGCGGTCATATCGGCGGTGATCTGGTGGGGATGTTCTCGCCCGGTGTCAATCGGCTGGGGTTTTACAGCATCGATGTCTCCGGCCACGGGATCACCTCTGCGATGATGACGGCACGGCTGGGCGGGTATCTGTCCAGCACGCATTTCGATCAGAACATCGCGATGGAGCGTCGTTTTAATAAATTCTACGCCCTTCTGCCACCCGAAGAGGTCGCGTCGTTGCTCAACTCGCGTCTGATCGCCGATGCCGGGATCGAAGAGTATTTCACCATGGTCTATGCCATCATCGATCTGCGCAACGGACATCTGAAAATGGTGCAGGCCGGACACCCGCATCCGCTGTTGCTGCGCCGTGATGGTAAAACCGAGTTTCTGGGCGAAGGCGGGTTGCCCATTGGTTTGCTGCCTGAGGCGCAGTTTCAGCAGACGGAAACCTATATGCAACCGGGCGACAAGCTGCTCTTGCATTCGGACGGGTTCACCGAATGCCAGCTCGCCGACGGCAGTCTGCTGGATGATGACGGGTTGAAGGCGATGGCTGTTGAATGCGCCGCCGATCACGGTGGACCGGAATTCCTGGATGACATGTTCTGGCGTCTTACACAGGTGATGTCACCGGACAGCGGAATTGCGGATGATGTCTCTGCAGTGTTTTTTGAATATAACGGACCTTAAAGCCCATGCAGGTGGCGCTGGGCGAAATGGGCGTCGCCCTCATTGCCCAACAGATGAACGGCATCTGCGGTCTCCATCCAAATGGCCTCGTGAAGGTCTTCGGTCGGAGGGCCTAGGCGTCTGACCGGGTGGGCGCGGTAAATCAGGCAGACCTTCTCGGCCCACAGATCGTATTCCGGCATGTAGGTATATCGACGAAACGCACCCACTCTCCGGGGCGCGGCGATCAGCCAGCCGGTTTCTTCGTAAACCTCACGGTGAAGCGCTGTAATGGGTGATTCCCCCGGATCGATGCCGCCGCCCGGCAGCTGCAGATCGGGTCCGGGTTCCAGCTGACAGGTCAGCAGCAATCGGTTGCCTTGTGGCAATAGGGCATAAACGCCGGCCCGCCGGGTGTATTTTCGCTCTGCCTCGGGGCTTTCACCGAACCGTCTGATCATGTAAGGCCCCTTTCAACCCAAACTGTTCAACCTATATGGTGGCGGTATGCCAACCTGTGGCGCTTAAGGAAACCCCATGTCTATTGGAACCAAAATCGCGTGGGACGATACCGTCCTGCCCTTTCAACTCGATATACCCGACATGCGAGGCCGCGTGGCCCGGCTGGACGGCGTGTTGGGCGGCATCTTGAAACAGCACGACTACCCCGAGGTGGTCGAGGCGCTGGTGGCCGAGATGGCCCTGCTGACTGCATTGATAGGGCAAACGGTATCGCTGCGCTGGAAGCTGTCTCTGCAGGTGCAATCCAAGGGCGCGGTGCGGATGATCGCAACCGATTATTATGCGCCACAGTTCGAGGGCGAACCCGCGCAGATCCGCGCATATGCGAGCTTTGACCGCGACCGGCTGACCGATGCAGCCCCTTTCGATCAGGTGGGTGACGGGTACTTCGCCATCATGATTAACCAAGGTGAAGGTACACAGCCTTATCAGGGCATCACCCCACTGGCCGGGGGATCACTGAGCGCGTGTGCGGAAGCCTATTTCGCGCAGTCCGAACAGCTGCCGACCCGGTTTTCGTTGAGCTTCGGCAAATCGACTGAGCCCGGTGTCGGTGAACACTGGCGCGCTGGCGGGATCATGCTGCAGCACATGCCCAAAGCCTCGCCCTTTGCCGCTTCCGGGGAGGGCAGCGGAGAGATCCTGTCTGCCTCGGATCTGGTGGATGGTGAAGAGGGCGAGAACTGGGATCGCGTCAAAATCCTGCTAGACACCGTGGATGATCTGGAGATGATCGGGCCATCCGTTGCGCCAACCGACCTTCTGGTGCGTCTGTTTCACGAGGAACAGCCTCGCGTCTATGATGCACAGCAGGTAAAATTCGGTTGCACTTGTTCCGAAGATCGCGTGCGCCAAAGCCTGTCGATCTATTCGGCGCAGGATATTGCGACAATGACCACGGACGAAGGCACCGTCACAGCAGACTGCCAATTCTGCGGTGCGCACTATGTGCTGGACCCTGCGACCGTCGGTTTCGAGGCCGAAGGCCCGGATGGCGCGTGATCTGATCACAGACCTTACCGAGGCGCTGAGCCGTGATGGGTCCGGGTCCAGTGACTTTGATCTGAACCCGGAAACGGTGCTGCCGGCGGGGCGCAAACTGCGCCCTGCGGGCGTGTTAGTGCCTGTTTCCGTGACCGGAGACGCACCCCGGTTGATCTTGACCAAACGCTCTTCGGCGTTGAAACACCATCCGGGCCAGATCGCCTTTCCGGGTGGAAAACAGGATGAGGGCGACATCGACGTTACTGCGACAGCTTTGCGCGAAGCACAGGAAGAAATTGGTCTTCCGCCAGAACTACCCAGTATTCTGGGTCATCTGCCCACTCATGAAACCGTGACGTCCTTTTCGGTCACGCCGGTTGTTGCGATCCTTGAAGCCAGTTTTGAACCAGTCGCCGAACCGGGCGAGGTGGATGAGATCTTCTTCGTTCCGCTTGCGCATGTCCTGAACCCAGAGAATTATGTCGTCGAGTCGCGCCGTTGGCGTGGCCAAAGACGGTATTACTATGCTGTGCCCTATGGCCCCTATTATATCTGGGGTGCGACGGCACGGATGCTGCGGGGATTGGCAGCGCGGATGAGTGAATGAAGCGGATCACAGAAGATTGGTTAACCGACCAAGCCACGCAGGATGTATGCACCGCCCTGACCAACGGCGGGGCGCAGGCGCTATTCGTCGGTGGCTGTGTGCGCAATGCTCTGCTGCAGGCGCCGGTTTCTGACATTGATATCGCCACAGACGCTGGGCCGGAACACGTCGTGGAACTGGCGCAGAAAGCTGGGCTGAAGCCGATACCAACAGGGATAGACCATGGCACCGTGACGATTGTCAGCAAAGGTATCCCGCACGAGGTCACGACGTTTCGCCGTGACGTCGAAACGGATGGTCGGCGTGCTGTCGTCGCCTTTTCCGACAAGGTCGAAGAAGACGCCGCGCGTCGTGATTTCACCATGAACGCGCTTTATGCCAAACCTGACGGCACAATCCTTGATCCGCTGAACGGTTTGCCGGATCTACAGGCGCGTCGCGTACGGTTCATCGGGGAGGCCAGTGATCGCATCCAAGAAGACTACCTGAGATCGCTCAGATATTTCAGGTTTCATGCTTGGTACGGGGATGTGGACGGTGGCTTTGACTCCGCTGCACTGGATGCAATAGCTGCAAATTTGGACGGGTTAGAGACACTTTCGCGCGAACGGGTCGGGGCCGAGATGCTTAAACTGCTCGCAGCGCCTGACCCCGCGCCGTCGGTGGCCGCCATGCGCATCACTGGCGTTTTGGCGCAGCTCTTACCCGGGGCTGATGACCGGGCGCTGGCGATCCTGATTCAACTGGAACAAGACGCCCATGCAGCGCCCGAAGCGATTCGTCGTTTGGCCGCGATTGCATCGCCCGAAGTGGCCAAAACCCTGCGTCTCAGCCGCGCGCAACTGCAGCGTCTGGCTCGGATGCGCGACGAAGCGATGGCGACGACCAGTGTCGCAGAATTGGGTTATCGCTATGGGTCGGAAGGCGGATTGCACGAGACACTTTTGCGTCATGCATTTCTTGAACAGCCTTGGTCCGAAGACCTGAACCGAGCTTTGCAAAAAGGGTCCGCGGCCAGTTTCCCGATCAAGGCGGCGGATTTGATCCCCGCCTTCTCGGGCCCCGCGCTGGGCGCAAAACTGGCCGAGCTTGAGGCGCGTTGGATCGCGTCGGATTTCGCGCTTAGCCGCGAAGAATTGCTGGCCGACTGATTTGAAGTCTCAAAAAGGGATGACAAACCCGATTTGATTTGGCAGGGTGCGCCTGACTCATATGGAGGGAGGAATGCGAATGTATTACGGGATCTGGTTCGGCTAAAGCCCGGAACACTTTGACCCGTAGGGGTGGTGTTCTGGCGCCATCTTTCTTCGCATGACCTATTTTCTGCTCAATCGGAGCACTCTCCATGTTTCGCTACTTCGAAAATCTCATTGACCCTTTTGTTGCCTATGAACAGGTAGACAAGCCACCGACGCGGCTGTGGCCTTTCATGCTGGGTTACTCGCAGCCTTTCAAACGCGTTTTTGTATTGGCCGCGCTGATGTCCGTGGTCGTTGCGGCGGTCGAGGTCGGGCTGATCTTCTATATGGGCCGCGTTGTGGACCTGTTGGGCAGTTCTCCCGCCGAATTCTGGCGGGCGCATGGAACTGAGTTGATCGTGGTTGCCGCGCTGATCCTGTTCATTCGCCCGATCCTGCAACTTGTTGACGTGCTGTTGCTCAACAACACAATCTTGCCGAACTTTGGCACGCTGATCCGTTGGCGCGCCCATAAACATGTTCTGCGTCAATCGGTTGGCTGGTTCGAGAATGACTTTGCCGGGCGCATCGCAAACCGGGTTGTTCAGACCCCGCCCGCCGCGGGTGAGGTGGTCTTTCAAGTCTTTGACGCGATCTCGTTCTCGATCGCCTACATGATCGGTGCGGCCATTCTGCTGATGGCGGCTGATCCGCGACTGTTGCTACCATTGCTGATCTGGCTGGTGTTTTACGGTGCGCTGGTGCGCTGGACCGTTAAGCGGGTCGGCCCGGCATCTCAGGCGGCGTCGGATGCACGCTCGACCGTGACGGGCCGGGTGGTGGACAGCTATACCAACATCCACTCGATCAAGATGTTTGCCCATGACACTCAGGAACAGGACTATGCGCGCGAGGCGATTGCGGAAACCCGCCGCACTTTCCAGATCGAGATGCGGATTTTCACCATTATGGATGCCGCGCTTGTTGCGCTGAACGGTGTGCTGATCGTGGGAGTCGTCGGTTGGGCAATCCTGCTTTGGGCGCAAGGTAGCGCAACGGTGGGAGTGGTGGCCGCCGCCACGGCACTAACACTACGGTTGAATGCCATGACCGGGTGGATCATGTGGGCGCTGACCAGCTTCTTTCGCGAATTGGGTATCGTTGCCGAGGGTATGCAGACCATCGCGCAGCCCATCGATCTGTTGGACGAACCTGATGCGAAACCTTTGCGGCTTGGTAATGGCCAGATCGAAATACGCGATCTGTCTCATCACTATGGACGAGAAACCGGTGGTTTGGATCACGTCAACTTGACCATCCGGCCAGGCGAAAAGATCGGCCTGATCGGCCGCTCCGGTGCCGGAAAATCGACTCTAGTAAAGCTACTTTTGCGATTTTACGATGTCGAGAAGGGCGCGATCCTGATCGATGGCCAGGATATCTCGAAGGTTACGCAGGACAGTTTGCGCGGCCATATTGGTATGGTTCAGCAGGACAGTGCTCTGTTACACCGCTCGGTTCGGGCCAACATCCTCTATGGTCGGCCTGATGCGACCGAAGAACAGATGATTGCCGCTGCGAAACAGGCCGAAGCGCATGAGTTCATCCTCGATCTGCAAGACCCGGAGGGCCGCACTGGCTATGATGCGCATGTGGGCGAGCGGGGCGTGAAACTGTCCGGCGGTCAGCGGCAGCGTGTAACGCTGGCGCGGGTGATCCTGAAAGACGCGCCGATTTTGCTATTGGACGAGGCGACATCTGCCCTAGATTCCGAAGTCGAAGCCTCGATACAGGAAACACTCTACGGCATGATGCAAGGTAAGACCGTGATCGCCATCGCGCACCGGCTCAGCACGATTGCTCAGATGGATCGCATCCTTGTGATGGATGGCGGCCGGATCGTTGAACAAGGTGGTCATTCCGATCTGTTGGCGCAAGGAGGGCTTTACGCTCAGTTCTGGGCGCGGCAATCTGGAGGCTTCCTAAACCCGGAGGCCGCTGAATGAGGATTGCCGACCTCATCCAACCGTTCAAAGACACAGAAACGCCCCCGCCGCAAACGCTGGGGGCGTTCATCCGTTGGAGCTTGTCCGGCGCCTGGCCGATGCTGTTCGTCGCAGCAGCCTTCTCGGCGATCGCGGGTGCGATGGAGGCTGGCACCGCCTGGGTCCTGGGCCGCGTCATTGATCTGACCACCAACAGCAGTCCTGAGGCGTTTCTGACCGGCGGCAATCTCGCGATCATTTTGGGTGCTGTCGCATTCTTCATGCTTCTACGCCCCGCATTGTTCGGCCTGTCGTCGGTGGCAAACAACTACATCGTCATGCCCAACATCACGCCATTGGTTTTGGCAAAACTGAACCGCTGGACGCTGGGCCAGTCGGTGACCTATTTCGATGACGATTTTGCTGGACGCATCGCCCAAAAACAGATGCAGACATCAAACGCCATGACGCAAGTGGTGTCCGAAACAATCAGCGCTATTGTCTTCGCTATTGCCTCACTTACAGGCTCATTGCTTTTATTAGGGTCTATTCATCCGCTTGTGATGCTGCCATTTGTTGCCTGGCTTGTTGTCTATTTCTTGCTGGTCCGCTGGTATCTTCCACGCATACGCGTACGCTCTGCCGCGCGGGCGGGGGCGCGGGCGATGGTATCGGGGCAGGTGGTCGATACGATCACCAACATCAAAACCGTCAAGCTGTTTGCCCATTCCGAGTTCGAAGATCAAACCGCCCGAAATTCCATGGTCGACCTGCGTGAACGGTCGCTGGAATTCGGCAAGCTGTCGGCCAGTTTCCGGTTCATCCTAATGACCCTGGCGGGGGTGCTGCCGGTCTTGTTGATCGGCGCGACACTGTGGTTGTGGCAGGCGGGCATCGCGACGGCCGGGGACATCGTGGCGGCCGGGGCCGTGGCGATACGCATCTCGCAAATGACCGGCTGGGTCAGTTTCACACTGATGGGCCTTTACGCAAATGTCGGTGAGATTGAAAACGGAATGCACACACTGACCAAGCGCGTTCGGGTCGAGGATGCTCCGAACGCATCGACACTTGTGGTCTCAGAGGGCGAGATTGCCTTTGACAGCGTCAGCTTTGCCTATGGCCGCGATATCGGTGGTGTTGCTAATCTTAATTTCACTGCCGCACCGGGTGAAAAGCTGGGCATAGTCGGGGCCTCAGGTGCGGGGAAATCCACTTTGGTTTCACTTTTGCTAAGGCTCTATGACGGGGAACATGGCGTTATTGCCATCGACGGGCAGAATGTCTCTCACGTGACTCAGGACAGCCTGCGTCAACAGATTGGGATGGTCACGCAGGAAACCGCGATGTTCAATCGTTCAGCGCGCGAGAACATCCTCTATGGTCGTCCTGACGCGACCGACGATGAGCTGATAGAGGCCGCGACCAAAGCCGAGGCGCATGAATTCATACTCGGTCTAGAAGATGCGCAAGGACGCAAGGGCTATGACGCGCATCTGGGCGAACGCGGCGTGAAGCTGAGCGGCGGGCAACGACAGCGGATCGCTCTGGCTCGCGCTATCCTGAAAGACGCACCGATATTGGTTCTGGACGAGGCGACGTCGGCGTTGGATTCCGAGGTCGAGGCAGCGATTCAGGCGGCACTGCACCGGGTGATGCAGGGCAAGACCGTGCTGGCTATTGCCCACCGCCTATCCACGCTTAGCGAGATGGATCGGATTATTGTTCTGGATCACGGTCATATCGTTGAAAGCGGCTCACATGAGGCTCTGCTGGAGCGTGGCGGGTTGTACGCCCGGTTCTGGCATCGCCAATCGGGCGGCTTCATTCAGGCCGAGGCTGCAGAATAAAGGGTTTTGTTGCGCTCAAACCCCAGTTATCAGGCCTCCATGACGCAGCAATACACAATAAGCCGCCTTGGACATCAGGGCGACGGAATCGCCGATGGTCCGATCTATGTGCCACGCACTCTGCCGGGTGAAGTGGTCAGCGGTACGTTGCTGGGTCAGTTTCTGAACGATATTCGCGTCGAAACACCCTCGGATCAGCGGGTCAAGGCACCCTGCCGTCATTACAAGGCCTGCGGCGGCTGCCAGTTGCAACATGCGACCGATAATTTTGTCGCCGAGTGGAAAATTGAGGTGGTGCGCAACGCGTTGGCCGCGCAGGGGCTCAATGCCCTGATGCGGCCCATTCACACTTCGCCTGAACGATCCCGCCGTCGGGCCACCATCGCCGTACGGCGCACCAAGAAGGGTACGTTGGCCGGGTTTCATGGTCGCGCTTCTGACACGATTACCGAAATCCCGGATTGCCATTTGCTGCACCCAACCTTGATTGCGGCCATCCCGGTGGCCGAAGCCTTGGCGTTGTTGGGTGGCAGTCGGAAAGGTGTGTTGGCCGTAACGCTGACCCTGTCCGAAGGCGGTTTGGATGTTGCGGTCAAGGGCGGCAAACCGCTGGATGGACCGTTGGAGCTGGCGCTCGCGCAAGCGACCGAGCATCACGGCCTTGCCCGGCTTAGTTGGGATGATGAGGTTATCGCCATGCGTGTACCTCCGATCCAACGCTTTGGAACCGCTGGCGTCACCCCACCGCCCGGAGCGTTTTTACAAGCCACAAAAGACGGAGAACAGGCTCTATTACAGGCTGTTTCCGACGCTACGTCGGGGGCAAAGCGGATTGTCGATCTGTTCGCCGGATGCGGGACATTCTCTCTGCCGCTGGCACAGACTGCTGAAGTTCATGCAGTCGAAGGTGAGACCGAGATGACGAAGGCCTTGGATCAGGGCTGGCGCAAGGCGCAAGGTTTGAAACAGGTCACAGTCGAGGCCCGAGACCTGTTCCGCCGCCCGCTCATGCCCGATGAACTCAAGAAATTCGACGCCGTTGTGCTTGACCCGCCGCGCGCTGGGGCCGAGGCGCAGGTGGCCGAGCTGGCGCAGGCCATGCGCCCGGTGGTTGTTTATGTCTCGTGCAACCCGATCACCTTCGCCCGTGACGCAAAAATGCTGGTTAACGCCGGATATGCCCTTGAATGGGTACAGGTGGTTGACCAATTTCGATGGTCGTCACACACCGAACTTGCCGCTCGGTTCATTTTGAACAAATAACCCTGAGATAAGGACCGCCCGCATGGTGATCGCCCAACGACTGCTGCCCATCATCGAAGCACCGGCTTTCGGGAAATTCATCACCGGTGTGATCCTGTTCAACGCGGTACTGCTGGGGATGGAGACATCGCCCACGCTGATGGACGCAGCGGGTCCACTGATCGTGACGTTGGACAAGCTGTGCCTTACCATATTCGTCATCGAAATCGTCATGAAACTGATCGCCACAGGGCGCCGGTTCTTCACCAGCGGCTGGAATGTGTTTGATTTCGTGATCGTGGGCGTCGCCCTAGTTCCCAGTGCAGGGGCGCTTTCGGTTCTGCGGGCACTGCGTATCCTCCGGGTCCTGCGCGTTATCTCGGTCGCGCCGCGCCTGCGCCGAGTGGTCGAAGGCTTCATCTCAGCCCTGCCGGGCATGGCCAGCGTGTTCCTGCTGATGGCGATCCTGTTTTACATCGGCGCTGTGATCTCCACCAAGCTTTTCTCGGGCACGTTCCCCGATTGGTTCGGTGATCTGGGTCTGTCGGCCTATACGCTGTTCCAGATCATGACGCTGGAAAGCTGGTCCATGGGCATCGTCCGCCCTGTGATGGAGGTGTATCCTTACGCCTGGCTTTTCTTTGTTCCCTTCATCATGGTGACCACCTTTGCGGTGGTGAACTTGCTGGTAGGTCTCATCGTGAACTCGATGCAGGATGCCCACCATGCCGAGGATGAGGTCAAGACCGATGCCTATCGTGATGAGGTTCTTGAAAGGCTGGAATCGATTGAACGCCGACTGACGGAACAGTCGAACAGCAAAAAGTGATTTAAGTTTCGCGAAAATCTGACATAATAATTGACAAAAAAGAGCATCAGGCAGTGAAAATAATGGATCGTCGAGCATTCGGAATGGGCGCAATGGCAACGCTGAGCCTTTCAGCATGTGCCTCAGCCAAACCCAGATTTCTTTCTTATCGCGGGCCCGAGGTGACCTCGATGGTCATCAACAAAGGTGCACGCAAGCTGTATTTGCTCCATAACGAGCAGATTTTGCGGGAGTATGATATCGATCTAGGATTTGCGCCCACCGGCACGAAAAACAAAAAAGGCGATGGCCGTACGCCCGAGGGTACCTATCTGATCGACCGCCGCAATCCGCGCAGCAGGTATCATCTATCGTTGGGTATATCGTATCCCAATTCGGAAGACTTGGCTAAAGCCAAGGCCGCAGGTGTTGATCCGGGCGGCGACATCTTCATTCACGGACAACCCAATCTGCGATCCGAGTTCAAGCGGGCGAAGAAGACCCCGGATTGGACGGCAGGTTGTATTGCGGTCAAGAATGATGAGATCGAAGAAATCTACGCAATGGTGAATGAAGGAACCGTGATTACTCTGCGTCCCTAAGCAAGGTTCAAAGCGGTTTCCAATCACCAAATCCAAATACTGTATAGTCGCGCTGGTAGGCTTCTTGCGCCAGCGCTTCAAGCTGTGCGTCGTAAATCTGATCCAGTGAAAACGGCGCGTCCGGCTTGGCCTTGTTCGGGGTTGGCGCGGCTGTGTGCCCAATTTTGTAGGCAAGATCGGGCAGGGCGGTTGCCATCTCATCCTCGCGCAGGATCAGGTCGGGCATGGTGAAACCGGCCATGCCCTCTAGCGTTTGCGCTTGTCCACACCATTCCCCATCCACGCGGATCGGGGTCTGGCCCGCCAGAATACTGCGCAGCATGCCCAGAAAGGCCGCGAACGCCTCGGAATGCTGATCGCGGGTATAATTTCTGAGATCACCCTTGGCAGGCAGCGGCACCTTGTACCGTCGGCTCAGCATATTGCGAATGCTGACATATGCGCCGGGGCCTGTGTGCAGAATACGGTCGCAGAACACAGCGTGCGCGCGCGCCAGCGGATGGCGCAGCACCGTGAATTTGCGGTGACCGGGATGATCCTGCATCCATTGACGGGTCTGTTTTTGATTGCGGCCGGTGATCAGGTCGGCTTGAGACACCCCGTCTAGATCGGCAATCCACTGCACCACTTCAGCCTCGGGGCCGCCGCGCACCGGAAGGTACATCAGCGAAGTTTGCGCAGCACCCACATAGCGCGAAACAGCCGGCCCGCGGTGCGGCTCGTAACTTGGGATATGGTGTAGCTTGAAGCGGTCACGTTGCGACAGGGCCAGCTCCATATCATCCGGATTGGTCACTTTCGACCGGGCAGGCGCTGGGTTTTGACGTTTGAGATGCTGGTTCAGCTCCTTAAGACGTGCGCTGACGCCAAGCCACGCGGCAAGGCCGTTCAGAACGTCCAAATCTGTTAGATCGTCATAGTCGATGTAAAACGGTGTTTGCCCGGTGGTCTGCAGATGTTTGAGCACTGTTTGTTGAAATGCTTGCCGCTGGTCGAGCTGTTCGGCGAATTCTTCGGCATCGAAGGTGATCTGAGCCTCCCGCCGTTGCTTGATGTTCACTAACCGCCACTGCTTTGTTTCCAAGGCGATTTTCCACGATATGTAGCTATCCAGAGGGTTGCGCATCAGAATGATTTTGGCGCAGCGCGGATCATCCAGCGCCGGTGGCAGCGCCCGCGCATCGTGGTCGCTGAAAAAACGAAAGCCGTTCATCTCGCCCGGCGCCTTTCGGATGGCGTCGATCAGCGCCATCGGGTCGCGTTCACGATCTTCCAGGGTAAAGCCCAGAACGCTGTCCAGTTTTGGCAGGCCGACGAAATAGGGGTTAAACGCTTCTCCGTGACACGTGACGCCATCCAGCGTGTTCAGCTGTAATTCAAGCAGGTTCGAACCTGTGCGCATATCGGCCAGAACGATGAAATAATCGAAGCGGCGGGTCATTTTAGGTTACTGCACCAAATAGGGCTTCTTGAACGATTTGGACTGTGCGCCAAACACGTCATTCACAGGGAAATCCCCCATCAGATAGGGATGCATCCCTTGGTTCTTGAGGTTTTGCAGGAACTTTCCGAACCCGGTCAGATCCACCATCGTCGGTGCCTCGGTCAGATGGGTGGGTTTGGGCGCGCCCATGTCTTCCAGAACGGTCTGCAGTTGCTCCATAGGGGATTCCACAAACTCTGCCATCGTCCATATTCGAATGCGCGTCTTTGCGCGGGCGGCATCCAGCAGCTTGAGCTGTTTGCTTTCGATCTGTTGTAGGCGGGCAGCTTCGCACCGGATATCGGCAAAATTCAGGTTCGAACGGAACAATGGAACCGCCCAGGCCCCCGAGATGACCGCAATATGTGCATTCTGGTCTTGCGTCAGGAATTCATTGATTTTCTGAATATCCGTTGGCCCGAATTGAAAGCACTGACGCTCGCCTCGTGTGTTCCAGATGAGGTTCGACAGAAAGGCCGAGGGGTTATAATCGCGTAGCGTTGCGCAATCGCTGAGCGCACCGTTGATGATCGTCTCATCTTCGGCAAATTGCGCCCGTTCGGGACCGAACAGATGCCCATGCACCCGCCCGCCGATGGCGTTTGTCAGCCAAGGTTCGAAATCCTCGAACAACTCGGTAAAGCCTTGAAACACCGAATAGGGAAAGGCTGTCAGGCTGCGTTCCGTAGCCGCGCGGGGGAAGCGGCTTTGCATATAAAGACCATCCCGTCCGCGAACGCGCCGCTCGACCGCTTTGGAAAACACCCGGTCGATCTTGCCGGGGTTGGGCTCGGCCGGGGTCAGTGCGCTGTCCTGGTCGGTCAGGAAGGTCTGATACAACCGGCTAGCGCTGTGCCAGACTTTGCGCGCCACGAAACAGTCGGACCGGCGCAGCAATTGCAGGTGATCGTCGTAGAACATGTGCGGCCGACCTTGATAGTCGAACTTCGACAGGGTCAGCGATCGGCTTTCGATATGGGTGGAATAGAGCCGTGCCAGTGTCTGAAAATAGCTTTCATCGGGAATCCAGACCTGGCGAAAATAGCGATCATATTCGGCGCGTTTGGGATCCTGAAGAATGGCCGACAAGGTTTGGCGGGTCAGACACCACCACTGGCTGCCCATATGGGGCACCAGACCGTCTGGAATTCTGCGGCGCAGACCGAGGGCGCGTTGCAACCGCACGTAATTGTCAAACAGTTTTCGTTGCCTGCGCCATGAGAAGGGGAAACTCAGGGTGAAACGTTCCAGATCCAGGCCGCCGATCGTCCAGCTGACGTCGCGCGTGGTTGCGCTTTCGATGAAATCGACACGGGGCCGGTCGGCCAGATAGTCGATCAGATCAGCGACCGGACGCAGTGGCAGGCACGCGCCCGAAGACAGATATACATGCCGGACGTTCGGAAACTTCTCCAACATCAGCGATGCGGCGGATTGTGATGCGGCGACAATACCCCAGCCGCCCCATTCACAGACATGGCGTTCGGAAAACAGAATAAGCGGTTCATCCGAACAAGCGGCGACAAAATCGGAATAAGCCGGATCGCCGACTTTCTGATCTACATGAATGACCACAGGACAGCCCGAGGCGGCCCAATGGCGTGCCACCTGCTCAACCCGATCCAGCGCGGTGTGCACCAGCATTACGATGCCCAAGCTGCTCATGCCCAGTTCCCCTTGGACATCAGGCCGAGGATCTCAATCTGTCGCCAGTTGATGTATTTCTCGGACCATTTGTTCCAGAAAACCGGATTATCCTCTAACTGCTTGGCATAAGCCTTGTACTCGCCCGACGCAGCATAGTGCTGTCCGCGCAGCAACTCTTCTTTAGCTTTTTCCCCAAGCGTATTGATCAGCTTTGCATGCAGCAGCGCTCCGCTGGTTTTTTCACCGCCCTGCTCTTCATAGACCTGATTGAGCCCGCGCGGCAGCAAGGCGTGGGTTGAGCTGACATAGGCGTAGCGCCGGTGCCATTTCACAAGAGGTATCTTGTTCAGGGCCGGAGCCTTCAGGGGATTGTTCTGAAAGAAAACCCGTGCGCGTGCACCGCCTTGAATCCACAGATTCCCATAGGTCGGGTTGCGGGTAATCATGAAGTTGCCTGAATCGAACCAAGGCGCGACTTCAAAGGGGTTCTGGCCCTCATGATAGGGCGCATCCATGATTCCAGTTTCGGGATACATGTCGATCAGCATGGTGCCGAAACTGCGCACACCAGTATCGTCCAGCCAGTCGGTCAGGGCGCGGATCGGGCGGGTATCGCAAAAAGGATAGATAAAGAATTCATCCGGATCGACCGTCAGAACCCAGTGCTTATGCGCATAGCGGCGCAGCAGGTAGTTGGACCAATCCAGACCAAAGGTCGCATTCTTGTAACCTACATCCGTCCACCACAGCGAAACGTCCGGCTGGCTGCTCAGGTATTCGTGGGTGCCGTCATCGCTGTTGTTGTCCACGCACAGGAAGTGATTGATGCCAAGCTTTCGATAGTAGTCTAAGAAATAGGGAAGGCGGATCTTTTCGTTCCGCATCACGCTCATCAACAAGATGTCGTTTTCTTTGATCTTGTTGGTGTTATCTTGCACCGCTTTCAGATCCCGACGCCGACGTAGGCAACGCAGCAGGCGGCGCTTGCGCCGCAATCTCATGCGATAGGAATCCAAAAGGCTCACGCGGCTGCCCAACCTTTTTTGATACGCGCGTCTGCCCGGGGCCGCCTGAGGCCTGAGTGGTGCCGGACATTAACGTTTTATGACATCTCTGCACCTTGTGAGGCAACGGGTTTAAATCCGGTTTACTTCCCCCCTGTGGCAGGAAATCCGCCCGCGTTCATGAGCCCAAGGTCTTGTAACTGTTGCCAATCACCTAGTTTGACCGAGTCAGAAGTCCAAAGATCAGGCCCGCTGATGATCCCGTCATAATAGGCGCCGAACCGATCGGGGTCGTGAAAATGTTGCCGCCTCTGTTTTTCGATCCGCGATTTGTCGACAACCTCAGGCAGGAATTTCGTATGGAGCAACACGCCCGAGGCGGTCTGCCCACCCGGACCGTCATATTCAAAATTCAAGAACCGGGGCAGCGCGGAATGGCACGAATTCACATAGGCCGTATGTCGTGACCACCGGGTCAGAGGGATCTTGTTCAGCGTCGGTGATTTTTGGGGCTGATCTGCAAAAAACACCCGCTCGCGTACGCCTCCCTGAACCCAAAGGTTGCCCATCGGCCTTTGGCGCTGGGCACGATAGGGGCCGGGGTCAAACCAGTTCAGGCAATCGGTTGGATCGGAATGCGGATCATAACTTTGCTTGCCCAGCCGACCTTTGGGATAGAGGTCCAGCATCATCGCCCCAAACGTGGTTTGACCGCGCGCGTCCAGCCATGCAGCTAAATCGCGCATCGTATGGGTGTTGTGATGGGCGTAGATCAGCAACTCATCGGCGTCGACCATCAACGTCCAGTGGTCGTGCCCAAATTTCCACTGCAGCCAAGTCAGCCAATCCAACCCGAACCGAGACGCGCGATAGCTTGCCGTAGTCCGCCACAGCGACACATCCGGCTGTTCAAGCAAATACGGGACTGAGCCGTCATCGCTGCCATTATCCACCATCAGAAAATGATCAATGCCCAGCGTGCGATAATGGTGAAAGAACCACGGCAGGCGGGTGATCTCATTCCGCAGCGTGGTAAAGGCCAGAATGGCGCCGGGTGTGATCTTTTGCGTGTTGTCAGTCAACGACTTCAGTTGATGGCGGCTGCGAAAGGATCGCCACAACAGCCGCTTGCGTTTCAGGCGCAGCTTGTAGCGCTGCACCCAGCTTAGCGGCTGATCCTCAAGCCTCACTTGGTGTAGCCGCCATTCTGATGCCAACGCCAGGCATCCGTGATCATCGTCTCTAACGTTGATCTTTTTGGTGTCCAGCCCAGCTCTTCCTTGGCTCGGACCGAGCCTGAAACTAGACGCGTGCAATCCCCGGCCCGGCGCGGGCCGATGCTATACGGCACCGCACGGTTGGTGACGGCTTTGGAATGCTCGATGACTTCCATCACCGAAAACCCCGACCCGGTGCCCAGATTGAACACGCGGCTTTCTTTGCCCTGTTCTAGCCACTTCAGCCCCAGTACATGTGCATCGACCAGATCACAGACGTGTACATAATCGCGGATGCAGGTGCCGTCGGGTGTGTCGTAATCGGTGCCGAATACAGTCAAGCCACCCCGCTTGCCATCGATGGCGTCCAGCATCAGCGGCACCAGATGGGTTTCTGGTTGGTGAAACTCTCCAACTTCGGCATCCGGGTCGGCCCCGGCCACGTTGAAATAGCGGAAGATCACGTGCTTCAGGCCATATGCGGCTTGGAAATCACGTAAGATGTCCTCGATCGCTCGTTTCGAGGCACCATAGGCATTCAATGGCTGCTGCTGAGTGCTCTCGTCCAGCACAACGTTGTCATGTTCGCCATAGGTGGCGCAGGTCGACGAGAACACAAAGTTCAAACATCCCGCATCCACAGCCGCCTGTATCAGTGTCAGCGAACCGGTGACATTGTTCGACCAATATTTTCCGGGCTCAACCATCGCTTCGCCGACCTGACTGAGGGCGGCGAAATGTATCACGGCGGCGGGTTGGTTTTTGGCGAACACTTCGTCCAGCCGGGCGCGGTCCAGCAGGTCGCCCTGCTCGAAAGGGCCGAATTTCACCGCGTCCTGCCATCCGGTGACAAGATTGTCATAGGTTACGGGCGTATACCCCGCCCTTGCCAGTGCCTTGCAGGCATGAGAGCCGATATAACCTGCACCACCTGTAACCAGAATATTTGTCATTCAAGCCCCATAGCGGCCATCATTTCTTCGATCTTGGCCACGTCCTGCGGGTTGTTCAGCTCCCAGAACTGACGACCTTTGGCTTCAACTTCGACACACAGAACCTTGCGGCCGTTTTCCATGAAGCGCAGCTGTTCCAACCCTTCCAGTGTCTCCAGCGGACCGCTAGTCCAGCCCGGATAAGCAGTCAGAGCGTCAGGCCGATAGGCATAAACTCCGACGTGGTGGAATACCGGTGTCGGGTCACTGCTGGCATAGGTCTCGGCTGTGAAAGGGATCACTTCTTTCGAGAAGTAAAGCGCGCTGTGGTCATTGCCGAACACCGCTGTAGTGCCCCCGACCCGGCCTTGCTTGCGATCGTTCAGTAATCCGTTCAGTGCGTCCCCGTCACAGCGCAGCACGGGGGTGGCCACACCCGCATCTGGCGCGTTGCGCAGACCCGAGATCAGGTCTTCAACAAACCAATGCGGGGTCAAAGGCGCATCCCCTTGCAGGTTGACGACGATGTCATAACCGCCACCCAGAGCCGAGTGCGCCTCGGCGCAGCGTTCGGTACCGTTGCGGCAGGTGTCTGAAGTCATCACCACCTCGGCACCAAATCCCTCTGAGACTTCGCGGATACGGTCATCGTCGGTTGCCACAACCACGCGATCTACGCCTGACACGGAAATCGCAGCGCGCCAGGATCGTTCGATCAGAGTCATGCTGGTTCCGTTTGCCCCGGTCAGCGGAACCAGAGGTTTGCCTGGATAGCGGGTCGAAGCGTAGCGCGCGGGAATGGCAATCAATACTGACATCAGGCTTCCTTCAGCTCAACGCCTGGAGCATAGGCGATGAAAAATGGATTGGCATAGCCGTCTTTGCCATAGGTCAGCGGCGAATGGTCGTCAAAGCGCACCACATGTCCGCCCGCACCGGCCAGAACCGCGTGGCCCGCAGCGGTGTCCCACTCCATGGTGCGGCCAACACGGGGGTAGAGGTCGGCCTCTCCCGTCGCCACCAGACAGAACTTCAGCGACGACCCGGCACTTTTGCTGTCGCGCACCTGATATTTGTTGATGTAATCCTCGGTCGCCTGATCCCGATGCGACTTGGATGCAACGATCATCAGCGCCGAATTGTCTGGTTTAGAGACTGATATTGGCGTCAACACACCCGGCTGATCTTTGTCCAGTGCGCCGGTTTCCTCGACAGCTTGCCCATCGGCTTGCGTATAGAACATCCGCCCCCGCGCAGGTGCGTAAACCACACCGCGCGTCGGCACGCCGTTCTCGACCAGAGCAATATTTACCGTAAAATCGCCCCGCCGGTTGACGAACTCTTTGGTGCCGTCCAAAGGATCAACGATCAGAAAGGTTTCACCCTTTTCGGAATGCGAAGCTGCCTGTTCCTCGGTCACCAGCAGGATATCTGGAAAAGCCTCGCGCAATCCGGCCGAGATCAAAGCATCCGCCGCCTCGTCCGCCTCGGTTACCGGGCTTGAGTCTGACTTGACCTTGACGTCGAAATCATCCGCTTCATAGATCTGCATGATCTTGTCGCCTGCCTGCAAGGCCAGCCGCCGGATGACGGGAATAAGCGCGTCATAGGTCACAAAAAAAGCTCCGTTCCTGTGGTTTGTTGATCAGGGCATCTCACGGACTTATGATGCGATGGATACGGAACAGCAAGAATTTCGTGCCAATTTGCGGCTGACACAGCAGGAAAGAGTATTCGAGTGTTTCACTACAAGCGAAATCAGTCGTTGCTGGGCGGGGTTTTCACCACCGCCGAGCTTATATTCCATGCGGTGGTCCGCAATATCCGCTCGCAGCATTCAAATGCGGTGATCGCAATCCTGATAAACATTGTTCAGGTCGTTCTTCTGGTGACGGCGTTTTATATACTTATGACGCTAATTGGTCGAATGACCGGCATGGCCAAAATCCGGGGCGAGATGGTGTTGTTCCTGCTCTCCGGAGTTTTTCTGTTCCTGACGCATATCAAGTCTGTCGCTGCTATCGCCGGGGTTGGATCCGGCAACAATCCGATGACACTGCATTCGCCGATGACCATGATGGTGATGTTGTCAGCATCTGCCTTCGGTATTCTGTACACGCAGCTTGTCTCGATCCTGGTCATCCTGTTCGTCTACAGCGTAGCCGTCTCGCCCCTTGTAATTCAGGAGCCCGGCGGTGCTTTTGGGATGCTTTTGCTGGCATGGTTTGTAGGATGCTCAGTCGGTCTTGTGTTTCTGGCGCTAAAGCCCTGGTTTCCAAATACGGTAAGCATCCTGACAAGTATGTACCGTCGTCTGAACATGATATTTTCTGGCAAGATGTTCGTCGGCAACGCATTGGGTGGGTTCATGCTGACTATGTTTGCGTGGAACCCGCTGTTTCACATCATAGATCAATGCCGTGGTTTTGTGTTCCGAAACTACTTTCCCCGCAACTCCAGTTGGGAATACGCGCTTTGGGTCGGGATAATCCTGACGATGATCGGCCTGCTGGGCGAGTTCTATACCCGTAAGCAGGTCTCGAAAAGCTGGGATGCGCGACGCTGATCTTGGCGGTGCACACTTTATCCTGAAAAGCTGATCCCGAATTTGGATTGTGTTTCACGTTGCGACTCTCAAAGTCAGGTTGATGCGTCCGCCCTTTGGCAAAAGTTTGGATGATCCAAACCGGATGCGATCAACCCCGTGATAGGTCAAGCGTGCCGGGCCGCCCATGATCACCACATCGCCCGAGCTCAGCCAGATCGACTCGGTCTTGCCGCCCCGTGTTGTATTGCCGATGCGGAATAGCGCGTCATCGCCCAATGAAATCGACAGCACGGGCCACGAGAAATCGGCCTCATCCTTGTCCTGATGCAGGCCCATCTTGGTGCCTTCACCGTAATAGTTGATCAGACAGCAATCGGGCCGGCGATCCGCGCCCGTCAGGTCCTGCCAGATGGTCAAAATCTCATCTGGAATCGCGGGCCATGTCATGCCCTTTGGGTGCGTGTCCTGATACCGATAGCCCGCCCGGTCAGTGACCCATCCCAGCGCCCCGGCCGAGGTCATGCGCACTGACATTTCCTTGCCCGAAGGTGTCACGGGCCGATAAAGCGGTGCCACTTTCAGAATCGGCCTAAGCAGGTCAACTAGATGCGACTGCGCCGCCGCATCCAAATAGCCTTTCCGAATATCAAATCCGCGCAATAACAGCCGCGCCATTCCAGAATCCCCAAACCTTGCCAAAACCTTGCCAAAAAAGGCCACAGATTCCCGAAAACCTGCGTTTCTGAACGCTTGCAGGCCCCTGTTCTCGCCCTTATATACGCCTCGACGCGCGATGGTGTAGTGCTGTCGCGCACATCAATCGGGGGCAGGATGCCGCAACGGGTCCAACCCTCGGGACATCGCCTTGAATGGAAAGGGATTGAAAATATGGGAAAAGTAATCGGGATTGACCTCGGTACCACCAACTCGTGTGTGGCCATCATGGACGGCTCGCAGCCGAAGGTCATCGAAAACGCCGAAGGGGCGCGGACCACGCCCTCGATCGTCGCTTTTACAGAAGATGAGCGTCTGGTCGGTCAGCCTGCAAAACGTCAGGCGGTCACCAACCCCGACAACACGATCTTTGGCGTCAAGCGTCTGATCGGTCGTCGTGTGGATGATGCAGAAGTCGAAAAAGACAAGAAAATGGTGCCCTACGCCATCGTTGATGGCGGCAATGGCGACGCGTGGGTTGAAGCCCGCGGTGAAAAGTACTCCCCAAGCCAGATCTCGGCCTTCACTCTGGGCAAGATGAAGGAAACCGCAGAAAGCTATCTGGGTGAGGAAGTCACGCAAGCAGTCATCACCGTTCCGGCATACTTCAACGATGCTCAGCGTCAGGCCACCAAAGACGCCGGTAAAATTGCCGGTCTGGAAGTGCTGCGGATCATCAACGAGCCGACAGCGGCTGCTCTGGCCTATGGTCTGGACAAGGAAGAAACTCAAACCATCGCGGTTTATGACCTTGGTGGTGGTACTTTCGACGTAACCATTCTGGAAATCGACGACGGTCTGTTCGAAGTCAAATCGACCAACGGTGACACCTTCCTGGGTGGTGAAGACTTTGACATGCGCATCGTCAACTACTTGGCGGATGAGTTCAAAAAGGAACACGGTGTCGATCTGTCTGCCGACAAGATGGCCCTGCAGCGTCTGAAAGAAGCTGCTGAAAAAGCCAAGATCGAGCTGTCCTCGACCTCGCAGACCGAGATTAACCAGCCGTTCATCTCGATGGGCTCGAACGGTCAACCGCTGCACATGGTCATGAAACTGACCCGTGCCAAGCTGGAATCGCTGGTTGGCGACCTGATTAAGAAGTCGATGAAGCCTTGCCAGGCTGCCCTGAAAGACGCGGGCCTGTCGGCTGGCGACGTGGATGAGGTTGTTCTGGTCGGTGGTATGACTCGCATGCCGAAAGTGATCGAAGAGGTCACCAAGTTCTTCGGTAAGGAGCCGCACAAGGGTGTGAACCCGGACGAAGTTGTTGCTATGGGTGCCGCCATTCAGGCCGGTGTTCTGCAGGGCGACGTCAAAGACGTGGTTCTGCTGGACGTGACCCCGCTCAGCTTGGGCATCGAGACGCTGGGTGGCGTATTCACCCGTCTGATCGACCGCAACACGACCATTCCGACGAAAAAGTCCCAGGTCTTCTCGACCGCCGAGGACAACCAGAACGCCGTGACCATCCGCTGTTTCCAGGGTGAGCGCGAAATGGCTGCGGACAACAAGATCCTGGGTCAGTTCAATCTGGAAGAGATCCCGCCCGCACCGCGCGGCATGCCTCAGATCGAGGTGACTTTTGACATCGACGCCAACGGCATTGTCTCGGTTTCGGCCAAGGACAAAGGCACTGGCAAAGAGCAGAAGATCACCATTCAGGCCTCGGGCGGTCTGTCGGACGAAGATATCGACAAGATGGTCAAGGATGCCGAGGAAAACGCCGAGGCGGACAAGGCGCGCAAAGAGCTGGTCGAAGCCAAGAACCAGGCCGAAAGCCTTGTCCACGCGACCGAGAAATCGATCGAGGAACATGGCGACAAGGTCGACCCGTCGACCGTCGAAGCGATCGAGCTGGCCGTTGCTGCGCTCAAGGATGAGCTGGAAACGGACAATGCCGACAAGATCAAGTCGGGCATCCAGAACGTGACCGAAGCGGCCATGAAACTGGGTGAGGCGATCTATAAGGCACAGGCGGAAGAGGGCGAAGATGAGCCCGCAGCCGCAGATGCCGCGCCGGGTGACGATGACATTGTCGACGCCGAGTTCGAAGATCTGGACGACGATAAGCGTAACTAACGGGTAACCGGGCCAATTTGGGCCGGTCCGGTTGCCGGGCCGGCCCGATTACGTTGAGGCAGAAGGAAATACTGATGTCCAAACGCGACTATTACGAAGTGCTCGGCGTGTCCAAGGGCGCTTCTGCGGATGAGATCAAAAAAGGCTTTCGCTCGAAAGCCAAACAGCTGCATCCCGATCGCAACAAGGACAACCCCGATGCCGAAGCGCAGTTCAAAGAGGCCAACGAGGCTTACGATGTTCTGCGCGATGCTGACAAGAAAGCCGCTTATGACCGCTTTGGTCACGCCGCGTTTGAAAACGGCATGGGCGGTGGCGGCGGCCGTCCCGGTGGCGGCTTCGGTCAGGGCGATTTCTCCAGCGCGTTCTCTGACGTGTTCGACGACCTGTTCGGCGACTTCATGGGTGGCCAGCGTGGGGCAGGCGGGGGCCGTCGCGCCGCACGCGGTTCAGACCTGCGCTATAACCTGCGGGTCACGTTGGAAGAGGCTTATGCAGGCCTGCAGAAAACCATAAACGTTCCTACGGCTGTGGCCTGTTCCTCTTGCGAGGGAACTGGTGCCGAAGGTGGTGTTGAACCTACCGCATGTCCGACTTGTTCCGGCATGGGCAAGGTTCGCGCGCAACAGGGCTTTTTCACGGTTGAGCGCACCTGCCCGACCTGCTCTGGTTTGGGTCAGATCATTAAGAACCCTTGTAAGTCGTGCCAAGGTGCGGGGCGCGTTGAAAAAGATCGCGCATTGTCCGTGAACATCCCTGCCGGTGTCGAGACCGGCACCCGGATTCGTCTGGCTGGTGAGGGTGAGGCCGGAATGCGTGGTGGTCCTCCCGGTGACCTCTATATCTTTGTCGAAGTTTCCGAGCACAAGCTGTTCGAACGTGACAGCGTGAACCTCTATTGCCGTGTGCCAGTCAGCATGGCCAAGGCAGCACTTGGCGGTTCGATCGAGGTGCCGACCATCGACGGTGGTCGCGGTCGTGTTCAGATTCCTGCCGGCAGCCAGTCGGGCCGCCAGATGCGCCTGCGTAGCAAAGGCATGCCCGCCCTGCGCGGCGGAGGCATCGGGGATATGTTCATCGAACTTGCCGTGGAAACTCCGGTCAATCTGACCAGTCGTCAGAAAGAACTTCTGCGTGAGTTTGACGATTTGGGTGAAGATAACCACCCGGAATCTAAAAGCTTTTTCTCTTCTGTAAAGTCCTTCTGGGATGGCATGAAGGGTTAAACGGTTAAGCAAGGGGGCTCTGCCCCCATCACCCTTTGGGCGACCCCCCCGAGATATTTATGGCCAGATGAAACAGGGGATCCGTGTGTTGCCGATCCGGCGGGCAGGGATAAGGCGCGTTAACTTTTCGGAAACCGATTCTGCGTCAGAGTGGTGTTATGACCCAAGACGCCTTTGCCGAAGCCCCCATGCTGTTCGATACGGATGAAGCACCGGCGCAGCCGCTGCCCGTTGGTCGGTTACCCTCCTACATCAAAGACCATCGCAAGCGGCTGCGCGAAAGGTTCATGTCTGGCGGATCAGCAGCGATGCCGGATTATGAACTGCTGGAACTTGCTCTGTTCCGATCCATCCCGCGTCAGGATGTGAAACCGCTGGCTCGGGCACTGATGGAAGAGTTTGGTGATTTCAATCGTGTGTTGACTGCACCCGAGGAACGGCTGCGTCAGATCAAAGGCGTTGGGGACACGGTGATTACCGATCTGAAAATCCTTGAGGCCTGTGCCCATCGCATGGCGCGTGCCCGGGTGATGCAACGGCATGTGATCTCGGGATGGGATGCGCTTCTGGACTATTGTCACACCACGATGGCGCACCGCGAGATCGAGCAGTTTCGTGTGTTTTATCTAGATCGCAAGAATGTGCTGATTGCGGATGAAGAGCAGGCCAAAGGCACGGTGGATCATGTGCCGGTCTATCCGCGAGAGGTCGCGAAGCGGGCGTTGGAACTCAATGCCTCGGCTCTGATCCTGGTCCACAATCATCCATCCGGTGATCCGACGCCGTCGCAGTCGGATATCGATATGACCAACCGGATTCAGGATGCGTGTTCCGCCCTTGGGCTGACTTTGCATGATCACCTGATCATCGGGAAATCGGCCGAACTGAGTTTCCGCTCGCAAGGCTATTTGTAAGGGTTATCGGATCCAAACTTCGACCCGACGATTCACCTTACGGCCCCATTCGGTGTCGTCGCAGGCCATCGGCATGGCCTCGCCAAAGCCCTCGACACTGATTTCGATGCTGTCGGGGAGGCTGGTTTCGACCGATGCCAGCACTGCGTTTCGGACGGTTTTGGCTCGCTGCAGGGCAATACGTGAATTGGCGACCGCCGCGCCCTCGCCGTCACTAAACCCAACAAAGATCAATTGACGCGCCTCCAACGTTCCGCTTTCCAAAGCTTGCGCAAGGTTCAAGATGTTTGACCGGGACTGAGCATCGGGCCGCGAAGACCCCGGTTCGAACCGAAAGGACAAAGATAGCCGCGAAAGTGGACGGAGAGTTTCGATCATGCGCTGCAACTCTTCCAACCCGACCTCAGCTCCACCGGTGCTGATCGCATTGGCCAGCCGATCGCCTTGCAGCCCAACCTGGATTGTTTCAAGGGATTGATCGACAAATCCGGCTTGCCGGATGACCATCTGTGCGGCGCTGCTTTGGGTATAGGCCAAAAACTGTCGCGCGACTTTGGGCAATCGTCTTTGTGGCAAATAGAAAAACATGGGTGAGGTCAGCGGATAATCTTCAGTCTTGACCGACTGCCGCGTTGCCGGCAAGGCATGTCCGCATCCACCGGTCAGAGGCAGGGCGCGTGCAGCCCCGGCTTCGGCAAGGCTGGCGATGCCGATCGCGAATGGGTCGTTCGAGACTGCGCGCACCAAATCGCTGTTGCGGGTATGGCGTATGATCTTTGTGGTCATTGGTGCGTTCGTCGGCGACAACAGCAAATCCTCGACCGCCTGATCCAGCCCGGAACCGACCTGTGGCAGATGCAGAGAGATCGGCGCATCAGGCCCACCGAGATCGCCCCAATTTGCGACCTCGGCGGTGAAAACCTTCACCAGATCAGCAAGCGATATCTGGCGCACGGGATTGTCAGCCGACACGATTGGCACGATTGCATCCAGAGCCAAGACGCGCGACCGACGGGTTTGCGTCAGATCTCCGAGCCCAGCGGCTTTGGTCAACTCCAGTTCGTCTGATCGAATTTCCCGCTGCGCCAACACGACATCTGCGTTGTTCTCAACCAGATCGATAAAGCCGTCAGCCGTATCCGTTGCACGAAATATGAACCTCGCCAAAGGCGCCTGCCGATCAGGCTGATTCAGGGCGTAGACCCGCAGGTCTCCGGTGCCCTCGGGCTGTGACAGGGTTAACCCTTCCTCGATGGCAAAGCCCTGTGCAAGCGCGGGCAGCAGTGTCTCGGCGATTACTGATGAGCCAGAGAAACGAACTTCGGCCACAAAATCCGTCAGGTTGGGGCAAGCTGGGCCGTCGCAGGTGACCCCCGATCCATCGACCGTCAGCTCTCCGAATTGCGTATCGACACGGTAGAATTCACCGTCGTAACCAAGAAGGGTGCCGACCACTTCTACCTTGCCGTCATGCGAGGT
This sequence comes from Ruegeria sp. CG1, assembly GCF_056537265.1. NCBI lineage: Bacteria > Pseudomonadati > Pseudomonadota > Alphaproteobacteria > Rhodobacterales > Roseobacteraceae > Ruegeria > Ruegeria sp. CG1. Next base: position 43,084 of record NZ_JBQFRF010000008.1, on the reverse strand, counting down.
CAAAGTGATGTCCTGCGCGAATACGCTTTGTGCCAAGGATAAGGCAAAAAGCGCGGCGAACGCCGCACGAAGAATGTTCATTGGAAACCGTAGATCTGCCTGCTGCTTATTTGGCAGCGATTGTCAGGTCTGAGAACAGATTATTCAACACCAGAAAATCGCCAGCTGCCTCACAACCGGGCATATCCAGCGACAGGTCGCGTGAGCGTAGCCGTTCCGCGCGCCATTCCAATGATTGCACGTTTAGGGGCTTGCCGCAATTTGCTTCAGTGACCTCAGTTTCAACCGACAGTGTGATACTTCCGGCCTCGGTTGCGGTCTCGATGGGGTATGAATAAACCTCGATGTTGCGCGCGACGTCCGAACCGCCCTGACCCAGATGGATCACCGAGCCCGCGCCGCCGGTCTGGGACCCTGACCACACGTGGCCTTCTTCCCCGTAACCTGCGCCGAATTCCAGCGCATGAAGCTGCAGATCGGTTTCGCCCTGCCACTGCAAGGCAACCCGGTTGAAGCTGTTGATCTCGGGCACATGCGTCGTCGCAACAGTGCCTTTCTCATCCGGCAGCGAGATCAGGAAAATAGCGTATTCTGACAGCGCCGGGATGGTCAGGTTCAAGCCGCCAAGCGCATCGGTCTCGGTGCTGAAAACCAGCCCGTTGTGATGAACCTCGATGGTCTCATTGGCGTGGCAGGGGGCCTTGACCCGCAGCCGTACGTTGGCGCCGGGCACAGCCATGGCGCGCGCGCTCATATCGCAATTCGAAGGCAAACGGCTGGTTTCTGGCGCTGAGCGTATGGATTGAGATAGATCCTTGGGACGCGTTTCTGTCGGGGAAGAAGAGGTCAGGACAACGCTTTCCAGTCCGGTCAGGTCCGAGTCCTGTTCCGAGATCGAAGCGACGCGTTCACCGCTCGGCTCAGCATTGGGTTGCTGCGCCGATCCGCTTTGCATCAAATATCCAATGGCCAGAGCGCAGGCAACGGTTCCGCCCGTGGTCACGTAGTTCTTAATGACAAACAAGACACCCTCCCCAGTTGAAGGAGCGAGTCGCAATTTGCTTCCCAATCAAGGCCAATATGTGGCCGTGAGGCGGACTCATTGTGGTGGAAAGCAGGTGACGTTAAGTCAACCTGCCGTGGCAATGTTTGAATTTTTTCCCCGAGCCACAGGGGCAAGGATCATTGCGTGACGGGTTACCCCAAGTCGAAGGATCATCCTCAACAAAACCCGGACGACTGTCACCAGACGCTTCAGCTTCGGCGATCGCCTCAGCATTCCCGGCAGCTTGATCCACAGCTTTCTGCGCCTGTGCCTGTTGCGCCGCCATCTGCGCGAGCATTTCCTTCTGTTCTTCTTCGCTCAGCGGGCGCACGCGCGACAATTGCTGAGTGACGGTTTCGCGCAAGGAATCAAGCATCCCTTCGAACAGCTGGAAGCTTTCGTTCTTGTACTCGTTCAGCGGATCGCGCTGTGCATAGCCACGGAAACCCACGACCGAGCGCAGATGCTCCAGCGTCAAAAGATGTTCGCGCCATTTGCCATCGATAGTCTGCAGCAGAACCTGCTTTTCGATGTTGCGCATGTTTTCCGGGCCAAAGGCCACGGCCTTCTGCGCCATCATCTCATCGGCGGCCTTGATCAGACGTTCGCGGATTTGCTCGTCATCCACGCCTTCCTCGGCGGCCCAGTCCTGAACCGGCGCATCGATGGTTAGCTTGTCTTTGACCGCTTCGTGCAGACCTTCTGTATCCCATTGATCTGCATATGATTTTGGCGGCATGAATTCGTCGATCATATCGTCGATCACCTGCTCACGCATATCGGACACGACATCCGACAGATCATCCGCTGACATGATTTCACGCCGCTGGCTGAACACGACTTTCCGCTGATCGTTCATCACGTCGTCGAATTTCAGAACGTTTTTGCGCATGTCAAAGTTGCGACCTTCGACCTTGGATTGCGCCCGTTCCAGCGATTTGTTCACCCAGGGGTGAATGATTGCCTCGCCCTCTTTCATGCCCAGCGTGGTCAGGACCTTGTCCAGACGTTCCGAACCGAAGATGCGCATCAGGTCATCTTCCAGGCTCAGGTAGAACACGGTGCGGCCCGGGTCACCCTGGCGTCCCGAACGCCCGCGCAGCTGGTTGTCGATCCGGCGGCTTTCATGACGTTCGGACGCCATTACGTAAAGACCACCGGCCTGCAGCACCTTTTCCTTTTCTTCCGCGTGCTTGGCTTCTTCTGCCGCACGCAACTCGGCCGGGTCAGCCTCGGGGTTTTCGGCCAGCGCCTGCAGCACCTTCATCTCGACATTGCCGCCCAGCTGAATATCGGTGCCGCGGCCCGCCATGTTGGTGGCGATGGTCACCGCGCCAAGACGGCCTGCATCGGCCACTATCTGCGCTTCCTGTTCATGCTGGCGGGCGTTCAGAACGTTGTGCTCGATTCCCTCTTTGTCCAGCATCTGGCTGATCACTTCGGACTTTTCGATCGACGTGGTACCGACAAGAACCGGCTGACCTTTTTCACCGGCCTTTTTGACCTGTTCAATAATGGCACCGTACTTTTCGGCTGTCGTGCGATAGACCTGGTCGTCTTTGTCCTCACGCGCGATTGGTTTGTTGGTCGGAACCTCGACCACACCCAGACCATAGATTTCCTGAAATTCTTCCGCCTCGGTCAGCGCAGTGCCGGTCATGCCGGACAGCTTGTCATAGAGGCGGAAATAGTTCTGGAATGTCACGCTGGCCAGCGTCACATTCTCGGGCTGAATCTGTACGCCTTCCTTGGCTTCGATAGCTTGGTGCAGACCCTCCGACAAGCGGCGGCCCGGCATCATCCGACCGGTGAATTCGTCGATCAGCACCACATTGCCATCCCGAACGATATAGTCCTTGTCACGTTGGAACAGTTTATGCGCGCGCAGGCCCTGATTGACGTGATGCACTACAGTGGTGCTTTCGGGGTCATACAGCGAATGCCCCTCGGGCAGCAGACCCGCTGAAAGCAGTTGCTGCTCCAAAAACTCGTTGCCTTCATCGGTGAACGTCACGCTGCGGCTTTTTTCATCGAGCGAGTAATGATCGTCCTGCAGCGTCGGGATCACGGTATCGATGGCAGTATAAAGGTCCGATCGGTCTTGTGCCGGCCCCGAGATGATCAGCGGCGTCCGCGCCTCATCAATCAGGATCGAGTCGACTTCGTCGACGATCGCGAAATTGTGGTGCTTCTGATAGACCTGTTCCAGATCGGCCTTCATGTTGTCGCGCAGATAGTCGAAGCCCAACTCATTATTTGTGGCATAGGTGATGTCACACTTGTACGCCGCCATCTTCTCGGCATCCGGTTGGCCCGACCAGATCACACCGGTCGTCATGCCAACGGACGCAAACACCTTGCCCATCCATTCCGAGTCGCGCTTGGCCAGGTATTCGTTCACCGTGACCACATGCACGCCCTTGCCGGTCAGTGCATTCAGATAGGCGGGGAAGGTGGCGACCAGGGTTTTGCCCTCACCCGTTTTCATTTCCGAGATATTGCCCTGGTGCAGGAACAAACCACCCATCAACTGCACATCAAAGGCCCGAAGACCCAGGGCGCGCTTGGCCCCTTCGCGGACATTGGCAAATGCTTCCGGCAGCAAGTCATCCAGCTTTTCACCGTCCAGCGCTCGTTTGCGCAGCTCAGCGGTTTTCTCGATCAGGCCATCGTCGGTCAGGATCTCGAACTCCGGCTCCAGCGCATTGATCTTTTCGACCAGCGGGCGGGCCGCCTTGATCTTGCGGTCGTTCGGTGTTCCGAACACCTTTTTGGCGAGCGTTCCGAGTCCCAGCATGTTCACTCCAGCGGATCTGTTTTTTTCTTGGTTGCGACAGGCTTGCCCACCTTGCGCGCAGCCCCTAGATACGGGGGGTGAAAGGCGGCCCTGTCCAAGGCTTCAAAGCGATGTAAGGGGCAGGTTCCACAGTGTCAACGCTGCGCCCTGTCGCGGCAAAGAAATAGGATAATTCCATGCCCAAAGGCCTCACTTTTCTGCCATCGCTTGCGCTTGCTGCCGTGATGGCGTTGCCGCTGGCCGCCCAGGACGCACCGGATGCCAACACCGTGGTTGCCCGCGTGAACGGCGACGAGATCACATTGGGTCACGTCATCGCCACCGCCTCGGCGCTGCCGGCGCAGTATCAGCAGCTTGAAGATGAGGTGCTATATGATTTCATCCTCGAGCAACTGGTCCAGCAGCACCTGCTGAGCCTTGAACAGGAAGAGCTGAATACACTAAACGCCCTTCGACTGGAAAACGAAACCCGGTCCCTGCGCGCCGTACAAACCGTCGAAGCGCTGACAGCCGCCAGTGTCACTGATGAGGCCATACAGGCCGCCTATGACACGCAATTCGCCGAGTTTCAGGGCGAAGACGAGTTCAATGCCAGCCACATTCTGGTCGAATCCGAGGACGAAGCCAAAGCTGTCAAAGCCCAACTTGAAGAAGGCGCAGATTTCGCTGAGCTAGCGAAAGAAAAATCCACAGGACCCTCTGGCCCCAATGGCGGTGCGCTGGGCTGGTTCGGCAAAGGCCAGATGGTGCCCGAGTTTGAAGGTGCCGTGCTTGGCCTTGAAAAGGGTCAGGTCTCGGATCCGGTGCAAACCCAGTTTGGTTGGCACGTGGTCACGCTGAACGACAAGCGCAAGACCGAGGCCCCCGAATTGGCGGTCGTGCGCGATGAATTGGCTCAGACCATTCGGCAAGAAGCAATTCAGGCCAAGATTGACGAGTTGACGCAGCAAGCGCAGATCGAGCGTCCCGCGCTCGAGGGCGCCGGCCCCGAGGTCATGCGCCAGCTGGAGCTGCTGCAGGAGTAACCCCGTGGCCACGATAACCAAGGTTTCACCGCTGGCCCCGGCGGCCTTCCCCGAATTGCCCGCGATCGACGGTGTGCGCTTCGCCACTGTCGAGGCTGGTGTCCGATATCAAGGCCGCACCGATGTGATGCTGGCCGTTCTTGATCCGGGCACCTCGGTGGCCGGAGTGTTCACCCGCTCGGCCACCCGTGCGGCCCCCGTTCTGGATTGTCAGGACAAGATCGGCGGGCCCGGCGACGGGCCTGCAGCGATCCTTGTGAATTCGGGCAACGCCAATGCGTTTACCGGCCATTACGGGCAGACCTCAGTGGCCGAGGTGACGCAAGCCGTCTCCAAAGCTACCGGTGTTGAGGTAGATCGGGTTTTTACCTCGTCGACCGGTGTCATCGGCGAGCCGCTGCCCCATGACCGCATCGTTGCACAGCTTGAGGCGTTGAAGGCGGGCCTCAGCCGTCACGCGATCGAGGACGCGGCGCGCGCGATCATGACCACCGACACCTTCCCGAAGGGGTCGTCGGCGCAGGTCGATATTGGCGGCCAAACAGTCTCTATTGCGGGGATAGCGAAGGGTTCCGGCATGATCGCGCCCGATATGGCGACGATGCTGGTTTATATCTTCACCGACGCTCAGATCGAGCAGACAGCGCTGCAGGCGATGCTGGGCGCGCAGACCGACCGGACCTTCAACTGCATCACTGTGGATAGCGATACCTCGACATCCGACAGCCTCTTGCTTTGCGCCACCGGGGCATCGGGCGTCGATGCCACCGGCAATGCCGCTTTCGCGCAAGCGCTGGAAACAGTGATGTTGGACCTTGCGCAGCAAGTGGTCCGCGACGGCGAAGGGGCCACGAAATTCGTCGAAATTCGTGTGACCGGCGCCGCCACGGATGCTGATGCCAAAACCCACGGGCTGGCTATCGCCAACTCCCCGCTGGTCAAAACCGCCATCGCGGGCGAGGACCCGAATTGGGGCCGCATCGTCATGGCCATCGGCAAATCCGGTGCTGCTGCAGACCGCGACCTTTTGAGCATATCGTTCGGAGACATCCTTGTGGCTGAAAAAGGCTGGGTCAGCCCCGACTACCGCGAGGAAGACGCTGCGGCCTATATGAAAGGTCAGGATTTGGTGATCGCAGTCGATCTGGGACTGGGTCAGGGCGCTTCCACCGTCTGGACCTGCGATCTGACCCACGGCTATATCGAAATCAACGCGGATTATCGCTCGTGAAGACAGTATTGGTGTCTGCTGTCGCTCTGATCGACATCGAGGGCCGCGTCCTGCTGGCCCAACGCCCCGAGGGCAAATCCATGGCCGGTCTGTGGGAATTCCCCGGCGGCAAGATCGAGCCCGGAGAAACCCCCGAGGCCGCCCTGATCCGCGAATTGCACGAGGAACTGGGCATCGACACCTGGGCCTCGTGCCTCGCGCCGCTGACCTTTGCTAGCCACAGCTATGACGATTTCCATCTTCTTATGCCGCTATTTGCCTGCCGCAAATGGGAGGGGATACCGCAATCGAAAGAAGGTCAGGCGCTGAAATGGGTGCGTGCGAATGATCTGAGGAACTACCCGATGCCTGCGGCAGATGTGCCGTTGATCCCGATTTTGCGGGATTGGCTATAAGCCCCTGAAAAGACTCTAATCTGACTCAACTGGCAAAACGACAAAGCTTGGCAAATCACTGTGGTGCATGTCATTGCTGAACATATCGTTACGAAGGCAACCGACGTATTCTGCTTGAGGTTCCCTTTGTTCGATCCGGACTGGCCCGCCATCACGCGTAGCAATTCCCGCATGCACCGCGGCCATACAAATGTTGCTCCACCAAGCGTACACTTCGCATCCCTGTACATTGAACGGCCGTATCCGTTGCGCCTCTTTTGTGCACATGCACTCAATGGGTAAGTCAAGTTCACCAATATGGCCGGGGCAATCCTTTAACTCATCGGCTGAAATCGGTCGACTCCCGCTACCAGCGATCACAAAAATCGCGATGGCCACAAATATGATCTGCTGAGCTCTATGCATTATCAATTCTATCACGAACTCACGTATTGCCCAAAATATACGCGGCGGTTGTATTCGCTTTTGGCAGCGCTGGTTTATCCAGTTCAACGGTTTTTACATCTTGTACAACTCGGAACTTCACTCCTCCGCCCCTGTTACAATTCGTAAGAATTGAGAAAACATCAGGCAAAACTTGACGCTGATCGTTACGACGTCCCTTATCGGGGCATTGGCGTTCGGGCACCATCCCGAACCCGCCATTTTCGGCCCGGGGAGGGGTCGGATGGGGAGGAGAGAAAGATTGGCTCAGACGCAGTCGGGCGCTGAAGGGATGGACTCTCTTCCGGCGCTATTACACCGCAATGTGACCCAGTTCGGGGATGCCCCGGCCTATCGGGAAAAGGAATTCGGGATCTGGCAATGCTGGACCTGGGCGGAAGCCGCCAAAGAAATCCGTGCCATCGCGCTTGGATTTCTAGAACTTGGCGTTGAAAAGGGTGACCATATTGCTGTGATTGGTCGGAACCGTCCCGCCCATTACTGGTCGATGGTTGCCGCTCAAATGGTAGGCGCGGTGCCGGTGCCTCTGTATCAGGACTCGGTCGCCGAAGAGATGGCCTATGTGCTGGAACATTGCGGCGCGAAATATGTGGTCTGCGGTGATCAGGAGCAGGTCGACAAGGTCATTGAAATTCAGGAAAACCTGCATCAGGTCAAACACATACTCTACACCGACAAGCGCGGGATGCGGAAGTATGACCACTCCCAGATGAACGCGCTTGAGGACATCATGGCCGAGGGCAGCGCGGGTCACGCGCGGTTTGATGCGGAACTGGACAAGCGCATTGCGGCAATCACCTATGACGATACCTGCGTGATGCTCTATACCTCGGGCACCACGGGCAAGCCCAAAGGCGTGGTGCTGTCGAACCGGAATGTTATCGAAAGTGCTAAGAACTCGGCGGAATTCGATCATCTTACCCGGAACGAAGACATCCTGTCTTACCTGCCGATGGCTTGGGTTGGCGATTTCATATTCTCGATTGGTCAGGCTTATTGGTGCGGCTTCTGCGTGAACTGCCCCGAAAGCGCCGACACGATGATGACCGACCTGCGCGAGATCGGGCCGACCTATTTCTTTGCCCCGCCGCGGGTGTTCGAAACCCAGCTGACCAATGTGATGATCCGGATGGAGGATGCGGGCAAGCTGAAGCAGCGCATGTTCCATTATTTCATGGCCCATGCCAAGAAGGTGGGTGGCCTGTTGCTGGACGGCAAGCCGGTGGGCTTTGGCGACAAGCTGAATTACACGCTGGGCAATTTGCTGGTCTATGGCCCGCTGAAAGATACGCTTGGCTATGGCCGGTTCCGTGTGGGCTATACGGCGGGTGAAGCGATCGGGCCGGAAATTTTTGATTTCTACCGCTCTTTGGGCATTAACCTGAAGCAGCTTTACGGTCAGACCGAAGCGACCGTGTTCATCACCGTGCAGCCGGATGGCGAGGTACGGGCGGATACGGTTGGTGTTCCGGCCCCAGATGTCGAGCTGAAGATCGATGATAAGGGCGAGATTCATTACCGCTCACCTGGCGTGTTCGTCGAGTATTACAACAACCCGGATTCGACGGCTTCGACCAAGGATGCCGAAGGTTGGGTGGCGACGGGGGATGCCGGGTTCATCGAGGAGAATTCCGGCCATCTACGGATCATTGACCGTGCCAAAGACGTGGGCAAGATGGCTGATGGTTCGATGTTCGCGCCGAAATATGTCGAGAACAAGCTGAAGTTTTATCCCGATATTCTTGAAGTCGTGCTGTTCGGGAATGGCAAGGATCGATGCGTGGCTTTCATCAATATCGATTTGACAGCGGTTGGAAACTGGGCGGAACGCAACAACGTGGCCTACGCGTCCTATCAGGAACTTGCGGGACATCCTCGTGTGTTAGAGACGATTCGGAGCCACGTTGAAGAGGTAAACAAGTCGGTCGCGGCGGATGAAATGCTATCGGGCTGTCAGGTGCATCGCTTTGTGGTTCTGCACAAGGAACTGGATGCCGATGATGGCGAGATGACTCGGACCCGCAAGGTGCGGCGTGGGTTTGTCGAGGACAAATTCAGCGACATTATTGCGGCGTTGTATGACGGGTCGTCGAGCGTTTCGACCACGACTGAAGTGACCTATGAAGATGGTCGTAAGGGATCGATTTCTGCGACGTTGGAAATTGTCGATGCGCCAGTGGTTCCGGTCGCGCAGCACAAGGTGGCGGCGGAATGAGTGGGCTGACGCGCGCCGCTCGACCTGCGGTCATCGCCCCGCCCGCCGTCCCGTTTTTGTGTCAGGGAGGTTCTGATGCTGGATAACTCCGAAGGATATGTCACCGAAGACGGCCGCAAGATCGGCGGTGTGGTGATGGAGATGAAGAATATCACCCTGCGCTTTGGCGGCGTGGTGGCCATCAAGGATATCTCGTTCGACATCCGTGAGGGTGAGATCCGTGCGATCATCGGGCCAAACGGGGCGGGTAAGTCCTCGATGTTGAACGTGATCTCGGGCTTTTATGTCCCGCAAGAAGGTGAGGTTTGGTTTCACGGCTCCAAGCGCCCTCCGATGCGGCCGTTTGAGGTGGCGCAGCAGGGGATCGCGCGGACGTTTCAAAACATCGCTCTGTTCGAAGGCATGAGCGTGTTGGATAACGTGATGACCGGGCGTTTGGGTTTTATGAAGACCAATATTCTTCAGCAAGCGCTGTGGAAGGGCAAGGCCGAGGCAGAAGAGACCGAGAACCGCGAGGCGGTCGAGAAGATCATTGATTTCCTTGAGATTCAGCACATCCGCAAAACGCCGGTGTCCCGCCTGCCTTACGGGTTGAAGAAACGCGTCGAACTGGCGCGCGCGCTGGCGGCGGAACCGAAACTGCTGCTGCTGGATGAGCCGATGGCCGGGATGAACGTCGAAGAGAAAGAGGACATGAGCCGCTTTATCCTCGACGTGAATGACGAGTTTGGCACCACGATTGCGCTAATCGAGCACGATATGGGCGTGGTAATGGATCTGAGCGACCGTGTGGTTGTGATGGATTACGGCAAAAAGATTGGTGACGGCACCCCGGATGAGGTGCGCAACAACCAAGAAGTCATTGATGCCTATTTGGGGGTCAGCCATGACTGAGGTCCGGGCAGAATTGGGGAGGGGCTGGCATGCCTGAACAATTAATCTTCGCGATGGAGGTCATCCTCAACGGTCTGATGGCTGGGGTGCTGTATGCGCTGGTCGCACTGGGCTTTGTGTTGATCTACAAGGCGTCGGGGATTTTCAATTATGCCCAAGGGGTTATGGCCCTGTTTGCGGCGATGACGCTGGTCGGAATCATGAATGGGCAGGTACCTTTTGCGCATCTGATCAACGCGACTTTCGGCACGCATGTCTATAATTTTGGTTGGAATGTGCCCGCGTTGCTTGCGATTATTCTGACCATGGCCGTGATGGTGTTGCTGGCCTGGTGCGTGCAACGATTCGTCATGCGCCATCTGGTCGGACAGGAACCGATCATCCTGTTCATGGCGACCATTGGTCTGGCCTATTTCCTTGAGGGCGTCGCCGACCTGATGTGGGGGTCCGAGATCAAGACGCTGGATGTGGGTCTGCCGCAGGGTATCAACCTGTGGATTGACGAGACGACCTTTAATATCTTCGACTACGGTTTCTTCATCGACAATCTGGACATCGTGGCCACGATCATCGCAGCACTTCTGGTGGCGGCTCTGGTGGCGTTCAGCCAGTACACCAAGCAGGGTCGGGCGATGCGTGCGGTGGCGGATGACCATCAGGCAGCGCTATCGGTCGGGATTTCGCTGAACTTCATTTGGATCATGGTCTGGTCGGTCGCCGGGTTTGTAGCGCTGGTTGCGGGCATCATGTGGGGCACCAAATCGGGCGTTCAGTTCTCGCTGTCGCTGATCGCGCTTAAGGCTCTGCCGGTATTGATGCTGGGCGGGTTTACCTCGATCCCCGGGGCCATCGTCGGCGGTCTGATCATCGGTGTAGGCGAGAAACTATTCGAATTCGCGATCGGTCCGATGGTTGGCGGCGCAACCGAGAACTGGTTTGCCTATGTATTGGCGCTGATCTTCCTCGTGTTCCGACCTCAGGGCCTGTTCGGCGAGAAGATCATCGAGAGGGTGTAGGGCGTGACCAAGCTGATTGCCATCATCAACGTGATCGCATGGGCGGGGTTTTGGGCTTTCGGCTACATCGCCCTGACATCAAGCGATCTGACCGAGGGCCAACTTGTGATCGCTGTAATTCTGGCCTTTGCCGGGCTGGTCATGGGCATCCTGGCTTACATGAAACTGGTGCGCGCTTCCGAGGCCACCGGATATGCCAAAGGGTCCAATCAACTGGACGCCGCTGCCCGCAATCGGGCGCAGGAAGAATGGGGAAAGTAAGATATGTTCTATCGTGAGGCCGGGGATTTCAAAACCTCATATATCGCCGACAGCCAGACTTTCCCGATCAAGTTTGACCGGTATCGGTACTATGTCGTTCTGGCGGTGGCGTTCGGAATAATTCCGTTCATCATCAACGATTATTGGGCCAATGCGCTGCTTCTGCCATTCCTGATCTATGCCATCGCTGCGATCGGGCTGAACATTTTGGTGGGCTATTGCGGGCAGGTCTCGCTGGGCACCGGCGGGTTCATGGCAGTGGGGGCCTATGCCTGCTACAAGCTGATGACGGCCTTTCCCGATGTCAGCATGTTCATCCATGTGATCCTTGCTGGAGGGATCACTGCGATTGTTGGTGTTTTGTTTGGTCTGCCATCTCTGCGGATCAAGGGATTCTATCTAGCAGTCGCTACGCTGGCGGCTCAGTTCTTTCTTGTGTGGCTGTTTAACCGGGTGCCGTGGTTCTACAACTACTCGGCCTCTGGCCAGATCAATGCGCCGGAACGCGATGTGTTCGGCATCATTATCACTGGCCCGAATGCTCCGGCATGGGCGACTTATCTGTTCTGCCTGATCTTCCTGACCGTCTGCGCCATCATCGCGCGTAACCTGACGCGCGGCACCACTGGTCGAACCTGGATGGCAATCCGCGACATGGACATCGCGGCCGAGATCATCGGGGTGAACCCGCTCAAGGCCAAGCTGACAGCTTTTGCCGTCAGCTCGTTCTTTGTGGGCATCGCCGGGGCGCTGTTCTTTGCGGTCTATCTGGGCGCGGTCGAGGTTGGAGAAGTGTTCGGCATTCAAAAATCGTTCCTGGTGCTGTTCATGGTGATTATCGGCGGATTAGGGTCTATTTTTGGATCCTTTGCGGGGGCTGCCTTCCTGGTTTTGCTGCCGGTTGTACTGAAGCTGCTGGGCGTCGATCTGCTGGGCTGGCCCACGGATATCGTCGCGCATCTCAACCTAGTCATCGTCGGTGCTCTGATCATCATGTTCCTGATCCTCGAACCGCATGGTCTGGCGCAGCTCTGGCGTGTGGCGAAAGAGAAACTCAGACTCTGGCCATTCCCGCACTAAGGACCGGCCCAACGAAAAGACGGGTGTGAAACCCGAAACCCAACATCGGATCAACCAAGGGAGGAGACACCCGATGAAAAAGAAACTGGCAACCCTGGCGCTGGGCGCCGTGATGGCCGCAGGTCCGGTCATGGCCGACCTCGTATTCCCGTCGCTCAGTTACCGGACCGGGCCTTATGCGGCCGGCGGTATCCCATTTGCGGACGGATATGCCGACTACTTCACACTGCTGAACGAACGCGATGGCGGTATCGGCGGTGTTGCGGCCAACGTGATCGAATGCGAGACCGGATATAACACGGAAAAAGGCGTGGAATGTTATGAATCGACCAAGGGCGAAGGTGCTCTGGTCTATCAGCCCCTGTCCACCGGCATCACCTATCAGTTGATCCCTAAAGTGACCGCAGACGGCATTCCGCTGCACACAATGGGTTATGGCCGCACCTCGGCGGCGAACGGTAAGGTGTTCAGCAACGTGTTCAACTATCCTGCCAACTACTGGAACGGGGCGTCGGGCGCGATCAACTATCTGCTGGACGAAAACGGTGGCGACTTGAGCGGTAAGAAGATCGCGCTGGTCTATCACAACTCGGCCTATGGCAAGGAACCGATCCGTACGCTGGAAACACTGGCTGAAAAACATGGCTATGACCTGACCCTGCTGCCGGTCGACCACCCCGGTCAGGAGCAGAAGTCGCAGTGGCTGCAAATCCGCCGGGAAAAGCCCGACTATGTGATCATGTGGGGCTGGGGCGTGATGAACCAGGTCGCCGTGCAAGAAGCCGCCAATATCCGCTTCCCAATGGAGAACTTCATCGGTGTCTGGTGGTCCGGGGCCGAGTTTGATGTTGAGCCTGCGGGTGATAAGGCCACCGGCTACAAAGCGCTGACCTTCACCGGTCTGGGCGACGACTATCCTGTCTATGACGACCTGAAGAAATATGTCGTCGATGCGGGCAAAGCTGCAGGCGCCGGTGATCAACTGGGTACGGTGCAGTACAACCGCGGCCTCTATGCTGCGATGCTGGCCGCAGAAGCAGTGAAAACCGCGCAAGAAATGCACGGCACTGCCGAGATCGACGCATCGATGATGCGCGATGGCATGGAGGCGCTGGAGATCACCAACGCCAAGATGGAAGCGCTGGGTATGGCCGGTTTCGGACCTGAATTCGCGGTCTCATGCGAAAACCACGGCGGCCCAGGCCTTGTCGGTGTTGTTCAGTGGGATGCAGCGGCGGGTACCTGGAACTCGATTCAGGGCTTCGAACCGACTGACGCTGAGGTCATCAACGCACTGATCGACGAAGACTCGGGCGCATATGCTGCTGAGAACAATATTTCTCAGCGCTGCGAATAAGGTGCTCTGAACCAAACGGGGCGGCGGATCGCTGCCGCCCCGAACCCCACACTCGCACAAGGACACGCGCTGATGTTGGATGCGGCACAAACCACTGACGTGCAGGCGGAAACCCTGCTTGAGGTCAACAATATCGAGGTGATCTACAACCATGTGATCCTTGTTCTGAAAGGCGTCAGCCTGACTGTGCCCAAGGGCGGCATCACAGCCCTACTGGGTGGCAATGGTGCGGGCAAGACAACCACATTGAAGGCCGTGTCGAACTTGCTGCATTCGGAACGGGGCGAGGTCACCAAAGGCTCGATTAAATATCGCGGCGAGGGCGTGCATGAAAGCGACCCGGCTGCCTTGGTGGAGAAGGGCGTCATTCAAGTCATGGAAGGCCGCCACTGTTTCGAACACCTCACAGTCGAGGAAAATCTGCTGACCGGTGCCTATACCCGTAAGGACGGGTCTGCCGCGATCCAGCAGGACCTGGAACTGGTTTACAATTACTTCCCACGCTTGAAGGAACGCCGTCGTAGTCAGGCCGGTTATACTTCGGGCGGTGAGCAGCAGATGGTTGCTATGGGCAGGGCTCTGATGTCACGGCCCGAGACCATCCTTCTTGATGAACCCTCAATGGGTCTGGCTCCGCAACTTGTCGAAGAGATTTTTGGCATCGTAAGGGACCTGAACGAGAAGGAAGGCGTGTCCTTCCTGCTGGCTGAACAGAATACAAATGTGGCTCTAAGGTTCGCCCATTACGGCTATATTCTGGAATCTGGCCGCGTGGTGATGGATGGTCCCGCCGCCGAGCTGCGCGAAAATCCAGACGTTAAGGAGTTTTATCTCGGCATGTCAGACGAGGGCCGCAAAAGCTTTCGAGACGTGCGCTCATACCGCCGCCGCAAGAGATGGCTGTAAGCGGGTGGAGGATATTTCAATGACCTATTTTGATAAGCTTGAAACCCGATCCGCTGACGAGCGCACCGCTGATCACGCGCGCGCCTTGCCAGAACAGATTGCCCGCGCGCAAAAAGCGCCCGGATATGCCGGCATTCTGTCCAACGTGGACGCCGGCACAGTGACAGACATGCAGGCGCTGGCACAACTGCCGGTTCTGCGAAAATCCGATCTGACAAAGGCGCAGGGCACCCGGCCTCCGTTTGGAGGGTTCACCGTCAAACCGGCGCGGAATTTCCAGCATGTCTTTCAATCTCCGGGGCCAATCTATGAACCCGGCAGCACTGATCACGACTGGTGGCGCATGGGCCGGTTCCTGAATGCTGCAGGGGTTGGTCCGGGCGATATCGTTCAGAACTGTTTTGGCTATCACCTCACCCCCGCGGGCATGATCTTTGAAAGCGGCGCGCAGGCCGTTGGCGCGTCGGTCCTGCCTGCAGGTACAGGTCAGACCGAGTTGCAGGTGACCGCTGCGCGCGATGTGGGTTGCACCGCATATGCAGGTACGCCCGACTATCTGAAAGTCATTCTTGATAAAGCCGAAGCCATGGGCGTCGCGCTGAAATTTTCCAAGGCCGTTGTGGGTGGCGGGGCGCTGTTTCCTAGCCTACGACAGGATTACGCCGATCGGGGCATCGTCTGCCTGCAATGCTACGCGACCGCTGATCTGGGCAACATAGCTTATGAAAGCCCTGCGATGGAGGGTATGATCATCGACGAACACGTGATCGTTGAGATCGTCACCCCCGGCACAGGAACCCCGGTTGCACCTGGTGATGTAGGTGAGGTGGTTGTGACCACGCTGAACCCCGATTACCCGTTGATCCGATTTGCCACCGGTGATCTGTCGGCGATCATGCCCGGAGAGTCTCCGTGCGGGCGCACAAATATGCGTATCAAAGGCTGGATGGGTCGCGCCGATCAGACCACCAAGATCAAGGGCATGTTCGTCCGCCCCGAACAGGTGGCCGCGCTGGTCGACAAGCATGATGAAATCGTCAAGGCGCGTGTCATTGCGGCGCGACAGGGCGAGATGGATACCATGACCGTTCAGATCGAAAGCCCCTGCGAGAACGATGGTGCCTATGCAAAATCGGTGGTCGAAGTCCTGAAACTGAAAGGCGCGATTGAAGTTGTGGCGCCGGGCTCTTTGCCCAAAGATGGCTTGGTGATCGAGGATCAGCGCGTTTATGAATAGGGATCTGCGGCAAACATTGCCGCAGTTTTTGTTAGTCGGCCCACTGGTGTTTCTTAGAGTTTTAGTCGATTAAAGGCAGACCCTATGGGATTCTCAGTCAGACGCCATGGCCGAAGTCGAATATTCAGAACACGGAACGCATAATCGCGGCGCCTTAGGTACACGTTTTGTGGGCGGCATTGCCTATGTCGTGGCGGCCGCTTGTCTGTTGCCAATGGTGGCGGTTGTTCTGGCGGCGGTGACCGGTGGCACCGACACAATTTCCCATTTGTTAGAGACTGTTTTGCCTGGCTATGTGCTGACCACGGTGATCCTGGTGGTGCTGGTCGCAGCAGGGACGTTTTCGATTGGTGTCGGCGCTGCCTGGCTGGTCACGATGACCCGCTTTCCCGGAGTGCGGTGGCTGGAAATCGCTCTGGTCCTGCCGCTGGCCTTTCCGGCTTATGTGCTGGCCTATGCCTATACCTTCATTCTGGATCACCCCGGAATCGTTCAGACCACGCTGCGGGATGTGACCGGCTGGGGCCCGCGCGACTATTGGTTCCCCGAGATCCGCTCGACCGAGGGAGCGGCGGTGATGTTGATCCTGGTGTTGTATCCCTATGTCTATTTGCTGGCGCGCGCGGCATTTCTGCAGCAAAGCGCCACGGCCTTTCTGGCGGCCCGGGCGCTGGGCAATGGCCCCTGGCATGCCTTTTGGCGCGTATCCCTGCCGATGGCACGACCGGCGATTGCGGGGGGCGTCTTGCTGGCGGTTATGGAAACCATCGCCGATTTCGGCACAGTCGCCTATTTCGGAGTGCAGACTTTTGCTACTGGCATCTACACAAGCTGGTTTTCCATGGCTGATCGCGCTGCTGCGGCGCAACTCGCCCTTTGTCTGTTGGGTTTTGCCCTTGTCATGGCCGTGGCCGAGCGGACACAGCGCGGCAAAGCCAAATACTATCAGGCAGGCAAGCGCCACGCAGGTCTGCCAGCGGCGCAACTCAAGGGATGGCAATCACTTGCGGCATTTCTGCTATGCGCAATTCCCGTCCTGTTCGGATTCCTTCTGCCTGTGGTTATCCTGGTGCAGATGGGTTTGGAATCCGAGCAGAACCTGCTGTCGCGCCGATATATCGGGTTCATACAGAACTCGCTGACACTGGCGGGGACTGCGGCGGTTATCACCGTCAGCGCGGCGATTTCGATAGGATTCTTCCAACGCCTGCGCCCCGGACGCGGGGCCGCAATGGCGGCTTATGTGGCGCGGTTGGGCTATGCGGTGCCGGGTGGCGTGATTGCCGTGGGGCTGATCGTCCCCTTTGCGGGATTCGACAACGCACTGGATGCGTGGATGCGCCAAACCTTTGGTATCTCGACCGGACTGTTGGTCACGGGATCTATCTGGTTGTTGATCGCGGCCTATATGGTGCGCTTTTTGGCCGCCGCGCTCAGCGCCTATGAAGGTGGGCAGAGTACCGTTCACGCCAATATGGATGCCGCCGCGCGGTCACTGGGTCAAACCCCGTTAGGAACGCTGCGCCGGGTACATCTGCCGATCCTTACGCCTTCATTGCTGACGGCACTGTTGATTGTCTTTGTGGATGTGATGAAAGAGCTGCCCGCGACCCTGATCATGCGGCCTTTTAACTTCGACACGCTAGCAGTGCAGGCCTATCGTCTGGCCTCGGATGAGAGGCTTGAAGGTGCAGCGGTTCCGTCGCTGGTTATTCTGGCTGTCGGGTTGCTGCCGGTGATCTTGATTTGCCGTCAGGTTGGGCGCAGATAGCGGGCGGGCGATCCAAAAATACAACACCTTGATGCCAGTGGGCTTGATTCGACGGCGATTTCCGGCAAGGCTTGTCATATGAACATGCAGCCTCCCAGCCGGTTCGGGTCCGGCTCTGCCCAGATGCCGGTCGCGTTTGACCGGCGCGAGATGTCTCAAATCCTGTCTGTTTATGGCCGAATGGTTGCTGCCGGTGAATGGCGCGACTACGGAATCTCGAACCTGCGGGATATGGCGGTGTTTTCGATCTTTCGGCGCACGGCGGAACATCCCATTTACAGGGTCGAGAAGCACCCGCGCCTGCGGCTACGTCAGGGCATGTATTCCGTGGTCGGCATGGATGGGCGTATATTGAAGCGCGGGCACGATCTGCGCGCGGTTCTGAGGGTTCTGGAACGCAAGCTTATCCGTGCGGTTGACCTGGATTAGAGCCTTTTGTGCGCTGTAACCGGCCCGTCACCCTGGGCAGCGATCCGGGCAATCGCTTGATCCATCGGTTCGAGCGCGACAGCCATGTGATAGGCGTTGGCGTGAAGTAGAAGGTTTTCGGCGGCAATCCAGGCCACATGGCCTTTCCAGAACAGCAAGTCTCCGCGCCGTGCGGGATCGCCCTCGGGCACCGATCCACCAATTTCGCGTTCCTGATCGCCGCTGTCTCCGGGACAAGGAACGCCGCAGGCGAGCAGTGCGAGCTGTACGAGGCCCGAGCAATCCAGCCCGAATCGACTGTTACCACCCCAAAGATAAGGGGTGCCGAGAAAAAGTTCGGCCGCGGAAACGGGATCGGTCAGCAGGGAATAGGCGGGCACGGCATGCACCCCCGGAATGAACCCGATTGGCGTTTCCAGAAACCCGCCCTCCTCAGACAGAGCCCTGATTTTACTGCCAAAGCTAAGAGAGGTCAGATCGCGGCTTTTTATATCGGGCTTCTCATAGGCATGGGTCGAAGCGGCGACGATCCAGTGAGTCTGTGGCTCAATTGGTCCCAGATGGTCCGTCGCCACCCATCCGGTATAGCCGTCCTTGCTGGCTGAGATCTTGCTCCAGCCGTTTTGGTCGTCCAAAACAGTGACCATGTCGCCGAACAACAATTGCCGGTCGCGCGGACCGTCAGGGTGGCGCAGCAGGTCTATGACCGGTTGAATGATGCGCGCCTGAGTCATAGGCCAAGGATCTCTGGCAAAGCCCCCAGGAGGGCACGCGGGCCTTGGCCCAAACCACCCTTGCTGCGACCGGGTTCCTTACTGCGTTGCCACGAATAGATGTCAAAATGCATATAGCGACTTTCGGCAGCGAACCGGCGCAGGAACAGTGCCGCGGTGATAGAGCCTGCAAATCCACCAGAAGGCGCATTGTCGAGGTTAGCGATGCCGGGTTCGATCATCGCTTCATAGGGGTCATGAAAAGGCATACGCCAGACCGGATCAGCGGCAGCCCGGCCAGCACGCGCCAGCACGTCGGCGGCTTTGTCGTCATCGGTATAAAACGGGGCCAGATCAGCGCCCAATGCAACCCGGGCCGCGCCAGTCAAAGTGGCCATCGAGATGAGCAGGTTTGGCGCCCCTTCATGCGCCAGAGCAAGGGCATCGGCCAGCACCAACCGACCCTCGGCATCAGTGTTGTTGATCTCAACCGTTAGCCCATTACGCGCCGTCAGGATGTCGCCGGGGCGGAAAGCATTGCCCGCTACTGCGTTTTCGACCGCCGGGATCAGGACCCGTAATTGCACTTTCAGATCCAGCGCCATGATCATACGGGCCAGACCCAGCACATTGGCCGCTCCGCCCATATCTTTTTTCATCAACCCCATCGACGCACCGGGTTTCAGATTCAGGCCGCCTGTATCGAAACAGACCCCTTTCCCAACTAATGTTAGTTTTGGCCCTTGATCGCCCCAGTTCATCTCGATCAGACGCGGGGCCTGTTCGGCAGCACGCCCCACCGCGTGGATCATCGGAAAATTCTGTTCCAGCAACGCATCGCCTGTGATGACCGAGATGTCTGCACCGTGTTCCCGTGCCTGTGCCTCAACCGCGTGTTGTAATTGCGCCGGACCCATGTCCGAAGTGGGTGTGTTGACCAGATCCCGTGTCAATGCCTCGGCATTGGCCATGATTTCGATCCGCCGGGCATCTATGCCCTCGGGCTCAATAAGCGTGGCGTTGGCCGGGCTTTGCGCGGCATAGCGATCAAAGGCATATCCCGTCATCAGCCAGCCCAGGCATTCAGCCTCAAGCACATCTGCGGGAACGCCCGAGGCGATATGATAGGTGCCCTTGGGCAGCGACTCTGCGGCAGCGGCTAGCGGAAATCGCTTGCGTACCCGTTTTGCCGCGCTGCCATATCCCGCCAAGGCAAACTGCGGATTACCATCTGTGCCGGGCACCAGAAGTGTTTGACCCAGAGCTCCGGAAAACCCATCGGCCGCAACCCAAGCTCGGATATGATCCGGCTGATCGGTCAGCCAGCTTTCAAAATCTGATTGCTCTAACACATGTAGTGGCAGCGATGGGTCGGAGGCAGGGGCTAAGGACAGGGTCATGCGTGTCTCGGCTGGTTGGATTTTCGCCCAGACTATCTGTCTGCGGCGCACTCGCAACCCCCCTCAGACGGATAGATCTTGCTGGTCCCAGACGGCGGTCAGCGATCGCTCACCCACCCGGATTAGGCGGCTCAGAGTCGCCCCTGTCGCGACCGCATCGCCAGCGTCGACAGTACAGGCTACATCGCCTGCCACACGTGCCAGTGCTGTCATGCCGATTTGCTCGGATATGGCTACGAGAGATTTTGCGCATTTGCGCAGCCCGGCCCAATCGCGTTGCCGCCAAAACCGTTCACAATTCGACAGCCGCAACGCCAGTTCTTCAACCGTGCGGCACAGCACGTCCATGGCGTTGGTGTCGCCGAGCTGATTGTACAGGCTGCTCAGGCGGTCCGGGTCCAGACGCACGGGTTCCTTCTGTTCCAGTGTGATAATCTTGTCCACCACATTCACCCCAATTGAAATGCCCCCACGGCACAGTCAGAGATTGGCGGCAAAATACTTTGCAAAACCTTGCACCGGTTCAAAAGAATGGGTCGAATTTTCTGAGAATTCAGGCTTCCACGCGGTTCTGTGGGCAAAACCGGGCGAGAGTCCGGTCACACCTCTTGCGTTGACGCTCACTTGCTGCCAGTACCATAGAAACCGGACAGAGAAGGACAGGATCATGCCGATTACCACTGACGAGCTGGCCGCTGCCCGTACCGCCTGGGGCGATGGGTTGATTGCGATCTCCAAAGCTTTTGAAGACGGTGGGATCGATGCGGCCCGTTCCGTTGCCGAGGGTGTTCTAGATGCGGCATACGGCTATAATCTGGGTCCGGTCCTGTTCAAACCAACTATGGCATCCGGAGATCAAACCTTTCGCCCGACTCGCCACGGTGCACTGGCCTATTTTGTCGGTCACGATGCCGAATTTCCGCTTGATGGCGGTTTCGGAATCAAGGGTTGGCGCGAAATGGCAAGTGAGACATCGGCCAGCTTCGTCGAAGGCGATGTCGCCATGTGGATGGGCAAGGTCATTCTGACGGATAGCCAAGGTAACATCACGCAAGTCGACAAAAGCTTCGGCTACAAAAAAGACGCTAACGGAGTGCTTCGCATCGTGCTGCACCATTCGTCGCTGCCTTACCAGCCACCGGCCTGATCCTGCGGGTCATACGATCGGGCCTCTGAAATTACGTCGATTTTTTGATATGTTTCCGATGATGTTGTCAGAATCGGATCGAGCTCATGAAATTGATTAAACGTATTCTCGTCACCCTACTGGTGATCATTCTGGCGCTTGTCGGAGTATCATATCTTTTGCCTGGTCAGGCCGAGGTGTCCCGCAGCATCACAATCGACGCACCAGCCTCGGCGATCTTTCCCTATGTGAATTCGATGCAGGAGACCGAGAAATGGTCCCCCTGGCTGTCCCGAGACCCCGAAACCAAGCTGAGCTATAGTGGCCCGGAAGCGGGTGTCGGAAACACGCTGAACTGGGCCTCGGACAACCCGCAGGTGGGAACCGGTTCGCAGGAAATCACCGAGAGCACCCCGGATCAGTCCGTGCAAACCGCACTGGATTTTGGCCCGATGGGGACAGCCACCGCCTCGTTCCAGTTGCGGCCAGAAGGATCAGGCACACAGGTTACCTGGGGATTCGTATCCGACCTTGGTATGAACCCCATGTCCCGCTGGATGGGCCTAATGATGGACAATTGGGTCGGCGGAGATTACGAGCGCGGGTTGGAGAATTTGAAGACGCTGGTTGAGGGACAGGGGTGAAGGATCAGGCAGTAGGCATCTCTCTGATGACTGCTTTGAGGCCATACCAGAAACGATTGTTGAAATGTACGTGCGCTCATAGCAGTCCCTTTGCCGCGCAGGAGGCTGGGATCAAGCCATCGTGCAGCGCAAATAACCTCCGCTGACGCGGTGTTCAACTCGGTTCAAGCCCATACAGAACGGGGCGTGGATCGTTTGGTCCTTCGCTTCAAAGCCATTTGTAGTGCCTACCATTTTGACGACAGCTTAATCGGGGCGACCACCGACAACCCGTCTGTTATTGAATATCAAATCGTGAAGACCGTAGGTTCGAATGTGCAAGTTGGTTTCTCGAAAGCCACAGATTCGATTTTGATGCTCTGAACATTTGGAAAGGTGTGTTTATGAGGCGAACGGTATTGATGTTAGCTGTTTTGGCATTAGCGGGATGCGCTTCAACCACCACTCCTCCATCAGCACCTATTCCAAACCCCGGTCGCGCGAGCGCGCCCGTCAGTTCACAACAGGCACAAATAAGGTTCCGTCAGGTCGCCTCACGAATAGAACCTGTGGCAGAACGAGAATGCCGCCGCCGCACTAAGAATGTGAATTGTGATTTTTTGATCCGCATTGATCCAGACAAAAAAGCACCCTCAAACGCGTATCAGAGTTTAAGCAAGTCGGGGCGCCCCGTTATCACAATGACTCAAGCGCTGATACGGAATGTAAACAACACTGACGAACTTGCATTTGTTATGGCGCATGAGGCCGCTCACCACATTCAAGGGCATTTGGCGCGACAGGCCCAAAATGCGGCGGCTGGTGCGGTGCTTTTGGCCGGTCTAGCAACAATTGCGGGGTCAGGGCCGAATGACATTGCCGCAGCACAAGACATTGGAGCCTTTGTTGGTGGGCGCAGCTATTCAAAAAACTTTGAATTGGAAGCTGATCGACTAGGCACTGTAATAGCCTACAAAGCGGGTTATGATCCACTCAAGGGTGCGCTGTACTTCGCACGAGTTCCTGATCCTGGTGATCGCTTTCTGGGGACGCATCCCCCAAACTCTCAAAGATACCATGCGGTAAAAGCGACAATGTCCCAGATCGGTGGCTGACCAACTGGTGCTGGATAGGCAATGGCAACGCATGCACAGGGCGGCTTTGTCCCGCAATTTTGTCATCTCTGCCCGTCCACAAAATAATAAACCCCACTGGCGGTGCAGCGGGGTTTAATAGAGTCATAACCAACTGGCGAAGGTTACCCCTTCTTTAGAACTTCACGGCCCAGCAATTCTGCAATTTGAACAGCGTTCAATGCCGCGCCTTTGCGCAGGTTGTCCGAAACGCACCACAGGTTGATGCCATTCTCAACCGTCGAATCCTGACGGATGCGGCTGATGAACGTGGCGAAATCGCCCGCGCATTCGATGGGCGAGACGTAACCACCGGCTTCACGCTTGTCGATTACCATGATGCCCGGTGCTTCGCGCAGGATGTCGCGGGCTTCGTCTTCGTCGAGGAACTCTTCGAACTCGATATTCACCGCCTCGGAGTGGCCGACGAATACCGGAACGCGAACGCAGGTTGCGGTGACCTTGATCGACGGATCGACGATCTTTTTGGTCTCGACAACCATCTTCCACTCTTCCTTGGTCGAGCCGTCTTCCATGAAGACGTCGATCTGCGGAATGACGTTGAAGGCAATCTGCTTCTGGAATTTCTTCGGTTCAACCTCGGTGGTCGGGTTGTAGATGGCCTTGGTCTGATCCCAAAGCTCATCCATGCCTTCCTTACCGGCGCCCGACACCGACTGATAGGTCGACACAACCACGCGCTTGATCTTGGCACGGTCATGCAGAGGCTTCAGCGCGACGACCATCTGCGCGGTCGAGCAGTTGGGGTTGGCGATGATGTTTTTGTTTTCATAGTCGTGGATCGCCTCGGGGTTACATTCCGGCACGATCAGCGGAATGTCCGGGTCATAGCGATAGAGCGAGCTGTTATCGATCACCACGCAGCCAGCCGCTGCCGCCTTAGGGGCGTAAACCTTTGTGGCCTCGGAACCCACAGCAAATAGCGCCATGTCCCAACTAGTGAAATCGAATGTGTCCAGATCTTTGGTAGTGAGCGTCTTGTCGCCAAATGTCACCTCAGTACCCAGCGAACGACGGCTTGCCAGAGCAGCAAGTTCATCGACGGGGAACTGGCGTTCTGCCAGGATGTTCAGCATTTCGCGGCCCACGTTGCCCGTGGCGCCGACGACTACGACGCGATAGCCCATTTCATGTCTCCAAAGTTAAGGACGCGCGTTCATAGCCGCGTTGTGGCAAAGAAAAAAGAGGGGTTTCGGCTTATTTCACCCCGTCACACCGATTTGACACAGTTCAGTACCGTTCAGGGTTGTTTCAGCAAGGATCGATAAACTTCGACAATCGCCTGCGCTTCGCCTTCGATTCGAAAATTCTGCTCGACATGGGCGCGCGCGGCTAGTCCCGCAGCGGCCAGCGCAGCGCGGTCCTGCACCATATCCTCCAGCGCGTCGGCCAGTGCAGGGGCATTGTCTTTCTCGACCAGTCTTCCGGTCTCACCATCCTTGATTTGCGCACTGAACGCTCCGACCCCGTGACTGGCTATGGCGGGCACGCCCGAGGCCATCGCTTCAAGCGGTGTAAGGCCGAACCCTTCGTGCCGTGCGGGCGCAACGAACAGATCGAGCGCGCGATAGGTCTCGACAATCTCATCCCAAGGGCGCTCACCCAGAAAATGAACGCGGTCGCCCAGCCCGGCGTCCTGCAGCTTTTGCTCCTGCTCAGCCTGAAACGCCTCAAATTCGTTGGTGGTACGCCCGGTGAAGATCACATGCGCATCGGGGTGATTAGGCAGCACCTTCAGGGCGGCATCGACCAACAAGTCGACCCCTTTCTGAGGGCGGATACGGCCAAAACACCCGATCAGCAGCCCGTCTGGCAGACCAAGTTTTTGGCGCAGGGCGCTTTTGTCCTCGGCCGGGTGAAACAGCTCGGTGTTGACGCCATGCATGATGACAGTAGCGGGATGTTCCAGAAAGGAAGCGGCCTGTGGCGTCGTCGCGATCAGTGCGTCCATTTTCGAAATCAGCCGCTTGGTGAACCCGGAATGATCGCGTTGCGCGGCCGAAGTGAACAGCAGTTTATAGTTGCGTCGGAACACAGTGCGCAGGATCAGACCCATCAGCATCTCGGTATTCCGGCGTGCATGCCAGACCCGTTTGCGATTGGGCAGAAACAGTAGTTTCCAGAGTCTGATATGGGGCAAATCCGCCGGCAGGCCGGGGCCCGTGGCGCGGATGCCGATCATCTTCTGCTGGATTGGCAACAGTCGGATCACCGTCGTTGTCACGCCCGACAGGGAATGCTTCAGATTGGGTGCAATCACCTCAATATCTTGCACAGGCGGTCTCCGGTTTCAGTCTATGCTGTCCCGACTGAATAGATAGATCGCGCAACCAATGGCAAGGGTGACAGCAAAAAAGCCGAAAATCGCAGTATACGGCGCGGCGGAGCCGATCCCGTCGTTAGCGGCATGGATACGTCCGGTGGCAAATTGCGCCAGACCAACGCCGCCAACGCCGAAAAGGTTCAGCAGGGTGACGCCCCGCCCGACCAGATGCGGCGGCACGAAGGCCCGGCCATGGGCCATGATCACCGGAAAACTGGCGCCCAGAAAGCCGATCAACGCCAACAGCAGCACCGAGACCCAAACGCCGCTGTCAATCCACAGGCACAGCAGGCCCAGTGCTGCGACGCCCAAGGTATTACCGCTCAGGATCACCCATTTCCGGGTGCCCAGGATACGGTCCAGCGGCCCATAGGCGAAGGTTCCCGCGATCATCGCGGCCCCCATGATCAACGTAGCCGTCCCGATCTGAGCGGTGCTGAGCCCGAACACGTCATTCAAATACGGCCCGGCCCAAAGCCCTCGTATCGCACCCGATGGCGCATAAGACACAAGCATGAGAGGCAGAATGACCCAAAGTGCAGGTTCTTTCAGCAGGTCTAGAAGTGATCCTTTTTGTTCGGTTTTTACCTTTTCAGGGTCATGCACCGTCAGCCAGATCCCCGCAGCCACCGCAGCAGAGATAATCGCCAGACCGGCCAACGTAGCGCGCCAGCCCATCAGCTCGACCGCCAGCGCCGTGGGGTATGAGGCGACCAGATTGCCGACAGAACCCACACCCAGCATCACCGCGGCGAGCGTGGCAAATTTGGCGGGTGGAAACTCTCGTGCGAAGATGTAGTAGGATGCCATCAGAACCGGCGAGCATCCTACCCCGATCAGCGCCATGGCGAGCGCCACATGGAACGGGGTCGTTGCGACCGCGAACAGGCCAGCCCCGCCAGCCCCGCCGATCAGTAGCAGCACCGCAGAACTGCGCCGAGGACCGACGCGGTCCAGTGCCCAGCCCACCGGAATCTGCATCGCCGCAAAGATTAGAAACCAAAGACCTGAAGCAAAGGCGAGGTCTTCGGGTGTTGCGCCGATATCGCGTCCCAGATCGGTAGTCAAAACTGCCAGAAAAGCGCGGAAAAACTGGCTGAGTACATAGGCCAGACACAAGATCACCAAACCTGCCTGCATTTCTTGACCTATTGTCTAGCTGCCCCGCCCCGATGCTTTGCACGCCGCGTTGATCGGCACAAGTGCCATGATTGAATCGATTGGGGCGGACATTCTTCACAATTGAGCTATCATCACGGCAGATTTTGGATTTCCCGAGTGTGTTATGACCCTCTCAGACTCTGTATTTTATGACTCCGTCCCCATTTCGGACAATTTCCTCAGCCTCAGTGACCCCGCGCAGTTCACACCTTTGCCAGAGACATGGGTTCTGGGCGTCGCCGATATCGTAGATTCGACCGGTGAAATCGCGCGGGGCCGGTACAAGACCGTCAACATGGTGGGGGCGGCCGTGATTTCAGGCATGATCAATGCGCTGGGTGGGCGCATATTTCCGTATGTCTTCGGTGGTGATGGTGCTGGATTCGCCGTATCGGGTGAGGATGCCGAGATCGCGCGGGATACGCTGGCAACATTGCAAAGCTGGGCCGAAACGGAATTCGCCATCACTCTGCGCGCGGCGCTGGTTTCGGTGGCCGACATCCGCGCCGCTGGACGTGATCTGCGTGTTGCTCGCTTTGCGCCTTCCACCGGCGTTGACTATGCGATGTTTACCGGCGGGGGACTGGCCTGGGCCGAGGCTCAGATGAAATCCGGGCAACGTGTTGTGCAACCAGCCGGACCTGACGCGCAGCCCGATCTGACCGGCCTATCTTGTCGTTGGTCCAACAGTCCAGCGAGGGTTGGTCAGATCGTTTCACTGGTTATTCAGCCTACATCAGAGTCTAATGAGGCTGAATTCGCCGCCCTGACCCAATCCATCCTGTCCGTCGCCGAAGGGCTAGAACGCGCCGGTCACCCGGTTCCGGCCAAAGGACCTCCGATGAGTTTCCCTCCGCCCGGCGTCGATATCGACGCCCATGTCTCACGCGCAGGTCGGAATCTTCTGATGCAGAAAACACGCTTGATGATCGGGAATATGTTGATCGGCTTGTTGTTCAAAACCGGGATGCGCCTGGGTCAATTCGAACCCAAGCATTACAAAGAGATGGTCAGTCGCAACGCTGATTTCCGAAAGTTTGATGACGGTCTGAAAATGACGCTGGATTGTGACTCGAGCACGTTGGAACAGCTCACTCAGATGCTGGACGACGCGCAAACAAAAGGCAAAATCAGATATGGAATGCACGCCCAGCAAGAGGCGATGATGACCTGCTTTGTTCCCTCGGCCATGCGCGACGACCATGTGCATTTTGTTGACGGGGCCTCGGGGGGATACGCGCAGGCTGCAGCGTCAATGAGGGCCTAAAGCCCTCGAGCGATTTCAGTGATCACGTCAAAGGCCATCATCACGTCCTGTTCTGTGGTTTCAAACTGACCGGCCTGAAAGCGGATGACCAGATCGCCATCCACGCGGGTCTGTGTCAGGTAGATCCGCCCATCATCATTGATTGCATTCACCAGCCGCAGGTTCAGATCATCCAGATCGTCGGCCCCATCCGGCTCGTATCGGAAGGTCCAAAGAGACCACATTGGAGGCGTCACGATCCGAAAATCCGGTTCTGCTGCTAGACGATCATGCAGTGCGCGCGACCAATTGACGTGATTCCGCAGCCGTTCGCGCAACCCCACCAGCCCATAGGTGCGGATGACGAACCACAGTTTCAGCGCGCGGAACCGACGTCCCAATGGCACCGACCATTCCGAGTAATTGATGATCCCGTCCTTGCCGTGGGTTTTCAGATATTCCGGGCTGATCGCAAGCGTGCGGACCAGATCATCGGGGTTTTTCAGGAAATGCGCACAGCAATCGAATTGCACGCCCAGCCACTTATGGGGATTGAATACAATGCTGTCGGCCTGATCGATCCCCGGCCAGTAGTGACGATATTCGGGGCAGATCATCGCCGACCCCGCCCAGGCTGCATCGACATGGGTATAAAGGCCGTATTTCTGTGCGATCGCCAGGCAGTGATCCACTGGATCAGTTGCCCCGGTTCCGGTCCCTCCAACACAAAGGATCACGCCCGCCGGGTGGAAACCAGACTCTAAATCTAATTGAATCGCTGCTTCAAGCGCATCGGGGTTCATTCCACGCCAATCACCTTGCACGGGGATGCGCACCAGATTGTCCTGTCCAATCCCCGCAACCCAGATGGCGCGGTCGATTGAGGTATGAACCTCGGAAGAGCAATAAATGCGCAGTGGCTTTTGACCGAACAGCCCCAGCGTGTTGCCCTGCCAGTTCATCGCCTTCTCGCGCATGGTCAGCACAGCCGCCAATGTCGCAGATGACGCCGAATCCTGAATGACCCCGGCAAAACCTTTGGGCAGGTCCAGCGCTTCGCGCAGCCAGTCCATCATTCGTGTTTCCATCTCGGTTGCGGCGGGCGAGGTCTGCCACAGCATACATTGCGGCGCGATGGCGCTGGCCAGGAACTCGGCCAGAACAGACGGGGCCGAGGCGTTCGAATTGAAGTAGGCGAAGAACCGAGGGTGTTGCCAATGGGTAATGCCGGGCATCACGATTTGTTCGAAATCATGAAAGATGTCCTCGATCGGCTCGCCCTGCTCAGGGGGATGCGCGGGCAGAGCATTCAGGATATCGCCCGGCTCGGTCCGGGCGCGCACGGGCTTGTCGCCCACCGTCAGGTGATAGTCTTGCGTCCACTCGGCAACCTTCTTGCCCCAATCGGAGAATTCATTCCATTTCATCTTATCCGCCTCGGTAGCCTTTTGTCAGTATCATATGCTAAACAAGTTAAGTAAAGTCCAGTAAACGAAACTCAACCACAACCAACGTTCTATTGCGAAATATTTGGAATTGCGCGAAAATTCCATATGTCAAAGAACTTACCACAGACGTCCCGATCATTGCCGATAGCGTTGTTGCGCGCTCGGGAAAAGGTGATGGGGCCTATTCGTGGTGTGCTAACGGATGCTGGCGTCACCGAGCAACAATGGCGCGTTCTGCGCGTTTTGCAGGAAGAAGGACCTCAGGAGCCTACTCAGATCGCCGAGCGCGCCTGCCTCTTGTTGCCCAGCCTGACGCGCATTCTGAAAAAGCTAGAAGACAGCAAGCTGATCATGAGGCGGCCGGATACCAAAGACCGCCGCCGACAGATTGTCGAAATCAGCGAGAATGGGTTGCAAATTATCGACGCAAATCTGGCGGAAATGTTGGAGCTGGCGGAACACACCCGCTCTTTGCTCGGGGCAGAGCAGCACGAGAAGTTGCTGGACCTTCTGGTAGAGCTTCACCAGCTGGAAGGCTGAGCGCAATGCTCAGAACAGGCTCTAACCAAGTTGTTTGCCGTCGTTCAGACCTCGTTTTAGGCCCCAAACTATAAGCATTGTGGGCGGAGAAGGTAATATTCGTTGCCCGTAGATGGTTCGCGTCGTAGCCTCATCCTTACCTTTAACAAACGGTTCAATGCAGATGGATGGGCCCAAACCGCCAGAACCGGCACCGCCTGCACATATTGCAAAGCAGGATTTGAGCGAACGAGTGGGCGCGCGTGTACGCCGGGCGCGTCAAATGCGAGGCATCCCGCGCCGGATCCTGTCTGAGAACTCGGGCGTTTCCCCACGCTATTTGGCGCAGCTTGAGGCGGGTGAGGGCAACATCTCGATCGGCGTGTTGCACCGTGTCGCACAGGCACTGGATTACAAAGCCGAATGGTTGATTGGTGAAGATGATCCGTGGGATTCGGATGCTTTGCAGATAGTTGAGCTTTTCCGACAAGCCAGCGACGACGTCAAAGAAAGCGTCAGGCGTGCATTGCAACCTCACCCAGATGAGGATGCACGTGCGCATCGGGTTTGTCTGATTGGGTTACGCGGAGCGGGTAAGTCAACTCTTGGCGCTATGCTGGCTGCCGCACAAAGACTGCCGTTTGTTGAGCTCACAGCCATGATTGAAGAGATGGCCGGCATGCCCATGTCTGAAGTGATGGCGTTCTACGGGCAAGACGGGTATCGCAATCTGGAAGCGCAGGCGCTGGATCGGGTGATTGCAGAGCATGATCGGGTCGTGCTGGCAGTCGCGGGCGGGATCGTATCAGAGCCTTCGACATATGCGACCCTGCTTGGCCGGTTTCACACCATCTGGCTGCGCGCGTCACCGACCGAGCATATGGACCGCGTGCGCGCCCAAGGCGACGAACGCCCGATGGCTGGAAATCCCAAGGCGATGGAGCAGCTCAAGAACATATTGGCCAGTCGCGAGGCTTTGTATGGGCGGGCAAATGCGCAGCTAGATACATCGGGCAGGGCGCCCCATGTTTCGCTGAACGAGCTGCGCCTACTGATTGAGGAACAAGGTTTCCTGATCGAAAAATTGGGTTCTATTTAGGATCTTTCAGCCAATCCTTTTCAAATTCCACCCCGTCCAGTTCCGCAAATCGCCGTACCCGGTCCAATTCGGCCTGCAGGCGGCGGGTTCTTGCGTCAGACCAACGCACCGACCGTTCTGGCCATACGGATCGGACTTGCAACAGTCCACGGTCTCGCTGGGCCTTCATGTCGATGCGTCCGATCAACCGGTGCCCTTCAAGCAACGGAAAGACATAATAGCCGTAGGTACGCTTGGGTTCGGGTACGAACACCTCGATCCGATAGTGGAATCCGAACAACCGCTCGGCCCGGTTCCGGTCACGCAACATAGGGTCAAAAGGGCTGAGAACTCTGATCCGGCCCGGCGCATCGGGCAGCTCTGTAGCGTGTTCACATAGACCGGGGCGGGCGAACACTTTTCGTTCCCGCCCGTCTGCGCATTCGACGCAGATCTCTTCGATTTCATCCTGTGTTAGAGCCTGTTGGCACCAGGATTTTGCCTCGGCAGCGCTTACCGTATCCCAGAACGCGGCAAGCTCTCCCGATGTGGCGAACCCCAGCCGGTCGAGTGCGGCGTTACACAACCAATCCACAGTTTCATTTGCGTCGCAATGCAAATTGCCGGGGCAAAGTTGAGTTTCTATAACCCGCTCTGTCAGGTCATAGCGTTTCTGAAACCCATCGCGTCCAACCACGGTCAGCGCGCCGGATCGCCAGAGATATTCCAGCGCGGTCTTGGATGGATGCCAGTCCCACCAACCGCCAGATCCCTTTTTCTCGTCTTTTCCGACATCGGACGAGCCAACCGGACCATGGTCGCGGATATGTTGTAGGACGGTTTCGAACTTTTGCTCAAACCCGTCACGCCGCCAGTTCTTCCAGCGGGCTTTCAACATGTCGGCATCGCGCAGGAACCGCAGATGCCAATGGCGATAGAATTCCATTGGGATCACCGCCGCATCGTGCGTCCAATGCTCAAACAGCGCGCGGTCGCGTTCGTAGAGCTGCTTGAGGTAGCGCGAACGATAGCTGGCCTTACGCGCATATAGGATCATGTCATGCGCGCGGGCGACGGTGTTGATACTGTCGAGCTGGACAAACCCTAAACGATGGATCAGCTGTAACAAGTCATCGCCTTTGGAACTTCCAGTAGGCTGTTCCAAAAGCGCGTGCCGATCCATGAACAGCGCCCGCGCCGCGCGGTTGTCCAGACGTTGCAGCGCCATCTGGCGTTATCGCCGTTTCAGCGTGTCGCCATAGCTGATCTTGGGGGTCAGGGTAACGCGGGTTTCAACCTCGGATTCCGGATCGGCCAACTTCGCCGCAATGATCTCGGCCGCGGTGCGCCCAATCTCGGTCCGGCAGGCATCCATCGTGGCCAGCTTGCGCGGCAGCCCCTGCAGCAGCTCTACATTGTTGAATCCGGCTAAACCGATCTGACCGGGCACGTCGATCCCTTGATCCAGCAAATACAACAGCCCACCCGCGCCGATCATATCGTTGGAATAATACAGAAAATCCAACTCGGGCGAGCGTTCAAGCATCGCTTGTGTCATCTCGCGCCCCTTGGCCAGCGCCGAGCCACCCGAATAAAATTCACGGTCCTCAATCTCGATCCCGTGCTTGCCCAGCACTTCGGTGAACCCTTCGAACCGTTTACGGGCACGGTGGTCCAACGGCATCTTGGTGCCCATAAACCCGATATGCTCATAGCCCGCCTTCAGGATTGCCTGCGCCATTTCGCGCCCGGCGCGGCGGTGAGAGATTCCCACCATCGCATCCACCGGTTTGCCATCGGTATCCATGATCTCGACCACCGGTATGCCAGCTGAATCCAGCATAGCGCGCGCGGCTTCGGTATGCTCCAGCCCGGCAATGATCACGCCTGAGGGCCGCCACGAGAGCATCTCGTACAGCACTTTTTCTTCTTTTTCTGGCAGATAGTCCGTGACGCCAACCACCGGCTGCAGTTCAGTATCTTCCAGCACCTGATTGATACCGGTTAGAACTTCGGGGAAGACCATATTTGACAATGACGGGATGATCACAGCGACAAGATTCACCCGGCTTGACGCCAATGCTCCCGCGATCTTGTTGGGCACATATCCCAGCTCTTTTGCGGCGGCCAAAACACGGGTACGGGTGGCATCCGACACATCCCCGCGATTACGTAGCACCCGGCTAACGGTCATTTCGGATACTCCGGACGCTTCCGAGACATCACGAAGGGTAAGCGGGCGTTTTGTTTCTGTTGTCACCGAGATACCTGCATTGTTTGTTTGGCCGATGGTAGCGTGAACAGGGCGAATTGTTCAACTGTTGTGCAAAGCCCATGACAATCTGAAAAAACCCCGCTAGAGAAAACGACGCGCGGCCCCGTGGCTCAACTGGATAGAGCAGCCCCCTCCTAAGGGGCAGGTTGCAGGTTCGAATCCTGCCGGGGTCGCCAAAACCACCTGAAAAATATGGCTTATTTACAGGACGTTGTGCGGAAGACTGCAAAAAGTCCCGTCAGCTTTCGGGCCGTAATCGACTGAAACGACCGATTTCTCGTACAAAACCTGTACAAAATTCGCACGTTTGTGCGTATTTCGGGGGCCAATCATGAGCCGCCATAGCTTTGATCCCGAAATCGCGGGACGTGTTGGCCTGAACGCGGCGGTGATTTTCCAGAACATCACCTTCTGGATCGAGAAGAACCAAGCCAATCGCCGCAACCATCGAGACGGGCGGTATTGGACTTACAATTCGATCTCGGCCTTTAGTGAGTTGTTCCCCTATCTGAGCGAAAAGCAGATCCGAACAGCGCTCGAAAAGCTGGTCAGTGCAGAGCTGATCATCAAGGGCAATTTCAGCGATGATCGCTATGACCGGACCTGTTGGTATGCCCTGGGCAACTCCATTTGCCCAAATGGGCAAATCGATCCGACCGAAAGGGAAAATGATGCATTTGCCCCTGAGGGCAAGCCATCTGCCCCAGAGGGCAAATCCTATAAGAACAGATATAAACCATATCAAAAACCAAATCCTTCGCACGCGAAGGTAGCGGTGGAGGATGAGGTTTCAGAAAAGATTTTGTCCGCCTATCCCGAGGATCGCGTTCGCGGCAAAGCGGTTTGTAACTCGCAGATCCGCCAAGCGCTGGCCGACGGAGTGGACGCCAAAGACCTCGAGGACGCCGTGCGGACCTATGCGACCGAGAGCGAAGGCTTCACCCGCTCCAAGGTGTGCTTCTCCGACAATTGGTTCTCCTCTGGCCGTTGGTTGAAATACCTTCAGGAGGTTGAGGAGGCGCGAGAAGCGGGCAAAGCCAAAGAGGTGGAATTGCTGAAAGGTTTGGCCGACTGGGTCACGGACAAGCATCCCCTTTGCCGCCACATAACACCCGGCCAAGTGACCGCTTTGCTAGCCGCGAACCTAGTCAGCTCAGCTGAAATCGAAGCGGCGGGGCTCAGAGCATGAGTGCGACAGACCCCCACAAAGAGCAGAGAGCAAGGTTACCCACCGATTACATCGGCGGGTCTTGTGAGGGGCGGCAAGCCTCCCCTTCAAACCCCAACCAGACGCACGCAAGCGGCGTCAAAGAGGGCCTTTCCGAGAGCGTGATCTTTCGATGCACACCGTCGGAAAAGGCAGCGCTTGTGGCCAAGGCGCGCGCGGCTGGCCTGCCCAATGCCACGCTGATGCGTGAGGCCTTGGGGCTAACCGAGGCACGTCGGCGCAAGCCCGTCCCGCGAGTTGACCCGAAGCTGACTTTTGCGATTGCCCGCGTCGGCGGCAACCTCAATCAGCTCTCCCGCTGGATCAACGGCGCGGTCAAATCCGGCCGCGCGAGCCAGATCGACGCGCTCAAGGTCGCGGTGCAGCTAGTGGCCATCGAACGGCAGATGGCGCAGATCGTGGCGGCACACACGGGCGGTGGCGAATGATCATCTCGTTCTTTTCCACCGGCACAGGCGGCGGAGCCGCACCCGTCGACTACCTGACAGCGCGTGAAGTTCTTGCCTATGACGAGAACCGCCACCTCATCCGCGACGACACCAGTAAACCGCAAACCAAGATCCGCGACCCGTTGCCTGAGGTGCTGCACGGTAACCCCGACCAAACCCGCGACCTTATCGATGCGAGCTCCAACAAATGGAGCTACACGGCAGGTGTGATCAGCTTTGCCGACAGCGACGATCCCAGTCCCGCCGCCCAGCAAGAGGCCATTGAGCTATTTGAGGCTCTGGCCTTTGCTGGGCTGGACAGGGATCAATACGATTGTCTCTGGGTGCGCCACTCGCATGAAGGCAATGTCGAGCTGCACTTCTGCACGCCACGCCTTGAGCTGAGCACGGGCAAGGCGTTGAACATCGCACCGCCAGGCCATGAAAACGCCTTTTCCAGCCTGCGTGATTTGATGAACAAGACGCACGGTTGGGCAGACCCTTTGGAGCCAGATCGCACTCGCGAAGTGAGGGCGACGATTGAAGCGCCGACGCGCGCGCAAGGTCGCGAAGCGCTGCACGATTGGATCCTCGATCAGATCAGCGTCGGCACCATCACCGACCGCGCCAGCATGATCGATGCTTTGGCCGATGCAGGCTTTGATATCCCCCGTGCCAGCAAGAATTACATCACCGCCAAAGACCCTGACACCGGCGAGCGCTGGCGTTTGAAAGGAGAGATTTTCCATGACGACTGGCAAGCCGAACCGCCTCGCCGAGAAATTGAACGCGGACCTGGAGACAGTACGCAGCGACCACGCCGCCTTGATGGCATCTCAACTGGAGAGCTTCAGGAGCGATTTCAGCAGCATTGCGACCAGCGCGCTGCATACAATCGAGACCGATATCAGGTTCTTTCTGAGCGACAGCAGGAGCGAGTTGGAGAGGCGGAGCGAGACGATCAGGCGCTGGTTGACGATCTCACCCTGGGTGATCGTGGTGATGGTCTCATCCTGGATCGCGACAGTGCTGATCGCGAGTTGGTTTTGGACGGGTTTGATCACGCGCTCGGAGATGACGAGGCTTGGCCTGACACGGATCGAACAGGCTGGGCAGACATGGGTGACGCTGGACCCCGACCGGACCGAATTGAAGACCTGCACCATGGCCGGGACGCCGGTCATCTGTATCGAGATCAAGGAACCCTAGATGACACAGACCCTGACAGCATTGGAACGCGAATTGCTCGCATCCGTCGAGCGGTTGGTGACGGCCTGCGAGAGTTCAGCCAAGGAATTGCACGCCTTGGAGAAGCGCTCGACCAGCAGGATCGAAAGCAAGGTGAATGGCTTGGCGCATTGCGTGGCGCTATTGATGAAATCACATCTCACGTCCGTCACCACATTGGCCGACTTGCTGCGCGAGGAGCAGAATTACGCGACGCTGCAGGCGGGGTTAGAGACCAGCTGGAAACTAGCGAAAGACGCCGAGAAGCGGTTGACCGAGAGCTAGACGCGAGAGATAGCCACCGCAGCGCCGGACATTCGCTTTGATCTAACTGCAAATGTTGGCGTGGTTCGAGGGTCTGCAGTGGGAATCTTAGATTCGTTCTGCAGCAATTCACCACACGTCTGCGATTTCTTTGCTGGGTGCGTATGCGGATAAACCGGAACTTCATGTAGAATGCAGCGAAGAGCTCGAAAGAGCCTAGTACGACAGATGCTGCAATTTGCACAAATGGCAGGAATTGCTGAATAGCCGGC
This sequence comes from Ruegeria sp. CG1, assembly GCF_056537265.1. NCBI lineage: Bacteria > Pseudomonadati > Pseudomonadota > Alphaproteobacteria > Rhodobacterales > Roseobacteraceae > Ruegeria > Ruegeria sp. CG1. The sequence goes on along the minus strand of NZ_JBQFRF010000008.1, from coordinate 6,496 downwards.
TTCGGGCAGCATGTCTGGCAGTGGTTAGATAGAGCTGATGAAACGACCCGCGAACATCCTTTTGCGCTTTATAGCTGAGAAGAAATGAACAGATTTTTCTTCTCTAAGCTGGCTCAGTTTCCCTTGACCCTCGAATACTGACTCGGCGTGATGCCGGTTTGATTTTTGAAAGCACGGGAAAAATTCTGAGGGTTTTCGTACCCGAGCTCAAAGGCGGCTTCTTGAACGGTGAACTGTTTGGTAGCCAGTATTTCTTTCGCTCGGTCAACTTTGGCTCGGTTCACCACCGACCGAAAGCTCTCCCCCTCGGCAAGCAGCCGGCGTTGTAGAGTGCGAGGTCCTATGTCGAGCGCCAGTGCCGTGCGGTCCAGCGACACTTTTTGGGAATCGAGATGCTGCCTCAAAACGGCAATGACAACGTCCGCGTAGCTTTTAGGCGCAATTGGTGCGATTTCGCGATGTAGATCGTAAACTGTGATCGGTTTCCCCGGACACGGCCCTGAAGATGTCGCCATGTCAACTTTTGGGAAGCAGATTTCCAGACGTCCTGTGTTCCAGCTCACCTGGCAGCCGAATGTGATTTCTGCATCATCGGCAACTCTCGGTTTCGGAAAATCGCATTTGATTGCACTCGGAGTCCACTTACGCCCAAGATAGTGGCGAAAGATGCTGAGCATGGAACCAAGTGCTGAATAAGCAATCTCTGGATACACGTGATGCTGGCGCAGACCAAACCTGTACCCATAGCAAGCAAGGTTTCCATTATACCGAAGTGTGGTTCGGTCGGCAGAAGAGTGCAGCGGCATTATCGAACCTGCCCGTTGTAATGCTTGTCCTAAAGTCGGTGCCGAGAGGACGTATTCGCCCCATAAGCCATAGTCCCGAACGGTTAGGTTGGGTGCCCACATCAGACCAACATTCTTGCCGCCAACTTCCTGACAGATCCTGGCAACAAAGTTCGCGAAGGACACTTCCGGCAGATAGCCCTTCTTGTGATCAATTAACTCTTGGGTAAGGGCAGAGGCAGCAAGGGCCTTTCCAAGAGTGCGCGCGCCAAATTGCTCCAGAACAAAGTCTGGCATGGGGCCAAGAGCTTTGGCGGCGATCATGGGCGGCAGTGACAAATCGAGCTCCTGCGAAACCTGTCGTGAAATGACACTCGCATTCAGCATGAATGCGCTATCAACTACAAGGTGGGCGAACTTTAACTGCGCAACGTAGCGCGCGTGAACCATCAGGAGGAAAAGTCATGTTGCGGTTCTGGTTAATAACTCTTTCGATGACCATTACGGCACCTGCTCTTGCACAGGAGGCGCCCAAGCTCATACTTCAGCTTACGGTTGACCAGCTTCGCGGTGATCTGATTCAACGCTACAGCAAGGGTATGGGCGAAGATGGCTTCTTTCGGCTGATTAACGAGGGCGTTCACTATGCAGATGCCCATCATCGCCACGCGAACACGGAAACCATCGTCGGCCACACGACACTCGCAACCGGGGCGGACCCCTCGGTGCATGGTATGGTGGCCAATCTTTGGTTTGATCGGGTGACCGGGCAGCAATTCTATAACGTGCAGGATGCCGATTACCCGCTTGTTGGTGCCAGTGGCGTTGACAAGGACAGCGAGATCGACCCGACGCAACGTGCAGCCACCACCGATGGCCGGTCGCCGCGCTCGATTATTACCTCGACCATCAGCGACGAAATCGCGCTGCATTACGGGCCAGAGGCCAAGATCTTTGGTGTGTCGGTCAAGGACCGCGGCGCGATTTCGATGGCAGGGCATGCGGGGCAGGCCTATTGGTTTTCGAAATCTGACTATGGCTTTGTAACCTCCACCTACTACCGGGAAGATTATCCTGATTGGGTCGAAGAGTGGAACGATTCCGGGAAGGTCCGCTCTTATGAGTTCCGCGACTGGAACCTGCTGTTGCCAGAAGAAAACTATCTCTTTGCGAACCGGGACAATCAGGAATGGGAAACCATCATGGGCGAGTTCGGCCGTGTTTTCCCCCATTCGTTTGGACCGGCTGACGGAGATTATTACACAACATTGCTGACAATCAGCCCAGCGGGGGACGCGCTGACGTTGGACTTTGCCAAGGCCCTGATCGAAGCGGAAGACATCGGTCAGGATGATGTGCCCGACTATCTGGCAGTCAGCCTGTCTTCGACGGATTACGTGGGCCATATCTTTGGCCCCTCCAGCCTTGAATCCGAGGACAATCTGAAACATCTCGACAAGGAACTGGGCGCTTTCCTGACCTATGTTGATGAGACGATTGGTCTGGATAATGTGCTGATCGTTTTGTCTGCGGATCACGGCGCGTCGGAAACTCCGGGTTCCTTGGCCGAAATCGGGATTGAAGCGGAGTATTTCGATTTTAACGCAATTGATAGAGAACCGGGCTTTAACCGGCTGAAGGAACAATTTGGTGTTTCCAAGGAACTGATCGCAAACTTCTCACAGCCTTATCTGTACCTGAACAAGGAACTGATCAGAGAGCGCGGGTTGAATGAGCTGGAAGTTGAGCGTGCTGTTGCCGAAGAGCTGGTAAAGATCCGAGGGATTGCCTTTGCTGTCGGCGCAACCGAACTGCGCAACGGACTGGTCGGCGATACACTTGTAAACCGGGCGGTCGAGGCGAATTTCCACCCTGATCGGTCCGGCGATATCTATATCGTTTTTGAACCGCACTGGTTCGTTGCCGATCTGGATGGACTGATTGTCGCCGGCTCGCACGGTGCGCCCTGGCCGTATGACTCTTATGTGCCCATCATCGTTTCTGGCCCAAACATCGAAGCTCAGCGTGTGGTTCGCCGCGTCGAAACCGTCGATCTTGCCCCTACCATTGCTGCATATCTGGGGATCAAGGCCCCGACGGGGGCTGGTGGTAAGATTTTGCTCGAGGTGTTCGAAAACTAATTCGACAATATGAGAATCCACCTGGCAATCCCTATCGGAAAGGAATGCCGGTGATACCCAATTCTTTTGGGGTTCTGCGCCCCCTAATCTGAGGAGACACAACCGTGTTCAAGCCAATAAAAACCTTTGTACGTTCTGCGGCCCTTGCCGGTCTACTGGGCTCTGGCGCCGTGGTCCCGAGTGTCAACGCTCAACAGACATTTGATGATACAGGTGATATTCTTGCGAGATCTGCACAGGTCGAAGATATCGAATATCAGATCATGGTTCAGCGTGCGACGCAGACTGCCCTTTGGGGAATGCCAGCGGCGGGTATGATTGACTTCCTGAAAGGGATCAGGCGCGACCTCGGCGGCGATTACAATGATGTTGTCTATTTGAACAAACCATTTGATTCCAGACATGGTTTCTTAACCGCCAACGACGTGACGGCCTATTCATGGGCTTCAATGACGTCCGCGCCCGGTCCGCTGGTGATCGAGGTTCCTGCAGCCAACGACAAGGTCGACTATTTCGGGTCTATCGTAAATGCATGGGATCAGCCTATTGCTGATGTTGGGCCAGATGGGTTCGACAAGGGTAAGGGCGGCAAATACTTGCTGCTGCCCCCGGGATATAACGAGAAGTCCTTGGAAGAGCTGGAAGCTGCTGGCTACTTCCCGTTTGAGACGGACACCTTTGAATCCGGCTTCTCCTTTCGTCCACGCCTTTACAACGGGGCCACGGATCTTGATGCGGCGGAATATGCCCAGACCATCAAAATCTACTACCTGTCCGAGGCCGACAACCCGCCTCCGACTACTTATCACGAGGCATCTGAAGTGCCTTATGACTCACTGCCCTATTACAACGAGACCTACTTTCAGGATCTGAACGACTATGTTCAGAACAACCCGATCCGTCCGCAGGACAAGATCATGATCAATTTCCTGAAGGATCTGGGCATCGAAAAGGGCAAGCCGTTCGAGCCGACGGAGCGTCAGATGAAGGCGATGAACGAAGGTTTGGTTCTGGCCTATGCCTCTATGCAGCGGTATTTTGTCGAGCCTGGCCTTGCAACTATCCCGTTGTGGAAGAACGAGGATGGCTCGCTCAAGAACCAGTGGTTGGTCTGGGATTTTGCAGAAGGGCAACCACAGGCAGGTTTCCCGTATGAGACAGACACCGAGGTTTTGGTCGATGACCGGGCTGGTGGTACCTATTTCTGGATCACATACCTGCCCAAACAACTGGGTGGCGGAACCTTCTACCTTACGGGTCTGCGCGACAGCGACGGCGAGATGTACGACCATAACAAGACCTACAAGCTGAACGTTCCTGCGGATACGCCTGCGGACAACCTGTGGTCAGTCATTGTTTACTCAATGGAGACGAAGAGCTTTATCCGCAATGTTGATCCTGTCGGTTTGTCGTCGCGAAATGAAGACACGATGCAGGTCAATGATGATGGTTCTTATGACATCTATTTCGGCCCCGAAGCGCCGGAGGGCAAAGAAAGCAACTGGATCCCGACGACAGAAAGCTACTTCCTGCTCTTCCGTCTTTACAGCCCGACGCCGGGCTGGATGGAAACTGGCTGGATGCTTGGAGATGTGGAGAATATTTCCGACTGATAATTTGGCTTGGGCGCCGGGCGAAATGGGCATCTGGCGTCATTTTTTTCTGTGTTAGCAAAAAAGTGTTTTCAATGAAGTCTCTGAGAGCAGCCATGCACCAAAACTGTACGTAGGTCAGCTTTGTCCGGAGGCTGTGTGAAAACTCCCGCTGTTGCCGGAGAGATGGTATGCTTTCGGCATTGGATGTGGAGGCATTCCATGGGGCAGTTTATCGAAGGCGTGGATCGACATCAGGCGATGTTGTTGCCCGAATGTCTGGACGATTATGTTGACGAAGACAGCGCCGTCCGAGCGATTGATGCATTCATCGATATGCTCAGCTTGGCGGATTTGGGTTTCCAAACCTCACCAGCCGCGACCGGTCGGCCTGGTTATCATCCTGGACTTATGCTGCGGGTCTATCTCTACGGATACTTGAACCAAATTCAGTCTTCGCGGCGGCTAGAGCGGGAGTGCGGCCGCAACCTGGAACTCATTTGGCTGACGGGCCGATTGAAGCCCGACTTCAAGACGATTGCCGACTTCCGCAAGGATAACGGTCCGGCGATCCGCAAGGTATGCCAACAGTTCGTCGCTCTATGCCGTGACATCAATCTGCTGGATGGAAACCTGGTCGCCATCGATGGCAGCCGGTTCAAGGCGGTGAATGCCAAGGCCAAGAACTACACGCGCGGCAAGCTGCGCCAGAAGCTGGGTGAGATCGACAAGGCCATTGAGCGCTATCTGGGTGAACTGGATCGCGCGGACGAGGTGTTTGAACAGACCGGCACCGTGTTGCCCGCGGCACGAATGGAACGCACGCTGAGAAAGCTGGAACATCTGCAAAAGGAAGCGGCGCGCTACAGATCAATCGAGAGACGCATGGATGAAACCGGCGAAACGCAGGTGTCTCTGAGCGATCCTGACGCGCGATCCATGGCCACAACGCCCCGCATGCCCCGCGTCGTTGGCTACAACGTACAGACGGCGGTTGAAGCCGAGAACCACCTGATCGTCGCGCATGAAGTCACCATGCATGGATATGACAGGGATGCCTTGTCGATGATGGCGGCGGCTGCGCGCGATGCGATGGCCTTGGATCGGATCGAGGCCATAGCCGACAAGGGGTATTACAAGAGCGAGGAAATCCTTGCTTGCGAAGAAGCCGGTATCTCTGTCGTCGTTCCCAAGCCTCAAACCTCGAATGCCGGAGCCCGGGGCCAGTTCGACAAAGCCGACTTTGCCTATGATGCGGAGAACGACGTTTATATCTGCCCCGCTGGCGAGCAACTGAGCTACCGGTTCACGGGGCCACAGGACGGCAAAGCTATCAGGGTCTACTGGTCGAGCAATTGCGAAAGCTGTGTCATCAAGGACAAGTGCACCACTAGCAAACAGCGCCGCATTCGCAGGTGGGAACATGAAGACGTGCTGGAACGCGTACAGCATCGGCTGGACCAGGACCCCACCCAACTGGCTGTTCGCAGCATGACCGTCGAGCACCCCTACGGCACGATAAAATCGTGGATGGGAGCTACACACTTCAAGATGAGACGGTTGAAAAACGTTGCCACGGAGATGGCCCTGCACGTTCTTGCCTACAACTTGACCCGTGTCATGAAGATCATCGGCATCCCGGCTTTGGTTGCCGCGATGAAAGCCTAAAAGGCGCCTCCTTGGCCAAAAAACAGCATCCCGAAGAAGCTAAATCGTCCCGATGGCCTCAGAAACGGCACTCTGGCCAAATCTGAAAGATCAAAGAGGACAAATCGAAAAAATACGCTCCAACACCCAACCCCGGGGAAAGCTGCACGAACCTAGCCCGTTTCCACACAGCCTCTCCGCTCAGCGGACCTTCGCCGCACGCCACATCAAGGTCTGCAATGCGGAGATAGTGTTGAAAAAGTCGGTTGATTGGTTGGTCTGGCGCTGATTCACTCGTTTTGAGAGTGGAGGACTTAGCAATGATGGGACC
>NZ_JBQFRF010000007.1:0-142630 GCF_056537265.1 Ruegeria sp. CG1 | reverse complement strand
AAAAACCTCAGATGCCCCCAGTCTCTCCCGAGCGTCTCCGCAGCTTCCACCGCGTCCCAGCACCTCAGCAGCGCCGGTGAAGGGCGTTCTATGCCTTACGCATTCAACGCGCAAGTGGAAAATTCAAGAATATCGCAAAAAACTTCAAATTCATTTTTTATACAATAATTTCAAATAGCTGAATGGAACTCACCTCATAGAAATCGGCGAAAATCATCCTTCAAGCACATCAGATATACCGCCTAGGTTTCAGTGCTTGTTGGTTCAAACCCAACATATAGTGAGAACACTACAGTCACCCACAAGACTATACCGACTCGACGGCAATCAGCGATTCATTTCCAATCCCGGAATCGCACCCGATATCGGCGCCGTCAGGCGCAATGCAAGTTGGTCTTACAGGGCCTTGCGCATTGTCTATGGATAGGCTCAGGTCTTTTCAAAGCAAACCCGATACGCCTGTGACCTTGATATGACGAATGACATTAAGTTTCCCTTGCTGCGAACCGTTGGATTTGACGGTCTGTTGGTGACCTTTGCGCAAACCATGTCCGAGCCGTCCAACCGCGCCGCCCTGGCGTTTCGGGGCGCAGTCGAGGCGCAGCAGATTGACGGCGTGCTTGAGACTTCGGCCTCGCTGGCATCTGCATTTATTAGGTTTGATCCATTAAGCCTGTCGCATCGGGACATCGAAGAGTTGCTGCGGGCTATGCTGGTCAGTCGCGATTGGTACGCTACATCGTTGCCTGCGGGGCGACGATTCTGGAAAGTGCCGACGGTCTACGGTTCCGATCTTGCGCCACAGCTAGAAGACGCGGCATTGGCAGCAGGGTTGTCACCAGCGGACGCCATTGATCGTCTCAGCCAATCGCGTGTGCGGGTTTTAACCATCGGATTTGCGCCGGGCCAACCTTATCTCGGGCCACTCGGACCCGAATTCAACATTCCACGCCTGAAAGAGCTGACGCCGATGGTACCTGAAGGGGCGTTGGTTTTGGCAATTTCGCAATTTGTCCTGTTCTCGGGGCCAACCCCAACCGGATGGCGTCATGTTGGACAAACCGCGTTTCGTTGCTTTCGTCCGGACATGGAGCAAAGTTTTGCCCTCAACCCCGGTGATGAGATGCAGTTCATCTCAGTCTCGCGCGAGGAGCTTGAGGATATCCGTACAACCTGCACTGATGGCTCTGGTGGTGCGAGTTGCGAGGAGATCACGACATGACGCTGATCGTCCATCGCATCGGCCCAGCTTGCACGGTTCAGGATCAAGGGCGCACCGGGTATCTGGATCAAGGCCTGTCGCGTTCGGGCGCCGCAGATATAGTTGCGCTTTATGAAGGGGCCGCGTTGCTTGGTAACACCCCAACGAGCGCCGCCCTCGAAATGGCGGGGATGGGTGGTGAGTTTGAGGCAACCGCACCAACCGCCATCGCGCTGACCGGCGCACCGATGCAGGCCAGTATCGATGGCAGCCCCGTCTTGTGGAATGCCTCGCATCAGATGGAGGCTGGGCAGCGGCTGGTAGTCGGGTCGGTGCTGCAGGGCAGTTACGGGTATCTGAATCTGGGTGGCGGGATCGGGACCGACATGACGCTGGGCTCACGCGCGGCCCATCTGACCGCAAGGATCGGGCGCGCCGTTCAAGCGGGTGATCACCTGCCTTCGACGGAAACCGGCAAGACCGGCCTGAAGCTGCGTTCGGAGGATCGGTTTTCAGGTGGGACGTTGCGGGTTGTGGCCAGCTTTCAAACTGCACTGTTCGATGACGAGACGCTGGCACGGTTTACGCAAACGACATTCCGCCGCGGCGCCCGAGCCAACCGGATGGGCATGCAGCTGGATAGTGAAGGTGACGGCTTCGCGGCCAAGGGTCAGTTGAACATACTGTCCGAAGTCATAACCCCCGGCGATATACAGATGACCGGCACCGGTGCGCCCTACATCCTACTGCCCGAGTGCCAGACCACCGGAGGTTACCCGCGCATCGCAACCGTTCTGCCCTGTGATCTGCCCCGCGCTGCACAGACCCCGGCGGGAGGCGAGGTGCGCTTCGAATTCGTAACACTAGAACAAGCCATCGCGCTGCAAGCCGCATTTAAGGCCGACCTTGCCCGCCTGCCCGCCCGTGTTGAACCATTGGTCCGCGATCCGCATGACATCCCGGACCTCCTGTCCTACCAACTGATCAGCGGAATGATCTCTGCCACCGAATAAGGAGTTATTGCGATGCCGAGCGTCGATCTGAATGCCGATATGGGCGAAAGCTTTGGCCCGTGGAAGATGGGTGACGATGAAAGCCTTCTGAAGATCATCACATCAGCCAATATCGCCTGTGGCTTTCATGCGGGTGACCCGGATGTGATGGCCAAGACCATGGCTCTGGCAGCCCGGAACGGTGTGGGCATCGGTGCGCATCCCGGTTTTCCTGACCTGCAGGGATTCGGGCGTCGAAACATGAAAGTGCCCCATGAGAGCTTGCGCAATCTGGTGCGTTATCAACTGGGATCGGCAATCGGCATGGCCAAGGCGGTGGGCACTGAAGTGCGCCATCTAAAGCTACATGGAGCGCTGGCCAATATGTGCTCGGTCGATATCGATATGGCGCGGGCCTGTTATCAGGGCGCATTGGACGTGGACCCGGACATCATCATCATGGTGCTGGCGGTAACCAAACAAGAAGAAGCGGTGCGCAAGCTGGACTGCAAATGGGTGGGCGAAATCTTCGCCGACCGTGCCTATAACGACGATGGCACTTTGGTGGATCGGTCACTGCCGGGAGCCGTGATCCATGATCCGGCGCTGGCCGGACCGCGCATTCTGAACATGGTGAAGGAAGGCGCCATCATCACCGAATCCGGCAAACGCCTTGAGACCTCAATCGATACGATCTGCCTGCATGGTGATGGCCCGACGGCAGTTCAGATCGCGCACTCGGTGCGCGAGAACCTGATCGCGGGCGGAGTCGAGGTCACAAAATTCATCCATTAGTTACAACAACGTAACTTTGGCACCCCATCTCCAAACTGTTGCCCATGCAGGCCTTAGCGCCTAGCATGCATGGCAAGTGCATGATCTGACTACCACAAATCCAAGCAACGCGCCGCAAGGAGGTGAGCCTATGTCTTTTGATCTGATGTCCTACCAGCCAAGGGGCGACAAGAAGAACTCGGACTTCTTCACCGAATATCTTCCCAGGATTTACGAGCGCCGCATCAGCTCGGGCATTGCGGATCAAGTCGGTGCGATGCGGGCCATTGTCATTCAGGTCGAGACAGATGCGCTGTTTGACACGCTGGTCGAGCTTTATGTGATGACCCCCTATCGCCACACCGCCAGCTATTTGGGACAGACACACAAGTTCTCGGTGATGCATTCACATGCCGATTATCCGGCGCTGATCCTGATGGCTCCGCTCAGCCCGGCATTCGAGGATTTCATCCCGCGTATCAATCGTATGTACCCGCTGGCGCGCGGTAAGCCGCAGACGCGATATGTAGGTGAGATTTACGGTGCCACCGACCTGAAGGCGCTGACTGGAACGCTGGAGGATCAGAATATTCGGTTCGAATATTCTGGGGACACCGAAAATCCGTTCTACACGCTGGAAGGATACCGCTTTACGACGCCATCGGATTTCACGTGCAATCGCGTCGGCTATTCCACGCTGGATTTCAACGACACAGACAGTCTGGGGTTAGGCGATCGTGTTTTGCTGAGCGATGTGGAACAAGCCAAGCTGGATCAGGCCGCTGCGTTTGGGATGGATAGCAAAATCGCACCCCTGATGCTGGGGATCGACCATCTGGCGACACGCATTCTGGCCGGGGAACGTGAGGACGCGATCCTCGAGTTTCTGACCATGGTGCCTTATTACTTCTGGGGGGCCTACAACATCTTCGACATGAACTCGTCGACCAATGTGAATCGCAATGCCAGTGTGGATGACGACAAGAAATCCCCTGCCAAGGTCTTTACTGCTAACAACACGCCGTCGTTCGTGAACTCTTTCGAGCAATTGCCGATGCCAACCGAGGATTTCGTGCGTAATTTCGGACGACGCTTGCACCACATGGCGGTTGAAATTCAGGACGGCGACCATGGCGCGGGTGAGAAAAATGTCGATTTCGTGGTCAACACTCTTAAAGACAAGGGCGTTCCGTTCCTGGCCCATGTGGTCGGGGAATGCAAAGATGATCCGAACCTGAAACAGATCTTCTCAAAGCACTCGAAACACACGCTGCTGATCACCGAATACATCGAACGTTGTCATCACTACGACGGTTTCTTCACCAAGGATAACGTTGCAGCCTTAACTGCGGCGGCCGGGCAAGATGAACAGTACAAGCACGGCCACGTCTTCGATTGATTTGCCATAAAAAATGGGCTGCGAGGTCATCGCAGCCCAGGCCCATCCAGGAGAGAATGCCGGGTCTTATGACGGCCCGATCATGAAACACGTGACATTGCGCGCCTGTAACCGACGACAGGCCAGATCAGCCTGCTCGCGGGTCATGCCCTGAAATGTCGCGTCAAACCCACGCGAGCTTTGGTTCACCTTACGCAAAGTGCCTTCCAAAGTGGTCATTTCCGACAGCGCAGTTTTCAACAGAACCTTCTCGGCCTCATACCGTGTGGTGTAGCGGCCAACATTGACGCCCCAAAGGTGACCGCCGGAAGTGGACAAGCGGGTCACAACTTCGGGTTCAGGCTCGGGCTGTTTGGCCGGTTCGACCGAGGCCAGCACAACGTTTTCGGAAGGCTTGGCGCCATCCGACGGTGCTATGTCTGCTGCTGCAATCGCAGCAGCGATACCGTCCTGAATCCGGGTGTTGTCTTTTTCAGCCGTTGCGGCGACCGACCCCGCGACCTGAACCGTTTCGCTCGCCACTGGGCGCAACACCGGGCGCAGGCTCTTTTTCGGCGGGCCCGCTTGGGCGACCACTTGTGCGCTACCCAGACCTGCATTCCCTGCATAGGCCGGGCGGGCGGGCTTACGGATTGGCGCACGCGAGGGGGCACGGCGGAAACCCATATCCAAAAGCTCGGCCACCCGGGCGTTGCGCGATGCACCTGATTTGCCACCGAAGACGGTCGCGATAATACGTTCATCCTTGCGCTTGGCCGAAGCAACCAGATTAAACCCTGCAGCGCGGGTATAGCCGGTCTTGATCCCATCGGCGCCTCGATAGGCTGCCAAAAGGCGGCGGTTGGTGTTCGGTACAGTCTTGATCCCGGCATTCGTCGATTGGCGCGAGAACAGGTTGTAGTACTGCGGATAGTCATACAGCAGGTGACGGCCCAGCGTGGTCATATCCCGCGCGGTCGACAAATGCCCCGACTCGGTCAGACCATGGGCATTCTTGAAGGTGGTCCGGCTCATCCCCATCGCCTTGGCGGTGCGGGTCATGCGACGAGCAAACGCCGCCTCGGACCCGCTGAGGGCGATGCCGATCGCGGTTGCCGCGTCATTGGCGGATTTCACCGCCGCCGCCCGGATCAGATAGCGAAACGCGATTCGCTGCCCAGTGCGCAAACCCAGCTTCGAGGGCGGCTCAGCCGCTGCAGCCTTGGTGATGCGCACCTGAGTGTCCAACGTGATCTCACCATTCCGCACGGCCTCAAACGCAATATACAGCGTCATCATCTTGGTCAGAGATGCCGGATGCAACCGCGTGTCGGCATTGCGGGAATGCAGCACTTCTCCGGTGCGTGCGTCGATCACCATGGCCGCGTAAGGGGCCGCCATGCCCTGAAGTGGTGCAAATGAAAGCAGCCACAGAAATGCTATAAGTAATAAGCCCATTCGGGCCGGAACTGTCCGCCGAATCTGCACGATCTTTGCCTCTGTCTGCCTCGCGCCGCCGGGTTTTCCCGGTCAGCAATTTTTATTTTGATATTCTTCAGGCTAACACAGGGACGGGTTTAAAGAAACTGAAAGCTGCGTTTGAGTGGATCATATACACGATCAGATTCACGCTACATATGGTGTTTCATGCGCGCCCGGACACCATACCGGCGATTGTGCCGAATTTCAGGCAAGCCGTGTCGTCGAATTTTTTGTGACTGATGTCAAACGGCAACAGGTCAGGAAATCCGATCAATCAAAGCTGAAAGATCACCCAAATCCTTCAACTCGCGGAACCGTGGGTTGGAAGTTGGGACCTCGGCCTGCTCGACCTCCCATACCAACCCGTGCGGGACATGCACGCCCCAGCACCCGGCTTCGATTGGGGCCACCACGTCAGAACGCATCGAGTTTCCGATCATCATCGAAGCGTCGGGTCCATCACCGTACTGGTCAAAAATCATCGCATAGGTCGCCGCCGTTTTTTCGCTCACGATCTCGACGCCATCGAACAGCTCACCCAATCCGGATTGCGCCAGCTTGCGCTCCTGGTCGATCAGGTCGCCCTTGGTGATCAGCAGAACCTTATGCGTCTTGGCCACCGCCTCGATGGCCTCGCGCGCATGGGGGAGCAGTTCGATGGGATGTGCCAGCATCTGCTGCCCCGCTTCAACAAGTTGGCGGATGACGCGCGCCGGTACGCGATCTTCCGTCACCTCAATCGCTGTCTCGATCATCGACAGGGTAAAGCCCTTGATGCCATACCCATAGTGCTGGATGTTGCGCTTTTCGGCGGCAAGTAGACGTTCCATCAGGTGATCGTGATCGGCGTGATCGGCCAGCAATTCGGCAAAATATGCCTGAGTCAGCTGGAAGAAACGCTCGTTATGCCAAAGGGTATCGTCTGCATCGAACCCGATTGTTGTCAGCTTGTCCCGCATCGCATTTCCGTCCGGTTGCTCTTTTCTCTGGCCACCGTGACGTTATATAAGCCGGGAAACAATTCGTAGTGTTAATCGAGATTCTCTTACAGCAATGCGCAAACACCAGTGGATCATGTCTGAAAAGGACGACGAAGACGACGACACGTCGGTCCTGGTGCAAACGCGCCCCAAGACCAAGCGGCCGCCGCTGTATAAGGTGTTGTTGCTGAATGACGATTACACGCCGATGGAGTTCGTGGTGCATGTGCTGGAACGGTTCTTCGGCATGACCCATGCGCAAGCGTTTGAAATCATGCTGACCGTCCACAAGAAAGGTGTCGCCGTGGTTGGCGTGTTCAGCCATGAGATTGCCGAGACAAAGGTCGGGCAAGTCATGGATTTCGCGCGCAGGCATCAGCACCCGCTGCAATGCACCATGGAACGCGAAGAATAACGCACGGCCATGTCCTCTCGCCTTGATCTAGCCTTGAACAGCGGGCTCAGCCTGTCGCAACCGCTGACTGTTTTGGCGCCTACCCCGGACCACGATTTGTCGGACCTTCCGCGCGAGGCGCAGATGGTGCAGCCGTTCAAACCGTTCCACGATCACTTTGCCACGCAGGGCTTTGTCGCAACGCCCAATAGTGACGCGCCTTGCCAGGATGCGGTCGTGTTTCTACCGCGCGCCAAGGCGCTGGCCCGGGCGCTGATCCATCAGGCCTGCAGCCGCGCCAGCGGGGTCATCGTGGTGGACGGGGCCAAAACCGATGGCGTCGACAGTTTGCTGAAAGACATCCGCAAGCGGGTCGCGATCGAGGGGCCAATCTCGAAGGCACATGGCAAGATTTTCTGGTTTCAGTCTGATGCGGACGCCTTTGCCGACTGGGCTGCGCCTGAAAACCAAATGGTTGACGGCTTCCATACCGCGCCCGGTGTGTTTTCCGCCGATGGTATCGATCCTGCCTCGGCCCTGCTGCTGAAGTCTCTGCCAACCAAGCGCGGCACGCGCATCGCTGATCTGGGTGCAGGTTGGGGCTTTCTGTCCGCAAAGCTGATCGACGACACCTTGCGCAGCCTGCATCTGGTTGAGGCCGACCACACCGCCCTTACTTGTGCCCGCGCCAACGTCACCGACCCCCGTGCGCAGTTCCACTGGGCCGACGCCACCAAATGGAGCACGCCCGAGCCGCTGGACATGGTGATCATGAATCCGCCCTTTCACACCTCGCGCAGCGCCGACCCGACATTGGGCCAGGGCTTTATCACCAGTGCGGCACGCAACCTCACCCGCAACGGTCAACTCTGGATGGTCGCCAATCGCCACCTGCCTTACGAGGCAACGCTGGCCGAGGCTTTCGCCCGTGTTGACGAAGTGGCAGGAGACAACCGCTTCAAGGTTTTCCATGCCTCTCGCCCTCGGGGCTGAGGCCCGCTAACCTGCGCCAGAACTCAGGAGGATTCGCATGTCCTTTTCCATCGCGGGCAAGACCGCAATCGTCACCGGGGGTGCCAACGGCATCGGACTGGCCATCGGACGGCACTTTGCCGATGCAGGCGCCAATGTCATGTTCGCCGATATGGATGAAAAGCGCCTGTCCGATGAGCTGGGCGAACAGGCGGATGACAGCAACATCCGTTATTTCGCCGGTGACCTGCGTGAAAAGCTGACCATAGCCAATCTGCTTTCGGCCACGCTGGATGCGTTTGATCAGGTTGATATCCTGATCAATGGTGCGCGGCAGGTGATCCCGTCGGACCCGCTGGACACCGATGACGATTCCGTGCGCACATTGCTGAACCAGAACCTGATGCCCGCGCTGCGACTGAGCCAACTAGTGGCTAAGCGATTTATCAAACAGGCTGATGGAGACGATGAGAACCCTGCCGGGTCAATCATCAACCTGTCCTCGATTGCCGCACGCCGCACCCATCCCGATCTGATGGCCTATTCCGTTTCGACCGCTGCGCTGGATCAGATGACCCGTTCGTTGGCGGTTGCACTTGCGCCCAGCCGCATTCGCGTAAACTCCATCGCACTAGGATCGGTCATGAGCGCCTCATTGCAGTCAACGCTGAAAGAAAACCGAGATTTCCGGGACGACATCGAAAAACATACTCCGCTTTCCCGGATTGCCGCTCCGAACGAACTGGTCGAAACCGCGCAATTTCTCGCGTCGGACGCTGCGGGCTTCATGACAGGCCAAATTCTAACCATTGACGGAGGCCGCACCCTGCTGGACCCTGTCGCAGCCCCGGCCCACTGATCCCAATGTTCGATAAAGAAAAAGCCACCGCCGCTGCCTGGTTCCGCCAGTTGCGAGATGACATCGTAACCGCCTTCGAAGCGTTGGAAGACAGCCACACCTCAGGCCCCTTCTCGGATTCTCAGCCGGGAAGGTTCGAAGTCAAAGAAACTAAACGGCAGTCTGACGATGGCTCCGACGCGGGCGGTGGGCTGATGTCGGTGATGCGCGGGGGCCGCGTGTTCGAGAAGGTGGGCGTTAATGTCTCAACCGTCTTTGGTACGCTGGGTGAGCGCGCGCAAAACGCGATGGCCGCGCGCAAGGGTATTCCGGGGATGAAGGACGACCCCCGGTTCTGGGCTTCGGGCATCAGCCTTGTGGCCCATATGCAGAACCCGCATGTGCCTGCGGTCCATATGAACACCCGGATGTTCTGGACCCCACATGCCTGGTGGTTCGGCGGCGGCTCCGACCTGAATCCCTGCATCGAATATGACGACGACACCGCCCATTTCCACGCCACCCAAAAAGCGCATCTCGACCCGCACGGACCCGGCCACTACCCGCGCCTCAAAGATTGGGCTGACGAGTATTTTTATATCCCCCACCGAAAGCGCGCTCGGGGTGTCGGCGGGATCTTCATGGATGACTATTGCACCGGCGACTGGCAGGCGGATTTTGCGCTGACGCAGGACATCGGTCGCGCCTTCCTGCCCGCCTTTCTGCCTCTGGTCGAAAAACGCCGGGTGCAAAGCTTTGACGACGCGGACAAAAACACCCAGCTGGTGCATCGTGGGCTCTATGCCGAATACAATCTGGTCTATGACCGGGGCACCAAGTTTGGTCTGGAAACCGGGCACGACCCCGATGCTGTTCTGATGAGTCTGCCGCCCTTGGCCAAATGGGTCTGACCGCTAAAACCCCATATCGATGGAATTATCAAAGCAGTAGTTTTGCGCCGAAGCGGCGGAAAGGTTCTCACCCACCCTGTTGACGGTCAAAGAATATCCCGGATTGGTATCCGCGCCGGGCGGTGGAGTTAGCGAAAACTGCACTGTGCGAACACCTTTCTCGTAAGCTTTGGAAACATAAATCCGCTGCGAGTTTGAAACTCCCAATGTGCGAACTGCATAATCCCCAATTCCACACCAATAGGTGACCGCGGCCGAGGACCCGCCGACGGGCTTCACTTCGTAGGTTCCATCCTTTAGCGGCGTGATCTGGGTTCTGAACTGCGGTCTTAGTTTATAGCCAAAACCAACGCCCTGAGACTGCGCAATGGTGGGGGCCAGTATGATGGCTGTCAGAGAGAGGCATGTAAGAAAACGCATATAAAACACCCTATGAAAAACGCGATCACGGCTGAGACGACGTGGGACCAACCAGCCTATACGAATCAATATAGTCAAACCGGGCCTCAGGTCTAACTCAACCCGTAACACATCAACTTGAGTGAAAATTCTTTCTTTGAATATGTGGTGCGCTATGATCTCTGCATCAGCAGTTTCCAGAGTGGCCCGTGGAAAAGTCATTTCCCAAAGACTGGTTCGATCTTTCCGGTGAAAAATACGCCGACTTCGGTGCGTTATTTTATCTGGCTGCCCTGACCAAAACGCATCGTAACCGCAGTTTGGCGCAGGTTCTCTATGCGTTCGAAACGCCGCTGAGATTGGGCCAGTATCACATCTTCCGCCAAAACGGCTTTCCGCGCGGATTCGTGACATTTGCCGGTCTCAGCCCGGAAGCCGAATATCGCTATGCGGTGGAGGAAGAGCCGCTGAGAGATGTCGATTTCGCCAGTGGCTCATCCTTCTGGATCATCGATATGGTGGCACCCTTCGGCCAAACTCGTCAGATCGTCGACATGCTGAAACGGGACATCCCGCACCCACGCGTGCGCACCAATCGCCTCAGCAGCGACCTATCCACAAAACGTATCGTCGAATGGACACGCGATGACCAGCAACAGGTGCATATGCGCCTTTACCGCGATGCCGAATTTGCCAGAACGCTCGAGCAGGAAAACGGATGACTTCGGTTGTAACCATATCGGGCGATATCACGGGCGACGTGACCGGCTTTCCTCCTAATGTCGCTTCGGGTGACCTCGATGTCACCGCAACATCGGATTTCGGAACCTTCACCGGGGCCACCTGGGCAATCTCCGATCAACCGGATTTTGGCACCGCCTCAATAGATGCGAACGGCACATGGACCTATACCGTCGACCCGGCCTTCTTCGATAGCCTCGATGACGGAGAAATCCAATTGGACTCGTTCGAGGTGACGGTCACCGCCAATTTCGCCAATGGTTTCTTCACCTTCAGTGGAACCCAGACCCAGATCATTGATATCACTATCGAAGGCGTTTGCTATACCGCAGGCACTCTGATTGAAACGGCGGAAGGCCAGCGCGCCATTGAGACCCTGCGCGTGGATGACGACGTGTTGACTGCCGATCACGGAATACAGCCGATCCGCTGGATCGAAAGCAGCCCCATGTCGCCCGAGCGGTTGCGCGCAAATCCTGCGATGCGCCCGGTGCGTGTGACCGCAGGCAGTCTGGGACCCGGTGTTCCATCCCGCGATTTGCTGGTGTCTCAACAGCATCGCCTCCTGATCAGCGGCCCCAAGGTCGAGATGCTGTTTGGCGCGCCCGAAGTGTTGGTCGCCGCCAAACATCTGTGCTCGTGGCCGGGAATAGATATTGATACCGGTGATGAGCCGGTCGAATACCTGCATATCCTGCTTGACAGGCACGAGATTTTGTTTGCCGAAGGAGCTCAGGCCGAAAGCCTGTTTCTGGGTGAAGAAACCCTCCACACGCTGTCTTCTGACGCGCTCCAGGAACTCGCCGAGATATTCCCCGAGCGCGCCTCGGACGAACATATCGGCTTCGGCCTTGCTGCGCGGCTGATCCTGCGCGAACATGAGGCGCGTGCGCTTGCCTAGGTCCTAGACAACCCGCCCACCGACATCCTGTGGAGCCAGCGCGACGGTCTTGATCACCGCATAGCATGTACTGCCCTGCTGCAAACCCAGCGCCGCGACCGAGCGTCGGGTCACGCGCGCCAGCACAACACCCGCAGTTGTTTTGACCGACACGATTGCACCGGGCCCCTCACCTGCCCGGATCGCCTCGACCTGCCCCGACAACACATTCAAGGCTGAAAGACCCTCGGGTGGTCTATTGGACAGGATCACCTCTTGCGCCGGAATACGAATACGCAGCTCTTCGCCGATTTGATGGGCAATCCGAGGCAGGTAAAGACGAGCGCCACCGGCATCAAGTTCGGACAGGCCATCGTCGTGATGCGCCGTAACACGGACCCGCAGAACGGCCCCCACCGCGCGCACGCCTGCAGGGGCCACGGATGGGTCCGACAGAACATCGGACGCGGGACCATGCCGCACGACACGCCCGTCCTGCAGCGCGACCACGGACGTTGCAAGCCGGGCAACCTCGGCCGCCGAATGGGTCACATAAAGTATCGGGACCGATACCTCGTCCCGCAACCGTTCGAAATAGGGCAGGATTTCAGCCTTTCGCGCGTCGTCGAGCGCGGCCAGAGGCTCATCCGCAAGGATCAGGCGCGGGCTGGCCAGCAGGGCGCGGCCAATGGCGACGCGCTGTTTCTCACCCCCCGATAGCATCGCTGGGCGGCGGTCCAGCAGATGGCCAACACCCAACATCTCGATCACCCGATCCGGGTTTTCGCGTCGTGCCCCGCGCGGTGCAAACCAGCGACCATAATTCAGGTTCTGGCGTACGGTCAGATGCGGGAACAGACGGCCTTCCTGAAAGATATAGCCCAGACGCCGCCGATGCGGCGGCAGCCATGCCCCACGATCCGTGTCGAATAACACCCAATCGCCGACCGCGACCCGCCCGGCCTCGGGCCTCAGTAGCCCCGCGACTGCATTCACCACCGTCGTCTTTCCCGAACCAGAACGCCCAAACAGAACCGTTACACCGGAAGGTGCGTCGAAATCGAGGTCCAGCTTCATCCCGGTCAGCTGGTGTTGCAGGCGGACGGACAGGCTCATGATCCGGCCACGCGTTTGGCCACACGACGGCCCACATATTCCGACAGCAAAAGCGCGCCCATAGCGACGATGATCGAGATGATCACCAACCGAGTCGCCGCCGCCTCACCCCCTGGAACCTGCAAAAACGCATAGACTGCCGAGGGCAACGTCTGCGTCTGACCGGGTATGTTCGAAACAAAGGTGATCGTGGCCCCGAACTCTCCCATCGCCTTGGCAAACGCCAGGATCGCGCCCGCAATGACCCCAGGCAGGATCATTGGCAGCGTCACCGTTCCAAAGACCAGCAGACGCGACGCCCCCAAAGTGGCGCCTGCCTGTTCCAGTTTTGGGTCTACTGCCTCGATCGACAGCCGGATCGCGCGCACCATCAGCGGAAAAGCCATGATCCCGGCAGCCAGCGCAGCGCCGGTCCAACGGAAAGCAAAAACGATCCCAAGCTCGGCCAAAGGCGCGCCCAACGGCCCCTGAATCCCAAAGGTCAGCAGCAGCAGATAGCCGGTCACCACCGGCGGCAGGATCAGAGGCAGATGAACCAGACCATTCAGCAACTGGCGCCCCGGAAACCGCCAGCGCGCAAGCGCATAGGCAATGAAAATCCCAAAGGGCAACGTGATCAGCGTTGCCCAGAACGATACGCGCAGCGACAGGCGCAATGCCTCCATCTCTGCCGGGCCCAACCATCCCATCGTACTAACCTTCGGGCAGGGAGAACCCCTGCCTCACAAATTCGGCCCGTGCGGAATTGCCTTGCAAATAGGTCAAAAGCGCGTGCGCCGTAGGTTCTGCAGTAGAAGTCAGGGCTGCTGGATACACAATTTTTGGGTGGATATCTGCCGGGATGACACCGATGACCCCGACCCGCTCATCAGCCACAGCGTCCGAGCGATAGACAATGCCCAAAGGCGCCGCCCCCGTCGCAACCAGCGCCAGCGCGGCGCGTACATTGTCCGTCTGGGCGATCTGGTCCTGAACATCGCCCCAAAGTCCCAGACCCTGTAACGCGGCCTTGCCATAGATGCCCGCAGGCACCGCATCGACCAAAGCCATGGCCAGATACCCACTGCCTAGACGGGTGCTCAGGTCAAACCCCGCCTCAATCTCGGCCGTGTCAGCCCCCGGCGCACCAATCAAAACCAGCCCGTTACCCAGCAACTCAATACGTGAAGCGGTATCGATCAGGCCCTGATCCTGCAGCACGTCCATCCAATCCTCGTTGGCGGAAATGAACAGATCGGCGGGCGCCCCCGCTTGTATCTGCCGTGCCAGCACCGAGGAGGCCGCGTACGACACCGTCACCTCTTGCCCGGTCTCAGCCTCATAACTTCTGGCAATCACGTCCAGTGCGGTCTTGAGGCTGGCGGCGGCAAAAACCAGCACGCCCTCGGCCCGAACCGGGACAGCGAGTATCGCGCAGAAGGCCAAAGCTGCGATCAGACAGCGACAGGCGCCCGTCATTCTTTGCCTCCGGATCAGAGGGTTGCAATCCCTCTGGGCATATCGGAGGCAACACGTGGCAGGCAAGGCCCTTTGGCCTTACAACCAAAGCTACGGCCCATATTGAACTCAGAATTCGGTGGAAAACGAGAATCGCCCAACCCAAGATCAATATGCTGTCGCGCTTCTCTAAAACCGGAAACTCCCGAGGTAGAGCGCTCAATCGCTAAACAACGTGTCTGATCCGCCTCGCCTGGACAGCGATATCCGCATTTCGCTATTCAACCACGATATGACACATGAGTTTGCTCGATTGGTAACCGCGCCCAGTTGCCTAAACGCTGATCTGAAACCTTGCGCGATTTTGCAAAAGAAATTGTGCCATACCCTCTTGCACCCACGCACGGGCTTAGCTACATGAGCCCTCACGGGTGATTAGCTCAGTTGGTAGAGCGCTTCGTTTACACCGAAGATGTCGGGAGTTCGAGTCTCTCATCACCCACCATCCTTTCCCCGCTGTGTATCAAGGTCTTACGCGACTAGCACCTTTTGCTGGACTGCGAATGAAACTGTGCCCGCTGCACCTCCGCTGCACTTAAACGGAAAAGGTGTCTCCAACACAGGAGATATGGGCCATGGCAACAATCGTAAAAAGACCTAGCGGAAAGTGGCAGGCGACAGTGCGGAAGGACGGACAATCCCGATCCAAGTCTTTTCTAAAGCGTGCTGATGCGACGAAGTGGGCGCGAGAGACCGAGTTGAGCGCGGACAGAGGATTGCTAACTCCAACCCTCGGTGCGAGCACGTCCGAGATGAACCTTGGTGAGGTGCTGCGCAAGTACCGGGATAACGTCACGAGCGAGAAACGGTGCGCGGACAATGAAAGTTATGCAATCAACGGGTTCCTGCGCAAGTGCTCCAAGTTAGCCAGCAGGAAGGTCAGCAAGCTGCGATCCTCAGATTTTGTCCACTATCGTGACCAGCGCATCAAAACTATGAAGGCGGCAACTGTCGTTAGGGAACTGGGTTGGTTACAGCACGCGCTTGATGTCGCCTGTGAGGATTGGGGGCAGAATCTGCCACAGGGAAACCCGGTCAAGTCTGTCCGGCGACCAAAGATAGACAACCGCCGCGAGAGACGATTGCGGGAAGGAGAATGGAAGGCTTTGTTGGGAGCCGTGAACCAATCTCGGTCCCCGTTGATGAAGCCATTGTTGATGCTGGCTTTGGCTACCGGGATGCGACGTGGCGAGTTGCTGTCGATGCAATGGAAGCATGTAGACCTTGAGCGTCGGACAGTGTTCTTGCCCCAAACAAAAAACGGTCGCGCCCGTACTGTTCCTCTCAGCCCAAATGCCGTTGCCGTGTTGATGGACCTGCCACGCGGTGACGAACGGTGTTTGCCCCTGTCTGGTAACTCCGTGCGATTGGCCTTTGAACGCCTCAGACAACGTGCAGGTGTGGTTGACCTTACATTTCATGATATTCGGCACGAGGCCATGTCCCGCTTTGTGGAAAGCGGGTTATCGTTGGCGCAGGTCCAAATGATCAGCGGACATCGAGATTTGCGGATGCTAATGCGTTACACCCACCTGCAGACCGATGACATCGTGGCAAAGTTGGCAGCCGTCGAACATGCCTAAATCGGCGTGATGTTGTTCAGGGTGGTCGTAGTCTCTCGATGCGTCAGTTTTTGACCACCCTACTCCCTATCAAGCGACAACATTGCTCCCCTAGCCTTTTGGCTGTCCCGTGGCTGGCTTTCTGTCCCGCACACATTTGGAAATGGCATTAACCCTTCCTCTTGTGAACACACAGGCGCTAACCCTCCGTCTTGTGAACTAACAAGCGTTACCACTCCCTCATTTGAGCAAAACCGCTCCCTCAGTTGAGCATATAGGTTTCGCTTGGTCAGTGTTGATCGGGTCGCTTAGACGACTTGGCCTTCCTTCACTCCAATGCGAGTGGAGCAAGAGGCAACTAAGCATAAGTAAATAAACACTAAATCACGCTGACCTGTAAGCAAAGGTACTGAATAGAGGGCTATTGATCCCTCTAGTTTAGCCATTGCGCGTTCACCGGGAGTTTTCCCAGTCGCCCCAATGGGGCAAATCCATCTGCTCGACACACGTCAGAGCACTATCCCCAAAATAGGTCCAATGGACCAAAAACAGGAGACCTTCATGTCCCACATTCGTCTTGTCGACATGCCATGCGGCTATGGCAAATCCACACAGATCAACCGCAGCTTCAAAAAGCAGGAGAAGTACATAGCAGTTGTGCCTTACCTGAGTGAGGTGGACCGGTTCATCGAAGATGCCCGAAAAGGCTCGGATTTCATTCTTACACAACCCGTTAGCAACGTTAGCAACAAAAGCGATCACTGCGAGAAGTTGATCCGCGCAGGCAAATCTATCGCTTGTACTCACGCACTTTTCTACCGACTTGGAACTCTGGCAACCCAAGACACAGGGATTGCGAGATGTACTAAGTTCGATAGCAATGGCAAACCGACCATCGAAGTCGATCACCTACTCGATGGATACAACCTCATCATCGACGAGGTCATTGATCCCTTGAAGGTGGACCAGACAGTCCGAAAGGTTGACTTTAACACAGCTTACCTCGGCCTTGGCTTGGCGGAAGAGGAGCCTGTCGGACGTATTGTTCCGACGGCACTGTGGGATGAGCTCTACCACAAAGGAAACAAGACATTTGACCGATCACTCTATGACAAAGCCAAGTCGGGTGCACTGTATCGCATAAGCGAGAAGCTGTTTGTCCTCGCCATTCCCAAAGAACTCTTGCTTAAGCCCAAATCCGTGACGATTTACACGTACCTTTCTGAAGGATCGGTGCTGCTGCAGTACCTGCAAAAACTGCGGAAAGACCACCCCGAATGCTTCACTCTGGAAGTGGAGCGTCTGGATGCAGTAGATGAGGCAGCATGGCGAGAAGATGTTGCTAACGCGCTAACGGTTCTACCAATGCCAGAGATAGCGAACCAAAAGTGGACACATTGCGCACAGCTAAAGTCGATCAAAACCCATCGGGAGTGCTCTTCGATCGGTCAGAAGCTACGCAAGTTCAAAGACAGAGAACTGTATGGAGTAAACCTAAAAACCGTTATGCTGACGTGTGCACGTGACCTGTGGCATGGGGCAGTAACAGGCCAAAAGCCAAAGGCAGGCAGGCTATCAAAGCATACACGGCTGTTTGGTCGCGCAGTGAAGGAAGACGTGTACAACAAGGACACGGAGACCTTTGACGAGGAATGGACCACAAACGGTGTCAGCTTTGTGCCCAACACTACGCGCGGGACCAATGATCATATCGGGTGCACAACAGCGGTGTACCTCTATGATCAACACCCCAACCCACAACTGCTTACGTTTCTAGGCATGAAGCGCAATAGCATTGAGGCGCGTAGGTTCTCGGATGCCTATGCGTTGACGGAACTGGTGCAGTGGCTCTTCCGATCCGCAATACGTGTCGGGGGTCTAAATCTAACCGGACACGCCTACGAACCGCGGCGTCGGGTAACGCTCTACATGCCTTCTCAGAGAATGCGGAACTTGCTGTTAAACTGGCTGCTGACTGGACAGGTCAACAGTGGACCGGTCAATGCGAAAGGACAGAGACAGGTTGAGTTGCTTGCCCGGTTGGAGGGTCGTCGGGTGGCGGCAGTAGCCTAATGCCCTTTGACATAGCAGAGGAACAGATGTTCCTAACTCGTGAAGAGGCCGCCGTGCGCGGCCTTTCTCGTTTCTGGACAGGTCGTCCGTGCAAGTATGGACACATGGCTGAGCGGTATGTCAGCAATCGTCAGTGCGTTAAGTGCAACGCCGAGAAAACGGTGGAGAGGGATCGACAGTGTCGAGCAAACGATCCTTCTTACCGTATGTTCAGGTCAGTACAAAACCGATCAGGTCAGGTATTGAGGGGTTGGGCCAGCCCGTCTCGGGCAGTCGGTTGCTCGCATGCTGATTTAAAGCGGCACATTGAAGCCCGGTTCTCGGTCGGCATGACATGGGATCGGTATGGTCAATGGGAGGTGGACCATATCACCCCTCTCTCAGCTGCAGGGTCTTTGGAACACCTCATCGAACTTTGCCACTACAGCAACCTGCAACCTCTTTGGAAGCGGGACAACCTAGTAAAGGGCGGGGCGTAAGCCTCGCCCCTGCGAGTGGGCATCTATCTTCTTTGGGTTAGGCCGGTTTCAAGAGTGGCATAGGCCGCTCTGATAGCGTGTTCCGGCTAGAAGGACCAAGCAGACATTCCCTGATCTTTAGCCGAATTTCCGCTCTGCGGGACAAAACGCTCTTTCGCTGCGACTGCGCGAATGACCGCAATAGCGGCGGCGGAGCCTTGTCGCTACAAAATGGCTGATCCAGATATTCCTCCGCAACTGACCAAATCCTCTTAGCGGTCCGGGTCGCTTGCGGCGCGCAGAACAACGAAATCGAATAGCTCATCTCGTCGCACTCTCTGATGGCTATTTGACTGATTTCTATAGCCACAAGGGCCGGCCATTGGTCGATGCTAAATTGATGATCCGCATGCTTCTGGTCGGCTACTGTTTCGGCATCCGATACGAGCGTCGGCAGTATGAAGAGGTGCATCTGAACCTCCCATACAGATGGTTCTGTAAGCTCAATCTGAATGATCGCGTCCCGCATCACTCTACATTTTGCCCGGTGCCCCCGCGTGTTGAGAGACGTCCAGAAATAGAAAAACAGCGCGAAACTCTGTTCCGCGCTGCCTATATGATTTGATTGGGGCCAAAGGGAAAACTCCCGCCGACCCTCCCCTGATGCAGGGGTTTACATCATCATCATCCAAACGTTTCCGGCAACCACGGCGATTGTTAGCGTGATCATGATGGTGGCTTCTTTTGCAATTTTCAGGCCGTTAGACATTGTTTTGGCTCCAGGGCGCATGTTGTTTCTAAAATCGCACCTAGACCTCCTTTTGAGTCCTGAGAAGTGAAATTTTCGCAACCCTGCTATGCAAATTTGCCCTGCCAGATGAGGGCTATTCTCCCAATGACCGAACGGTCGTGTTGGCTCTCAAATGCCGCCTGGTGCAGGTGACGGGCATAGTGCCAACAAGGTTGTTGGCCTACTGATGCTCCAAGTAGGACAAGCTGCACTGACATCGTCCGATCAGCACGAAACTGATTCGGACTCTCAGATGACCACTGAGCATCACTTAATTTTCACCGATTGCTGACGTGCCCACTCAGAAGTGATGGCGTTATAGCTGCGGGGAGAGAATAACATTTTCTATCAATACGGTAGTCAAGATTGACAGGTTCTAAAACGCCAAGCGTCTCTGCTGCTATCGCCCGCTTTCAAAGCAACAAAAAAACAAATCCTTGCCATAACGTCATTTGTATCCCTATGTTTGACCATAGGGCAACCTATGTTCAAGAGTTGCTGTTTAACCAGATTCACAAACCAACAGGAGACTAGAAATGAAATTCACGTCACGTCTGATGATGATGACCGCGGCCGTGACGCTGGCCGCGTCAGCCGCTGTTGCGCAAGATGTACGCCTGCGTATCGCGGGCACCGTACCTGCCGAGCACTTTGGAAACGCCGTGCTTGAACAAATGGCGGAGAACATGGAAAACGCTAGCGTCGGCCTCAAGGTGAAGTACTTCCCCGCAGGCCAGCTTGGTTCCGGCGAGGAACTTCTTGAAAGCGCCATTCGCGGTAACGTGGATATGGTTCATGCCACGGTGTATGCACAGAAAGACCCAAGGCTCGAAATCAACAGCCTTCCCTTCCTGGTCACCACCAAGGAAGAACTGGATGCTGTCTATGGCGATCCGAATTCAGAGTACAACCAGATCCTCGAAGAGATCCTGACATCCTTTGGCATCCAGCCGCTGG
Organism: Ruegeria sp. CG1; assembly: GCF_056537265.1. NCBI lineage: Bacteria > Pseudomonadati > Pseudomonadota > Alphaproteobacteria > Rhodobacterales > Roseobacteraceae > Ruegeria > Ruegeria sp. CG1. Next base: position 122,235 of record NZ_JBQFRF010000007.1, on the reverse strand, counting down.
CAACTATTGGCGAGGGCCTGATCGGAATGATCGCCACCGAACGTCCCGCGAATCCAACTGGACTGGGCAATCAGGAGATGAATGTACGCGCCTGGTCTTCGCAGATCGCGAAACAGACCATGGAAGAATTGGGCTACCAGGTGACGACCCTGAACTGGGCCGAAGTCTTCCCTGCCGTACAGGCTGGCACCATTGACGGTGCAATTTGCTGTACACCTGAATGGGCCTATACGACCTTCGCAGCAAGCGACGTAGGCAACACATATGTGCCGTACAACGCCTTCATCGAAAGCACGATGATCTACGCCAATCAGGATTTCTACAACGAACTGAACGATGAGCAGCGTGCCGTTGTGGACAAAGAAACAGCTGCAGCCGCCGCTGAGATCAGCCGGTTGGCCTGGGAGCGCAGCCAGGGCTTTGTCGATCAACTGGTCGACTCAAACTGGGAAATCATCGAATTCACGCAAGAAGAGCGCGATGCGATCAAATCCCATATTCAGGCTACCGTTTGGCCGAACGTGGCGGATGTCGTTGGACAGGACATACTTGACCGCCTGACCGCCAACTGAAGCCTAGCGAAGTGGGCCATTCTCCCCGGCCCACTTCGTCAATTCTGGAGCGGTTGCCGTGATAGAACTTGCCGATCAACTCCCACCCAAATTGGGACAAACCGTCAGACGGCTGATTAAGATAAAGTCAGCATTCCTGATGCTTTCAACATTCATCCTCGCGCTGACATTCTTCATGGTGGTGGTGCTGCGCTACGTGTTAAAGAGCGACCTATTTGCCTACGAAGAGTGGCTGATGCCCATGTGCTTTTGGCTGTTCTTTCTTGGTAGCGCTGTAGGCACATATGAAGACAGTCAGATCAAAGCCGACATTCTGGAAAGCTGGCTTACGAATCCAACTATCGTCTGGTGGCGAAAAGCCATCATCACTTCGGTTGAGTTAGTTGTAACCTGTTTTCTGGTTTATTGGGCGATCCTGATGCTACGGGATGAGATCGCCTCCTACCCGCAATGGCAGACAACGATTGCGCTTCGCATACCCTTCTTTGTCCCACGGCTCGGGATATTTGTAGGGTTTTCGTTCATGGCCTTTTACAGCGCGCTCCACCTCTACGTACTTCTGAAATTCGGAACTGCAGGCGTGATTGCTCAGATGGATAAGAGCGGCATTACCGGCAATCCCGGGAAGGGACATCCATAATGATCATCGGCATTTCCGTCTTACTTATCTGCATCCTGCTGTTTGCGGGTGTGGCTGTCCCAATCGCCTTTGGCGGCGTACTGATCTTTTTGGCTTATACCGGCGGCCATGACGTGTCTGGCTTCCTGCCAACTGGCCACTGGAAGATGAACACCGTCGTGATACTTGTGATTCCCCTCTTCATTGTTGCGGGCGACATCATGAAAAACGGTAAGATCGCCTCTCCGATTGTCGATCTGGCTGAGATGTTGCTGGGCCGCATTCGAGGCGGTCTGTCTGGAGCGTCAGTGGTCGCAAGCGCGATGTTTGGAGCCATCTCTGGTAGCGGGGCTGCAACACTGACATGCATCGGCTCGGTCATGATGCCGCATTTGCGCAAAGCCAATTATCCCGAGGGGTTTTCAGCCGCGCTTCTGGTGGCGGCAAGCCCGCTGGGCCTTTTGATCCCGCCCAGCTCAGCACAGCTAATCTATGCCTGGATCACGCAGCAATCGGTTCTCAAGTGCTTTCTGGCCACAGTTTTGCCCGGCATCATCGTCGCCTCTCTCTTGGTGATCATCAACCTGATCATGATGCGCAAACAGACCAATATTGTTTTGCCTGAAGAGCGCGAGCGACTGATCCTCGCGTTTAGTCGCAAGACCCTTGTCGCATTCCCCGCTCTGATGATGCCCATCATCATTTTGGGCGGCATTTACGGCGGCATCATGACTCCGACCGAGGCGGCGGGCGTTGCGGTGATCTATGCGATCCCTATCGGTTTTTTTGTCTACAAGGGCCTGACCTGGAAAATATTCCTCGAAACTCTGAAGGAATCCGGGGTTACCATTGGTGTGGTCATGGTCATGATCTTCATGGTTCTGATCGTTAGCCGGTTCCTGATCTTCGAAGACATCCCCGGTATGGCTGAGGAGCTGATCTTTTCGATTTCGGACAACCCTATTGTTGTTTTGCTGATGATCAACCTGACGATGATCTTGATTGGCATGATCATGGATGATTTCAGCGGCTTGATCCTGAGTGCGACGCTGCTTTTGCCTATCGCAAAAAGCGTTGGCGTGGATCCGATCCACTTTGCCGCAATCCTAGGTGTCAACTTGGGTATGGGTAACATCACGCCACCAACAGCACCTTTGTTGTTTCTTGGCGCTCGCGTCACCGATGCACCGGTGCAAAAAATGCTTGGTCCGACCATGATCTTCATCTGCTTCGCATGGTTGCCGACGCTCCTTTTGACCACATTCATCCCCGGCGTCGCACTATGGCTGCCGGAACTTCTGCTTGGCTGACAAAACAAAGGACACACAATGTCGCGTCACTATTCGGCATTTTCGGTCTTCCGCGAAGGGTTGCGGGGCCACAAGGGATGGGCTCCGCTCTGGCGGAGTCCGGCCCCGCAAGACGCCTATGATGTGATTGTCATAGGTGGTGGTGGCCATGGTTTGGCAACGGCCTATTACCTGGCCAAGAACCACGGTGTCAGAAAGGTTGCCGTGATTGAAAAGGGTTGGCTTGGCGGCGGAAATACCGGCCGCAACACAACCGTAATCCGGTCGAACTACTTCTACCCGGAAAGCACCCGACTCTATGATCTTTCGGTCCGGCTCTACGAAAAGCTCTCCCGCGACATCAATTACAATGTGATGTTCTCGCAGCGCGGAATGATGGTGTTGACCCATTCCGAGGCTGAGATGGAGATCGCTTCTCGCACAGTAAACGCGATGCAGATCAATGGCGTGGATGCGGAATTGTTGGACGCCAAGGACGTTCAGAAGAAAGCACCCATACTGAACTATGGAAGCGACGCACGTTATCCGATTCACGGGGCCATCTTTCAGGGGCGCGGTGGAACCGGGCGTCATGATGCGGTGGCATGGGGCTACGCGCGCGCAGCAGACCAGCAGGGTGTCGATATCATCCAGAATTGCGAGGTCACCGGTTTTCTGATCGAAGGCGGTGTTTGCAAAGGTGTCGAAACAACACTGGGTAAAATCCGTTCAGATCGCATCGGGGTCGCCGTTGCCGGTCACTCTTCGGTACTTGCCGAAATGGGGGGCTACAGCCTGCCCATCCATTCTTACGCCCTTCAGGCCTTCGTCACCGAGGCGGTCAAGCCGGTCATGGATACGGTGGCATTTTCACCGATGACAGGTAGCTACTTCAGCCAATCCGACAAAGGTGGATTGGTCATTGGCGGCGGTTTGGACCGCATCCCGTCTTATGCACAGCGTGGAAATTCGCCGATGCAGGAAACTGTCCTGTCCGGCATCATCGAGATGGCACCCGCCTTGGCCAAAGTCAAATTGCTGCGGCATTGGGCAGGTAACGTGGATGTCAGCCCGGACAGTTCCCCGCTTATCGGGCCTTCGGGCACCGAAGGGATCTATATCAACTGCGGTTGGGGCACCGGCGGCTTCAAGGCGATCCCGGCTGGCGGATACGTCTTTGCGCATTTGCTGGCGACAGGCGGCCACCACGATATCAGCCGCCCCTTCGACCCTGACCGTTTTCGTACCGGCCGCCTCCTGGACGAGGCTGCCGGCTCTGGCATTGCGCATTGAAGAAAGAGAGCTGAATGCAACGCTTCCCCTGTCCATTTTGCGGTCTTCGCGACGAACGAGAGTTCCATTTCGCTGGCGAGGCCGGAAAAACACGTCCTGACACCACACAAGATGTCAGCGACAAAGAGTGGGCCAACTACCTGTTTTTTTGCAAAAACGCCAAGGGACCAACCCGCGAGATTTGGGTTCATACAACCTGTCAGGAATATTTCATCATGGAACGCGACAGCGCCACGATGGAAGTATTGGGGACCACCGCAATGCGAAAGGATGCGGCATGACTGGGCACCGCATTGGAACGCGCGGTCTGGTTAACCGCTCGAAAACCCTCAGCTTCCGCTTTGATGGCAAGACTTACCAGGGGTTTCAAGGCGACACGGTCGCATCAGCCCTCTTGGCCTCCGGCGTCCGTGTACTTGGCCGGAGTTTCAAGTATCACAGACCACGCGGTGTCTGGGGCGCTTGGTTCGACGACCCGAACGCGATCGTTGATATCGAACTTGCCGGCGTCCCCTACCCCAATTGTCAGGCAACCATGACTCAACTCGTCGAAGGAATGGATGTACGCTCCGTCAACGCCTGGCCGACAGCTCAAAAGGATCTGAAGGGACTTCTGGATCTCGCCCACAGATTTATGCCTGCCGGGTTCTACTACAAGATGTTCATGTGGCCAGATTGGCACCTGTTTGAACCGATGATCCGGAAAATGGCCGGGATTGGCACGCTCAGTGCAGATGCCCAGGACGGTTTTGAAGCGGCCATATTGCACGAGCACTGTGAAACACTGGTGATCGGCGGCGGGCCTGCTGGTCTGACGGCAGCCAGAACCGCTGCCAAGTCTGGCAAATCAGTTCTTTTGATCGATGATCATCCCGAGTTTGGTGGCAGCTCCTATCGCTATCCCAACGACGCCGCAGAGGCACCGTCCTATTGGGTTGCTGAACAGCTATCCGCAATTGAGGATGCCGGTGGTCGGGTTTTAAGCAACACAACAGCGATTGGCGTTTATGATCATCAGGCGGTTTCGGTTGTGACAGATCGCGGGCTTGGAATCGCTCCGGTGGTCCGGAAACTTCGCCCCGACAACGTCATTATCGCAACCGGTGCTGTGGACCGCCCCGTCACCTTTTCCAACAATGACCGCCCCGGTGTCATGTCCCTGGATGCGGGCGCGGAGTTTCTTGCGCGCTATGGCGTAATGGTCGGACAACAGATCGCGATCCTGTCAAATCGCCCGGACGCTCAGGATGTGGCCGCGCAACTGGAAAATGTCGGGGCAAATGTTGACCTCGTCGATCCAAAATCGGGACCTGCAAAAGCGATCGGCTCCCGAGGCCTCAAAGGACTACACCTGGACGAAAACACCTATCCTTGCGATACGATCCTTGCCTCGGCGGGTCTCACACCTCTGGTTCATCTTTGGCGCCACGCGGGAGGAAAGTTGGATTGGGACGAGGGTCGACAGACGTTTGTACCGTCCAACGGACCAGAATGGATGCGCGTGATCGGTGGCGCGAATGGCACCTATGAACGAGGTGCGGTTGAGGAAGAGGCCAGAAGTGCTGCACTCAACACTCCAAGGCCAGAGCGTCATGTTTACAGCATTCCACCCCTTCTGCCCGATACGCGTAACACGGACGGGCGTCAGTGGATTGATTTTCAACATGACGTGACACTCAAGGACGTGGCTTTGGCGCATCGCGAGAACATGGTCTCGGTCGAGCACCTGAAACGCTATACGACCCTGGGCATGGCAGGCGATCAGGGAAAGACGTCCAATATTGCCGGGCTGGCAGCCATGGCCGAGCTGAAGGGTCAGAAAATCCCGGAGGTTGGAACAACCACCTTCCGCCCACCTTTTGTGCCCGTTCCGTTGGAGGCCTATCGGGGGGCGCACCGCGACACTCAAGTTGCGCCACTCAAACGTCTGGCGCTTGAGGCTGAGCATCGTGCGCTTGGCGCGGCTCTTGGTGAATATGGCGGTTGGCTGCGTCCGGCCTGGTATGGTGGGGATGATGAACAAAGCGCTGTCGCAAGGGAGTGCGAGATCGCGCGAACGGCCGCCGCGATCATGGATGGCTCAGCGCTCGGCGCGATTGAAGTGATCGGGCCTGACGCGCGCGCCTTTGTAAACTTCATCTACTACAACACCATGTCCAATCTGAAGCCAGGCCGCATCAGGTATGGATTCATGCTGACCGAAACCGGTTTGGTTTTTGATGATGGAGTCATGGCCTGTGTGGATGACACACGTTTCATCATCTCTTGTTCGTCTTCTCACGCGGATGCGGTCATGGCGCATCTTGAACATTGGCGGCAGGACAGTTTTGACCCGGATCGCGTCCATATCCACGACGCCACGCAAAACTGGTCCACGGTAACGATTGCCGGGCCCAAGGCCCGCGCCATTGTCGACGAATTGGGCGTTTTGGACACGCTGGAGGATTTCGCGCACATGACGCTGAAATTTGGCGCATTCGAAGGGGTTCAGGCCCGTGTTGCACGTGTGAGCTTCACCGGGGATACCAGCTTTGAGATTTCGGTGCCCAACAGCGCCGTCTCAAGTTTGTGGCAACGGGCAATGGCCGTTGGCAAACCATATGGCGCAGCCCCCGTCGGGGCAGAAGCGTTGATCGTCCTCCGGGCCGAAAAGGGATACATAATCGTTGGAAAAGATACCGAAGGTGAGACCATGCCCCATGACCTTGGGTTTGGTGCCCCTCGCCTTCGCAAATCCGCTGCCTTTGTTGGCGACCGAAGTCTGCATACAGAGAATGCCAGCCGTGAGGACCGCAAACAGCTTGTGGGCCTCTCGGTCGAAGACGACGAACCCTTACTTCCGATTGGGGCGCATATCGTCAAGGACCAAAATGGGGAACGGATGTCTCTGGGATACGTGACCTCAAGCCACGACAGCCCAAGCCTCAATAGACCGATCGCCTTGGCGCTGGTGAGCGGGGGTTTGGGAAAAATGGGTCAGTCCGTGGATATCTGTCATATGGGAAAAACCCGGCGGGCAACTATTACACCTTCCTGTGCATTTGATACCGAGGGAGCACGAATTGATGCGTGATGATCGCAGTAAATGGCCAGCAGCCTTGGGCCGAGAGCGCCCTTCCCTGTCAGGTGTAGGCATCGAAGTACACATGCTTGATGTGGGACGACAGACCGTGATCAGCGGTGCGCTGAACAATTGCCTTTCGATATGCGGTGCAGATATCGCGACTAAGGGCGGTACAGAAATGGCATCGCGGGATTTCTATGCGGTGCGCCAGAGACGAGATCGTATCCTAGTTGTGAATGGTCCGGCATTATCCGATGGGTGGCACACCGAAGAAGGCGTTGCGATCTCAGACATGAGTTCCGCCTATGCTGTGTTGTCCATTACCGGGCCAAATGCCGAACGGCTGATCGCGACGGGCACGGAATTTGTGGGTTGTGCGCCTTCTCCTTCCGTTTCCAGGCTGTGGCACGGATTTGGTGTACTTTTATATCGTCATGATCATCCCCAGACATATCGTATGCACGTCCGAGCTGCGCTTAAGGAGGCTGTATGGGAGATGCTTGAGCGACAGATTGCCAGTTTGACTGGTGTTCCGGATCTGGACACAGCATATGGAGGCGTCGCTAACGGGTGTAACCACGCCGGACACATTCGGAAGAAAGCAAGCTGACGAACGATCTTATGGAACGGAAACCAAATTGAGCGCCAAGAAAAGAGCACCAAAGGCAGGTTCGATTTCAGCTGAAGACTGGATCTCGGCGTCGCGGGACGTGTTGATCAAACGTGGCATATCGGCCGTCAAGGTCGAGCCACTGGCCCGGAAGTTGAAAGTAACGCCTGGAAGTTTCTACTGGCATTTTAAGAACCGCGATGCCCTGTATCGCGCACTGCTGAAGGATTGGTTGGCCACCAATGTTCATCCTTTTTTTGAAGCTCTGGAAGAAGCCGCCGATGAACCCCGCGCCCAATATCTCGCTCTCGCATATGTTTGGGTCTTGAGCCCCCAGTTCGATGCGCCACTGGATGTTGCGGTCAGGGAATGGAGCAAAACGTCTAAATTGGCTGCACGCACCCTACGCTTTATCGATCACAAACGCATATCACTGTATCAATGGGTGTTCGAAGGGTTCGGGCACGACCCTATGTCCGCTTTGGTGAGAGCGCGCACGATGTACTACCATCAGATTGGATACTACACGATGCGTATCGAGGAAGATCCGGGCAAACGGCTTTTGCAGATCCCCTACTATGCCGAAATCATCGCGGGCGATACCTGGTTGAAGGACCTGAAAACGCCGGACGATGTGAAGCGCGCATTGGCTGACTTTCCCCGGCGAGAGAGCCTGGCGGACCGTATGGCGCGTCGCCCCTTATCGTCGGTGGACTAAGCGTCGAGTTCGGGAAAAACATGCGCCTGTTTCACAACGCCGTAGACAAAACTGGTGTCGATTGAATTGATGCAACCGATCTTGTGAAGGCGCTGGCGAACAAACCGTTCATAGTCTTCTAGGTCTGATGCGACAACACGGAGCAAATAGTCGGCTGCCCCCGTCATGACGTAGCATTCCAGCACTTCCGGTATATTGCGCACTTCGTCTTCAAACAGACCAACAATATCCGCCGTGTGCCCTTGAAGCGTGACCCGAACAAACACGGTGATGGGCAGTCCATATGCTGCGGCATCGACATCGACGCTGTAGCCTCTGATTACCTCTTTCTGTTCGAGATTTCGGAGACGTCTCAAGCAGGGTGAAGGCGACAGGTTCACCTCATCTGCAAGATCGAGATTCGTTATTCGACCATTGTTTTGGAGGGCACGGATCATCTTGCGATCTGTCGCGTCTATTTTCGTTGCTTTTGGCATAAAGTTCCAATCCATGACGTCACAAGGGTGAAGATAGCAACCAAATGCCCTCTGCTCCATCCTAAAGTGCCGTGACACATAGGAGGGTCTCTCATGACGAAAGACGTTGCCGGGTTTTCCACGCGGGCAATCCATCATGGCTATGACGCAGGAAATCATCAGGGGTCACTGAACCCGCCTATATACCTGACCTCCACATTCACTTTTGAGACCGCGGAAGCGGGTGGCGCGATGTTTGCTGGAGAACAGCAAGGACATTTCTACAGCCGCATTTCAAATCCGACGCTTGATCAACTTGAAGAACGCATCGCCAATCTGGAAGGTGCGGAAGCCGGGTTGGCCACAGCCTCTGGTATGGGCGCGATTACTTCTGTCTTCTGGACACTCGTCGAAGCAGGTGACGAGGTGATTATCGACAAAACGCTTTATGGTTGCACTTTCGCCTTTCTGAGCCACGGGCTGACAAAGTTCGACGTCAAGGTCACCCCTGTTGATCTCACCGACCCCGAAAATTTGACCGAAGCGATCACGGACCGAACCAAGGTTGTCTATTTCGAGACTCCAGCCAATCCCAACAACCGTCTTGTAGACATTGCGGCAATCTCACGGATTGCCCAGGCAAAAGGCGCAAAAGTGGTGGTCGACAACACCTATGCGACACCAGTGCTAACCCGACCGTTGGAGCATGGGGCAGATATCGTCCTGCATTCGGCTACCAAGTATCTGGGTGGCCATGGTGATCTGGTGGCTGGTCTCATTGCAGGCTCTGCCGAAGACATGAAACAGGTTCGGTTGGTCGGATTGAAAGACATGACAGGATCAGTCATGTCCCCTTTCACGGCCATGTTGCTCTTGCGTGGCTTGAAAACACTGGAACTGCGGGTTGAACGGCATTGCCGGTCAGCGATGCAAATCGCCCAAATGCTTGAAGATCACCCAGCGGTGGCCAGTGTTCACTATCCGGGTCTCGACAGTTTCCCGCAAGCCGAGCTTGCACGCCGTCAGATGTCGGACTTTGGCGGCATGATCCCGTTTGAAGTTGTTGGCGGCAAGGATGGCGGTATTGCCGTCATGAACCGCCTGAAACTCATTCAACGCGCGGTCAGCCTTGGTGATGCGGAAAGCCTTATTCAGCACCCTGCAAGCATGACCCATTCCACATATTCGCCGGAAGAACGGGCCGAACACGGCATTGCAGAAGGTCTCGTGCGCCTCTCCGTTGGATTGGAGACCGTCGATGACCTGATCGATGATTTGATGGCGGCCCTGTCTCAACACAATGCCATTGCGGCTGAGTAGACCGCACTGACTGGAGGATGAAATGACCAAGAAACCACTATATGGCGATGCCACCAGCCATGCAGCGACACGCAACCAGGGCGGCTGGATCAACAAACTGGACCGAGCGCGCAAATCCGGGCCGTTTCTGGACACCCATCCGATGGACAAAATGGGCATGTCGACCAAGGCCGTTCATGCTGGCACCCATGATGACCCACGTACCGGCGCCGTTGGAACACCGATCTACCAGACCTCAACCTTCATCCTGCATGAGGAAACCTATGGGTCTATCGAAGAAGGGTTTGGTCGCGATCGTTTCATCTACACGCGCTACGGAAACCCGTCGCAATGGGCGGTCCAGGAAAAGCTCGCCACGCTTGAAGGTGCAGAAAGTGCCATCGTGTTCAGCTCAGGCATGGCAGCCATTACGGCAGCGGTCATGGCCCTCGTCGACAAAGGTGCCCATGTGGTCGCGGCAAGCGATCTCTATGGCGGCACATATAATCTCTTCAATCAGGAATTTCCGTCGCTTGGCATGTCCGCCACTCTGGTGGACAGCTACGATCTTGAAGCCATCGAAGCCGCGATACAGCCCAACACCCAGATCCTCTACTTTGAGGTGATCACCAATCCGGTGCTGAAGGTTGTCGACATCCCTGCCCTGGTTGATATCGCAAAGCGCCATAACCTGCGTCTAATCGTTGACAGTACCTTCGCCCCGCCCCCCGTCATGAAGCCGTTGGAATTGGGCGTGGATTTGGTGGTGCACTCAGCGTCGAAATACCTCAACGGCCATTCGGACCTTATCGCTGGGGTCGTTTGCGGTCCACGCAAGCTGGTCGACATGATCTGGCCGCGACTGCTGAACTATGGCGGGTCGCTCGACCCGCACGCTTGTTTCCTGTTGGAACGTGGCCTCAAGACACTGGATATTCGTATGAAGGCCCATGAAGCCTCGGCCACTGCATTGGCTGAATTTCTTGAGACCCACCCTGCGGTTGACAAGGTCTTGTATCCGATGCTGCCCAGTCATCCCGACCACGCCCGCGCCAAAGAGTTGATGAAGATGGGCACCGGCAACGTGACCTTTTTTGTCAAAGGCGGAGATCAGGCCGCTCTCGCTTTGATGGATCATCTGAAACTGCCGAAACAGGCGACCAGTCTTGGCGGTATCGAAAGCCTCATCAGCCTTCCCTTCAACTCTTCACAAGCCACGATGACCGCGCGCCAACGCGCAGATATCGGCATCTACCCCGGGTGCGTCCGCCTCTCTGTGGGCATCGAAGACGCAAATGACCTGATCGCCGATTTTGACCAAGCTCTCAACGCCATCTCCGCCATGAAAGGTGCTGCATAATGCGCAACTCCATCCCTACCGCCGCCCTGAGCGAATTCGTCAATGAAGTCTCGGGCAATCCCGAAGAAGGCCTGATGAACTACGGCATTGAGATTGACTGGGAAAGCGGCACCCGCGCACGTTCATCGACCAAGCCAATGCTGGTCGGACCTCACAAAGTCAGCAGGTCCTTCACCTGGAAAGCGGACGAACCGCGCCAGTTGATGGGCAACAATCATGGCCCCAACCCTCAGGAATTGCTGCTGTCCGGTCTTGGGTCCTGCATGATGGTTGCGTTTGTGGCCGGCGCCACGGCAGAAGGAATTCAGTTGGAATCCGTCAAGATCGACTTTGACGGAACACTGGACCTGCGCGGCTTCATGGGTCTGGGCACCAATGCTCCGGTGGGCTTCCCGGAAATCCGCTACACCATCCACGTGACAGGCGACGGCACCCCGGAACAGTTCGAAGCGCTGCATGAAAAGGCTGTCAAACACAGTCCCAATGCTCAAACGATTATCAACCCAGTCGCCCTGTCTGGCGAGATCGTCACCACACAAATCGAAGACTAACGCCCAACTCTGGGAGGCTTGCCATGACCGCTTCGCGCAAACATCTGAAAACCGTCGAACAGCTCCTGCTGTGGCATTCGCACTGGATGATCCACCACGCGAACCATGTCCGACCGAAGGTGGACGGGATCAAGATCGGCGGTCACCAGGCCTCTTCAGCCTCCATGGTGTCGATCATGACGGCACTCTATTTCTCGGCGCTGCGGCCCGAAGACCGTGTGGCTGTCAAACCCCATGCCTCACCGGTGTTTCACGCGGCCCAGTATCTGATGGGCAACCAGACTCGCGAGAAAATGGAAAACTTCCGCGGTTTGGGCGGTGTACAAAGCTACCCTTCGCGCACCAAGGATATTGACGATGTCGATTTCTCCACCGGCTCTGTTGGCCTGGGCGTCGCGATTACTTCCTTTGCATCGATCATCCAGGATTACATAGCCGCAAAAGACTGGGGCAAGGGTGCCCCCATGGGCCGCATGGTGGCACTCGTTGGCGACGCCGAGCTGGACGAAGGCAACATCTACGAGGCGCTGCAGGAAGGTTGGAAAAACGATCTGCGCAATACCTGGTGGATCATCGACTACAACCGTCAGTCGCTCGACGGGATTGTCCGCGAAGGCCTGTTCGAGCGTGTCGAAAAGATTTTCGACGCCTTTGGCTGGGACGTGGTGCGCGTCAAACATGGTGCCCTTCAACGGGCCGCGTTTGAAGAACCGGGCGGCGACAAGTTGCGCAACTGGATCGATGCCTGCCCCAATCAGGAATACTCGGCGCTGACCTTCATGGGGGGCTCGGTCTGGCGCAAGCGCCTTATGGATGATCTGGGCGATCAAGGTGATGTTACCGCCCTCATCGATCGGCGCAGCGATGACGAGCTGGCAGCACTGATGGAAAATCTCGGCGGGAACTGTGTTGAGACCATGGCCGACACATTTGACGCCATCGACCACGACCGTCCGACCTGTTTTCTGGCCTATACGGTCAAAGGCTGGGGGACGCCGATTGCCGGGCACAAAGACAACCACGGCGGGTTGATGAACAAGACCCAGTTTGCTGATTGGCAAAAACACATGGGTGTCGCAGAGGGCCAGGAATGGGAGCGGTTCGCCGGTGTGGAAGATGTTGCTGCTCTGGAAGGTTTCCTGAAAGCTGTCCCGTTCTTCGCAGATGGACCGCGTCGGTTCAGCGATGCAAAGGTGCCGGTGCCTGCGGTTGAATTCAGTAGTGATCGTGAAATCTCAACCCAAGCCGCTTTTGGTAAAATTCTGGATGACCTGTCCAAAGGTGACAGCGACCTTGCAGCCCGTATTGTAACCACGTCTCCCGATGTGACTGGCACCACGGGCCTTGCCTCTTGGGTGAACCGGCGCAAGCTATTCGCGCGTTCTGAACAGGCGGATGCCTTTATCGAGCATCGCATTCCTTCGACCGCAAAATGGGCATTTACGCCCGAAGGCCAGCACATCGAGCTTGGCATCGCCGAGATGAACCTGTTCCTTTTGCTGGGCGCGGCAGGGCTTTCGCATTCCCTTTTCGGTAAACGCCTGCTGCCCATCGGCACGGTCTATGATCCCTTCGTGCATCGTGGCCTCGATGCGCTGAACTATGCCTGTTACCAAGATGCGCGCTTCATGATCGTCGGCACGCCGTCAGGTGTGACACTGGCCCCAGAAGGCGGCGCGCACCAGTCGATTGGGACGCCGTTAACCGGCATGAGCCAGGACGGGCTGGCCGCCTTTGAGCCCGCTTTTGCCGATGAATTAGCGGTGATAATGGAATGGGCTTTCGATTACATGCAGCGTGATGGTGAAGGCGATCCGGATGAACGCACCTGGTTACGTGATGAGACCGGTGGCAGCATCTATCTGCGCCTGACCACCAACCCTATCGAACAGCCCGGGAAACGGCATGATGACGCATTCCGGCAGGGTGCCATCGATGGCGCTTACTGGCTCCGCAAGCCCGGCCCGAATTGTGAAGTCGTGATCGCCTATCAAGGTGCCGTGGCTTCCGAGGCAATCAAGGCGGCCGGGATCATTGGTGAGGGTCGGCGCGACGTTGGTGTTCTTGCGGTTACGTCAGCGGACCGGCTTAATGCAGGCTGGACTGCCGCGCAGCGGGCCCGCTCACGCGGCAACGCACTTGCTCGCTCCCATATTGAGGCCTTGATGGGCGAACTGCCGTCTCATTGCAAAATCGTCACCGCAATCGACGGCCACCCCGCCACCCTGGCGTGGCTTGGGGGTGTGGCGGGACATCAGACGATTTCTCTCGGTGTCGAGCATTTTGGTCAAACGGGCACAATCGGTGATCTCTACGAGCATCACGGAATAGATGCCCGCTCGATTGCGGAAAAGGTGCAAGGGTTGACCCACGGCCGTCACATCCGTGTTCACGCCGCATCGTAACCCAGACTGTCCGGGACGGATCACGGCTCACTTACGAGACATGCTCAAAAATGCAGAACTGTCGTGGCCCGAGCGAGGCCACGACCGATGACTTCAAAACACTCTGATCGACGTATTTAGCTCACTACAGTGCGCAGCTTATCAGCTGTGTTGAATTGCACGATCTGCTCGAAACGCGCCGTGAATGCCTCTGGTTCATACTCGGAGTTGATCTGGCCGAGCAATTTGTCATCATCTCCAAAAGTGAGGATCGTCGGGTATGACTGGATACCCAACGACGTGGACAGTCCATAGCTCTCGGCAACCAACGGTGTTTCCTCGGTGGCACTGACGATCGCATTGGTATCAAGTGGCGGAAAGCCGTGCGTCTCGCATATCTCATCATAGGTTGCCGCAGCGTTCAGATCCTTGCCATTCAGAAAATGCTCGTCCTGCAGGATATGCGCAAACTCCAGAGCGCGATCCGGTGCCAATGGTCTGGTTGAAGTGCTTGGAAACCACCTCGCTTCGATGCCCCGCTACTCGATTAACTATCAAAGCAAGCGGCACATGACCCGCCGATTGCGTGCGTTCATTGATCTGGCAAAGACCCAATCCAGCTTGCAATAGCTGCCGTTCGCACAATTCGCAGCATTATGAAAATTGGGCTCGCAGTCAGATTTCGCGGCGCGGGGCGTCAACACTGGCTATTGATGTGGGGATGTCGGCGCATCCGAAAAACCAGCTATATCTCAGCTGTGTAGACCGCTGGTCAAACGGCCGGTTCGAGAACGCCTCCATCGCCGGTGATGCTGCACTGGCATCGGGCGGCAGTGAGCCCAAAGCGGAATTGCTTTGCCACGAACATTGGCAGCTAAAGAAACGCAAGTAACTAACTCCGCGGATATGAAGGTGACCGTTTGCTGAATGCGCGACAGGTATTTGAGCATTACCTTTTTAGTTGTGCGTGTATGCCTGTACCTGTGCTTTCTATTCATTAAGGCTTTTCAAAATCTGACGAATGGGCTGACAGAAGCAACCCACCGAGCTAACTTCATTGCAAAGAGGAGGGGTGAATGGGAAGACGTCTCACGACGGTATTGGCCGCCGACATTGTGGGCTATTCCGCGCTGATGGATCAGGACCGTACTGGCACAGTCGCTGCATTAAAGACCTTCCGCGAGGACACGTTTCTCCCGATCGTGGAAGATACCAATGGTTCACTGATCAAAAGCATGGGCGACGGCTGGATCGTCGAGTTTCAATCACCATCTGAAGCAGCAGCTTGCGCGATTGCAGTTCAGTCCGCCCACAAACCTGACCACATCAAACTGCGCATCGGGGTTCACACAGGGGAAGTGGTAACCGATGGCGATGACATTTTCGGCGACGGCATCAATGTTGCGGCGCGTCTGGAGGCTCTCGCGAAGCCGGGACAAGTGCTCTTTTCAGATATGTCACATAACAGCCTTGACCGTAACGATGCGGGATTATTCGACGGCGGAGAGCAAACCGAACTGAAAAACATCACGCGGCATGTTGGAATCTGGTGTTGGCCAAAGGGCACGAAAGCCAATCTCGCGATCAAAGCGGATGTGAGGCCGGGAATCGCAGTGCTCCCATTCGACAATATGTCGGGTGATCCGGAGCAGGAGTTCTTTGCCGATGGCATAACGGAAGACATCATAACTGAGCTATCTCGGTTTCGTTGGTTGATGGTCGTCGCACGAAACTCTTCTTTTGCTTATAAGGGGAAAAGCACGGACATCCGCGACGTGGGCCGCGACTTAGGGGTTCGGTATGTACTGGAAGGCTCCGTTCGGCGTTCCGGGCAGCGCGTCCGCATAACGGGACAGCTCATAGATACCGAAAATGGGAGCCATTTGTGGGCGGACCGCTTTGACGGTGTGCTCGACGACATCTTTGATCTTCAAGATCAAGTCACCGAAGACGTAGTTACAGCTATTGAACCATCGGTGCGGCACGCTGAAACAAATCGTGCGCGTGCAAAACCCACCAAGGACTTACAGGCATACGAGCTCTACCTCCGAGCTTTATCACATTTCCACTTGCTGACTGACCAAGACAACATAGAGGCAATACGACTGACAAAACTGGCTTTGGATCGAGATCCGGAATACGCCTCCGCAGCGGGATTGCTAGCATGGCTTCATATCCAACGTCTTGTGCAAGGTTTGGAACCTGTAGATCAGGGACCCAAGTCAGCTGTCGCGGCCGCAGAGCAGGTGCTGCGGAGCGATCGCGCGGACGGCATTGCAAAGGCTTATGCCGCGCATTCAATCTCTATGCTGGCACAAGACCTGTCCCGCGCGCGGACAGCCTTTAAGGAAGCATTGTCGGAAAATCCCAACGCGGCGACGGTCCACATGCTCGCCGCTGCAAATCTTTATTTGCTGAATCGCCCTGACAAGGCGCTGGAACATGCAGTCCGGTCTGTCGAACTCAGCCCGGGTGATCCATTGCGGCACGCCGCTTTCATGGGACAGGGTGCCGCCTTGTTTCACTTGGGACGTTATGAGGAAGCCGCGCAGGCCTGTCGCGAAGCCTTGTCTGTGCGTGCAACCTTCCTGATGAGCCACCTGATGCTGATTGCGTCGCTCGCTGAGCTCGATGACATAGATGCGGCAAAAACAGCGGCTGTCAAATTGAACGAAATCGCTCCGAATGCGGCTTCGATAACCGAGACAACACGTTTACCATTATTCTCTATTCCAACCTGCGCTGATCGCTGGCGCAGCGGGTGGAAAAAAGCAGGGTTGCAAGTGTGAAGGCAAACGGCACCCCCCCCGGTTCCGACAACCATGCATTCGGTAAAGGATATTTCGCCTTTGTCTTGAAAATCAGTCGCTGACCAAAACTCTGCCTGGCTGGCCCTCCTCATGGACACGGAACACCAAAATGGTTGCCCCTTCGTCCCCTGAGCGAGCGGTGTGCACTTTTTTCAACGGAACGACGCCTACGTCACCTGAAAAAGCTTCTTGTTCGCCTTCGCCGTCTAGGATGAGGGTGACGCTGCCCTGCAGAATGTAGGCAAATTCTTCACCGGGATGCCAATGCATTGGTAAAGTGAGGTTTGGTGGTAGGGCAACATGGCTCACGACAACCTCCAAGCCCTCAGTGCTTTTGAGCGACTCGGTTAACAAGTCCTGAATAAGCGGTTTTTGCAAAGTCGCTGGATCCCGCACATCGTGTGACATAGCCGCTGCGGCACCAGTCACGAAAATCAAAAAAGCAAATATGATTGGTTTCCACATCTAATCCCCTCCTACTTTTAGAAGATGATGGCATTGGGACCTTTTCTAAATCAATGCTGGTGTGCACGCGGTTAACTGCGGCGTTCCAAATTGTTGTGTCAAAGGCTGTTCCAGGGTCCGCAAAGTTCGCGGAGCGCTTCTTAGTGGAAGGTGCGGCGAGTGGCGGCTTAGTCCGCGACCTGTGAATTCGACGCCTGTTTCATGCTGCGATCAGCACGAACGGCCGTTTATGCTGCTGCACACCGGCACGGAGTTTTTCGCTCGTGCCGCAATTTTCACGCTGCGAGCACGCGCAGCGAAAATCGAACACTTCCGGTGTGGGCTCGAACCTGACGTTGCGCTGGTTTCGCGCGGTCACATTGGGCTCTTTGCTGTCCTATCATGTGCACGTCATAATACGTCTCTCAAAACTTCGCCCTCGTCTAATCTGACCCAACAGTCAAAAAGTCCAGATACCCCGCGCTTGGAAAGCGTGGGGAATAAACAAAACTGCGCTGCGTCCGGGTGAAGCTGGGGGGTGGGGTGCGACATTCCGACTCAATCGGGTTTCGGGCGGAAGAACCGCCAAGCGATTTGATTTTAGTGGCAGATCAGGGGCAGGAAAACGTTGACGGGAATTTATTCAATGTTTTGAGTACTGTGGAACGTCACTGATATTTGACTCAATTGACACCCAAAACCTCAGCAAATCGGTAAATTCCGTCATTCAATTCTGACCCAAACGTCAAGCATTTCTGACCCAAAACACTTACAAGCTTTTTCCGATGCCGGTGATGTTTCAGTTGAAGAGATCATCTCTTGTACGACGCAGTGTTAGCCCAAGATATTGAACCTGAGCACAGCGGCACTTGCCGTTCTGTTTTGCAAACATAGGCAAGTGCCTTACGCGTAGAAGTACGCCCAAATTCTAAACTACGTCAGGTTGCGACGTGCGAAACATCCCTGTCTGGCGAATAGATGTCGAGGATGTTCCAATGCCCGGTAGTTGGCGTCGGATTGTTGATCATCGGGACATCAAGGACAGTTGGTTTGCCGCTGGCGATTGCCGCTTCCAATGCCGGCAACAATTCATCAGCAGCACTGAGCCTGTGCCCTTCAGCACCGTAGGCTCGTGCGATGTCTGCATAACCCGGTCCGTTTGCGGGAGCTTCAGCTGATCCAGGGAACGTAGTCCCGTATGTCAGACCATAATGCGCCTTTTGCAGACCTGCGATAGTTCCGAAGGCGTTGTTGTTCATAACCAGCCAGATGATGCCCAGATCAAGTTCGACGGCCGTTGCCAGCATTGATGGGTTCTGACCGAAACCGCCATCGCCAACCAGACTGATCACCACGCGATCTGGTGCTGCCAGTTTCGCACCGATCGCGCCCGGAGGGCCAAACCCCATAGTCGCGAACCCGCCCGGAGTCAGGATCGAACCGGGCGTCAGGATATCGAACTGTTGCCCAACACCGTTCTTGTTCCAGCCAACGTCCGTAGTGATGATGGCATCCTCAGGCAGTGCCTTGCGGGTATCTGCCAAAATGCGCTCGGGCATCATCGGAAAGGCCGATGAGGTCGCCATTTCCACGTTGCGCGCTTTGAAATCCGTTCGGAAGTCGGCGATCTTCTGTTCCAGCGCGGGGCGTTTGAAGCCGTCCGGATACATCTCGCGGGCGACCCGGTTGAGGACGCGCAATGCGGCCTTGGCGTCAGCAACGACTCCGATCTCGGTGGGATAGTTCCGACCAATCTCCTGCGGTTCGATGTCGATGTGAATGACCTTGGAACCGGGAATATTGAAGGTATAGCCGGGGTACCAGCTAGAGCAATCGGCCTCTTTGAACCGGGTTCCCAGCGCAAAGATGTAGTCCGCATTCAAGCAGGACTGGTTGACCAATTCGGTGCCCCAAAACCCGGTCATTCCCAGTACAAGCGGATGGTCGTCTCGCAACGCGCCTTTACCCATCAGGGAATGCGCGACTGGAAGGCCCATATGTTCAACAAATTCTCGCAACTCCTCGCTGGCCTGTGCCAGAAGAATACCACCCCCGACATAAGCGACTGGGTTTTCGGCTTTAGCCAACGCTTCGACAATCTCTCCCGCTGTTTCATCGTCAATCGACGGTTTCTTGAGCGCGCGCGTGTTGTCGCGGATACGGTCGAAACTGTCCGAGGGGATCACCTCTGAAAAGATGTCCATGGGGACATTGACCAGTACCGGCCCGGGCTGGCCGCTTTCAGCGAGATGAAACGCCTTTTCCAGAATCTCGGCCATCAGGTCGGCGCGATCCACGCGCCAAGCGCGCTTCACGAAGGGTCGGTAAATCTCCCATTGGGCTGCGTCTGCATGCAGGTTCACTTCCTGATGCGGATGTTTACCGTAGTAATGCGTGGGAATGTCACCCGCGATCACGACCATCGGGATACAGTCCAGTGCGGCGTTGGCGACCCCGGTGGCGCAATTGGTCAGCCCCGGGGAGAGATGGGACAGCACCACCGAGGCCTTGCCCGTCACGCGGGCATATGCATCCGCCGCGTGGCTGGCGATTTGTTCGTGTCGTACTGTGACGAAATCGATGGGACTTTCCGCCAGCGCAGCTAGAACCGCAATGTTCGTGTGCCCGCACAGGCCGAAAACGTGCTTGACCTCACGGCGTTCGAGAAAGTCAACGATATGTTCGGCAACGGTTTTGCCGTCCAGTTTCGCTACGTCCATCACGCGACCTCCTGTCCGTAGAACTCACCGAACAGGTCCGGCTCCGAGGGGCGATCCTCAGGGATCGGACGGCTGACCCAAGTGTAGTTCATCATGTGTTTCATGGTGACGTTTTCGTTGGTGATGTTGCCGCCCCAGATGCCGCAGCCCAGGCTGCTGGTCATAGGCATGCCATTTGTCCAGGCACCCGCATTGGCCTTGGATTGAGGCTGTCGCACCATCATACGGCTGACCGGAGCCAGACGCGCCAACCGGTCGATGTGATCGTCATTGTGGCTGTAGATGCCGCAGGAGTGACCTTTGCCCCCGGTGTTGTAGATCTGGCTGACCGTTTCCAGCGCGTCATCGAACGTGTCGAAGTGATAAAGCGCCATCAGAGTGGTCAGTTTCTCCTTAGAGAACTTGTGCTGCGGGCCGATTTGCCCCTGATTTTCAACCATCAGAAACTTGCGATCTTCGGGGATGCTAAAACCGGCGACCTTGGCCGTTTGCTGCGGCGGACAAGCGATGGTCGGAAACGTACGGTTGCCCTTTTCGTCCCACATGGCCGCTTCGAGCATGGCCTTCTCTTCATCCGAACACAGGTAGCCGCCCTCGGCTTGAAGTGCCTTGACCATATCATCGTAAACTGAGCGCTGGATGATGATGTTGCCATCGGCTGAGCAACCGGACCCAAAATCAGAGGTCTTTGAAATACGCGTATTCTGCGCGGCGATGTCCAGATCGGCGGTTTCATCGATGACGATGGACGAATTGCCCGCGCCGACGCCATAGGCCGGGCGCCCAGAACTGTACGCCGCTTTGACCATGGGTTTGCCACCCGTCGCCAAAGTCAGGTCGCAGATCTCCATCAGATGTTGCGTCAATGGGATCGACGGTTTGCGAATGGATTGGAACAAGTCCTCGGGGGCACCGGCAGCACGACAAGCTGCTCGCATAACCTCGACCATTTCGAAGGTGGTATGGGCGGTTCGCGGGTGCGGGCTGAAGATGACCGCATTCCGTGCGTTTGCGGCGGACACGCCGGTCACCGGTGGCGTCATCGCCGGGTTGGTCATCGGGATCAGGGAGGCGATCACACCGGCAGGTTTGGCATATTTCACGAGCCCCTTTTCTTCGTCGACTTCGACGATCCCCGTCGAGGGCGTACGCAAGACGTCTCGCAGCACCATGTGAATCTTGAATCGCTTCGCAGGGCGCCCTGCGCGATCTCCGATGCCGCTCTCGTCCACGCCTTGTTGAGCCAAACGCGTGAAGGTTTTCTCATTACCCGCATACCACGCAATTGCCTGAGACAGGCGGTCCAGCCTGTCCTGATTCCAATCCTCGATCTCGGCCATGGCAGCGCGGGCGCGTGCCAGCATATCGGCCGCCATGTTGCGGTCGTTTTCAGTGAGCTCTTTGCCCATAATGATCCTCTTGGTGTTTTGGAATTGCTGCATCGGGCATACGACGCTGTGACTGCGCCTCGCCGAATGTTCGCTTGGCGTGGCTGAGACAGCGACGCGCGTGTTCTTCATATCCCAACTCGGCAACGCGGCTTTGGTTGGGCAGTTCGATGGAATAGTCGACGGGTGGCATCCGTTCGATGATGCCGGTGAAATCGATCCAACCTTCGCCGGGATACAGCCGCGCATCGCGGGCCAGTTGGATCATGCCCTCTCGCGTATCGGCGATGCCGGGTAGGCAATCGGAGATATGCAGGAAGTGAAACAACTCCGAGGGGACGTGCAGAAGCTCTCCGAGATCAACGCGACTGAGGTGCAGATAAAGCGTATCGACCAGAATTCCGCCATTCGGCTGATCGGAGGCACGGACAATATCCAATGCCTCATCCAGAGTGCGCAAGCGAGAAAAACTTGGGAACTCCAGGTCCACTGTTAGCCCGTAGGGCGCGGCCAGTTCGCAGGTTTCAGAATAGACGTCGATCAGGAAGTCACGATCATCGCGGGTATTGGTCCACGCGCTCATGATTATGCGTTTAGCGCCCAATTCCCCACCGATCTCAAGAGAAGGTTCAAAACTGCGCGGATCGACGTCTTCCGTGATGCGCGCAAGTTCGACATCGAGGACTTTCAAGCCAGTGGTAGAGAGAGCAGTTTTGGTGGCTTGCACCTGTGCCTTGTCGTTTGGAGATTGAGTGAATTCACCGGGCACATGCATCGGAATAAATCGGGGGCTGACGGCATCGTACCCGGCCCGCGCGGCGATATAGACCAGCTCGGGCGGCGTACAGCCAATCAGCGTCAGATGCGCCAAGGAATAGAGAGAGGGGCTTGCGCCAGCCTCTTCGGGTTTCACCATGAACGACAGCTCCACGTGTCTGCGAATCTCAGAATCATCACACGTAGTAAAAAATATCTGATATTTTTTAAAATATCAACTCTCAATACCAGGTAGGAAAGCAAATCGCCCGGGCCATTGCCCGGGCGTGATTTAAATTCGTGTTGGCAGAGCCTTAGAGAGTGACCCATTCCCCTCCGGACTGGTGAGAGCGCACAGAGGCTTCAATGAATCGGACACCGTCTGCACCTTGTTCGACACTGGGATAAGCAAGCCAATCGGCCGGAACGGTAACGCCATCCCGACGCGCGGCTACGGCCATGGCAAATTCCGTATAGAGGTTGGCCCAGGCTTCAATAATCCCTTCGGGGAAGCCGCGCGCGGTCCGGATCAGGCGTTCCGCGTTGGGGCCAACGCCGTGCCCGTGACCTCGGCTGATGATACGATCCGGCTCACTAAACCGATTGAACTTCAGCTGTTCCGAATTCTCCAAGTCCCACTCGAGGCCTCCTTCGCTACCGAATATCCGCAACCGCAACCCACCCCGATTTCCTGGGGCAAGGCGCGTCGCCATCAGGGTTCCTGGAACTTCATTTTGGTAACGGGTGAACATGAAAACTGTGTCTTCCAAAGGCTTTGGCGCACCGCAGACATGAAACTCGGCTCTCAGGTCGGTCATCGGCAGGCCCGAGACAAAACTAGCAAGATGCGCGGCATGGGTGCCGATATCGCCGACACAACTGGTCGGGCCAGAAATCTTTGGATCCAGCCGCCATTTGACATGAGGCGCATCAGCCACATCTTCGGGCGTCATCCAGTCTTGCATGAACTCGACATGGATTTGGTTGATCTTGCCGATGCCGCCTTCCGCCACGATTTGTTTGGCTTGACGGATGACCGGAAAACACGACATCGCATAACCTACGGCAAAAACCTGCCCTGCGCGCGCGGTGATCTCCTCAAGCCCCTCTGCCTCGGCGACTTCATTGGTCAGCGGCTTGTCGCACAGCACATCAATGCCTGCTTCCAGAAATACCTTGGCCGCGTCGAAATGAACGTGGTTCGGAGTAGTGATCATTACGGCATCTACGCAATCCGGGCGCGCCGCCTCGGCCTGTGCCATCTCCTCGAACGAAGCATAACACCTGTCCGCTGGCAGATACCACTCGGCCCCCCGCGCCTTGCTGCGCTCGGCGTCGGAACTGAGCGCGCCAGCCGCGACCTCCCACCGGTCGGTCATCCGCGCAGCCGTTGCTTGCGTGACCGAGATCCGTCCACCTCCAACAACGCCCAGCCGCAAACGGCGAGACAAGCGCGGAAAGGGACCGTCGAAGTTCAGGTTTTCAGGTAGAAGCCTCTCAGCCATTCTGAACCTCCATTTCCAGGACCCGTGCGCCCTCGGGCAGCATTTCCACCGCCATGAATATGCTTGGGGTAATCGTCTCGTACTGATGCCAGGGATAGTTGCCTTCGGCGTCATACATCGGCTTGTGCGTCGTGCCCGGCGCCATAAATTCTTCGAGATAGAGCGTCTCAACGTCCCGTTCACGACATTGCTGCATTTTACCGAAGCCAACAATTTGCGTATGCACTTCGCGGAACCCCGGCACCGGACAGAACGGATGATCCTTGTGCAAACCGACATTCAGCGGAACCGAGCCCGAGTGGTACATCGTCAGTCCGACGTTACCCACGAAAACCTTCGGCGACATGTAATGGCTGACACCGCGCAGACGCTCCTCTTGGCGAACATCAAAAGCAGATGGCCACGTATCTTTCACCCATGCGAACAGCTTATTGTCATCACCATGGGCGTCGAAACCGTAGACAATTACCGCGCGTTCTACGCTGTTAAGCGTGCTGTCTTGCACGATGACAGACGAAAGCGGTGCAACGGTCTGATCCACGACCGAAAGGTCTCGTCCCCCAAGGTTCAAAACAATTGCACGACCCTCGACAGATATTCTGTCTTCATCGGTTATGTGCTGAACGCGAAAGAATGGCTGCGCAAAGTCGAGTGTCTCAATCGGCATGCGCCAACTCCTTTCTCTCATCGTTCAGGAAATCGACCGGCAGAAGTTCCGGTGCTTCGCAACGGCTTTCTATTGTCTGGTAAGCACCAAATTTCGGCGCCCGTTCAATCGCGTCCATGACCTCGAACACATGGTAGGCAACCGCTCCACTCGCGCGGGGTTGGCGTCCTTCTTGTGCCGCCAGAGCCAGGTCCAATAGGCCGAGGCCACGGCTGTCTTCGTTAAACCCATGTTTGTTTTCGACCACCTGCCAGTCTTCGCGACCGGTTGGACGAGGTTGATGAGCCCAGCGCGAGGTCTCCCGTGTCTTCAACCAGACATCTCCTTGAAAGATATTGGCCCCATGAACCGGGTCAGGATCAGGGATGCTGATGGTGCCGTTTTCACCATAGATCTCGAACCGCGGCGTTTCGCTGTCCCAAACGTCGAAACTCATAGTCATTGACCCGATGGCACCGGACGAGAACTGCAGCAGGCTCAGGGAGTGCGTGTCGACCTCGACATTCATCCACTCTCCGTTGCGCGGACCGTTTTCGATCATCCGCTGGTCAAATGTCCGCCGCGCCATTCCGGCGACACGGTCAATTGGTCCAAGACAGCAGATCATCGCGGTCAGGTAGTATGGTCCAAGGTCCAGCAAAGGCCCACCACCCGCCTGATAGTAGAAGTCCGGGTTAGGATGGTGGCGCTCCGTCCCGTGGGTACCGACATGGGCAAAAACCCCTGTTGGTTTGCCAATGGTACCCTCGTCGATCAAGCGCCGAACGGTCTGCCAGCGACCGCCCAGAAATGTGTCGGGTGCGCAACCGACCAGCAACCCCTTTTCAGAGGCCATGTGCAGGATCGCCTTGCCATCCGTTCGGTTCATGACCAGTGGCTTTTCGGAATAGACGTGTTTCCCCGACTCCAGCGCGCGCAGGCTGATTTCGGCATGCGCCGCCGGTATTGTCAGATTCAGAACGCAGTCAATCGTCGGATCGTCAAACACTTCATCTGGCGTGCAGGCCTGGGCGACACCGTATTGATCCGCTTTGGCGCGGCTTTCCGAAGGATCAAGGCTTGCACAAGCCACGACTTCGACGCTCGAAAATTTGGATAGTGTCTTTAGGTAAATATCACTGATACGACCACAGCCAATAAGGCCGACCCGGAAGGATTTCGATGTCTCACGTGTCATCATTCCTATCTTCGTAGAGGGGTAAGTAATTCGGGGGCATCGGCCCTTTGTTGCGGCCACCCTGGTTCATCTGTTCCCAAGCGTGGGCGAGTATTCCGACCGAGCGGGACAGGCAGAACAGCCCTCGTGACAAGGGCGCAGGAAAGCCAAGTTCGCAGAAGATCACAGTTGTCGCGCCGTCAATATTCATGGCAATTGGCCGACCGCCTCGTTGACGACCGAGTTCGGCTTGAACCTCTTCTCCGATATCGGCAAACCGGCCAGAAACTGTGCCTTCTGCCGCCGCATCACGAACAAGTTGCAACAATCGTGGCGCGCGTGGGTCGACAGGCTTGTGAAACCTGTGACCAAAGCCCGATACGATCTTGCCGTAGGTCTCGCGCCAAACGTCCAAGCCATCCCGAACAGCGTCATTCAGCGAAGTTCCCGCATCCATGCGGACTGCGATATCATAGTAAAGCTCTGCACACTGCTCTCCTGCCCCGCCGTGCACGTCGCCCAGCATGTTCACCGCAGTCGCCATCGCATTATTGAGACCTACCCCGCAGGTGGCGGCCATACGCGCAGCCGCAATCGAGGGAGCCTGCGGACCGTGATCCACGCCTGCGACCAAAGCAGCCTCGAACAGGCGCGCTTGAGCGTCGCTGGGCAGATCGCCCCGCGCCATCAGCCAGATCATCTGTGGGAAAGATACGTTTCCGATCAGGTCCTCAATAGGATGGCCGCGAAAAGCGATCTTTCCGGGTTTCATGTCGATGATGGATGTGCGCCACCATTGACGGATGACTTGCTCGTCGTTTGTCATGCCGTTGCACCTCTAAACTCGCGCATGCGCTGCTGACGAAGTGAATCGAAAACGCTTTGAAGACGGCTGATTGAGGCGGTGCAGCCGGTGAAGATCTCAAAAGACGCTGCAGCCTGATGAACTGCCATTCCAGCACCATTCATCACTTTTAACCCAGTTGTGCGGGCGCTGCTCAGAAGGTGTGTCTCAAGCGGGAAATATACTATATCTGCCACCCAAGCATCCGGCCGCAACAATGATGGATCAATTACCGACCCTGGGTACTTATCCATCCCGAGCGGTGTCGCGTTGACCACTCCGTCCACAAATTTGACCCGTTCCAACGAAATCGAGGGGGAACCCTGAAGCTTTGAACGAGGGCGCAAGACCTTTAGTCGACTGACCAGCGCCTGCGTTCGTTGGAAGTCAGGATCGATGATCTCCAGATCTCGAACACCTGAATCAAGCAAAGCCAAAGAGACTGCACTGCCCGCGCCACCAGCACCAAACATGAGAACCGTTTCAGTCTTCGATGATCCCAAAAAATCTCCGAAGGCACTGTGGAATCCTATGTAATCGGTGTTGTGGCCAACCATTCGGTCGTCACGAAAAACTACCGCGTTGACAGCTTGAAGTTCCTCAGCAGTCTTGGAAAGCTCATCAAGATGATCAATGACCGACGCTTTGTAGGGGTGTGTCACGTTGACCGCCGCACAGCCTAATTCAATGGAATAATGCAGTAAATCAGCGACCGACATTCCACGAAATGGCTCTTTTGCCGTGTCGATCCTACCGTAGCTCAGATCGATACCCTGCGCCCGGCTCTCCGCCTCGTGCATCTCAGGCGTCATGGAGCCAGAAATCGCTTGTC
Source organism: Ruegeria sp. CG1 (assembly GCF_056537265.1). Classification (NCBI taxonomy): domain Bacteria; kingdom Pseudomonadati; phylum Pseudomonadota; class Alphaproteobacteria; order Rhodobacterales; family Roseobacteraceae; genus Ruegeria; species Ruegeria sp. CG1. The sequence continues at coordinate 94,899 of NZ_JBQFRF010000007.1, read as the reverse complement.
CGATTAGTGCGGCCTTCATATTAGGTTGTTCCTTCCGCCACGTGGTGTCGCGTTTGCGCCGCTAATCGAAACGCAGCGTTACGCGCGCCATAGCCGGCGTAACCAGTTCGGCGCTCAACAATTTCAAAGAAAAAGCCGTTAAAGATAGGTCGACTGTAGATCTGAAAGTACTCGGCACCCGCCGCCTGATCGTAGAGTATGTTATCCCTGCGCATTTGGGCGATCAGCTCCTCACTTAACCCGAATGTCGCTTGCAGATCAGCGTAGTAGTTTTCTGGGATGGAAAGGCTGGGAAAACCGGACTTCCGCAATTGGGCTGAGGTTTCAAAAATGTCGTCCGACTGGAAGGCGATGTGCTGAACACCGGCACCAAAACCGTCTTCAAGGAATGAAGCCGCCAGTGTTCGACGCCCAACTGCACCATTCAGGTTTAAACGCACTTCGCCTTCGGGGCTTTCGATGGCTTGGCTTTGCACAACACCCGACGGGTCGGCAACGTTCAAGATCGGGGATTTCGCCATCTCAAAAGTCGAAATGTAATAGAGCAGCCAGCTTTGCATCTCATCGTTACGCATCGTCTGTGCCAGATGGTCGATGCGGCGCAGACCGGCGGGCTGGCTCGCTTTGGTCTTGGCGACTGGCTCGAACTCGATGTCCCAAACCCGATGCAGATCGGATTTCTCATCTATGAAATGGACAACATTGCCACCAACACCTCGGATGGCCGGGATGTCCAGTTCCCCGGTCCCTACTGGCTGCGAGAAATTCGGCGCGCCCAACGCGGTCGCCCGCTGAACCGTCTGATCCGCATCCCTGACACGCAACCCCATGTCACAAACGGAGGGGCCGTGACCCAGGAACGCCGAATGGGCAAAACCTTCCTTCTCGGTATTCACAACGATGTTTATCGCGCCCTGCCGCCACAGTTCGACGGATTTGGTAACGTGTTTTCGCTCCATTCGAAAACACATTGCTGACAGCATATCTGCCAGCTGCGCGCCGCTTGTTTCGTCGGCTGTAAATTCGACGAATTCGAAGCCTGACGCATAGACGCGTTCCGGCAGGTCCGGGATGCCGAAATCGGTTCCCGGCTCGGTCCGGGATACCTCATCCAGGAGGTTCACCAGCGACCTGTAGCTGTCTCGAGCCAGTGTCCGGCCACCGGGTTGAGGAGCTGCTTCGTTGACGCGTGCAACCGACCAAGGCCCTTTGTATCCGGCGCGGGCAAGCACGCGCACAAAGCCCGCAAGGTTCAGCGACCCAAGCCCCGGCAGAAGCCCAAAGTGCCGTTTGAGCCGACGTATATCCATCTCAAGCCGGGGCGCATCGGACAGTTGCACATGGAACAGCCGCTCGCCGGGAATGTCCCGAAGGCGGGCGGGTTTGGACCCGTCAGCGAGCGAGAAGAAGGAATTCAAAGCCAACCCCAAATGAGGGCTGTCGATTGCTTCAACGATGCCTAGCGCCTGCGTATCCGAAGGAATAAGGTTCGACCATGGCAAGCCCATATAGGCCAGACGCAACCCCATCTCTTTCGCGATCTCGGTCGCTTCGCCAAGATCTGCGATTACCTGTTCTTCGGTCACGTCGACATCGACCTCGAAGGCAGACCCGATAAGCAGCAATTCCGTACCCAACTCGCTCATCAGGTCGAGTTTGCGTTTCAGCCGATCAAAGGCGCGCTCTCGTCCACCGCCGGACTGGCCTTCAAGGTTATGGAAGGGTTGCAGCAGGCAAATCTGAAGGCCGAGATCTGATGCAATGTTCCGAATTTGCGATGGCGGCCCATCAAAAGCGGTCAAATCCGGTTCGTGTAATTCGACACCTCCGAACCCTGCGTCAGCGATAGCACTCAGTTTTTCGGCCAGATCACCGGGGATCGACGTTGTCGAAACCGAGAGGCACATTATCCCTGATATCCAAACATACGCGGCAACCACAGGACCAGATCCGGCATCAGCATCATGATCATGAGGGCGAAGATGAGCACCGCCAGGAAGGCCCAGATTTCCGAGATGATTTCACGCAGCGGAATGTCCGTCACGGCGTTGATCACAAAGAGCAGAATTCCATAGGGCGGCGTAATCAGACCAATCATCGAGTTCACGACGACCAGCACCCCGAAATGCACCAGATCAATCCCAAGCGCTTCGCAGGTTGGAATGAACAGGGGCACGATCACAAGAATGATCGTTGTCGCGTCCAACACGCAACCCAGCGCGAGGATCAGCAGATTTACGAGGATCAGGAACACAATCGGGCTGACATCCGAACCCTCCAGCAGTGCCGAGATCGTCTGAGGGATTTGCTCCTGAATGACGATGAAGTTCAGAATGAACGCGCCACCAATGACAACCCCAACGGCCGCCGACGAACGGGCACTGTCGACGAAGACCTGATAGAGGCCACGGAAGGTCAGCGCGCGGTAGAACAATGCTGCCAGTAGCAAGGCGTAGAATGCAGCTACGGCGGCAGCCTCGGTCGGGGTGGTGACGCCGCCATATATGCCGTACAGCAGAATTGCGGGCATCAGCAGTGCCGGGAACGCGTTGGCGGTTTTAGTTGGCAACTCGCGCAGCGGAACAGGTTCTTCCAATGCAAAGTTCCGCTTTCCAGCCAGATAGTAGTTCATCGCCATTAGGACGACGCCCATGATCAGGCCTGGCAGAATACCGGCCAGGAAAAGAGACCCGATGGAGGCCTTGGAAATGAGCGCGTACAAAACCATCGGGATGGAGGGCGGAATAATGGGCCCGATCGTTGCCGACGCCGCCGTGATCGCCGCTGCGTAGCCTCGGCTGTAGCGGCCATCCTTGGTCATCATCTCAATGATGATTTTACCGATCCCTGCTGCATCCGCGACGGCCGACCCGGACATACCCGAAAAGATCAGAGACGCTACCACGTTGACGTGCCCGAGGCCGCCCTTGAACCGCCCGACCGCAGCAACACAGAAGTTCAGCAGCCGGTCCGTGATCGACCCCGCGTTCATTATGTTCGCGGCGACGATGAACAAAGGCACGGCAAGCAGAATCGTGCTTTTGTAGAAGCCTTGCAGGATCTTCTCACCCGCGAGGGCGACGTCCAATCCGGCCGTGCCCAGGTACACTAATGAGGCCAAAAGTATGGAATAGCCGATAGGTGTCCCGATGCCTGCCAGAAGAAAAAGAGCGAGCAGGCAGGAAAGAAGTTCAAAACTCATTTGTCTGCGTCCTCGTCGTCTTCACCGTCGACCCGGGGGTGATCGTCGACCACGTTAAATCCCACGACCATTTCAAGTTCGGTTTTGGGCGGGCCGTTGCGCATGATATCGAAGAACAGCCAGCCATAGCGTGCGGCCACGACCAGCATGAAGACAGCATAGATCGAGAACACGGTGCGCAGCGGTATCTTCTCACCAGAGAACGGATTGCGCACAGTCGAGGTTTTGCGGATTTTCATCCAGTCGATGTAGTCCCACGTCGGCAGGAAACTGTAGAGCATCCCGACCACAATCGCCGCAGCCGCCAGCATCGCAAAGACCTGACGAACGCGCATCGGCACCGAAAGATAGATGATGTCGAACTTCACGTGATCTCTCTCGCGCACGATGAACGCGCAGCTAAAAAAGATCACCCAGACCCAGAGGATGCCTATCAGTTCAAGTGTCCAACCGGCGGGGGTAAAGAAGTACCGCAGAAGAATTTGCAGAAGGAAGATTAGGAAGATTGCCGCCAGCATCCCACCGGCAATCGCTTCGGTCAGTCGGGAGAACCCCTTTATGAAGCCATTCATCGTGGTTCTCCCTCCCTTCTTCAGACGACATTAGTTGCCCAGAGCATTGATCTGCTCAAGTACACCGTCGGGCCATGATCCGGCGAATTCACTTTCCAGATACATCGACTGTACCTGATCGCGGAACGCCGCCAGGTCAGGCTCGTAGACCTCCATGCCCTGCTCCTTGAGGAAGCTGACAAGGTCCTCTTCTTTCTGAAGCTGCTTCTGGCGACCGGATTCGGCCGCAGCATCCGCAGCTTCCTGAACCTTAGCCTGCTGTTCCGGTGTCAGCCCGTCCCAAACCTCTTTACCGATGGCGATGTAGTTCAAGTCAACCAGGTGCGATGTCAGGATGATCTGATTGGTCACTTCGTAGAATTTGGCATCTACCACGGTCGGCAATGGGTTGTCCTGACCGTCAACGGCACCGGTCGACAGAGCTGTGTAAACCTCTGAGAACGCCATTGGTGTCGGGGCGGCACCCAGCGCTTTGCCAAGGAACTGCCACGCATCGGTGCCCGGCATCCGCAGGTTCACACCCTCCAGATCAGCCGGAGTGCTGACGGTCAGTTCATCCTTAGGTTGGCGCAGGTTCACCTGACGACGGCCCAGATACATGACCGACAGTAGTTTGACGCCCAGTTCTTCTTCGGCCTTTTGCTTGAAGGCATCCATCAAGGGATCGTTGAAGACAGCCACCTGATGCGCGGCGTCCTGGTGGACATAGCCTGCGGTAAAGATCGAAAACTCGGGGAAGAACTGTGCCAGCTCCTGCGCCGAGGTGATCGACATCTCCAGATTGCCGCGACTGATAGCGTCCAGCTCAGTGCCTTGCGCGAAGATCGTGCCGTTGTAGCTGGGCTCATAACTTGCGAAATCAGCGACCATGGGCGCGAAAACCTCGGCCATGGCGACCGAGCGTTGGTCAGTCTCCGATCCTGATGTTGCGAGGCGAAGTTGGACTTTGTCGTCTGCCAGCGCACCGCTTGTCGCGCTAAACAGAACACCGGTTGCAACCAGGGCTGATACAGCAGCCCGGCGGGTAAGTTTGGTAATCACTTTGCTCCTCCCTGAGACATCATGATGCTTCTTTTTGCGATTCAGAGTTTTGACCTATTTTAGGCATTTTGCAAGATGTTTTACAAAATATCAGATATTTTTTATTACCTGCAATCTCTGCTGCTGCGTTTCCTGAAGGTTTCTTATCCTGACGGTTTCGCCAGTCCTGCAGGATTTCTGAATAGCTTCAATAACTTGAAGCGTTCTAAAACCTTCCCATCCCGACACAATCGGATCTGCTTTGCGCCGAGCAACTTCAACAAAGTGCCTAAGCTGATTGACCAGAGGGTCAGACGCACCCTTTTTCAGCGCGGTTGATGTGATTGGCGTCCACCAATCCCTTTGCTCTCTCTGGTAACTCCACAGGCGAAGATCGGGAACGGATAACGAACCATGAGAGCCACCGATCATGTAACTACTCTCAGTGGTCGACGGATAGATTGGATATTCCTGAGACGTCATCTCCCAGCTCCACGGAGCGACGATGCTGTCGGACACACTTATGGTCCCGATCGCCCCACTTTCAAACGTCAACAGCGCGCCGGCGACATCTTCGTTGTCGTAACCCCGCTGCGATGAAGCCGACTGCGCCTGTACGGTCATGACTTCTCCGGCCAAGTACCGAAGCAGATCAACATCGTGGACAAGATTGACCGAGATGGGCCCTGCACCGGGTTTCTTTCTCCAAGGCGCAGCATCAAAATACTCGTCTGGCTTATAGAACCAGCAATTCGCATGGACAGCGCGCACATTTCCAATCTTCCCATCGACAATGGCTTCCTTAGCCGACCGGATCAGAGGATTGTGTCGACGATGATGTCCGACCATCAGTGGCACATTGGCCTTCTCCGCTGCTTGAACAAGCTCGAGTGCAGCGGTGGCTTCCACGGCGATCGGCTTTTCGACAAGAACGGGACAACCATGTCGAACACACGTGAGGCCTTGCTCGACATGAAGCGTGGTCGGAGTCGCCAGAACAGCTCCGTCTGGCGTCTGATTTGCTAACATTTCCTCGAGGGTTTCGTAACATGCGACCCCATGCTCAACGGCGTAAGCACGGCCTTCATCGCTGGGGTCGACCACCGCGACGAGATCAACATGGCGCAACGCTCGGATAGCGTCTGCGTGGCGGCGTCCAACAAGGCCAATGCCGACAATGGCAATGCGAAAGTTCTTAGACACTTTGCTTCCTTCCGGAGGGTCCGGAAAATCCCGAAACCGATGATTGCGATCGGGCTGCTTTGCCCAACTTGGCCACGACCGTATTGGGGTTTTCGCGATTCCGCAATAATGTATGATATTTTTATTTTTACCATACATCAGTTTGGATTGCTGATGTCTCTGAAAAATGCTAATTGAACGAGGAAACTGATAATATCGGGTGAAACGCATGGCGAAACAGCCGTCTACGATAGGTGCAAGCACCTATCAGCGCATCAAGCGGGACATCATCTTCGGGGAGCTGCAGCCCGGCTCCAAACTGAAGCTGGACGCCTTGAAGGAACGCTACTCGGCAAGCCTTTCGACACTTCGTGAAACGCTAAACAGGCTCGCCAGCGATGGATTTGTCGAAGCTCCCGAGCAACGGGGTTTCCTGGTCACGCCAGTCTCACGAGAAGACCTAACCGAGATTTCAGAGCTGCGGGTCCTGTTGGAATGCCACGCTTTGGAGTTATCCATTGCGAATGGCGACACGGACTGGGAAGGCAACCTTGTTGCCGCACACCACAAACTGCACCTGATGGAACAGCAGCTTCTCAAGGGCGACGAGTCTGAGAAAGAAACCTGGAAACGATATGATTGGGAGTTTCACCAAGCGATGATCGCGGCCTGCAACTCCAATAACCTTCTGTCTCTGCACTCGATCATCTACGACAAGTACCTGCGGTACCAGATGCTCGTACTAACGTATCGCGGCGAAGAGGCCGTCAAGGAGCACAAGGGCATGTTCGATGCAGCACTGGCCAGAGACGCCGACACGGCCAAGAAACTGTTGGAAGATCACATCCGAAACGGTCTCGCACATACGCTGGAAGCTATGTAGCTCGCCGTGGTTACCGCCTGTCTCTAACACCTGGATCAGCGACGCGGGACCTGAAAGGTAAGTTAAATTACTGTGCTTACTAGGCGAATTTCGCAAACTTATCATTCAACACCCGAACCCCGCTGTACCAGGGAGCCGTTTGGACAGAGGTTAAAGCGCTAACCGGCGCCATGAAATTGGCGGGGTTTTGTAACTTAGCAAAAGTAGTTCTATCGACGGCCTTCGCCTCAAATGGCAGGTCTCGTAACCACTGGATGTTAAAGGCCTGATACAGGAGACTGGAAAGCCTCCAGTTGCCGCCAAATGCGCTTTCTATTGGCACAGTGTTCAGATGGCAGGATACTTATGCTTGCTTCAGACCAACCAAATCGGAATAAGAACGCTCACCGCGAGTGATTTGACGTTTGAGGGTGTTCGTTGCTGCTTTTACTTTACTCTCGCCCAATAGCGATGTGATCGCTTGATGTTCCTTGAAAGATTTCTTCGTTCGATTGGAACGCTTGGACAGATGTGTCCGCATAGTTTGGACGATATCACTGACTTTTTGATATCCATCCCGCAGGTAACTGTTTCCGCAGGACCTGAAAAACGCGTCGTGAAACTCGGCGTCAAGTTCCAAGTACTGCTCGAATTCATCCGCTTCCTGCGCTTCTGACATCTTAGAAACAATTGTAGCCAGCTCATTGATCAGAACCGAAGGGTTCTTTTCAAGCGACTGCTCCAAAGCTGCGGATTCTAGGATGAGCCGATACTGGCAAAGCTGCACCACGTCCTCTTGAGAAAGAGAGAATACAAAGGCTCCTCGATGAGGAAATATCTGAACGAGCCCCTGAAGGTTCAATGCCGATAGCGCTTCGCGAATCGGAGTTTTGCTGATGCCCATGGCATTTGAAAGCTTCACTTCCGGCAACGATTCACCCAATTGAAACGTGCCATTGATTATGCCTTTTCGGATATGCTCTTCAGCAGTTTTACTCAACGAATCCGGGCGCTTAATCTGCAAAATCTCGGTCATTTTCACTTCGTCCTATTTCGTCTCTCTAACACAATAGCACATGTAAGCTTGATTTCTATATTATATCTGATATCTCAGATAATAGATCGAAAATAACTAAATCCGTGGGAGGATACCTTGTTCAAGAAATCAACATTGGCGCTTGGCGTCGTCATGTCAGCCGGGCTTGCTTTTGCAGCATCCGCTGAAACAGTCATTAAGGTTGGGCATGGCGCAGCAGAAGCGTTTCATATGCATCGCGCGCTACTGAAATTTGAAGAACTGGTCGAAGCTGGCTCGAATGGTGAGATCGACGTACAGATATTCCATTCGTCGCAGATGGGCCCTGATCGCGAGATGATCGAAGGTGTTCAAACCGGCGTTCTGGAAATGGCCATTCCTCCTTCCTCTTTCTTCGCGGGCTGGGATCCGGCTTTTGCAGTAATTGAACTGCCTTACATGTATTCCTCCAAGGACATCGCCTTTGATGTTCTTGATGGTGATGCTGGTGATGGGATGCTTGCACGGGTCGAAAACCAGGGATTGGTCGGTCTTGGCTGGCTTGAATTGGGTATACGCAATGTGACCAACAATGTCCGTCCGGTTGCAACCCCCGCAGATCTCGAGGGTGTCAAGCTACGTACCATGAAGGTTCCGGCGCATGTGGCGACATTCGAAACGCTCGGAGCCAACCCGACGCCAATGAACTTTGGTGAGGTCTATTCTGCTCTCCAGCAAGGCGTGATCGACGGCCAGGAAAACCCACTGGCGATCATTACCTCACAGCGTTTCTACGAGGTTCAGAAATACCTTTCGACCACGGGCCATGTCTTTGCGGTCTATATGCCCGTCATCTCCAAACCGTTCTTTGAATCGCTGTCCGCAGAGCATCAGCAACTGGTCCGGGACTCGATGGCCGCCGCACGTGAATATCAGGCTGAACTGGTCGCGAGCGAAGATGCGGAACAACTGGAACAGATTCGTGCTGCTGGTGTCGAGGTTCTGGAACTGACTGCAGAGCAGCGACAGGCCTTTGCCGACAAAACCGAAAGCGTCCGCCTGCAGTATCGCGACGAGGTTGGCGCTGAAGCCTATGACGACTGGGTAGCGGCAGTTTCCGCAGCGAGCGGAAGCTGACCCTCAGACTACTCAGCCAATACGGGCACCCGCGCCATGAAAGTTCGGGTGCCCCTTTCGTTCAAGGGGAGGTGAACGGTGTCGGTTATCAAATGGATCGATATGAATGCCGAAAAGGTCTTAGCCAGTGCACTTTTGGCCGCGATTGTCTTGTTGATCTTTGGAAATGTGTTCATGCGCTACATTCTGAATGCCTCTCTTTCATGGGGCGAAGAGCTAACGCTTTGGCTGTTTGTATGGTTTGTCTGGCTAGGCGTCAGCTATGCGTTCCACACAGGCGATCATGTGGGTATCACGGTCCTGCGTGATGTCCTAAGCGAGCGCGCAAGGCTTTACGCGGATGTTGTGATCGCGCTTCTTGTCCTTGGATTTCTGATCGTTCTAACAATTGAATGCATCAAGCTTATCCGACAGCCTTTTGTCGCCAGCCAGACTTCGGTCGTTTTGGGGCTACCGATTCCGATCCTTTATGCTTCGGCGCCGATTGGCGCGGGCCTGTCCGCGATCCGCGTCACTCAACATCTGTTCCGAACCCTGCGTCTGATCGCAGGAACCAAAGCGTGAGGAACCCGGTATGCTTGCAACAACGCTTTTCTTGACGCTCTTTGCCCTGTTGCTCTTCAGCGTGCCTATTGGCATCTGTCTGGGCTTGGCCACTATGATCGTGATGGTCTTTGTAGATGGCACACCACCCATGGTTCTTCTGGCACGGTCGGTGGTAACAGGCGCGGACTCCTTTCCTCTAATTGCCGTCCCTCTGTTCATATTGGCAGGCGACCTGATGCAACACGGCGGAATGTCTCGCCGACTGGTTGGATTTGCCAATGCGCTGATCGGTCATATCCGGGGTGGGCTGGCTTATGTGAACGTGCTCGCCTGTGTGTTTTTTGCCGCCATATCCGGCTCATCTCCTGCGACCGTAGCCGCCATCGGGTCGAACATGATCCCAGAGATGGAAAAGGTCGGCTATACGCGCAAATTCAGCGGCGCATTGACAGCCTCCTCAGGAATGATCGGTGTAATGATCCCGCCAAGTATTCCCTTCATCATCTATGGTGTTACTGCCGAGGTTTCGATCGGCAAACTGTTTCTTGCAGGCGTTGTTCCTGGCATCCTTTTTGCCCTCATGTTCATGTTGGTCGCTCGTGTTCTGCTGCGAAAGGACGAGGTTGTTCAGCAATCGACGACTACGTTCTCAGGCCCAGGCGTCTGGCAGAGCTTCCGGTCTTCCATCTGGGCGCTATTGGTGCCGGTAATTATCCTTGGGGGCATCTACAGCGGTATCTTCACCCCAACCGAAGCCGGTGCCGTGGCCGTAGTCTATGCCGCTTTCATCGGCATATTCGTCTATGGCGACATCACCCTCAAGGACCTGCCAGAGGTTTTGGCGGGCAGTGCAAAGACCAGCGGGACCATTCTGATATTGGTGATCATGGCGACCGCCTTTGGCAGGTTGATCACGCTCGCAAGAATCCCGACAGAGCTCGCAACAACGATCACCAGCCTGTCCGACAACCCAATCATCATCCTGTTGCTGATCAATCTGCTGTTGTTGGTGATCGGAATGTTCATGGAGACGATTTCGTCGATCATCATCATGACGCCGATCCTGCTGCCGGTTGCAACCGCGCTAGGTGTCGATCCGATCGTTTTTGGTGTCATCTTGACGGTCAACCTGGCCATTGGGTTCTGCACACCGCCATTGGGTGTGAACCTGTTCGTGGCCAGTAGCATTTCGAAGGTTTCCATCGAAAGCCTCAGCCGGGCGATCCTGCCATTCTTTGTCGGCATGCTGATCTTGTTGATGTTCATCACCTATGTGCCCGTAATTTCCTTGGCCCTGCCATCCCTTTGGTGACCGACTGAGGAGCTTCAAACGTTAGACAACGAACAGAGGACCCGGATGGATCTGGACCTTTCCCACCCGTCGATAGAAGACCTTCGGAAAACCGCACAAAAGCGCATTCCGAAGTTTGCCTTCGAATACCTCGACAGCGCGACCGGCCGGGAGCTGGGGTTGAAGGTCAACCGGGACGCACTTGATGCCATCGGGTTCATGCCGCGTGTACTATGCGGCCGAACAAAGGCCGACCTACAGACTACATTGATGGGTAGAACTTACGATCTGCCATTCGGAATAGCACCGGTAGGTATGTCCGGCCTGATGTGGGCAGGAGCAGAGCGGATGCTTGCAAAGGCTGCGGTTGCTCACAATATTCCGTTTTCGTTGTCCAGCGTGGCGGTTGCTTCACCGGAAGATGTGGCACCTTACATTGGAAAAAACGGATGGTTTCAGCATTACCCGGTGAACTCCGGCGATCTGCGTCGCGCCATGCTGCCGAGGATTAAGGCAGCGGGATTTCATACGCTGATTGTCACGGTGGACGTTCCAGAAGAGAGTCGGCGCGAACGACAACGCCGCGCCAATCTGACGGTGCCTCCAAAAACTGACCTGCGCACGCTGACAGAAATGGCGTCACGACCCGCCTGGTGCCTTGCACATCTTCGCGAGGGCATCATGCCACGTATGCGGTTCTTTGACGATTACGTCCCGACCCGCGGACGAGAAAGTTTTACTCATGCAGGCGCTCTGATCCGTGGGATTCCAGATTGGGACTACCTGCGCGAACTACGGCAGGAATGGGGGGGTCGCCTGATCGTCAAGGGTGTTTTGCGGCCGGAGGACGCGCAAAAAATGGTGGCCGAGGGCGTGGATTGCATCTGGGTCTCAAACCACTCCGGGCGTCAATTCGAAGCCGGACCCGCTGTGATTGACCAACTCCCGAACATCCGCGAGGCGGTCGGAATAGATGTGCCACTGATCTACGACTCTGGCGTTGCCTGGGGATTGGACATCATGCGTGCCCTGGCGAAAGGTGCGGATTTCGTCATGGTCGGGCGTGCCTTTCAATATGCTGTTGCAGCGTTCGGAGCACGAGGGATCGACCATCTCGTTCACATCCTGAAAGCTGACATTGAGGCCAACATGAGCCAGCTTGGCAGCGAAAACCTCGGCAGTCTGGCAGAGCACCTTCTGAGAACTGGCTGATCGGCGCTTGCGGCGCGTGGCGTATCACGCAGACGCGTTGTCATCCTCGTCAATCAGCCCCTTGACGATCAGATCCGCGGTTGAGCGCGAACATGCCATTGGCAGATTATATACCGTTGCGAGACGGGTCAGAGCCTTAACGTCGACGTCATGTGGCATGGGTGAGAGAGGGTCGACAAAGAAAATCAATGCATCCAGTTTCTCTTCGCAGATCATGGCGCCGATCTGTTGGTCGCCTCCGAGTGGTCCGCTTTTCAGGCAGGTCACATCCAGTTCTGGATAGGCTTGCTTAATGCGGCTACCGGTAGTCCCAGTCGAAAAGATTTGTACTCTGGACAGGCGGGCCAATTGCAGACCCACCCATTCAACGATTTCGTCCTTTCGCGCATCATGCGCTACAAGCGCGAAACGCGGCGCATCACCGGATGAATTGTTCAACGTAATCTTCTCCAAGACCGACTTCCCCGAAATGTTTTCGGCACAGATCAATCTTGGTAAAGACATCTTCGTAGCCAGTGACCTTGCCCCACGGATCAACATAGCACATCACGCCATTGACCTGGAAATAGGTGACCATCTCTTCAACATCGTCGGGAACGACCAAAGTATGAGTCTCACCCGGCGGCTCAAAGACATATCCCCCCTCTTCCGCAACCCAATCATGTTCCAGATAATGCCAGCGGCCTTTCAGGACAAAACCGTGGACTGGCTGTGGATGGCGGTGCCGCGAAAGAACACCAGCTTTGCGCACTTTGAGAAGGTTCATCCAATAACCTTGCGAGCGGTTCAAGCAGAGCGGTCGGAACCAGACGTTCTCTGCCTGCGGAACCCATAGCCTGTCGTCTTCGCTCATGGCATTCGGGATCACGATCTCGTCTTGCGCATCCTTGGGAAACGGCAACTGATATGGCATTCGGGCGGTGTCATCGTCATTCATTGATTTTCCTCACATAGCGAGATAGCCGCCATCGACCGGATAGATTGATCCGGTCACAAAGCCGGCGTTTTCACTCAAAAGCCATTGCACAAGCGCACCGACTTCTTCGGGTTTCCCCCAGCGTTTCATAGGCGTACGCGCCATGATCCCCGCTGTTCTTTCAGGGTCTTCCCGAAGGCCCTGGGTCATCTCTGTCTCAATCCAACCCGGCGCGATGGCATTGACCCGGATACCGTCTTCGGCCCAGCGACCTGCGAGCGCCTTGGTCAACTGTGCCACGCCGCCCTTAGAAGCGGAATACGCCGGAACCAAAGGCCCACCAAAGGTACTGAGCATAGAGGCGGTGTTGACGATGGCCCCACTCGCTTCAGCCAACAATGGATGCGCGGCAAGACAGCAGCGCATGGTGCCTGTCAGATTCACATCGAGCACCTTGGCGAAGACGTCGATGTCATATTCTTCGCCACGCAAAAGAATACCTGCGCAGTTCACCAAGGCATCGAGACCCGTGAGTTCGCCGAATACATCATTGATGGACGTCTGGTCGGTGACATCCAAGAGCTGCACCTTTAACCCGTCCTGAGGCTCGAATGCATCCAATTCGGATTGGGAGGCGGATGCGGCAATGACGGACCAACCTGCGTTTGCTAACGACCGTGCAACACCCGCACCAATCCCTCGCGTTCCGCCCGTTACAAGGGCCTGTTTCATCCAATTTCCTCCAATACACTGGTGAAGGCGCGCGCGCGCCTTCCGATATCATCCAATGTATAGCTCGGTTTGAATAGTGCAGAGCCCAGCCCATATCCATCTGCACCCACGGCATGATACGACGCCATCGTATCCGGCGTTATGCCCCCTACCGCAGCGATGACTGCATCTGCAGGCAATACGGCACGCATGGCAGCTATGGCAGCTGGTGGCACCATTTCTGCCGGAAAGAATTTGAGGACCGATGCTCCGATATCCAACGCCGTAAAGGCCTCGGAGGGGGTCATGACACCTGGACACCAATACAGATCCCGCGCGACGGCCGCGCGCCCGACGTCCGGGTTCATATTGGGCGACACGATGATCCGCCCGCCTGCATCTGCGACCGCCGCGACCTGATCCGTAGTCAACACTGTGCCAGCGCCGACGATGGTCTGAGCGCCATGATTTACGGCGATCTGCCCTATCGATTCCAGCGGGTCCGGTGAGTTGAGTGGCACTTCGATTATCCGAAACCCGGCATCGAAGAGTACATCAGACACCGGGCGCGCATTTTCTGGTGCCAGCCCCCGCAAAATCGCAATCAGCGGGTTCTCGGCAAGAGCTGCGGTGAGGTCAATCATCCAACCAACCCCGCAGCGCGAGCAATCAGAAAATGCCCTTTCGCAACGATATCATCTGGCGCGCGACGGCTGTCGAAACCAGCAGTTCGAAGCGCTATTTCGTATCGGTCGGACAAGTCGCTACGTCCAACAACAGTGATCGTGCCGACGTCTTTTACTTCGCCGGTCGCGGCAGCAACCTCGGTCCCGATCAACAAGCCCGACAAATAGTCGGCCGTGGCAACCTTTGGGATTTTGCCCATGAGAGGAAGCGTCCGAACATGAAACAGGCTGTGCAGCAGGTTCGACTCGCCACTGAGACCCGCCTTGACGCCCATCACGAATGCGCCTTCGCTGAAGGCGTCCTCCTTCATCAAGGTGCCAAGGATCGTGTGTTCTTTCAGCGCCGAAAAGATCTCACCTGTCATGTAAGTCGAGAAATCCACGATCTTCCCGTCGGCAACCTGAACCCATTTGCTGTGCGTTCCCGGCATCACGAACATACCTTCGCTCAAGCCTAGCGAAGATGCCCCGATGATCTGGGTTTCCTCGCCGCGCATCACGTCCGGTCCTCCAGCATGTTCTGTCGAAGCACCTGTCACAAAATGAATACGCGCTCCGTTGGCCGCTTCATGCGGGACCAACGCTCGCGCAAGACCGCCAGCACCCAGCGGCATTTCAGCATATTGCGTTTCTACCCAGCCATTGCGGCTGGTGATCATGCCAGATGCCAGGATCGGCAGGTTAGCCTTGGCGACCCAAGGGCCGATGAGACGATCAAGGACCGCCTCAAAGGTTTGTCCCGCAACCTGCATGATACCTTCAGGCGACGAGACCCCATCGATCACGTCGCCCTCCGCACCAATTAGAAATGCACGAAACGATGAAGTGCCCCAATCTACGCCGATCAGCGCTGGCTCAGATGCGACCGAATTCATTTAGCAGATCCTCAACGGTTTTGCCTTGGGCCACCCATTTACGGGTTTCCTCCTCACGGTCAGCTTGCTCTTGAGCAAGGCGCACGGTTTCTTCGGCAATTTCCTGTGGAACCACGACGACGCCCATAAGATCAGCTACAATGAAATCTCCGGGGTTTACCACGACGCCCCCACAGGCGATTGGTACATTGATCGAAAGTTCTTCTTTACGTTCCGAGAACATCGTGTGCGTTCCGCGCGGCGTGATCGCGCGCGTCCAAATCGGCCAGTTGATGTCTTCCAACTCATCTGTGTCACGCCCGGTACCATCGACGATCATACCGCGAATGCCACGGTTCTTGGCCAGACCACCCATCAAACCGCCGCAGACCGACGTTTGACGATCTCCACCCGCGTCCACAACGATCACGTCCCCGGGTTGTCCCATTTCAAGCGCTCGCAATGGGTCGACCAGGTCGCCTTTTGAAAGCTGAACCGTCACGGCCTGGCCTGTCACCTTGGCGCGGAAGGCGGGTTTGATGGCGCTGTCCATCACGCCTGTTCGGTACTGCACATCCGCAAAAATGGCAGCGGCAGAGTACGCCTCCAACACCTTGTCGAATTTTTTGAGAAGTTCCGGGTTTCTTTCAAAATCATTGAAAACCCTGAGGTCCGTGCTGACGTCTGGCATTCTTGTCTCCTGTTATGCGGTAGATACGGCCAATGCGTCGGCATTGACGGTATAGTCGGGGTTTTGCCCTGTCAGGACCTTGGCCACCTGAGTGGCCGCGGTGACCCGCGCTGCGTGTATGGATTCCTCGGAATAGTAGGCCGCATGTGGCGTTACGAGGACGTTGGGCAGCGTGAACAACGGGTTGTCATCAGGCGTCCAGTTGGCGCGCTTGGCCGGCTCTTCTTCGGGGTCGTCGAGCCCTGCAGCGGCCAGATGGCCTTCGGTCAGCGCCCGGAATAGGGCTTTGTTGTCGACCGTTGGTCCGCGTCCGGTGTTCACGAGTATCGCACCGGGTTTCATGACCGAGAATTCGGCATCCGACAAAAAGTGATGCGTGTTCGGCGTCATCGGTGCCTGCATCAGGATATAGTCGGACCTTGCCAGCAATTCGGGCTTGCTCACCAGCTCGACCCCAATCTTTGCCGCGACTTCTCTTGGCAAATACGGGTCGTAGGCGATGACCGTAACCCCGAAAGATTGCGCCCGCGCCACGATGGCTTGCCCGATTTTACCCAGCGAGACGACACCCATCGTCCGCCCGCGCAAACGGTAGACCGGCTGCCCGCTTTGCCATTTCCAGATCCCTGCATGAGTGGCCCGATCATAGTCAGGCAACTTGCGCGCCAGGGTCAGCCAAAGGGCAATCGCATGATCGGCGACCTCCTCGGTGCAATAGTTTTGCACATTGGTGACGAGGATACCTTTTTCCGTCGCCGTGCCGACATCCACGATATCCACGCCTACGCCATAGCGCGCGATGACCTCGCAGTTTCGCATCCGCGTGATCGTTTCTTTCCCGATCCGGGCATATTGGTTCATCATCGCTGCGCAATGCGGCGCGACATCGAACAGGTCTTCCTGACGCTTGGCCTGAAGCGCAATCACCTCGGCTCCTGCGGCTTCCAGGATTTCCGTCTCAACGGCAACATCACCAAAGTCGTAATCGGTGATCACGACCTTGGGTTTGTCCGTTCTGGGGGGAAAGGCGGCGCGATCAGTCATAAGCACCCGCCGAATAGGTCAATTCGTACGAGTGGCTGTAGAGCTCGAAAATGTTGCCAAAAGGGTCTTCCATATAGACCATGCGATAGGGCTTTTCACCTGGGTAATACTTGCGCACTTGGCTCATGCGCTGGCGCCCGCCCAGGTCTTCGATAACCTTGACGCGGCCTTCCAGATCCTCGTCCTGTACGCAGAAATGAAACAAGCCACGCCGCCAATATTCAAACGGGCGTTCTTCTTCGACGGTCTTCGGGAACTCAAACAATTCGATGCCAACACCGTCGCCCATCGACAAATGCGCGATGCGGAAGCTTCCCCAACCTTCCCCAAATACATCGTCGCACATCTGACCGATGGCGCTTTCGTCATGCAGGATTTCAGTTGGTTCCATCAGCACGTAGAGGCCGAATGCCTTGGAATAAAACTCCACGGCTTTTTCCAGGTCGGGAACTGTGATGCCGATGTGAGAGAAAGTGAGAGCGGCCATGTAGGGCTCCTCCAGTTAGAAGTTAAAGAATGTTGCGAACGATGCCGCCTTCGATCCGGTGCGCAGAACCATTGGAGGCCGTGCTTGCTGAGATCGTGACGATCATGCGGGCGACTTCGTCTGGTTGGACAAAGCGTTGTATGAGCGATGTGGGCTCATCTGATTTGAAGTAATTGTCGACGATCGTGTCGAGCGGCTCACCCTTTTGATCGGCGAGGCCGTCAAAATAGGCCTCGACACCTTCGGTCCAGGTTGGACCAGGCAGGATCGAGTTAACCCGGACTTTTGTCCCCTTTGTCAATTCTGCCATGCCACGTGTCAGACCTAACATGGCAGTTTTAGTGACAGAATAATGCACCATCTGAGGTAGTGGTTTCACTGCCGCTTCGCTGGCCATGTTGATGATGGATCCCTTATCCCGGCCGAGCATGTCAGGCAGGAAAATCCGGCTCATCCGAACGGCGGACAGGACATTGATGTTGAAGTAATGCATCCAGTCGTCATCCGTGAGATCCTCGAACGGTTTGACCGAAAAGATGCCAACATTATTCACAAGAACGTCCACCGCACCGCGCGCACGAGCAAACTCTGCCAGAGTTTCCGCATCAGTGGTTTTGGTTAAGTCGGCCGCAATGCCTTCGACCTTGCCCAGAGATGACAGGTCGTCGACGCAGTCGGACACTTCCGCCTCGGTCAGGCCATGCACGATGACCCGCGCGCCTTCTTCCAAGTAAACCCGGGCAGTGGCTTTGCCGATGCCGGAACCTGAGCCAGTCACCAGAACCAACTTATTTTTGAGCCCCAGATCCATCTCAGGCCTCCTTCTTAACGTTAGATGATTGCTGCGATGAAGGGCGACCGAACATTCGACCCATCAAGCCCGAAATCTCTGCACGCCACATGTCTATGCCGACGGCCAACAGAATGATCAGGCCCAACACGATGTTCTGAACCGAAGATGGCGCAGCGTTCAGGTTCAAACCATTCTGGACGATAACGATTGTCATCGCCCCCATCAGCGTGGCGAGGATGTTGCCACGACCGCCTGCAAGGCTGGCTCCGCCGACAACAGCAGCGGCAATGGCCTGCAGTTCCAGCGTCTGGCCATAGTTTGGCGAACCAGAGTTGAGGCGCGCTGACATCAGGATCGCACCAACAGCCGTCATGAAACCAGCGATGACAAATGTCGTCGTCTGAACTTTACGTACGTTGATACCCGTCAGAACGGCAGCGGCTGGGTTACCACCCACGGCATAGATCTCACGCCCAAGTTTCGTGAAGTTCATGGTGAACGCAGCAAGGACGTAGAAAAATACGAGGTAGAAGAAAGGCATCGGAACGCCGAACAGCTTGCCGTAGAAGATTGGCTCTAACGCCGGATCCAGCGAGAAGATCGGAGACCCATTGTTGAAGGTCAGGGCAAGGCCCCTGAAGGCAATCAACGCCGCCAATGTCGTGATAAACGACGGGATACGCCCGTAGGCTGTTATCAGCCCAATGAACAGACCAAGCAATCCGCCCATGAAGAGTATGAGGGGTAGCGCCAGAACCAGTGGAATGCCGACAAATTTCAACATTTGCGCAAGGATCATGGTCAGCAAAGCCACCATAGACCCGGAACTCAGATCGATGCCCGCAGCGAAGATCACGATAGTAGACCCGATTGCGATCAAGGCCACGATGCTTACCTGTAGCGAAAGGTTAGAAAGGTTGCCCGGGTTCAGGAAGCGTTCGGTCGTAAGGGCCACGATCAGTGCGACAATCACCATTGCTGCGAATGGCCCGATCAACTGGGTGTCAAAGATCCGCTTCATGCGAAAGCCTCCTTAGGCTTGGATTGGGGGGTGTCGGCGGACGCGCGAACAAGATCGTCATGCGTAAGGTCGGATGCATCGACCGTTCGCACTATCGTTCCGTGCTGCACGACGGCAATCCGATCGCTCATCGCAAGCAACTCATCATGGTCTGAACTGATTAGAATGATCGATTTTCCCGCCCGCGTGAGCCTGTTAATCAGCTTGTAAACAGCGATTTTCGCGCCGATATCGATCCCCTGCGTCGGCTCATCAAGGATCAGAATGTCCGAGGCTGAAAACAGCCAACGCGCAATAACAATCTTCTGCTGATTGCCACCAGACAAAAAGTTGACCGTCTTTTCCTCGGCCTGGGTCGAGATTTCCAGATCGCGGATCAGGTCATGGGTAGCTTGCTCTTCCGCCTTAAGGTTCAACACGCCGAACCGGCTTAGCCCGCCAAGGGACGCTGCGGTGACGTTCCCGCTTGCGCGGAAATTGAAGAACAACCCGTCAAACTTTCGATTCTCTGGGACAAGAGCCAAGCCCGCACGGATCGCATCAATTTCCCGACGAAAGCGAACCGGTTTGCCATTTAGTCTTATCTGTCCGCCTGTTAGCTCGTCTGTTCCGAACAGGGCGCGGGCAATCTCTGTGCGGCCACTGCCCAATACGCCACCCAAGCCCAGAACTTCACCCTGGTGCAACGAAAACGATACATCTTTCACGCCCGAATTGGTGCTCAGACCTGCCGCTTCCAGCACAACATCCTTGGTCGCGTTCTGCTCCTTGGGATAGTGCTCACCAATGTCCTCACCGACCATTGCGCTGACAATCTCAGAGACGTTGATCTTGGTCTCGCCACTCGCTCGCACAACACAGCCGTTGCGCAAGATCGTCACTTCATCAACGATCCGTTCAACCTCATCCAGCCTGTGCGACACATAGAGAATAGCGGTTCCGCGTTCACGCATATTGCGCAGTAACTGGTGCAGGCGTTCAATTTCATCTTCACCCAATGCCGCCGTCGGCTCATCCAGGATGATCATGCGGGCGTCCATCGCGACGGCTTTCGCGATCTCGACCAGTTGTTGCTCGCCTACCGATAGCGAGCCGGTGATTGTTTCGGGAGAAACATCGACATCCATTTCCGCCAAAACGCGCGCGGCTTCGTTGTGGACCTTGGCCCAGTCGATCACGCCAAAGCGGGACCGAGGCATATTGCCAAGGAAGATGTTTTCGCCAACCGACAAGGTGGGCACGATCGAGAATTCCTGAAAAACTGTTGCGACACCAAGTTCACGTGCCGCCTGCGGATCGCTGATCGTGACCGGCTTGCCATTGTGCAGGATTTGACCGCTATCGGGTTGCTGCACGCCGGACAGTGTCTTGATCATAGTCGACTTACCACAGCCGTTTTCACCCAGCAGCCCATGAATGGAACCGGGCATAAGCCGGATGCAGACCTTGTCATTCGCCAAAACTCCAGGATAGGCCTTGGTGATATCGACAAACTCCCAAAGGGGCGTTGCGGGTGTCATTGCGATTGCCTCGATAAAAGGGGATCTCGGTTGAATTGCGACCCGGCAGCACGCGCACGCGCCACCGGGAAGCGGGGAGAAAGTTCAGTACTCTTTGGACGGCTGCGGGAAGAGCTTTTCTGGCTCTTGCAGCACGCTGATCGCACCGTCTTTGTCTTCAATCGATGTGGGCGTTTCGATCCAGCCGCCGGGATAGGACCCGTTGAGCGCATCAATGGTTGCGTGCATGGCGGCTTTACCCATTAAGAATGGCGAGGTGTTGACGGTTGCCGTGATGTTGCCAGCCGCGATTTCTTCAAGGCCAGACGTGTCACCATCATTGCCCAAAAGGACGATATCATTGCGGCCAAGTGCTTTTGCAGCAAATGATGCCCCAATGATCATGTAGTCGTTCGCCGCAAAGATCATGTCGAGATCGGGGTTCGACTGCAGGATATCCATACCAGCAGTGTTGCCGCCTTCAACGTTCCATTTACCATCAATGGATACCACAACGTCGAAGTTATCATTGCCCTCGATACCGTCGAGGAAGCCGCCCACACGTTCGGTCGAGTGATAGCCAGGCTGCCCTTCGATAATGCCGACCTTCATCGGTTGATCACCATAAGTTTCAATGGCCCAATCAGCGATAGCATGCGTGCCGTTACGCTGAGAGTACCCGACAACGCCATGAATTGGTGTCGGGAAGTTCGGGATGTCCGAATTGATCATCAGAACTGCCATGCCCTTGTCTACTGCCTGCTTTAGCAGTGGTGCGGCAGCAAATTCGTCGTGTGTCCCAAAGATGATTGCATCCACATCCTGCGTCAGCACATCTTGGATCATTCCCATTTGGCCGTTGATGTCCGCACCGGACTGGGGCGCAAGCATGAAGACTTCGACCCCGGCCTCAGCAGCAACCGCTTTGATGCCTTCACCGATGGCGATGTAGTAGTTGAACTCGGTCGCCGGCGGCATATACGCGATCCGGAACGTATCGTTCTTGGGTTCTATTGCATCGATTGGCGCTTGTGCCCCGTCCTCAAGTGGAACCGGTGTTGGATAATTTTCCGCCAGAGCGACCGCTGCCAGCGTGGCGAACCCCGCGGCAAGCGTAGTGGTCATAAGCGTTTTCAACATAGTTTTCTCCTCCAGAATTTCGTTTGTTATCCTTTGAATGGCGCGTCGATCACGCCACGAACGCCGGGTTTCGCAGCAAAGAGGCCGCCGGATTCCGGTTCTTTTGTTAAAGCTGCTTCGTCACTCATCAGCCTTGAGGTCGTGATGAACAGCGTGTCGAGATCAGGGCCACCGAAAGCGCAACAGGTGGGCTTCCAGACCGGCACCTCGATCACGCGATCTATCGTGCCATCAGGTGCGACGCGAACAACGCGATGGCCTTCCCATTCGGCGTTCCAGACGCCCCCTTCGGCATCGACACAGGACCCATCAGGCAAGCCGGGCTCATCATTGAAAGAAGCGTGCCGCCGACGGTTCGAAACGGTTCCACTGCGGGTGTCGTAATCAAATGCGACGATTTCCCGATCCGGAGTATCCGCGAAGAACATCGTCTCACCGTCGGATGTAAAGCAAGTCGAATTGGCGCAAGACACTCCTTCGATAATCGTCCGCACACTCAAGTCTTTATCGACGCAGATGACTGACGAATCGGCCTTACCAGTGACTTCGTTCATGCCTCCAACAATCAATCGCCCCTGGCGATCGGTTCGCCCGTCGTTCAGCCGTGTCTCCGGATTGTTCGGCTCGAATCGTGCCACGAGGGTTTCCTCGCTATTGGGCGACTCGAACAAGACAACTCGATCAGCATAAGCAACAATCAGACCGCCAGACGCGCGCGGCGCGAAGCAACACACACGCTCCGGCATCTCATGAGAGGCGGTGTCTGACGTTGCAGCATCAAATGACCAAAGCGCACAACCTTCAATGTCGGTCCACCAGACAAGACCATCGGCGGGATTCCAGAAAATCCCTTCCCCGTGCTGGTTCTTACAATCGACGACCAACTCTGCGCGCACTTTTGGTTCTCCCTAGTACATTCTGATATCTGATATACCAGCTTGCCTAATCTGGTGTATCAGATATCTTGCATCTGGCAACACCTTTTTTTGGAGATATCCTCAGATGGCGCTTGAGAGACCCAAGTCTTTGCGTGAACTCGCACTGGAACATTTGCGGAATAGTATTATCGATGGCTCCCTGAAAATGGGCCAGGTTTTGTCGGAGCGAAAAATCTCCGAAGAGCTGGGCGTATCGAAATCGCCAGTCCGCGAAGCACTCGCTCAACTACGTGACGAAGGGTTGGTCAGTATCGAGCCTCAAAAAGGCGCACGTGTTTTTTCGCTGTCTGAGCCGGAAGTGACTCAGATCTGCGATTTCAGACAGGCTATCGAAACTGCCGCCTTTGAACTTGCGTTGTTGCGGAATCCGGAAGGTCTTGCCGGCGACATGCAGCGTGTCGTGAAGGACATGGAGAAAGAACGCAGGCGAGGTAATGAAAAGGGCTACCTTTCACTGGATACCACATTTCATCAATTGATTTTTGAACATGCAGGTAACGACTACCTGACGGCCAGCTATACACGCTACATCGGTAAGATTGCCGCATTGCGAACCCATTTGGCGAAGCTGCCACAGCATACTGAGCTCTCCTTCGATGAGCATTCGAAAATCGCTATTGCCGTT
The DNA here is from genome assembly GCF_056537265.1 of Ruegeria sp. CG1. Taxonomy (NCBI): domain Bacteria; kingdom Pseudomonadati; phylum Pseudomonadota; class Alphaproteobacteria; order Rhodobacterales; family Roseobacteraceae; genus Ruegeria; species Ruegeria sp. CG1. Next base: position 71,455 of record NZ_JBQFRF010000007.1, on the reverse strand, counting down.
CGCGAAGGCGACATGGCCAAAATCAAATCTCTTCTCACTGCGCATATTGACCGCACCAGACAAGCCTACAAAAGCGCCGCCATCGTCCTCGAAGGAGCGACCGCATCCTAGCAAAAACGTAGCTTCGTTGTGACGGGGGCCGGCCAAAACGGCGCCGCCCCTTTCTTTTGGGCACCTCACGGTCTTTTCTTTTTCAGTTGACATCTGAGATATCAGATGCCAATCAAAAGGCGGGAGGAAGCTTGTATGACGCCAGCAATGAAACCTGACTCACCGGGGCTACAGCCACTGATCCAGCTGGATCGGGTTGGCAAAAGCTTCGGCACGAACATTGTTTTGGATGGCGTCGACTTTGAATTGAGACCCGGCGAAGTTCACGCGCTATGCGGGGAAAACGGCGCCGGAAAATCCACTTGTCTCGGCCTGTTTTATGGACTTCACCAACCTTCTGCTGGGCGTATCCTGTGCGACGGAAAGGAAAAGCGAGTCGAAAGCCCATCACACGCGCAATCCTTGGGCATCGGCTGTGTTTTTCAAGAACTCAGCCTCGCTGGCGCGCTCTCTGTTGCGGAAAACATCTACGCGGGGCGCGTACCCACCCGGTTTGGCGTAGTTGACTGGCCTGAACTGCGCCGCCGTGCGGAGGCGTTACTGGCGGAATTCGGTCTGGATATCGACGTCTCAACACCCGTGGAAAACTTGCCAATAAGCTCCCGCCAGATTGTTGAAATCGCCAAGGCGCTGTCGTTGAATTCCCGCGTCCTTTTGCTGGATGAACCGACATCAGCATTGGCACCCGACGAAGTAGACGCACTATTCGAAGTCCTAAAGTCCCTGACAAAGAAAGGGATTGGCATCGTCTATGTCAGCCACCATATGGCCGAGATTTTCCAGATCTCGGATCGCATTACCGTTTTGCGAGATGGGCGCCACATCAGCACTTTACCGGTTTCGGAAACTTCTCAGGAACAAGTCGTCGCCGAGATGATCGGCGGCGCTCACCCCGGTGATGTCACGCGGTCAGGTAAGGTTAACGGCGAAGAGGTTTTGCATGTCCAAGAATTAACCCATCCAGATGAATTCGAAGACATTTCTTTCTCCATTAAAGCCGGAGAGATTGTAGGGATGGCAGGGTTGATGGGCGCTCGCCGCAGCGAGATTGTTCGATCGATTGTCGGGTTGATGCATGGCGCGACCGGGGAGATCAGACTGCACGGCAAGCCTGTTAACTTTGCGTCCTTGCGGCAGGCGATGCGTGCTGGGGTCGGGTTTGTTCCCGAGGAACGCAAGACTGAAGGCCTCTTTCTGGAACAATCACTCAGCGACAACCTGATCGCGGCCAGTCTTTCCGATCATGCGTCTGCTGGGTTCATGCGTTCGGGCTCGATCAAAGCAGCCAGCCAAACAGCCATTGACGCATTCAGTGTCAAAACTAGCGGGATTAACGAACTTGTTGGTGATCTCTCAGGGGGCAATCAGCAAAAGATTATGTTGGCCAAGTGGCTCAAACGCGCGCCAGCTCTTCTGATCATTGAGGAGCCCACAAAAGGGGTCGATGTCGGAGCCAAATTCCAAATCCACACGGAACTTTTGCGTCGGGCAGCCGAGGGAATGGCCATCCTCGTAGTGTCATCCGATTTTCCCGAACTGGTCTCTCTCTCGACCCGCATCCTTGTCGTCCACGACGGTCGCCTCATGGGAGACATCGCAGCCGCTGAGGCAACCGAATCCACGCTTCTTCAAATGGCCGCTGGAAATTCCGTTCCAATTGTGGACGCACCCCAAACCAATCAATCAGGAGTCGCGACGTGACCATGACCGCTCAAGCCAACTTGCCCATGAAGCGTCCGCTGCTGCGCCGTGTTCTACAAGCTTTTGTCGATATTCGTGAACTAACGCTGATCGTTCTGATCGCCGCCATCATCATCGTGATGTCCAACGTTAATCCCTATTTCCTCAGCTTCTCGAACTTTCGAGCCGTGGCCGTGGGCATGGCCCCCACCGCGATCATCGTGATCGGTATGGCGATCCTACTTGCATCCGGCGGGTTCGATCTTTCCGTTGGATCGGTTATGGCTTTGTCTTCTACCGTCGTAGCCATGCTGCTTTTGACTGGCATGCCAATTCCGCTCGCTGTGGTATGCGGATTAGTGTTGGGTGGAATTGTCGGGGTAGTGAACGGTTTGCTCGTGACCGGCCTCGGGATCAATCCGCTTATCGCGACCCTCGGCACGATGTCGATCGCGCGCGGCATCGCTCTTGTCCTGACCGAAGGTTTTTCTGTCTCAAGCCTGCCGGCATCATTTGCCTGGATCGGCAAAGCTGACATAGGCGGCTTTCCGGTCATCGTCTTGTTCACCATTCTGCTCGTCGTCTTGTTTGACCTGGCCGTCCGCCACACACGCTTTTTCCGTCAGGTCTATTTCATCGGCGCCAATGAAAAGGCCGCGATGTTGTCAGGCATCCATGTCACACGCGTGCGTATCATTCTGTACGCGCTGACCGGTATTCTGGCTGCTTTGGCGGGTGTATTGCTGGCCTCCCGCTTGATGAGCGGTACACCCACTGCAGGCAACGGTATCGAACTTCAGGTTCTGGCGGCGGCGGTCATCGGTGGCGCATCCCTACGCGGCGGCGAAGGTACTATTCTCGGCGCTTTCCTCGGCGTCGTTTTTGTCGCGTTGATCAACAACACCATGACGATGCTGGCCGTATCGATCTACTGGCAGATGATCGTCATCGGCGGTGTGCTCGTTACAGCGGTGGCCTTGGACATGCTGATCCGAAGCAAACGGGGCTAATCCATAAGCTTTCCAAAACCCAACAACAACCAAAGATCCAAAACAGGGAGACTACGATGACTGAATTGAATGTGAATCGGCGCAGGCTGCTGACAGCGGGCACCACCGCTGGATTGGCCGCAGCGTTCGGACTGCCCATGCTGTCCAAAGAAGCCATGGCGCAAGCGGCCGGCAAGGAGTATGTGTTCCTGTCCATCGTCACGCAGGTGCCGTTCTGGGTGGACTATCGAAATGCGATGGAAGACCTTGAGGAACTAATGGGCATCAAGGCCACATTCACGGGCCCATTGGATTTTGACACGGCCGCACAAGCACGCCAATTGGATGAACTGATCGCAAGACGTCCCGCAGGCATCCTTATCTTCCCCGGTGATCCGGCCACTCTGGCCCCCGGCGTCGAACGTGCGGTAGAGGCTGGCATTCCAGTCACATGTTGTATTGGCGATATTCCCGACAGTCCCCGGTCCACATTCCTTGGTATCAACGGCGTTCAGGCAGGACGTGTCGGCGGCGAGATGCTGGCGCAAGCGATTGGCGGGAAGGGAAAAGTTATCCTCGGCACTTTCCCTGCCCCTTCCACATTGGAGCGTGTCGAAGGGTACAAACAAATCTTTGCCGAGAAGTACCCGGATATCGAGGTCGTCGACGTCGTCAACGATAAGGCCGACCCGTCCTATGCGCCGACAGCCTACCTTCAGGCAATTCAGGCGAACCCGGATATTGTTGGTATTGGCGGCACGGACGGCGACAGCGGCAAAGGCGCGGCAATTGCCGTCAATGAGGCGGGACGCAAGGACATCAAGATCGTCGCGATGGACCGAAATGATGATATGCTTCCTTATATCGAAGACGGCACAATTCACGGCGCAGTGGCTCAGAAATCCTATCTTGAAATCTTTCTCGCCTTCCACATGATGCATTGGCAGAACACTGACGCGCTGAAGGTCTTGCCCGATTGGAAGGCGGCTGGCATCAATCCTCTACCCGAGCGCGTTGAAACCGGGGTTATGCCGATTACTGCCGAGAACGTCGTCCAGTTCAAGCACACCTAAGCGATTTTCCCGGTGCATTCCGTCGCGCCGGGAAACCGATAGGAGGGTTTATATGTCGGACAGATGGAGCGTTCTTCAACTGCAGCAAAACGATCTGCGGCTGACAGTCCTGCCTGGCATCGGGGGCCGTTTATGGGATGTTAGTTTCCAGGGGCGCTCCCTCCTCTTTCAGAACACAGATCTCGACGGGTTGGAGGTCGATGACACGCGGCTTACTGATCTACCCACACGCTCTCCACAATTTGGTTTTCCACTCTGGGGCGGTGAGAAGACGTGGATCGCCCCGGATGCATCCTGGGTAAATGGCGCTCCGTTTCCCGTGTTGGATAGCGGCGCTTACCAGATCACTTCAAGAAACAGCTCTCGTATCGACATCACCAGCGCAGTATGTCCAACCTCGCACTTATCGGTGTCGCGTCGCATCACACTGACCTCAGCGGAAAGCTGGGATATAGAACACATCGTCGCCAACCATGGGGCCTCCTCGCGCCTGACCGGCATTTGGTCAGTCATGATGCTTAACACTCCCACGAAGATCGGTGTCGAATTGGAAGACCCTGCATTTTATCCTGTATTTGGCTCTGCCGAAGGGATGATAGCCACGCACGGCAATGGCATTGTCGTGGATTGCGACAAACAGCAGGAATTCAAGGTCGGGCTACCGAACCCCAACGGTCGTACACTGATACGGTGCGGCCGCGATGCCCCTTTGCTGATGTGTTCGGTACCAGAACCTCAACAGGGCGATCAATTTGCGCATGACTATCCGTTTGAGGTCTTTAATTCGGGCGATTACGCCTATTGCGAGGCGGAGTGGCACTCTCCGGCACGCAACCTCGCACCGAATGAAACACTGAGTTTTCGGCAGACGTTCCGCGTCTTGTCAGATGAAGACGCATCCCAAATGCCATTGGGGCTCACAAACAACAAGGAGTTCCTGTCATGCATGTCTTGATCACGGGCGCAAGCGGGCATCTCGGCCGCAAACTCTTCAACGCGCTAGAAAGCGACCCCGATTACACCGTCTCTGGCATCGACATCCGTCCCGTTGATCATCCCGACATACACATTGCAGACCTTTCTGACGACAGCGGTTGGGTCAGTTTGCTAAAGGGAGTGGACGTTATCGTGCATCTTGCTGGTGACCGAGAGCCCTCCGCCACTTGGGCCTCCGCGATCAAACACAATATGGATGCAACGCTTTCTCTCTATCACCATGCGGCAGCCATGGGCGTCAGGCGCGTGGTTCTTGCCAGCTCCAACTGGGTTCACGGCGACAAAAGGTTCACGCATAAGGTGCTCAACAGCGCGACACCACCAGGGCCAGTAAACGCCTACGGCATGTCAAAGTTATTCTGTGAACGGACAGGGGCCTATTTCGCTGAGCATCACGGACTATCGGTCATCTGCTTGCGCATCGGCTGGACGCAATGGACTCACGGCAACCAACCCGGCACACACATGGCGATGGGCCGGTGGGGTCAGGAAATGTGGTTGAGTGATCGGGACTTTCTAAGCGGAATGCGCGCCGCAATAGATGCAAAGGATATTTCCTTCGCAGCCCTAAACCTAATGTCAGATAACCCAGGTATGCGCTGGGATATCACCGAAACACGACAAACGATTGGCTACTCTCCAGAGGATGGAAGCCCCGCAAAAATAACAGTGGGCATTTCCTTGAGATCCATGCTGCAGCGGCTGTTTACAGTCCGACTCCCCAGCTTTTTCGCGACACGTTTCCCGGATTGGTAGAGTACAAGATCCGAGCATTGTTGTTGCGTTGCGCAACCAGTTTACGAAACCTCGCATCGAAGTAAGCGCTGAAAAGGTCAGCTTTGTCTGCTTCGCGGTAGACGGAGAGCGACATAAAGAGCACCAGATTTCGCAACCATTGGATGTTTGATGATTCGATGACGACTTGCGCACATCGTTGAAGCGGTTTTATGTGAAGCGATCTCTGGTTGAGTGATGGCCGTTCATAGGAACGAGTACGAAAGGCTGCCTCTGCGGATTTTGCTGTCATTAGACACTATCTGATTAATGTCTGCTCTCAGCCCGAAACAGAAGGCAAAAAAGCGTTCAGACAAAGTAAAGCTGACCTTCGACGACCCAGAAGCTCTCAAAACTGTCTGACGACGGACACCTAGTCGGCGTACACGAGTACAAAAATTCAATCCCGAGTAAGTGTAGTTGCGACGTAGCCTACAGATTGACCGGTAGATCATGGTCGTGCCGGCGATCTACTCGAACGCATTTTCAATTGCGAATAGTGCTATGGCTGTGTTCCCTTGGCCGGCATAGAGACGAAGCTGAATAACGGAAGAGTGGTGGTGCAGGCACAACTCATAACACTACGATCTGTCATGCTGGCGATGGCGGCCATACAGTTGGTGACGGCGGCTTCCGGTACGCTAGTGGCTCTTTATTTTGCCGAAACAGGAGCTTCACAAGCAAGCGCTGCCATCGCATCCGCTTCATACTCTCTAGGCTTCCTGCTTGGCTGCTTCTTTGCTGCCGGGCCTATCTCCAAAATCGGGTATATCCGATCCTTCTCGGCAGGGGCTGCGATATCTGCCGGGTCCGCGCTTGTGTTTTCGCTCACCGAGTTCGAGCCTGCCTTGTTCTTCGTTCGCCTTATGACCGGCGTGGCGACAGCCGGACTATTTGCGATTGGAGATTCATGGATAAATGAGGCTGCGGATAAGGCGTCACGTGGCCGATTGCTGGCAATCTATGCTGTTGCTAATTCATCTGCAGGCACCTCCGTTATTCGTAACGTTCCGGCCACAGAGCCTCGGGCGTTGTCCCAAGCTTTTCTGCTATGGCTTTCTGGACGTAGTCAGAGCGCCTGTATCCTTGTGACACAGTAGACACTGAGCTGATGGAACGGCCGATATCTCGGCTCAGCTTAGCCAGTGAACTGCCTTTTAGCCGAAGGTCACACTTGATCTGCTCATGTTTCGCGAGATCGACAATCAAATTCCCGGTCATGTCAAATGTTCCGACTGATTCCAGTTAACGAAACCTAACAAATGACTTTACAGGTGTCATTTTTATTGTTTAATTTCTGATGTTTACGTATTTGCGCCTCAAAATTCCAATGCAATGTCGGAAGACAATCAGCTAAGTTGCTGTATCGCCGACGGCTTTGCGCCAAGAGACGCAAATAGAGGTATCTGACGTTGAAGAAACTGGGTTAGGCTTGAGCACAATAGTCGAAATAAAATGTGGCAGAGTTCCGACTATTTTCCTGCGAGAGACGCCAAATGCGTGGCAGCCATACCTGCGCCGCAAACTCCTCGCTTTGCTTAGACAAAGTAAAACCCATAAGGAATTTGCCACGCGGCTCGGAATTAGCCCGTTGGTTGTGCGACGGCTCTTGGACTTGCTTGGCGTCGATTATGTTCAACGCCTCTATAGGCAATATAAAAAGGGAAAAACCTGCTCAGATATTGCCAACGCAAACGGGATGAAGCCTGCAACACTGTCCAAACTCTTTAGGGAACGAGGCTTTGAGGTACAGCGTGGGGTTCGCAGACCCAAAGTGCCAAAACATAAACTGCGCCGCATCTGGACAGAGACCCAAGTAATCAACAGGGTGGCGCGAAAACTCAAAATCCACTGGGAAACGGCGCTACGTCTGCTCGAGGATGAAAAGCTGATCGTGGGTTACAAAGGTCGACCGAGAAAACTCTCAAAATCATCACGGCCGCCTTAGGCTCTTCATATACGCCTCAGGGGCATACTAGCAGACCTAGAAAACTCTTGGTTCGGCCCAATGCCGACATTTGCTTCATCAAACAACGCTGCAATGCGGCTTCCCCAAAGCGGTCATTGTGGCTCGGCCGCACTCATCAGCTCACGAAGCAGCCTTTTATGCGTCACTCCCGTCATCTGGCTCACGTTGAAACGCATAAACGAGTTCTTGGACCGGGTCGGACTGAAGACATTTCCCGGGGCAAGCACAACGCCTTGTTTGAGAGCTTCCCGTGCCAGCATGGCCGAATCCCTTCCGTCTGGCAGCTCACACCATAGGTAAAATCCGCCCTTGGGATACACGAAGGGCTTGATGTTTAGGGTGCCCAACTCATCGATAGAACGCGCGCGGGCGCGATCCAGTTTGGCCCTCAGCGTGTCCATATGTTTGCGGTAGCTCCCATCGGTGAGGGCTGCGTGCAGCAATTCTGATACCATCGGGCTCGGCCCACCAAAGCTGATTGCGACCTGAAGGTCGGTCAGGGCGGCAATCCAGCTAGGCCTGGCAGCTATGTATCCGCATCGTAGCGACGCCGAAAGCGTCTTGGAGAAGCTGCCAATCGTGAGAACACGGTCCAGCCCATCCAACGCGGCTAGACGCGGAGACAGGTCCGGCTCGAACTCAGCAAAGATAGCGTCTTCCACGATAAGCAGATCATGGGTCTCGGCCAGAGATAACACGCGATGCGCGGTCGCTGCTGAGAGCGTCGCGCCAGTTGGATTGTGCAATGCCGAGTTGGTCAGATAGAGCCGGGGACGCTCTTTGCGTAGAACGCTTTCGAATATCGTGAGATCGGGACCATTGGGCGTGTAGGGCACACTAACAAGTGCGACCTGATGCGCACGCAAGAGGGCTTGAAAATTGAAATAGCACGGATCGTCCACCAGAACTGTATCACCCGGCTTGAGCAGCAATCTGCAGATCAAATCCAGCGCTTGTGACCCAGAATTTGTAAGCAAAACGGTGTTTGGGTCGACGTCTATATTTTGATCGCCCAACATGCGTGCCACGTGTTGGCGCAGGCCCGCATGCCCCTTTGCATTGCTGTAGTCGGTCAACACATTGCTGTTGCCCCGTGCCACATTACGCATGGCCCGACGCAGTGACTCCAGAGGCATCCAGTCTGACGGCATCCACCCGCATCCGGGCTTCTCCATGCTGTCTTCCGCATCAATGGATTGCCGAGCGACCCAAAGCGGATCAATCTCTCGCTCAAGCTGTGGCCCGGTTTGCGACACGACAAAGGGCTGAACGCGGTCGGAAACAAAGAAACCAGAACCGCGTCGGGCAAAGATAACGCCCTCAGCGGCCAAGACGTCGTAGGCCTCAACTACGGTCGAGGGTGAGACGCCCAATCTACGTGCGAGCACCCGGACAGACGGCAGCTTGGTTCCTGCGCTATATGTACGAGACCGTATCCTGCGTGTGATATGGTCCATCACGAGTGTGCGACGGGTCGCTTTGGCCATGGTACAATCAATCTGTTTGGGTTCATCTATCGTTACAGTTCGAGTGAACTGTACTGTTCTGTATCTGCATTTACTACAGCGCTTCCACTACAAGATCCAAAAAGGATTGTGTGGCGATGACGTCTTCATTTTCGGGTTGGGGCAGTGGATTGATCGGTGTGCTGATCTTCAGTGGGTCCTTGCCCGCGACACGAGTGGCCATAAATGGATTTGACCCTCTTTTTCTGACCTCGGCTCGTGCCGTGCTGGCGACAGCTCTGGCACTGTGTTTGCTGGTCTTATTCAAACAGCTTAAACCTTCGCTGGCGGATCTGGGATCCCTCATAACAGTGGCCTTGGGCGTCGTGATCGGCTTTCCTCTGCTGACAGCCTTGGCCCTTCAGCACATCACGGCTGCGCATTCAATCGTCTTCATCGGGCTTTTGCCCTTGAGTACCGCTGCATTTGGCGCGTTGCGCGGCGGCGAACGTCCGGCCGGAATGTTCTGGTTGTTTTCCGTCTTGGGGAGTGCGGCCGTCGTTGGTTTTGCCCTCACGCAAAGTGCAGAAGTGTCCCTGATTGGAGACCTGTTTATGCTGGCGGCCATCCTCGCCTGCGGATTGGGCTACGCCGAAGGGGCGCTGCTCTCGCGTCGATTGGGCGGCTGGCAGGTGATTTCCTGGGCGCTTGTCTTGTCATCACCGTTCATGGTCATTCTCGCAATCTTCACATGGCCTGACACATTTGCCGATTTGAGCATGCCTGTCTGGCTCAGTTTGGGATACGTCTCCATTTTTTCGATGCTGGTTGGATTTGTGTTTTGGTATCGCGGTCTGGCTCGCGGGGGCACAGCAGGTGTTGGGCAGCTACAACTGCTTCAGCCGTTTTTCGGCTTGATCCTTGCAGCGGCCTTACTAGCGGAACCGGTCGCGCCTTCGATGATCGGGGTAACGGTTTTCGTCGTGATTTGCGTGGCCGGTGCGAAGCACTTCGCGTAACGGCCCAAAGCGGCCATTTGCGTCAGCCGCATCGAAGGTCTGGTTCGAGCCCATTCCGTTCAGTTTCACGCTGGTCCCCAATGTCTGAAATCGGAGTTCCGTGCAGGTTTTTAGGGTATCCTATGGGCGTGGTTCCAGGCCTGCTTTTGCGGCTCTGTGCCAACTGTTCGCGTAACGTTGGTAGCTCACGTCGGTCTTGTGAAAATAGGTTTCGACGTCGAAGGCCGCGCGCTCGGGGAGTGCGCCTGTCGCCAAGAGGGCGGCTCCCTGGCTCGTCCCTGTTGCGGTGACGGTCGCGTCGACCCTGCAGTTTGTCGCCGCGGCGAGCATACTGGCGAAGCCTTTGTTCCTGGCAAATGGACCTTCGACGATAATGGGGCCCTTGTGTCCGGTCAGCGACAGGCATTCCGCGGTCATCAATCCGAGGTAAAAACTCACCGCCGCCGCGCGTTCCTGGGTTCCGGGCAAAGGCTCTGACCCCATCCAGCTGTGTTTTTGCCCCTGAAACGGTCCGCTGTCCGGGACCATTGCGGGCAAGAGCATGGGGCCGTCTTTCGCGACCAGGTCAAGGAATTGCTCTGCACATTGAGTGGTTTGACCGTTCATCGCCAACTCGAACTCGCGTCCCCCCATGAAACGGGCGGAGGGTACCGGGGCACCCAGTGCGTTGACGTTAAGAAGCGTGTCACGCGAAGGTTCCAGAGTTACTTCTTCGCCGCCGATGGTCATGGCAATGACCCATGTCCCGGTCGAAACGACGGAAAACGGCCCGGTTCGGGTCAGTATATGAGGCAAAAGCGATGCGTTTGAATCGTGGATACCGCAGTACACCGGCGTGTCAAAGCGCAGGCCGGTTTGCGATGCGACCTGCGGCAACACGGGTCCGAGAACCTCCGCAGATTTGCGCGCGGGCGCCATTTTTTCAGATATACCCAACCGTTCGACCAACGAAGAATAGTGCGCCTTGGACGGTTTCCACAGATCCGTGTGACAACCAAGGGACGACACGTCGCTGGCCGGCACTCCTGTCAGGCGATGCCCCCAGTACTGCGGATAGGTAACAATGGCGGCGGTGCGTTCGCGAAGCGCGGGGTCCTGCTCAAATTGCCAATGCAACTGCGCACCCAGGTTCAGACCCATCGGCAACCTTTGCGATCCGGTTTCCTCAAAGGGCGGGCGGATGGCGTCGTACGCCGCGGCCAGATCATCAGGGCCTGTGTGCTCATAGTCGAGGATCGGGGCAGCAAGGGCGCCGTCTGGCGCGATCAGGGCACAAGACGCCCCGTGGGTCGTGATGGAAATGGCATCTACGCCGTGCGCCTTCTGAAACTGCTCCAACCCGTCCAGAAGGAAGCGCCAGATCGCCTCAACATCAAAGTGCGGATAGGGTGGAGCGACGAGAACCACGTTAGGCCGGGTCAGTACCTCCACTTCGGACATGTCAGTCGCATCGACCAGCGCAAGCTTGGCGTTGGTCTTGCCGATGTCGATGACGGCGACGTGCCGGGGGGTCATGGCATGTGGAAGACGGGCGTCAGCGGCACCGCCACGGGTTCGTTGTCGGGCTTGGTTTCCATTATGTCCGCCATATGCGCCCACCATCGCTGCATGATCTCGTTGCGGGGCAAGGCATCCATTTTGTGGTCGTCGGTGCGCCAAAGGACGCCAAAAAGAATGTTCGTTTCTTCGTCCAGATGGATCGAATAGTCAGACACGCCCGCGTCTTTCAGCAGCGTGGCAAGCTCTGGCCAAATCTCATCGTGGCGCTTTTCGTATTCATCCCTGCAGCCCGGGTTGAGCTTCATCTTGAAGGCGTATTTTTCCATGTCAGCCCCTCCACATCGACCAGAGCCGGGGCAGCGCGATGACCGTGATCAGCAACGCCCCGATAACAATCGACATCACGATACCGGGCACGTTCAGCAAGCCAAGTCCGAAAGTCACAAGCCCCATGACAAAGGCCGCGATCACAACGCCGGGGATGGAGCCGGAGCCGCCGAGGATGTTGACCCCGCCAAGGACGACCATGGTCACGATCTCAAGCTCCCACCCGAAGGCAATGGAGGGTCGGGTCGAGCCGAGGCGGGATGTCAGGCAGACGGCGGCGACCCCGGACATCAGGCCCGTCAGCAGGAACAGGGTGAACTTCACCCGGCCCACCCGAATGCCCGAAAACAGCGCCCCCGTGGCATTGTTTCCGATGGCATAGACCGCGCGGCCGAAATTGGTCATGTGCAGGACGACCGCGTAGATCACCGCAATGATGGCGAAGAGGACGAATTCGAAGGAAATCACCCACCAGACATAGCCCTGCCCGAAAAAGGCGAAATCGGCTGGATAACCCTTGTAGACCTGATCGCCCAACACGATGAAACTGATCCCGCGGAAAAGGCTCATCGTGCCGATGGTGACGACGATGGATGGCAAGCCAAGGCCGGTGACGAGGAAACCGTTTACCGCGCCACAGGCCAGACCGACGGCCAGACCGATGAGGACCAGCCCCTCTGTCCCGACACCCGCCTGCACGGCGGCGCCAATGGCGGTCGAAGCCAGTGCGATGATTGCGGCGACGCTGAGGTCGATTTCGCCAGAGATTATAAGCAGGGCCATGGCAAAGGCGATCATCGCCTTTTCGGTGAAGTTGAAGGTCGCGTCGGAGAGGTTCCAGGCATTCAGGAAATAGGGTGAGGCGAAACTGTTGGCGATGAAGATGCCGATTGCGACCAGCATCAGCAGGCTTTCCCAGCTTTTTAGGTTCCGCTCCAGCGGCGAGCGCAGGCGATCGGGGATCGAGCGTGCCGTCGTGGTCATGTCGCGTGCTCCGCGCGTTTTAGGATGACGCGGCCCTTCGTCCGGTTGGCCTGGGCGTTTAGAACAACCGCGATGATGATCGCACCGCCCGAGATGGCCATCTGCCAGAAGGGAGAGATGTTCACGACCGGCAGGGCATTGGCAATGATGCCGAGGAACAGCGCGCCCAGCAGCGCGCCGGGGACCGAACCGATGCCACCCATGATCGACACGCCGCCAATGACGCAGGCCGCCACGACGGTCAATTCAAACCCCCCAGCAACATCGACATAAGCAACCGCGAAGCGAGAGACCCAGAGGTAGCCGGTCAGACCGGCCAGCGCGCCAGAGATCGTGAAGGCCCAGAACTGGGTCCGGCCCACGTTGATCCCGGCATAGGTCGCCGCATGGGGGTTGCCCCCGGCAGCGTAGAAGGCGCGGCCCAGGGTGGTGCGGGTCATGACAATGGTGAAAAGGATCACCGCCGCGATGGCAAACCAGCTTAGCACCGGAAGGCCAAGAAGCTCGGTGCGCGGGAATGCCTTGAAAGTGTCGCTCATCTCGTGGCTGTTGACCCATTTGCCCTCGGTCAGAAGGAAGATGGTTCCCCGGAAGATGGTCATGGTGCCAAGCGTCACCACGATAGGCGGGATGTCCAGTTTCCACACAAGGATACCGTTGAACATTCCAAGGCACGCCCCGAACCCAGTGGCCACGGCCAGCGTTACGATAATCGGCAGACCTGGTGCCGAGATATTGATCAGGGACACGACCATGCCGGTCAGCGCGAGGTTGGCGGCGACCGAGAGGTCGATGCACTTCGTCAAGATCACGATCATCTGGCCGATAGCCAGCAGGATCAGCGGCGAGGTGTCGTTGAAGACGGTAGCCAGGTTCGACAGCGTGATGAACGCCGGGAAGCGGCTTGAGATGATGCCAAGCACCAATGCGATGGCGACCAGCAGCAAAAGTTCGCGGGAGGCGAGGATACGTTTCATTGCGCGGCTTCCCTGATCCCTGCGGCGTGGCTGACAAGCGTTTCGGGCGTGATCTGGTCGCGGGCCAGTTCCGCCACTATGCGCCCCTCGCGCATGACGATCACACGGTCCGACATGCCCACGATCTCGGGGATTTCGGAACTGACCATGATGACGGCGAGCCCTTGCGCGGCAAGCTCCGCCATGAATTCATGCACGGCGGCCTTGGACCCGATGTCGATGCCCTTGGTGGGTTCGTCCAGGATGATGACCTTGGGCTGGGTGGCGAGCCATTTGGCGATCACGACCTTCTGCTGGTTGCCGCCCGACAGGTTGCCGACATCGGTGTCCAGCGAAGCGGCGCGCAGGTCGAGACGTTCGGTATATTCCCGCGCCAGCTTGAATTCCTCGGCCAGCCTGATGAACCCCTTGCGCGAGGTGCGAGCGAGTGACGGCAGCGTCACGTTCTGAAAAATCGGCAGCGCGCTGATTGTGCCTTGCTTGCCCCGGTCCTCCGGGACATAGACGATGCCACTTGCGACCGCGTCGGCGGGCGATGCAATCGAAACCGGTGCCCCGTCGATCCTCAAGCTTCCGCCCGAGAGGCGGGTGATCCCGAAAAGGGCCTGCATGAATTCGGACCGACCTGCGCCGACCAGCCCGTAAAACCCGAGTATTTCGCCGCGCCTGAGCGTGAAACCGATATCCGCGAATTCGGTCGGGTGGTCGTACCCTGCGACTTCGAGGATATCGTGGCCGACGTTGTGGTCGCGTTCGGGGAATATCTGGCTGACGTCGCGGCCTACCATGAGCTTGACCAGTTCCGGCTCGCTGACATCTACAATCGCCCCTTCGCCGACCATCTGGCCGTCGCGATAGACGGTGTAGAAATCGGCGATGCGGAAGATCTCGTCAAACTTGTGGCTAATGAAGAGGATCGCCTTGCCTTGCGCCTTCAGGCTTTCAACGAGTTCGTAAAGCTCTTCGATTTCTTTCTGACTGAGGGCTGCGGTCGGTTCGTCCATGATCACAACGCGCGCGTCGATGGACAGCGCCCGGGAAATGGCAACCAGGTGCTTGTTCGCGGTTCCAAGGTCCTTGAGCGTCGCGCCCGGATCAATCTTGGCCCCGATTCCATCCAGAATCTCGCGCGCACGGGTCGCCATGGCAGTTTTGTCGATCAGGCCAAATCGCCCCTTTGGCGCATGGCCGAGAAATATGTTTTCCGCCACCGTCAGTTCGTCGAAAAGGACGGTTTCCTGATGGATGGCGGTCACGCCAGCAGTTTCGGCGGATTGCGGTGTCGGGAAACTGAGAGCCTCGCCATCGATCCGGATGTCACCCTCGTCGGGTTGATAAATGCCCGTCAGAACCTTCACCACGGTAGACTTGCCAGCACCGTTTTCGCCCACCAATGCCGTGACCTTGCCCGGGTAGAGGTTTAGCGAAACATCTGAAAGGGCCCGCACGCCGGGAAATGTCTTGGTCACGCCGGACAGGCTCAGAAGCGGTGTAGGGGCGGCGGCGTTCGACACGTCTGGTCTCAATTCCAACTGCATGGACGGTGTTTCTGGATGTGGGAAGAATGGGGTGTCGGGGCGTGGGTCATCGCACACGCCCAGACACGTCGTTCAGATTAGAAGATCGACTTGAACTGTTCGATGTTCGAGCTGTCGTAGGTGAACGGATCAGCCATGGCTGCCGAGCCGGTGTCATCCAGCGTCACCGAGCCCATGCGGCCCATCGGGATTTCGGCACCGGCACCGGTTTCAGCACCGTTGGCGATTGCGTGCGCAAGCATGGTGGCCGAGTAGCCAAGGTCAATCGGGTTCCAGATTGCGAAGCTCTTGGTTGCACCGCTATCAACACAGCCTGCCATCTCGGACGGGAGGCCCAGACCGGTCACGTTGATCTCACCGATCTTGCCCGCGTCGGTCACCGCCTGGCAGGACGCCAGGATGCCAACGGTCGTTGGCGCGATGATCGCCTTCAGGTTAGGGTAGGATGCCATGAGGCCCTGTGCTTCTCGGTAGGATTTGTCGCTGAGGTCGTCGCCATAGACGGTGGCCACCAGATCTACGCCGTCATAGTTCGGAAGAACCTCTTTCGCGGCCTCGATCCAGGCGTTCTGGTTGGTTGCCGTGGCCGACGCCGACAGTATCGCGACTTCACCACCATCCGGCATGTGATCCGCGGCAAGCTTGATGATCGTATTGCCGATCAGCGGGGTCGAGGATGGGTTCAGGTGCATTTGGCGTCCGCCTTCAGCCACACCCGAGTCCCAGGAAATCACGGTGATACCGCGGTCCATCGCGCGTTTCAGCGCTGGCACAAGTGCATCGGGGTCGTTTGCCGAAATCGCGATGGCGTCGACACCCTGCGCGATCAGGGAGTTGATGACCTCGATCTGACCTTCCGCAGTGGTGTCGGTCGGGCCGGTGTAGATGATCTCGACATTGCCAAGCTCTCCGGCAGCCTCTTCAGCGCCTTCGGCGGCCGCTTCAAAGAAGCCGATCCCAAGCGCTTTTACGACCAGAGCGATGCGCATGTTGTCCTGCGCCATCGCCGTGGTGCCAAACATACCGGCAGCAAGGCTCATCCCTGCGACAAGTGATGTGAAAGTACGACGCTTCATGATAGTTCCTCCCAGAAAGTCATGTTTGGGTCTCGGGTTTCGGAGGCGGTCAAGAGGCCACCTCGTTTTCTTGACCGCTGCCCGACTGGGCAACGATCAGATTCACATCGGCAGCCTCAAGCATGGCCGCCGCCTTGTCAGGAATTCCTTCGTCGGTGATCACGGTCGTGATCCGGTCCAACTGGCAAAGCACCAGGCTGGAGCGCTGCGCGAATTTCGAACTGTCGACCAGAACGATAAGCTCATCCGCCTGTCCGATCAGTTTCTGTTCTGCCTGGATCAAAAGCGGATCGGCCTCCATCAGGCCGATGGGGCCCAGCCCCTGCGCCCCCATGAACATGCGCTTTGCATAGAAGTTGCGGGTCACGTCGTTGTCAAAGGGCGACAGGATTATGTTCTGTTCCCGGTAGATCGCGCCGCCTGACAACATGATCGTGTTCTTCGAATGCTTCAGCAGGTGCTCAGCAATCGGGAACGAATTGGTAAAGACCTGCATCCTGCGGTTGGCCAGCGGATGCACCATCTGAAAGGTCGTTGTGCCCCCGTTGATGATGATGCTGTCACCTTCGCTACACATCTCAACCGCCGCGCGCGCAATCGCCTGCTTCGCTGCGATATTCATGGTTTCGTTGACGACGAACGGACGGCCCGCCAGCCCGGCGAACTGAGGTGGCGTTATCGCCTCAGCGCCGCCTCTGACACGGCGTACCTTCTGTTTCATGTGAAGTGTTGAAATGTCGCGCCGGATGGTGGCTTCGGACACGCCGGTCAAGGTGCACAGGTCCCCAACCGTCACGACGGGGCGATCCTGCACCGCAGAAATGATGATCCTATGGCGTTCTTTTTCGTGCAAAGCCACCTCCCATTCACTCCACGCTGCGCAGATTCGCCGCAGCTGTCAATCATTTTCGATCACTTTCAATCATTCTGCATTGCAGAATGACTGATTGTGATTGTTTTTGATTGACATAACGATGCACACTACTAAGCCTAAATGCGATGGTGCAGTACCGACCGCTGCATCGTGAGGAGGGCAGAACGTTGAAATCCATCGAAAATCAGCTTCTTGAGAACCGCTGGGATGACGCTGTGGCAGGTGGTATGTCCGAATCGGAACTGCTTCTCTATCGCTCCAACACGCTGGGATCGGATAAGCGCGTCACAAACTATGGCGGTGGCAATACCTCTGCGAAGGTCATGGAAACCGACCCACTGTCCGGCAAAGAGGTCGAGGTGCTCTGGGTCAAGGGTTCCGGCGGTGACATCGGGTCCATGAAACTTGACGGCTTCTCCACGCTATACATGGACAAGCTGAACGCGCTGAAGGGGCTTTATCGCGGGGTCGAGTTTGAAGATGAAATGGTCGGCTATCTGCCCCACTGCACCTTCAAACTGAACCCGCGCGCGGCTTCAATTGACACGCCCTTGCACGCCTATGTGCCGCGCAAACATGTCGATCACGTCCACGCCGACGCGATTATTGCGATCGCAGCGTCGAAGAATTCGAAGGAGCTGACCCAGGAAATTTTCGGTGACCGGATCGGTTGGCTGCCGTGGAAACGGCCGGGGTATGAACTGGGCCTGTGGCTTGAAAAGTTCTGCCTGGAAAACCCGGATGCCGATGGCGTTGTCCTTGAAAGTCACGGATTGTTCACATGGGCTGACACGGCGAAAGACTGCTATTACTGCACCATCGACGTGATCAACGTCGCGACCAAGTGGTTGGCCGAGAAGACCGCCGATGTTCCGGCCTTTGGCGGAGCGGTCCACCAGAGCCTCGCCCGGGAAGGTAGGCGGGCCGTTGCCGCCAGGCTGATGCCCGCGATCCGTGGCTTTGTCAGTGGCAACCAGCTCATGGTCGGGCATTTCAACGACAGCGACTCGGTGCTTGAGTTCGTGAATTCTAAGGACATGGAGGCGCTGGCGGCCCTTGGTACGTCCTGCCCCGACCATTTCCTGCGCACTAAGATCCGTCCTTTGGTCGTCGGCTTCGACCCGGCCCACAACAACATCGACGCAGTGCTTGAAGGCCTGCCCGCGCAAGTCGCGGCCTATCGTGAGGACTACACGGCTTACTACAACTGTTGCAAACACGATAACTCGCCTGCGCTTAGAGACCCCAACGCGGTTGTCTACCTGATCCCCGGGGTTGGCATGATCACATTTGCCAAAGACAAGGGCACGGCCCGCATTTCCGGCGAATTCTACGTCAACGCGATCAATGTTATGCGCGGGGCAAGTGCCGTCAGCGAATACTGCGGCCTGCCAGAGCAGGAAGCTTTTGACATTGAATACTGGCTGTTGGAAGAAGCCAAGTTGCAGCGCATGCCGAAACCAAAATCGCTGGCTGGTCGCGTCGCGCTGGTCACCGGCGGCGCCGGCGGCATAGGGTCGGCAACGGCAGAACGTTATCTGTCCGAGGGCGCCTGTGTCGTGCTGGCCGACATCAATCCTGAAAGCCTCACCGCGACGGAAGGGGTCCTGACCCAGCAGTTCGGCAAGGACGTCGTTTGCACCGTCCTGATGGACGTCACGGATGAAAATGCCGTGGCCCAGGCGTTGGCTGAAACATCCGTCGAATTTGGCGGCATCGACATCCTTGTCTCGAACGCCGGGATCGCATCCTCTGCCCCGGTTGAGGAAACGTCCCTCGACCTTTGGAACAAGAACATGGACATCTTGTCCACGGGGTATTTCCTCGTCAGCCGGGAAACTTTCAAGATCATGCGGGTGCAGGACATGGGCGGATCTATCGTTTTCGTGGCTTCGAAAAACGGGCTTGCCGCCTCGCCCAATGCCTCGGCCTATTGCACGGCGAAGGCCTCGGAAATCCACTTGGCCCGTTGCCTTGCGCTTGAAGGTGCTGAGGCCGGGATCAGGGTCAACGTTGTGAACCCGGATGCGGTGTTGCGGGGTTCCAAGATCTGGGAAGGCGATTGGCTGGATCAGCGGGCTTCGACCTACGGCACGGATAAGGAGGGGCTGGAAGAGATGTACCGCAACCGATCCATGCTGAAACGCTCAGTCCTGCCGGAAGATATTGCCGAGGCCTGTTATTTCTTCGCCGCCGAGACGTCGGCCAAATCCACGGGTAACATTCTGAACGTTGATGCGGGCAACGTTCAGGCCTTCACGCGATAGGGAGACGGTCCATGAGCTATGAAAGCGCCAAAGCGCAATTCGCTGACTGGGGCGTCGACACTGATGCTGCAATCAAGGCTCTGAAGGGCATCCCGATTTCCGTTCACTGTTGGCAAGGCGATGACGTGGTGGGGTTCGAAAACCAGACCGCCACCTCGGGCGGGGGCATTCAGGCAACCGGAAACCATCCCGGCCGGGCCCGCAACCCCGACGAACTGCGGGCGGATCTTGAGTTTGCCTATGCAAATATCCCCGGGTCACATCGGTTGAATCTGCACGCGATGTACATGGACACAGACGATACCCCGGACCGTGATGAGATCGAGTATCGCCATTTCGCGCCATGGGTCGACTGGGCCAAGGGCATCGGCATCGGGCTGGATTTCAACCCGACTTTCTTTGCCCATCAAAAGGCCGATGACAACCTGACGTTGGCACACCCCGACAAGGGCATCAGGGACTTTTGGATCGAACATGGAAAACGCACGCGGGACATCGCGGCGCAGATGGGAGCCGCGCTTGGTTCACCCTGCATCAACAACATTTGGGTTCCGGATGGGTTCAAGGACCTTCCTATCGACCGTATGGCGGCAAGGGCCCGGCTTGAGGCCTCGCTCGACACCATGCTGGCCCAGGCGAAATCGGATATGCTGGATGCGGTCGAATCCAAGCTTTTCGGCATCGGGGTCGAGGCCTGCACGGTGGGCAGCCATGAGTTCTACATGGGCTATGCGATCCGCAACAAGACACTGCTGTGCCTCGACATGGGGCACTTCCACCCGACCGAGAATATCGCCGACAAACTGAGCGCCGTGGCCCTGTCTCTGGATGAGCTTTTGCTGCACGTGTCGCGCCCTATGCGTTGGGACAGCGACCATGTGATCATGCTGAACGATGACATCCTGGCGATGGCACATGAACTGGTCAGCGGCGACCTGTTGGGCAAGACCCATATCGGGCTTGATTTCTTCGACGCCACGATCAGCCGCACGGCCGCTTGGGTTATCGGCACGCGCAACATGCAAAAGGCGCTTCTGCAGGCGCTTCTGAAGCCCTGGGATCGCTTGCGAGCAGCGGAGGACGCGCTGGATTTCACAAGCCGGTTTGTTGTGACAGAGGAACTGAAGGACCTACCCTACGGAGCGGTGTGGTCTGAATTTTGCGCCAGAAACGACGCGCCTATTGGTACTGAGCTGATCACTGAGCTTGACGCTTATCAGGCCACTGTAGCGGGTCGCTGAGGCACGGCCCAATTTTGTGGAAAGTCTCCGTCTGGACAATCTATGTTGGAAAGAACGCCAAGATTGCATTCGAAAGAAAGCGGTCGTCGCGCCGGTGACCATTGAGCGGCCGCATTAGTCCGCAATGCGGTCATTGGCGCAAAGCGCAGCGAATGCCTGCTTTCCGCCCGTTTCATTAGAATAACAACGCGTTCTTGCGCAAACAGTACTCGCGCAGCCTGCTCCGCTGCACCTGTTTTGGGGCAGCGGGATTTGGACAAGCCAAACGCCCCTGGCCATCAGGGGCAAGGCGCTGCCTTCCCCCTCGGGCAACCCTATTAGACAACACCGTGTCCTCGGCTACGCCTGCGAGCCGCACCACTATTGTCAAATAGCATTGCCTCGCCCCCATCCGCGTTCGCCACGTGGCAGATCAGCAGGAACAGGCGCCTTCGGCGACTGATCTGCAAATCAGCCCTGATTTTCCCAATGGAGAAGTCAGGATCATTGAAACCGGTCTAGGTGCTGGATGGAAGGATGTGAGGCGAAAATGGAAAGGTTCTGTCGCTGGTGGCAGAACTATTTGTCGCCTGACAAGGGTTTAAGTGGCGGACCGAGGAGGATTCGAACCCCCGACCCCTTGATTCGTAGTCAAGTACTCTATCCAGCTGAGCTATCGGTCCGCGTTGGTGAGGCGGTGTTTAGACCTGAGGCCGAGGGCGCGCAAGTCGATTCTTCAAAAAAACTTCAAAAAGTCATATCGCCGCGTGGAAGCCTTATTTCAAAGGTGGTTCCATCAGGCCCTGTGTCTTTCAGAAACAGGTCTCCGCCGTGACCCCGCACCAATTCTTGCGAAATCGCAAGCCCAAGTCCCGAGCCGCCTTTGCGAACACCACCCTGAAATGGTGTAAACAGATTCTCTCGGGCCTTAGGGGGCAGGCCTGGACCCGTATCGCTGATTTCGATGCACCAGTCGGTTTCAAGCTCAGATGCAGACACCGTTACGCGCCCCGCCTTACCCGAGACCAGAAGTGCTTGCCGGGCATTGCGCACAAGATTCATGACAACCCTGAAAATCTGTTCCGGGTCGGCACGGATAACAAGATCTTCGGGTACGTCGTTCACAATCTCAACGCAGGCATCGGCAATGGCGAGTTGTTCGCTGGCGACAACATCTGCGGTAACGTCCCGCAAGCGCACCATGGTCAGGGTTGGGGCTGGTTCTTCGGCGCGTCCGAACGCCAAGGTGCTTTCGCACAAAGAAACCGCCCGCGTGATCGAATTGACAAGTTTGGGTGCCATTCGCGCCACCAGGGGGTCATTGCTTGCTTCAATTCGATCGGTAAACAGCTGAGCAGACGTCAGAATGTTGCGCAGATCGTGGCTGACCTTGGCCACCGCCCCGCCCAACTGGGCCAGACGTTCACGTTGTTTCAGGGCCTGGGTCAGATCGGTTTGAAGCATCTGCAGGGCCTCTTCGGCCTCGCGCAGTTCGGTCACCTTTGAATTGGGGGAGATGATGCCGCGCGCATCCTCAGGTGCGCTGGCATAGCGCTGCATGTAGCCAACAACGCTTTTGATCGGACGCACCAGTACCACGCGCACAGCCAGAAACAGGAACGAGGCCGTTATGATTGAGATCACAAAGGACAGCCCAAGGATGCGGAGCCCATAATCCGTCATGGCCATGCGCAAGGGCTCACTGTCCATTGTCACCTCGATCAACAATCCTGCGTCTTTGACCGGCGCGCCAATCACACGAATGACCTCGTTTTCGGGGGTAAACAGCCTCGAGACCGCATCACGGATCAGCACCCAAGCGCTGGCATTACGCAAATCAAAGGTTTTGGTGATCTGGGTCGGGATCGGTGAAGACAGCATGAGCTGACGCACCTCGTCGCGGCGCAATACGACGTTATAGACCCCCGCATTTGACAGCAGTTCCGCTTCAAGCTCATCAGCCAGCATATCGTCGGCCAACAAAGCAAGCGAGGCGATCTGGGCGCGTTCCAGCCGGTTCAGCAGAAAATCTTCTCGGAAGCGCGCGATCGAGGGCACAAAGATCAGTACTTCGGCCAACATGACGAAGACCGTCGTCAGGATCAGAAATCGGCCCGACAGCGAGTTCACTTTGCGCTCCTCCTTGGGTCAGGGAATCCAGCGCTGGACGAACCTGACCACTCTTTTAACCATTTGATTCTCAAACAGCCTTGGAGAGAAATAGGCCCCTGCCACACGTTTGTTAAGCTCTCCGACCGTTGGGTAAGGCGAAACCATCGCTGCGATCTGACCCATCTTGAGATTATTGGCCAGCGCCAGCGACCACAAGTTGATCAATTCTCCGGCCTGATATCCGACGATTGTCGCGCCCACTGGTTGGCCCTTTACGACCATCACCTTGATGAACCCCTTGGTCTTGCGCTCGGAAACTGCGCGGTCATTGTGGTGATAGTCGAACCGGGCAACCTCCACCGCGTCGCCATGCTGTTCACGGACTTGTGCCTCGGTCAGGCCGACCTGTGCCAGTTCGGGATCTGTATAGGTGGCCCATGGGATATGAGCGGTCTTCGCTTTCGACGGAAGCCCAAATAAGGCAGAGCGGATTATGATCCCCGCATGATATCCGGCGACATGGGTAAATTGCAGCCCACCTGCAACATCACCAATGGCATAGACCTTGCGATTGCTCGTGCGTAAAGAGTCGTCCACCTTGATGCCTGCCCGCGTGCTGTCGATCCCGGCAGCGTCGAGGTTCAGACGGTCGATATTGGCCTTGCGTCCGACGGCCAGCAACAGATGAGAGCCCGCGTAGACCTCATCATTCTCAGTGACCACCTCAATGGTGCCTGCATTTTCTCGGATCTGGGACACCATGGCGTTTTCATGGATTTCGACACCTTCAGTCCGAAGGCTGTACTGCACGACGGCTGCAGCTTCAGGGTCGTCTTTGCCCAGCGCACTAAGGCCCTCGATCACGGTCACTTTGCAGCCCAGCCGGATATGCGCCTGCGCCATTTCCATGCCGATAGGACCTCCGCCGATGATCAAAAGGTGTTCGGGCTTGTCGCGCAGGTCGAATATTGTCTCGTTGGTGTAATACGGAACCTGATCCAACCCGGGCAGTGGCGGTACCAAGGGCGATGAACCGGTGGCCACCACGACGCGTCGGGCGGTGATCAGATGATCTCCGGCCTGTACCTGCGTGGGTGAGATGAAACGACCGTACTCCCGGATTACCTTGACGCCAAAGCCCTCAAAACGCTCCTGACTGTCCATGGGTTCGATTTGAGCGATGACGTTTTGCACGTGTTCTTTGGCGGCTGCATAATCCACCCGTGGCGTCACATCCGCGACACCAAAAGCCGACGCGTGGGCCTGAGCATATGCAGCCTTGCCGCTGGCGATCAGAGCTTTGGATGGGACACAGCCGAAGTTCAGGCAATCCCCACCCATCTTGTGGCCTTCCAGCAGGATGACATCCGCACCCATCTGGCTGGCCCCGGCGGCTACAGACAACCCGCCTGACCCGGCCCCGATCACCAGGATATCGGTTTTCAACTCTTGCATGGATCAGGAGCCCTTTCGACCACGGAGGGATTTGATGACAATCGGCAGCGCTGCCAGCGCGCACAAGCCAATAATTGGCCCGATCACGAAGGGTTCCCATAACAGCGAGACATCCGGGGTTTCGCCGCGATCAAAAACACCACCCAGCCCAACACCGATCCAGGTATAGACAATCCCACCAGGGATGATGCCCAGCGCCGTCGTAATCAGGAAGTTTCGGAACTTTACCCCAACCAATGCGGGCACCAGATTGGCAACGAAGAAGGGCACCACAGGTACAAGACGCAGCAGGAACAAAACCGAGATTTCATTCTCACGTAGCCCGTCCTTCAGTTTCTTGACCGTCCCTTCCGAGGCTTCAAGCTTGGCGGTCAGAGATTCACCCAAACCCCAGCGTGCGGCTAGAAAGATCGTCGAAGCGCCTATGGTTGCGGCAAAAACATTAAAAACCGTTCCTGCAAGCAACCCGAACAGGAACCCACCGGTCATCGAAGCAACCGCAGCACCGGGTAACGAGAAGGCAACAATAATGATGTAAATCCCCACGAAAGCCGCAGCCATCGCCCAGTAGTTTGAATCGCGCCAGGCCAGCAAAGCCTCGCGATTGTCGCGCAGGGTTTCAAAGGTCAGATAGTCGCCCAGCGCAAAGAACCCCACGGCGGCAACGGCGAGAATCACCGCCAAAGGGATATGACGTGCCAGCCCGTTGCGCGGGATCTTGGTGGTTTCGTTCATCTGGGTAGCAGGTTCTTGTTCATTCATCTTGCCCACAACATGCGCCGCCCGCGCGCGCTGCAACAGAGGCCTCACGGGGCCTTGATGTTTATGGCACTTAATGTGAGGGATACGCGCTCTGAACCCGGTTTTTGAAATCTTTTGCCCGGGCAGATTACAGATTTGTTGCAAAACGCACCAAAACCCCCACCTAGGGGTTTGACTTACCCCCCGCTACCCAGTAGAGGACGGGCTTCGAACACTAGGGCCAGGCGAATCCGCGCCGCACCCACCGCTATAGATTGGAGACGGAGCGATGAAACGCACCTATCAGCCTTCGAACCTGGTTCGCAAACGCCGCCACGGTTTCCGCGCGCGCATGGCTACCAAAGCCGGCCGCAAAATCCTGAACGCACGTCGCGCACGCGGCCGCAAGTCGCTGAGCGCATAAGCCGCTCGACCTTTCAGGTTATGAACATGACGCCGCCGGAGGCCCCTGAGGATGGTAACAACCAGCCGAGGGTGATGCCCCCGGCGGCGTCCGTTTGCGCATCTGAATCATTGACCGTACTGCAGAATCGCTCGGACTTTCTGAAAGCCGCGCGGGCCAAACGGCAAGGCACTGCATCGATGATGGTGCAGGCGCGTAAACGTGGCGCTGATGAGGCTGCGGGCATTCGCATCGGGTTCACCTGCTCAAAGAAGGTCGGCAATGCCGTCGCCCGCAACCGCGCCAAACGCCGCCTGCGTGAAGCCGCGCGAGCCGTATTACCTATTCATGGGCATGCGGGCTGGGACTACGTGTTGATCGGCCGCGCCGAGGTTACCG
Organism: Ruegeria sp. CG1; assembly: GCF_056537265.1. Taxonomy (NCBI): domain Bacteria; kingdom Pseudomonadati; phylum Pseudomonadota; class Alphaproteobacteria; order Rhodobacterales; family Roseobacteraceae; genus Ruegeria; species Ruegeria sp. CG1. The sequence goes on along the minus strand of NZ_JBQFRF010000007.1, from coordinate 45,526 downwards.
CTGCACGGCCCTTTGATGCGCTGAAAGACGATCTGCGCTATGCCCTGCGCAAAATTCATGGGGGTGGCAAGTGAACATATTTGCCCATCTCCTCGCCCTGCCCGTCCGGGCCTACCGGTTGATCTTCAGCCCCTGGGTCGGATTCAACTGCCGCTATCAGCCGACTTGTTCCGCCTATGCACTGGAAGCGCTTGAAAAACACGGCGCCATCAAGGGCGCATGGCTGGCAGCGCGCCGGATCGGGCGCTGCCATCCGTGGGGTGGCGATGGCTATGACCCTGTGCCCGACGACGAACGACCCTGACCCTTGCCCGGTTCACCCAACTGCGATAGGCCCCGCCCATGTTTGATGAAGCCGACGATATCCATCCGCTTTTTACCGGTGCGCCTTCAACCACCGAGTTCAAGAAGCTGCGCAAGCGCATCGTGCGCCAGACGCGCGAGGCCATTGAGCAGTACGGCATGGTGGACCGCACCGCCGAAGGTAAAACACCCCGCTGGTTGGTCTGCCTATCGGGCGGCAAGGACAGCTATACCCTTCTGGCGGTGCTCTACGAACTGAAATGGCGCGGTCTGCTGCCCGTGGATCTTCTGGCCTGCAATCTGGATCAGGGGCAACCGGGGTTCCCGGCAACAGTCCTGCCAGAATTCCTAGACCGTATGGGGGTGCCACATCGGATTGAGTATCAGGACACCTATTCCGTTGTGATGAACAAAGTTCCGCAGGGCCGCACCTATTGTGCGCTGTGTTCACGCCTGCGTCGTGGCAACCTCTATCGTATCGCGCGCGAGGAAGGCTGTTCCGCAGTTGTGCTTGGCCATCACCGCGATGACATCCTTGAAACCTTTTTCATGAACCTGTTCCATGGCGGTCGTCTTGCAACCATGCCACCAAAACTGGTGAATGAAGAAGGTGATCTGTTCGTCTATCGCCCGCTGGCCCATGTGGCCGAGGCGGATTGCGAGAAATTCGCCAAGGCGATGAACTATCCCATCATACCCTGCGATCTGTGTGGCAGTCAGGACGGGCTGCAGCGTCAGCAGGTCAAGCAGATCCTCGATCTGTGGGAAAAGAACAGCCCCGGTCGGCGGCAAGTGATGTTTCGGGCATTGACCAATGCGCGGCCTTCGCATCTTCTGGACCCAAAACTGTTTGATTTCGCAAATCTTTCGATCGATCCGATTCAAAAAGACGAAAATTCAGACGAAATTCCCCAGTTACGTTAACGCCTGACTCAGATTGATTTCCTACGGTTGGCTTGCGCGATCCTAGCCCAAGCTGAAGGCCGTAAAACCTATGCGGAAATTCCTCTTTGTCGACCGTTGTTCCGAAACGCTGCGGATACTTCTCACCGGACCGCAGGTTCTGGCATTTATTCCCGCGGCGTGTTTAGCCGCCTTCTGGTTGGGCGGTGAACGTGCACTTGTTACCACGGCTTTGGGTTTGCCCCTTGCTTTTGCCGTCATCGGAAATTGGGGAAGCCGTTCTTATACAGCCCGTAGTTCAGGTATGCGCCCCAGCGGCCTGGTTCCCTATGACGTTTTTCAATCAGAGTTGGAGGCGTTGAGTGAATCGGTCAGCAAATCAGGTGAGAATGCCGCCTGTATTGCAATTGCTTTGGACGGCTATGCCGACCTTCAGGATCTGCACGGTCAGGCTGCCGCCACTCATGTAAAGCAGCAATTCAGTGATCGTATCCTGTCGATCATCCGAAATCAGGACATCTTTTCGCAGATCGATCAGAACCGGTTTCTCATTGGCCTGCATCCCTCCCCACATCTTGATCTGGAAGCCTGCATTCAAATGTCTGGCCGCATCCAAAGCGCAGTCGAAGAGCCGCTTTTGTTGAATGGCACAGGAGTTTACCAATCCTGCTCGATCGGGTTTTGCCTGCATTCAGACCTGCGACAGGCCGAGGCTGATGAGTGGATTGGCGCCGCCACCGCTGCACTGTCCGACGCGCAAAGAAGCGGTCCCTCGACCATACGCGCCTATTCAACCGCGACCCGTCGGCGATCCCTGGTCCGAGCCAATTTGAGAAAAGAGTTCGAGGCGGCATTGGACAATGGAGAGATTCGGCCCTGGTTTCAGCCTCAGGTTTCAACGGATAATGGGAACATCACAGGGTTCGAGGCTTTGGCAAGGTGGGAGCATCCAATAAAAGGTGTTCTCAGCCCGCAGATATTCCTGCCCTTCGCCGAGCAAGCCGAACTGATGGAGCGGCTAGGCCAAATCATGCGTCACCATGCTTTTGAAGCGATGCAAGCTTGGGATCGTGCAGCATGCGTTGTGCCCCGGATCGGTATCAATTTCTCATCCGATGAGTTGCGCAATCCCGGCTTGATCGACCGCCTGAAATGGGAGTTGGATCAGTTTGATTTGACACCGGATCGGCTGGCGGTTGAGATTCTGGAAACCGTGTTCTCTCGCAGGCCGGATGACGTGATCACCCGGAATGTAACCGGCATGGCTGCGCTTGGATGTTGTATCGACCTGGATGACTTTGGCACCGGACATGCTTCAATCGCCTCTATCAAGCGGTTTGACGTCTCGAGGATCAAGATTGATCGGACGTTTGTCACCAAATCGGATCAGGATCCCAGCCAGCAGCAACTGGTCAGCGCCATTCTGACCATGGCTGAACGCCTGAATCTCGAAACGCTCGCTGAAGGTGTGGAAACGCCCGGCGAACACGCGTTGATGGCGCAATTGGGCAGTAACCACGTTCAGGGGTTCGGAATTGCAAAGCCAATGCCATTTGAGCAGACCCTGGATTGGATCGCGGCGCATCGTGCCAAGATCAGGGGTGCATCCAAGATCGGTCGCAAAATGGGATGAAATCTGCAATTACGGTGCGCCAAATCCAGCGCCGGAGCGATTTGATGGGCGATTCCGCTTGACCTTTGGGGCTGCACTCTGTTGAACCCACCGGGTGTGTTTCACTGCTCAAGGTGGCTGTCCCCGATGGACGATCAGAACAAAAATCTCATCCTTGCAACCGCGCTCAGCTTTCTGGTGATCCTTGTCTGGTTCGTGCTGTTCCCACCGCCGGAATCAACCACGACGCAGGACGCTGCAGAAATTGCAGCTCTGGAAGGCGACGAGGTGCAAACACCCAGCGCGACCAGCACCGTGGGTGAAGCCACAGCGACCGCCGAGGAAACACTGCCAGAGGAACAGGCCCCTCGCGTCAACATCGACACCCCCCGTCTGAAAGGCAGCCTGTCCCTGTCCGGCGGGCGGATCGATGAGCTGTTTCTGAAAGATTACAAAGTCTCGATCGAAGAAGGCGCGCCTATTGTTGAGCTGCTGTCTCCGGTTGGTTCGGAATCGGCTTATTATGCCCTTTACGGCTGGGCACCGGGTTCAGGGGTTGCAGGTGCGGATGTCCCGGGCCCCAACACGCTCTGGACATTGGAAGAGGGTGAGACGCTTGGCGTAGACAACCCCATCACGCTGGCCTGGGACAATGGCAATGGCCTGACTTTCCGCCGCACCATCGCGGTCGACCAGGACTACATGTTCACAGTTACCCAATCGGTTGAAAACGCGACCCAATCCGAGGTGGGCATGGCCCCCTATGGCATTCTTGCACGCCACGGTATTGGTGAAGATGGCGACCTTCCGGGCCTGAAAAACTTCTTCATCCTGCATGAGGGTGTGATCGGCATGGCGGACGGCACGCTGTCAGAAGTTGACTATGGTGATGTCCGCGATTTTGACATCGACCCGAACGAACGGGCGCAGGCCGAGGTCTATCAGGTCAAGGAAGACGGCTGGATCGGCTTCACGGATCACTACTGGATGACCACGCTGATCCCAGAGCCGGGCTCGTCCTTCAAAGCAGCCGCAAAATATGACTCGCGCCGCAAAATCTATCAAACCGAAACGGTGCTGCCGACGCTGACCGTAGCGCCGGGTGAGACTGCTGAAGTGACCACACGCCTGTTCGCTGGTGCCAAGGAATGGGAAGCCATTCGGGAATACCAGGCAGAAGGCGTACAGAAATTCATCGACAGCATCGACTGGGGCTGGTTCTTCTTCCTGACCAAGCCGATCTTCTGGCTGCTGCACAACATCAATCTGCTGATCGGCAACATGGGCTGGTCGATCATCGGCCTGACCCTGATCATCAAGGCGATCCTGTTCCCGCTGGCGTTCAAATCCTACGTTTCGATGGCCAAGATGAAGGAACTGCAGCCCCAGATGGAGGCCTTGAAAGAGGCCGCAGGGGATGACCGCCAGAAGATGCAGCAAGGCATGATGGAGCTGTACAAGAAGGAAAAGGTTAACCCGGCCGCAGGCTGTTTGCCGATCCTGATGCAGATCCCCATCTTCTTCTCGCTGTACAAGGTGATTTTTGTCACCATCGAACTGCGTCAAGCCCCATGGTTTGGCCCGTTCCAGGACCTCAGCGCTCCGGATCCGACCTCAATCTTCAACTTCTTTGGCTGGCTGCCTTGGGCGGCACCGCAGCCTGAAAGCTTCATGGCGCTGATCTTTATCGGTATCCTGCCACTGCTGCTGGGTATCTCGATGTGGCTGCAGCAGAAACTGAACCCGGCACCGACCGATGCAACACAGGCGATGATCTTTGCCTGGATGCCATGGGTGTTCATGTTCATGCTGGGCGGATTTGCCAGCGGTTTGGTGGTCTACTGGATCGCGAACAACACGATCACATTTACCCAGCAATACCTGATCATGCGGAGTCAGGGCTATACGCCCGATGTATTCGGCAACATCAAATCAGGCTTCAAACGAACGCCAAAGACGGACGACAAATGAGCGGTTCGGTCACCAGCATTTGGCGGCACCCGATCAAAAGTCACGGGCGTGAACGCCTTGATCGCATTACCATGATCCCCGGGCATACCATGCCCGGGGATCGTGTTTGGGCGGTTGCACATGAGGCGTCGAAAGCGGATGGATCGGAATGGGCACCCTGCGCCAATTTCAGCCGAGGCGCGAAGGCCCCTCAGTTGATGGCAATCTCGGCGCAGCTGCAAGGCGACTCGGTCACGCTGAGCCATCCCAATCGCCCCGATCTAAGCTTTGAGCCCGACGTGCAACAGGATACCTTTCTGGACTGGGTCAAACCGCTGATGCCTGCAGATCGCGCTGCGTCTGCCCGCATTGTCCGCGCCGCTAATCGCGGCATGACGGACAGCGATTTTCCTTCGATCAGTTTGTGCAACATGTCGTCGCATCGGGCGGTCGAACAGAAGCTAGGCAGGGATCTTTCTATCGCTCGCTGGCGCGGAAATATCTGGTTCGATGGCCTGCCGCTGTGGAATGAGTTCGACTGGATTGGCCGCGACATCCGGATCGGCGAGGCCGTTTTTCATGTGCGCGAACGCATCACGCGGTGTTTGGCGACAACCGCCAACCCTGAAACGGGTGAGCGGGATGCCGACACACTGGGTGCGCTGAGCAGCTGGGATCATCAGGATTTTGGCGTTTATGCCGAAGTTCTGGAAGGCGCCACCATTCACACCGGTGACGAGGTTCAGGTTCTATGACCACACTTCCCTTTCCACTAGCTGAAACTCCAGATGAATTCGCAACGGAAACCGGTCGAAAGCTGTTTGCCGGGCCATCCGAATTCGTCAAAGGCGTCGTTGCCATGGATGGCCTGCCTGCCCCCGATCGGCTGGAGGTATGTTTCGCCGGGCGTTCGAATGTCGGTAAATCCAGCTTGATCAACGCGCTAACGGGCACCAAGGGGTTAGCACGTGCCTCGAACACGCCGGGGCGTACACAAGAGATCAACTTTTTCACGCAAGGGCCTGAACTCTATTTGGTCGACCTGCCAGGGTACGGCTATGCGAACGCGCCGGTGAAGGTCGTGGAAAAATGGCAACGTCTGCTGAAACAGTATCTGAGTGGACGTCAGACCCTGCGCCGTGCCTTCGTCCTGATCGACTCGCGCCACGGGGTGAAACCTGTGGACGCCGAGATCATGAAGCTGCTGGATACCAGCGCAGTGACCTTTCAATGCGTTCTGACAAAGGCCGACAAGGTCAAAGCAAAAGACCGGGAAAAGGTGCTGGACCAGGTACGCGCCGCGCTTTCAAAACATCCTGCGGCATTCCCGGAGATCGTGTTGACCTCATCCGAGAAGGGCGACGGCATTCCGACCCTGCGTTCGATCATTGCGCATCTGGAGTGACGCTGTTCAGCAATATACAAGTCATGAGCTAAGGAAGCCGGGTCGCGCCCATCGGGTACGGCCCGTTCAGATTGGCTGTTTCCGCGATCCGGTCTTGGCACCATCCTCCAAACGCCCTAACACAGGGTCCCAGAGGGACAATCAGCCATGAAGACACGAGATATGAACCGGGATTGGATCGCCACCGCCGCCACATTGAACAGCGCCCTGCCCTATCTGCAGCGATACGACGGTGCGATTGTCGTCATCAAGCTAGGTGGCCACGCCATGGGCAGCGACGAAGCCATGGAAAGCTTTGCGCGCGATGTGGTGCTTATGCGTCAGGTTGGCGTAAACCCGGTCGTCGTGCACGGCGGTGGCCCAATGATCAATGCGATGCTCGACAAACTGGACATCCAGTCCGAGTTTGTGGGTGGTAAACGCGTGACGGACAAAGCCACAGTCGAAGTGGTCGAAATGGTCCTGTCGGGCCTTGTGAACAAGCGGATCGTGCAGGCGATCAATGCGCAGGGTGGCATGGCTGTGGGTCTGTCGGGCAAGGATGCCCATTTGATGATGTGCGAACAGACCGACGCCTCGCTCGGGTTTGTCGGCACACCGTCCGAGATGAACCCCAAAGTCCTGCATGACCTGTTTGCGCATGATGTTATCCCTGTGATCGCGCCGCTGGGCGCAGGTCGGAATGGCGAAACCTTCAATGTGAATGGCGACACTGCAGCCGGGGCGATCGCCTCAGCTCTTAAGGCAGACCGCCTGCTGCTGCTGACCGATGTAGCGGGCGTCAAGAACGCAGCGGGCGATGTCGTGACCGAGCTCAAAGCCGGCCAGATTCGTGAGATGACGCGTGAAGGCACTATTGCGGGTGGGATGATTCCAAAAACCGAAACTGCGCTGGACGCGCTGCATAATGGCGTTCGGGCGGTCGTTATTCTGGACGGGCGCGCACCAAATGCGGTGTTGCTCGAACTGTTTACGGAACACGGTGCCGGATCCTTGATCCGTCCTGATTAACGCCATAGTGATCTTCAACATCTTGCACCGGGCATTAACATGCTCGATTGTGAATGTATGGAGAACGAGCCCCTATTTCGCCTAAGCGTGTTTTTGATCCTGTTTGTTGTGTTTGCGGCGGCAGAGACAATTGCACCAAAACGCTTACGAACCTGTCCGCGAAAAAATCGGTGGCTAACCAATCTATCAATCACTGTTTTGAACACACTGATGCTCAGGACTATGGCGATTGGGTTGCCCTTATTGGCAGTTGGCGCTGCCATTGATGCCGGGAAAAATGGATTGGGCGTTTTTAATTGGCTCGCCTGGCCAGGGTGGGTTGAGCTTATTCTATGTGTGCTGATTCTGGACTTTGCAATCTGGCTACAGCATCTGATTACCCACAAGGTGCCAATCCTTTGGCGGCTACATCGTGTGCATCACGCCGACCGAGACATGGACGTCACTACTGCAGTCCGCTTTCACCCTGTTGAAATCGCGTTGTCCATGATCCTGAAAATCGGGCTAATCTATCTGCTCGGCGCCAGCGCCCTGGCTGTGATCCTGTTCGAGATCCTTCTTAATGGAACAGCGTTGTTCAATCATTCAAACTTGAAGCTCCCCCTTGCCGTTGACGCTGTGGTACGTAGGATTCTTGTGACACCCGATATGCATCGCGTACATCATTCGGTATTCCGAACAGAGCATGACAGCAATTATGGCTTTGCACTGTCTATCTGGGACCGAATGCTGGGGACTTACATTGCACAACCTCGGGACGGGCACGAACAAATGAGCGTGGGATTGGAATGGCAGGACGATCGACCAACAAAACTGGGCTGGAGCCTGGCTCTGCCCTTCCGCCGTTGATGACCTACGCCAATGTCGAACGAGCAGCCACTCAGGTTGGGCTGATAGTTATGGGTGCACTTCATCCAAGGCCCAGTGAAGCAAAGCAACTTAATGACGGAACCCTGATCCTTCTGGGGGCTGCGGGGGCATTCTGGCCTGCTCTGAAGGCCTCGGCTGAATGGCAGGATGGCCAACCCGACCCGGTTGATCGCTGGTCCAGACGGGTGATCGGCCAGCTTGCGCGGGACTTGAGGGGCACCGCCTACTATCCGTTCGGCGGCCCACCATACGCACCCTTTATTGACTGGGCACTTAAGTCCGGTCGCACCTTCAGCAGTCCGGTCGGGGCCCTGGTGCACGATACGGTAGGGATGATGATATCATTCCGTGGTGCGTTGCATTTTGCGGATGAGTTCTCAATTCCATCCGTGTCTCAATCGTCACCCTGCACAGAATGCCCCGCGCCTTGTGCAACAACCTGTCCGGTTGGGGCATTGAACACCCACAGCTTCTATGACGTGGCAGCCTGTCATGATCATCTCGATACCAAGGCGGGACACAGCTGCATGAACAAAGGCTGCCTCGCCCGGCTCGCCTGCCCTCTCAGCGCCGGCGCAGAGCGCCAGCCAGAGCAATCTGCGCATCACATGAAAGCATTTCACCGATCATGACCCGCACACTGATCCTAATGCGCCATGCCAAGTCCAGTTGGGGCGATCCCTTTGCCGAAGATCACGACCGCCCGTTGAACAATCGAGGACGCAAATCGGCCCCCGCGATTGGGGCGTGGCTGCAAAGCAATGGCTGGCTGCCGGATGACGTTATCTGCTCAAGCGCCAAACGCACCCGGGAAACGTGGGACAGATTGGGGCTGAGCACCCCGGAATTCCGCTTTACCCCCGCCTTGTATCTGACAGGCCCCGATGAGATGTTCGCCGAATTGGCCACAGCCACCGGCAATACCGTACTCATGCTGGGGCATAATCCCGGCATCGCTGCTTTTGCAAATCGGCTGGTACGCAACCAGCCCGATCATTCGAGATTCTACGACTATCCGACTTGTGCAACGACTGTAGTCCGGTTCGATATCCCCGACTGGAATGCGCTCGAATGGCATCAGGGTGAGGTTCTGGGCTTCACGATCCCACGCGAGCTGCTGGAATAGAAAAAGGCGAGGTCGACACCCCGCCTTCTTGGTTTTCTGATCCGAATTTAGTGTCCCAGAATCTGGCTGAGGAACAACTTGGTCCGTTCGCTCTGCGGGTTGTTGAAGAACTCTTCCGGTTCGTTCTGCTCCACAATCTGACCGGCATCCATAAAGATCACGCGGTTGGCGACCTGGCGGGCAAAGCCCATCTCGTGGGTCACACACAGCATCGTCATGCCTTCCTCGGCCAGTTCAATCATGGTGTCGAGCACCTCTTTGATCATCTCGGGGTCCAGCGCCGATGTCGGTTCATCGAACAGCATGATCCGTGGCATCATGCACAGCGAGCGGGCAATCGCCACACGCTGCTGCTGACCACCCGATAGCTGACCGGGATACTTGTCGGCCTGCTCAGGGATCTTCACCTTTTCCAGGAAATGCATCGCGCGCTCTTCGGCCTCTTTCTTGGGCGTCTTGCGCACCCAGATCGGGGCCAGCGTGCAGTTTTCCAGAATGGTCAGGTGCGGGAACAGGTTGAAGTGCTGGAACACCATGCCAACCTCGGACCGGATTTTGTCGATGTTTTTCAGGTCATTCGACAGCTCGGTCCCATCCACAATGATCGTGCCCTGCTGGTGTTCCTCCAGCGCGTTCAGGCAGCGGATCAGGGTAGACTTGCCCGACCCCGACGGCCCCGCGATCACGATCCGCTCGCCCTGATTGACGGTCAGATTGATATCGCGCAGCACGTGGAAGGCCCCGTACCACTTGTTCATGTTGGTGATTTCGATGGCGATTTCGTCGCTCACCTGCATTTTGGAGCGGTCGATTTCGCGTTCAATTGCAAGTTCAGACATGTGTTGAACTCCTTAACGGTGGCCAGTCTGAAGCTTGCGCTCCAGGTACATGGAATAACGGGACATGGAGAAGCAAACCACGAAGAACAGAACGCCGATAAAGGCAAACAGTTCCCAGTAGACGCCGTTCCAGGCGGTATCGGCGCGGATGCCGTTGGTCAGGCCAATCACGTCGAACAGACCGATAATCGAGACCAAAGTCGTATCCTTGAAGATACCGATGAACGTGCTCACGATGCCCGGGATCGAGATTTTCAGCGCCTGTGGCATGATGATCAGCCGCTGCGCCTGCCAGTAGTTCAGGCCCAGACTGTCTGCGCCTTCGTACTGACCACGCGGCAGGGCGGCCAGACCACCCCGGATCACCTCGGCCATATAGGCGGCCGAGAACAGGGTCATCATGATCATCACCCGCAGGATGATGTCAAAATTAGTGCCCGGCGGCAGGAACAGGTTCAGCAACAGCGATGCCACAAACAGCAGGGTAATCAGCGGCACGCCCCGAATGAACTCGATAAAGCCCACGCACAGGTATTTGACGATCATCAGATCGGACTGACGACCCAGCGCCAGCACGATACCGATAGGCAGCGAAACACCAATGGCCACGACACCCAACAGGATCGCTAGCATAAAGCCACCAAAGTCGCGGCTTTCCACCGGCGCGATACCGATCGGAATGATTGCATTGATTGCGTCAGCCACGGAACCGGCAGCAAACAGCCACCATAGTATGGGCAGCGCAATCGCAAGGATAATCGCGGCAAGAGACCCGGCAACCGGAAGCGCAAACTTGTACGCGAAATACCCGATGGCAAATCCGGCGGCGACCATGAGCGGCCCCCAGATCGAGCCACCCCACATCAGCCAAGGCAGCAGGAACGGATAAGCCGCCGTTACAATCAACAGCTTACGCGGCACCTTAGTGAACAACACTGGCGCAATAGCAACCAACAACAGTATGAAGGTCAGGTTCGGACGGAAATAGGCCGGCCATGCCCCTGTTTCAGGCGGGTTCGACCATGTGGCATCCGGATGCGCCGGATACGGCGGATAGAACCCATATAGCAGCTGTAGCCAACGATCCTTGATCACACCCCAGCAGGCATGACCATGCGTATCGCCCCACGTAGCCATCATGATCTCACGACATTCCGACAGGGAATTGGCGTTCCAAACGGATTCGAACGTCCAGGACAGGATGTTGGAGAGCACATAGTAGATGAAGACCAACGAGACGATCGTCAGGATCGCGTTCAGCCAGCTTGAAAACAGGTTATGCTTGATCCAGCCCAGTACACCGACCTCGGAGGCGGGTGGTGCCTGTTCCGGCAACATTTCCGTGCGGACAAATGAAACATCACTCATATTACCGCTCCACCAGTTTGACACGGTTGTTGTACCAGTTCATCACCGCCGAAATGCTCAGCGAGATGGACAGGTAGACCAGCATCAGCAGCAGAACGCATTCCAGCTCGCGACCGGTCTGGTTCATTGTGATGCCACCCAGCGTACCCGTGATGTCCATATATCCGACCGCGATCGCCAGTGACGAGTTCTTGGTCAGGTTCAGATAGTTCGAGATCATTGGCGGGATGATCACCCGCAACGCCTGCGGCAAGATCACCAGACGCATGGTCCGGCCCGGGCGCAGGCCCAGTGCGGATGCGGCCTCGGTCTGACCCTTGGAAATGGCCAGAATACCGGCGCGCACGATCTCGGCGATGAATGCCGCAGTGTACAGCGACAGGGCCAGCCACAAGGCAATCAGCGAGTTACGAAGGTGGGTACCGCCGCTGAAGTTGAAGCCTTTCAGCTCAGGGTAGCCCAGGTGAAAACCCAGAACGCCAAGCAGGATGGCTGACGGCACGAACAATAGGCCCAGTTGGATGTGCCAGATGGTCGGGCGATCGCCAGTCTTTTCTTGCGTTGAATTGGCCCAGGCCGAAACCTTGCGCATCGCAAAGATGCTGCCGCCAAACACGATCAGGAAGGCGATCAGGTCAAGCGAAACATCAAAGCGCAGGCTTGATGTACCGAAAAGGTGGATATCGCCCAATCCGCGCGAGAACAGAAACTCGGGGATATAGACACCGCGATTAGTGACCGCGACCGTGCCAAAAAGATCCATCGTGGCTTCTGGGTTTTCACCTCGGAAGGCGCGCGGTGCTGGCAGGCTTTCAATCAGGATCGCCATGGCGAACACGATCCAAAGCAGCACTGGAACGTTACGGAACATCTCGACATAGACTGTCATGATCCGCGCGATCAGCCAGTTATTCGACAGGCGCAAAACACCGACCATAACACCGATGATCGTTGCTGTGATACAGCCCAGAACTGCAACAACCAGAGTGTTTAGCAGGCCTATAAACGCTGCGCGCAGATGGGTATCGCGCGAGTCGTATTCCAGCAGGCGTTGGTTGATGTCATAGCTGGCCGGTTCGGCAAAAAAGTCGAACCCGACTGTTCTGCCCAGCGTTTCAAGGTTCTGAATGGTGTTGTTGATAATCCAGGCTGCCAGAAGCATGAAACCGATCATCGCTATGACCTGAATGGTCGCAGATCGGTACCGCGTATCATAAAGGAGCATGGACAGCCGGAAGTGCTCCTTCGGCGGGTCAGTGAGTGTCGTCATGACCTATGTATATCCCCGTGCATCCCGGATGTTGGCAGAGTTTGCCTCTGCTCAGATCGTTCCGGGCGTGTTTCTTATGGAAGGAAAAAGGGCGCGGGTTCCCCCGCGCCCTTTTCCGTGGATCTTAGCGGAAAGGCGGTGCGTACAGCAGGCCACCATCGGTCCACTGTGCGTTCAGGCCGCGTGCCAGACCGATCGGGGTTTCCTCACCGATGTTCTTGGCAAACACTTCGCCGTAGTTACCGCCGACTTTGATCGCACGCTGTGCCCAGTTCGCGTCCAGACCCAGCATCTCACCCAGCGTACCTTCGGTACCCAACAGGCGGTTTACCTCTGGGTTGTCGGTGGCACCGCTGGACATCTCGTCGATGTTCGCCGAGGTTACACCCAGCTCTTCCGCTGCGATCAGTGCGTTCAGGGTCCAGCGGACCACATCGCCCCACTCGTGATCGCCGTGACGGACCAGCGGGCCCAGCGGCTCTTTCGAGATGATTTCGGGCAGGATCACGTGGTCGCCTGCGTTTTCAAAGGTGGCGCGCGTAGCAGCCAGACCCGATGCGTCGGTGGTGTAAACGTCACAGGCACCAGCCAGATACTGCTGCTGCGCTTCGGCGTTGGTTTCGATCGGAACCGGCTCGTAGCTCATGTTGTTGATGCGGAAGAAATCCGCCAGGTTAAGCTCAGTTGTGGTGCCGGTCTGGATGCAAACGGTTGCACCGTCCAGTTCCTTGGCCGAGCTGACGCCCAGTGCCTTGGGAACCATGAAGCCCTGACCATCGTAGTAGTTGATGCCGACGAATTCGAACTTCAGGTCGACGTCGCGGCTGAAGGTCCACGTGGTGTTACGGGCCAGCATGTCAATCTCGCCCGAAGCCAGCGCGGTGAAACGTGTTTTACCGGTGGTCGGGATGAACTCAACGGCGCTTGGGTCGTCCAGAACGGCAGCGGCTACCGCGCGGCATACGGCCACGTCAAAACCCTGCCACTCACCATTGGCATCGGGGCTGGCAAAGCCGGGTACGCCGGTTGCGACGCCGCAGTTCAGCTTGCCGCGGGCTTTCACGTCGTCAACGGTACCCGCTGCAGCTGCGCCAGCAGCCAGGCCGGCAATGGTTGCCACGCCCAAAATTACGGATTTTTTCATTTTTACCTCTTCCTGATTTTCCATCCCTGAATGGAACGGTTCGATCCGGCGCATAGGCGCCAGAAAGGTTACCCAAAAGGTGTCTCCCCTTTAGTGGCCCGAGTTTGGGCGTATTCATCAACAAACGTCAAGGGCTGGATCAGGGAAAACGATAGGTCTTTTCTGCCAGAATCGGACACAAATTCACGATTTGACGAGAATCCGTCTCAGAACGAGAGGTCAAAGAACTGCTTTGCGTGCAGAAAGGCGGCCCGTTTCACTTCGGCGGCAGCATGTGCCTCATCGTCGTGGCCCCATTGTTCGATCTGCCAAAGCTCGTCCAGCCGAGAAATGCGCCATATCTCGTCCGGTTTGCGCCAATTCTGCGCAGCGGCAAAACCAAGAATCAATGACCCCGACAGGCTGACGAGGTCATGAAACGCCGCCAGCTGGAACGCATTCAGTCCATGCACCCGGTCACGCAGGCCTTGCAGCACCTCGGCAGCTTGCGGTTGATGCACCACCCCTGCACGCGGGATCAACCGCGCGCCCAGCGCGTCCGCAGCCCAATCCAATGCAGGATCCCAGGCCTCGGACTGCCGCTGCTGCAACGTTTCGGGATGGGTCGCCCGATAACACAGCAGATCCGAGTCGCCGTAATCGGCCAGCATATCGGCAACCTCACCATGCTGGTGCCGCACCTTGTCGATCGCCGCATTGGCCGAACGGGTGAATGGCATCGTGGTCGGATCGATTTCCTTTTCCTGTGCATCCCATTCCCGTGCAACGGCCTCGGCCATGGCACGCGTGGGCAGGTCCAGCGCAGCCTTGGCGGGCGTTTTGACCCGTCGACCATCCAGTTCAACCGTATAGCCCACGTCGGTCTCAACGACCGTGCTTGTCGTCCAGAAGCGTTTGGGTTTCCAGTCGCTCATCTCTTTAGCCCCAGATCTTGGCCAGTGCGCCTGGCAATTCTTCGAATGTTTCGATCACATGTGTCGCAGCCGTCAGTACCCGACGATCGTGATAACCCCAGCTGACACCGATCCCGGCAACCTGCGCGGCTGCGGCCATATCCATGTCAAAGCTGGTGTCGCCCACCATGACGGCTTGCGCAGCCGGCACGCCCGTTTCAGCCAAAGCTGTTTCTATCATCGACGGGTGCGGCTTGGACGGGTGGTGATCTGCAACCTGACGAGTAATGAAATGCTGCTGCAACCCATGCCCTTCAAGCAGCGCATCAAGCCCGCGCTGAGATTTGCCTGTGGCCACTCCCAAAAGAACCTCGGGCTGAGCGTGAAGAGCCTCAATCACTTGGCGCGCACCGGGATAAAGCGGCGAGCTTGCGGCGCCCTGCTCCAACCTTTGCGCGTGATAGGCCTGCTTATATCCGTCAACCAATGCGCTTTGTATCCGCTCGGACTGATCTGCTGCCAGACGCGCCATTGCATGGGGCAGAGATAAACCGACGATGGACAGGATGGCGTCACGGTCCGGGACCGGTAGTGACTGCGCCTGAAAACAGGCGGTCATTGCCGAAACAATGGCACCCTGACTATCGACCAGAGTGCCATCCACATCAAACAGGACTAGCCGCAATGGGGCGTTCATCGCAACTCCTCAAACGGATCATCTGCAGCGAGGTCTTCGGTCCAGCCCAGCGTATCCCAGCTGTGTTTCATATGATCCGGTAAAGGCGCCGTAAGCGAGATGGGTTTGCGGGTCATCGGGTGTTCAAAGGACAGGCTGCGGGCGTGGAGGTGCAGCTTTTTGCTGATGATACCTCCCAACTGCGCGCCCCAGCCATCGCCGAGGTTTTCCTGCCCCGAGCCGCCATATTTCCCATCGCCAATGATCGGGTGACCGATCGCCGCCATATGTGCGCGCAGCTGATGGGTCCGCCCCGTCACCGGCTCCATCGCGACCCAGGCTGCCCGCCCTGCAACGCGATACAGCGTTGCATAGAGCGTATGCGCACGTTTCGCGCCGGGCGTATCGTTCACTTCGCTCGGATGAACAGCGATCATCTTCTCGCCTTCACCCTGTTTGCCATGTCCCGGAGCCTTGACCAGCCCGGTCTTGATCTCTCCCAAATAAGGCGTCGGCACCCCGGCAACGAGCGCCCAATAGATTTTCTGGGTGTTACGATGCCGGAACGCAGCGGTCAGCCCCTTGGCAGCCTCGCGCGTGCGGGCCAACAGCAGTACGCCCGAGGTGTCTTTGTCCAGCCGATGCACAAGGCGCGGGTTCTCGTCATACCCAAAGCGCAATGCCTCAGACAGGCTATCCACATGGCGGGTCTGACCACTGCCACCTTGAACCGGCAGCCCATGCGGCTTGTTCAGCGCCAGCACGTGATCGTCTTTATAAATCACGCAAGACTGGATCATCTTTGCGTCAGCGTCCGAAACACGATGCTTTACGACAGCGGGCTTATGGTCGGCGTCTGGCAGCGGCGGCACACGCACGGACTGCCCGACCTCTAACCGCGTCGAAGCTTTGACCCGACTGCCATCTACGCGCAGTTCACCCTTGCGGCACATCTTCTCGATCCGGCCCTGGCTGACATGAGGAAACAGGCGGCGCAGCCAACGATCCAGCCGCTGGTCGCCATCCCCCTCTGCTACGGTGATCACCTGTACGCCGCTCATGCCATTGCCCCTTGTTCCGCACGGCTGATCCGCCCGGATTGTGCTTGTTTCAGTGCCTTAGAAATCATGCGCGTCTGTCGCGCGCATCGGGTGCAGAGTCAAGTCTAGCCCTGATTGCGTTGCGTTCTCAGCTTGGCGAAGTATTCCAGCCGTTTTTTCAGCTCGCGCTCAAAACCACGCTCTACCGGCTGATAGAGAACCGGGCGCTTCATATCATCCGGGAAATAGTTCTGACCCGAGAACCCATCTTCGGCATCGTGGTCATAGGCATACCCTGCACCATATCCCTGATCCTTCATCAGCGATGTCGGAGCGTTCAGGATATGTTTGGGCGGCGGTTCACTGCCCGATTGCTTGGCCAGACGCATCGCCGCTTTATAGCCCACATAAGCGCCGTTCGATTTCGGAGCGAGCGCGAGATAGACCACCGCCTGAGCCAGCGCCAATTCGCCCTCGGGCGAGCCCAGCCGTTCATAGGTCTCCCAACTGTGCAAACAGATCGATTGCGCCTGCGGATCGGCCAAACCGATATCTTCAACCGCCATCCGTGTGATCCTGCGCGCCAGATAGCGCGGGTCTTCGCCGCCGGTCAGCATCCGCGCAAACCAATAGAGCGCCGCGTCGGGATCCGATCCGCGCACCGATTTGTGCAGGGCCGAGATCAGATTGTAATGCTCATCCCCCGATTTGTCGTATTTCGCAGCCCGGCGCATCAGGCGCGTCGACAATGCATCCGAGTCCAGAGCAGTATCGACTTTCCAAGCAGCGACCTGCTCAATCAGGTTCAACAGCGCCCGGCCGTCACCATCTGCCATCTCCTGCAACGCTTCTCGGGCTGCAGGTGTCAGGGGCAAAGCTCGGTCCAGCTCTTTCTCGGCGCGTTGGGTCAGCCGCTCAAGATCGGCGAGGCTGAGACGCTCCAGTACCAGCACCTGAGACCGGCTGAGAACAGCAGCATTCAGTTCGAATGAGGGGTTTTCGGTGGTTGCGCCAACCAGCAGGATCGTACCGTCCTCCATATGCGGCAAGAACCCGTCTTGCTGCGCTTTGTTGAAACGGTGGATCTCGTCAACGAACAGCAAAGTGCCCTGTCCGTTTTGCCGACGGATTTTGGCAGCCTCGAACACCTTCTTCAGATCCGGGACACCGGTGAAGATCGCGCTGATCTGTACGAAATGCAGATCGGTTTCCTGCGCCAGCAACCGGGCAATGGTTGTCTTTCCCACACCCGGCGGGCCCCAGAAGATCAGGCTGGACAAGCTACCCGAGGCTAGCATCACCCCCAGCGGCGCATCCGGCCCCAACACCTGCTCTTGCCCGATCACCTCAGACAGGGATTGAGGGCGCAAGCGATCGGCAAGCGGCCTGTGCGGCGACGCGGTTGGTTCGGCAGAACCGGTATCGAACAGATCACTCACGTCTTACAGCCTGAACCGCACTGAGATTGACCGGCCTCCCCGTTCAATCTCGACCTGCACCCGGCGACCTGGATCGGTCAGGGCCTGAACGACATCCTCCGGTGTCTCGGTTCTGGCTCCGTTGATACCTTTTATGACATCGCCCACACGCAATCCTGAGCGCCCGCCATAGCGGTTCGGATCAACCACCACGACGCCGGTCTGAGACAGCGACAAGCCAAGCTTAACAATCACCGCCGGATTTACGCCCGAGACGATCAGACCCGGCATCACCGTATCTTCGTCCAACGTGGTCTCATCCGCAGCAGGCGTTTCAGGCGGCCGGATCAGCGCCACTTCGATGTCCGAGCGGTCTTCACCGCGCAGCCGGGTCAGGACCGACTTTCCACCCACCCCGGCAACCGCCATGCGAAATTTCATCTCGGCCGGAGAATTCACCTCGTCCCCGTCGACATGGGTGACGACATCGCCAACCCGAAGGCCCGCTTCGGCAAGCGGGCTCAGTTCATGCAAGTCGGAAATCACGACACCCAAAGGAATGACCATGCCCAGAGACTCGGCAATATCCGCGCTCATGTGCTGACCGGCCATACCCGCCCAAGGGCTGACAAAGTTCTCATTGCCCGCCTGCGCCTGACGCAGGAATTCGGCTACCAAATTGGCCGGAATGGCAAAGCCGATACCGTTCGACCCGCCCGAGCGGGTCAGGATTGAAGTATTGATACCAATCAGATCACCATTCACATCGATCAGCGCGCCACCGGAATTGCCCGGGTTGATCGCCGCATCGGTTTGAATGAAGTACCCTCTTGCGTTTCCGGTTGCGGTTCCTGTGCGCGCCAGCCCTGAAATAATACCTGACGAAACAGTTTGGCCGACGCCGAACGGATTGCCGATCGCCAGCGTCAATTCTCCGACCTCGACCTGATCGGAATCGCGCATCTGCAGGAACGGCAGATCGCTTGCCTCATTCAGCCGCAAGATTGCAATGTCGCTTTCTTTGTCGCCCAAAACCACTTCGGCAGTGAATTCACGACGGTCGGTAGTCACGACCTGAATTTCCGATGCCATCCCCACAACGTGGTAGTTTGACACTACATACCCATCACCAGTGAGGATCACGCCAGAGCCCAGCGAATTCTGCACACGGGGGCGTGGCGTCCCAAATCCACGGCCAAAGAAGTCCTGAAAGAACGGGTCAGAGAACAGCGGATTTGCCCGCCCTTCGCGCACAATCTTGGCGTAGATGTTCACAACCGCCGGGGCAGCCTGCTTTACGACAGGGGCGAACCCGAGGCTGATTTCGGTCTGGCTTTTTGGTACCTGAGTCTCTGCGGCTGCCGGTATTGCGCCCATCAGCAATACTAGGAAACACAATAGTCTTAGCATCATCGGCCCTCCGGCAATATCGCCAACCGGATATGCGGGGCCGATGCAAAGATTGCAAGCGACATAACCCGCTGCCTTCGACAATGCTGAGGACCTACCGCTTTCTTTTGAGCTATTCGCTCAAATATCCTGCTTGAGCATTATGGCTTCGCAAAGCGTTGGAAAAGTTTCACAGGGAATTGTGCTATGTGTTGGACTTGGCGCTGAATCCAATCAGAGGGAACGACCATGCACAAAGACCGGGAGTTGACCTTTGCAACGGCCCTTGCCTCTCATCATCAAAAAAAGAGCTTTGTGCGGGAAGAGCACGCCCACGAGTATTACCAGGCCTCACTACTGAGTGCCGTCATGCAGGGCGTCTATGACGGGACTGTTTCCATCGGTCAGCTGCTGGAACACGGAGATTTCGGTCTCGGCACGTTCAACGCCCTGGACGGAGAAATGGTGGTGCTGGATGGTGTCGCTTATCGCCTGGATGGGGAAGGCAAAGCGACAATTGCGGATAACGGCGCGCTAACACCATACGCAGCCGTCATTGACTTTGAACCAACGATTTCGCTTGCGTTGGATTCTCCGGTTAACAAATACGGTTTCGAGGAGGGTTTGGATGACATGGCCGATGCAAAGAACCTGTTTTATGCGGTTCGTTTCACCGGATTGATCAAACACATTAGGTATCGAAACGTTTTGAAACAGGAACGGCCATACAAACCTTTGCTGGAAGTGGTCAAAACGCAGGCCGAGTTTGAATTGGAAAACGTGGAGGGAACTATTCTCGGGTTCCGCTGCCCTGACTACGCAGTCGGGATCGGCGTACCGGGTTACCACTTGCATTTCATCTCTGACGACCGGACCACCGGTGGGCACGTACTTGATTACACATTGACCCGGGGAAAGATCGAAATCGATCACACCTCGTCTCTTCATCTGGAACTGCCAGAGACAGAGGATTTCTCTGACGCCAATTTGTCCGCGGGAGCGTCAGCGGATGGTATCCTGAAAGCCGAAAGCAATTAAATTTAGGCCGACTTGGATTTTCACACGGAGCAAAAGAAAACCCCCGCGTCTGCGACGCGGGGGCTGAGACTCAGATATAGCCAAGGCTTATTCTTCGTCTGCGGCCTCTTCGGCGGCAACACGAGCTTTGTCAGCTGCGCCTTTGGCGTCGATGTCGCGGTCAACGAATTCGATGATCGCCATCGGTGCCATGTCACCATAGCGGAAGCCTGCTTTTAGGATACGGACATAACCGCCCTGACGCTCGGCGTAACGAGGGCCCAGAACTTCGAACAGCTTGGCGACGTCTTTGTCTTCTTTCAGCTGTGCTGCGGCCTGACGGCGGGCGTGCAGGTCGCCGCGCTTGCCCAGAGTGATCAGTTTTTCAACGATCGGGCGCAGTTCTTTTGCCTTGGGCAGAGTTGTTTTGATTTGCTCATGCTCGATGAGCGAGCCAGCCATGTTTGCAAACAGAGCTTTGCGGTGCTCATGAGTACGGTTCAGGCGGCGATAACCACGTGCGTGACGCATTTTCTAGTTCCTTCTTTCGCGTTTTGCTTTGTCTGGCCGGCGATGCGTGTCACCGGCTCTCCTTGGGGCGGAAGTGCCCATATGGTCCCCGGCAGCCCGGGCATTTGTGAAGACGCGCTTAGAACGCGTCTTCGAATTTCTTGGCCAGATCTTCGATGTTGTCGGGCGGCCAGTCCTCGACATCCATGCCGAGGTGCAGACCCATGCCGGATAGCACTTCCTTGATCTCGTTCAGCGACTTGCGGCCGAAGTTCGGAGTGCGCAGCATCTCGGCTTCGGTCTTCTGGATCAGATCGCCGATGTAAACGATGTTGTCGTTCTTCAGGCAGTTTGCCGAACGGACCGACAGTTCCAGCTCGTCCACTTTCTTCAGCAGCAGCGGGTTGAACTCCAGACCATCGTCCTCGTCCTGGCGGCCAGCCGATTCCGGCTCGTCGAAGTTGACGAAGATTGACAGCTGATCCTGTAGGATGCGTGCGGCGAATGCCAGCGCGTCTTCCGGCGTGATCGAACCGTCGGTGTCGATCTTCAGGGTCAGCTTGTCATAGTCCAGAACCTGACCTTCGCGGGTCGGCTGAACGTCATAAGCAACCTTTTTGACCGGCGAATAGATCGCGTCGATCGGGATCAGGCCGATGGGTGCGTCTTCGGGCTTGTTCTTCTCAGCCGAGACATAGCCCTTGCCGGTGTTGACGGTCAGCTCCATGAACAGGTCTGCGCCATCATCCAGGTGGCAGATGACGTGATCACGGTTCAGAACCTCGATGCCAGCGCTTTCGCTGATGTCGCCAGCGGTAACTACTGCGGGGCCTTTGGCATTGATCGACAGGCGCTTGGGGCCTTCGACTTCCATGCGCAGCGACACGCCTTTGAGGTTCAGGATGATGTCGGTGACGTCTTCACGTACGCCCGCGACCGAGGAGAACTCGTGCAGTACGTTATCGATCTGAACGCTGGTGATGGCCGCGCCTTGCAGCGAGCTCATCAGAACGCGGCGCAGCGCGTTACCCAGGGTCAGACCAAAGCCACGCTCCAGCGGCTCGGCAACCAGGGTTGCCTGACGTGCAGGGTCGTTGCCCGGCTTGCCGTCAAGCTGGGTCGGCTTGATCAATTCTGCCCAATTCTTATGGATCATGTAATCCCTCCATTCCTGTCCGCGCCCCATGACCAACAAGGTGCAGACGCCCGAGGTTCAAAATGACGTGCTGGGGCCGTGCAAAAACACAGCCCCAGCTTAATTCAAAATCGCTTAGACGCGACGACGCTTCGGCGGACGGCAGCCGTTATGAGCGATCGGGGTCACGTCGCGGATCGACGTGATGTTGAAGCCCACTGCAGCCAGCGCACGCAGAGCCGATTCACGACCCGAACCGGGGCCCTGAACTTCGACTTCCAGCGTCTTGACGCCATGTTCCTGCGCCTTTTTGCCTGCATCTTCTGCAGCCATCTGAGCGGCGTAGGGGGTCGATTTCCGCGATCCCTTGAAGCCCATGGTACCGGCAGACGACCACGAGATGGCGTTGCCCTGTACGTCCGAGATCAGGATCTTGGTGTTGTTGAAGGTCGAGTTCACATGGGCAACGCCCGATGCGATGTTCTTACGCTCTTTGCGCTTAACGCGAGTCTTGTCACGTGCCATCGGTCAGACCCTCCCTTATTTCTTCTTACCGGCAATGGCCTTTGCGGGGCCTTTGCGGGTACGAGCATTGGTGTGGGTACGCTGACCGCGAACCGGCAGGTTGCGGCGGTGACGCAGTCCGCGATAGCAGCCCAGGTCCATCAGGCGCTTGACGTTCATCTGAACTTCACGACGCAGGTCACCTTCAACGGTGAAGTTTGCATCGATGTGCTCGCGGATGGCCAGAACTTCGGCGTCGGACAGTTCGTTGACGCGACGGTGCGCTTCAATGCCTACGGCTTCGCAGATCGCTTTGGCCGAAGTGTTTCCGATACCGGTGATATATGTGAGGGCGATTGGTACCCGCTTTGCAGTCGGGATGTTTACGCCGGCAATACGTGCCACGTGTCACTTTCCTTTTTGTTGCGGTTCCGTAACTCCGGAACCTTTTTTCACAACACTTGACCGTGGCAGTGACGCCAGAGGGTCCAGTATTATTCGAGGTGGTCGGGGCAATTGGGACGAATCCCGCATGCGATCTTGATTCCCTTTAGGGATGGGGGTCGATATGGGCTTTTGGCGGTGCCGTCAAGCCCATATTGATATCAGCCTAGAACGGCCTCGATCGACGCGGTGACTTCCTTGATATCCGCCAGCCCGTTCACCGGGCGCAGATCGCCTTTGGCGTAGTAATAGCCAATCAGCGGCGAGGTCTTCTTGTAGTATTCCATCAGGCGCGTACGAAGGCTGTCTTCGTTATCGTCGGCGCGACGGACGAAGTCATTTTCCTTGCCGCAATTGGTGCATTTTCCATCCGCCGGGATCGGCTTGGTGTTGTCATTATATACCTCACCACACCCGCCGCAGGTTGACCGCGCCGTGATCCGGTCCACCAGCGCGTCATCGTCCACACGCATCTCGATCACCGTATGCAGCGACTGGCCCAGCTTGGTCAGCAGAGCCGACAGCGCGTCTGCCTGTGCCAGCGTCCGGGGGAAGCCGTCAAAGATGAAACCGGCACCTTTTTCGGTGGTCAGTTTCTCTTCAATCAGGCCGATCACGATCTCATCGGTGACCAGCTTGCCCGCGTCCATGATCGCAGCAACCTTCTGGCCCATTTCCGTGCCCGAGGTTTTCGCCTCGCGCAGCATGTCTCCGGTGCTGAGTTGCACCATACCGCGGGTTTCAACCAGGTGACGCGCCTGCGTTCCTTTGCCTGCCCCCGGGGGGCCGAGAAGAATGATGTTCATCGACGAGCAGCTCCCTTTCTGCCGCGTTTCTTGCCTTTGCCGCGCAGCTGGGACTTTTCAATCAGCCCTTCGTATTGATGCGCCAGCAGGTGGCTCTGGACTTGTTGGATCGTGTCCATGGTCACAGAGACGATAATCAGAACCGAGGTACCACCGAAATAGAACGGGATAGCAAACTGGCCCCGCAGGATTTCAGGCAGCAGACAAACGGCCGCCAGATAGGCCGAACCCAGAACCAGCACGCGGTTGACCACGTATTCCAGATATTCGGCGGTCTTCTTGCCGGGACGGATACCCGGCACAAAACCGTTCTGCTTTTTCAGGTTGTCCGCCACATCGTCCGGCTTGAACGACACGTTGAACGTGTAGAAATAGGCGAAGAACACGATCATCGAAGCGAAGAACAGCAGATAAAGCGGCTGTCCGGGGCCGAAGTTGGCCAGCAGCCACGACATCACCGGGCCATTTGTGGCGCCCGACGAGAAGGTCGAGATCGTTACCGGCAGCAACAGCAGCGAGCTTGCAAAGATCGCAGGGATCACACCCGCCGGGTTCACTTTGACCGGCAGGTGGCTGGAGCCGCCTTCGTAGACTTTCATACCAGCCTGACGGCGCGGGTATTGGATATGGATCTTGCGCAGGGCCCGCTCCATGAACACCACAAAGGTGATCACGGCAATGACCATGATGATCACACCCACGATCACGGCGGGGCTGATCGCACCGCTGCGGCCCGAAGCGAAGAACTGCGCCAGAGCTGCGGGAACCTCGGCGATAATGCCGACGAAGATGATCAGAGAGATACCGTTGCCGATGCCGCGTGCGGTGATCTGCTCGCCCAGCCACATCAAGAACATGGTGCCGCCGACCAAAGTGATCATGGTCGACATACGGAAGAACATGCCCGGATCGGTCGCAAGATCGCCCGATTCCAACGAAACCGCCAGACCATAAGCCTGAACGGTAGCCAGAGCCACGGTACCGAAACGGGTGTATTGGTTGATCTTCTTGCGCCCTTGCTCGCCCTCTTTCTTAAGCTGTTCGAGCGCGGGAACCATCGATGTCAGCAGCTGCACGATGATCGAGGCCGAGATATAGGGCATGATGCCGAGGGCAAAGATACCCATCCGCCCCAGCGCCCCGCCGGTGAACATCGAAACCATGCCGCCGATGCCTTGCCCCGCTTGCTCCATGAACTCGCGCAGTGCTTGCCCGTCGATACCTGGGACCGGAATGAAGGTGCCCAGACGATAGACGATCAACAAACCCAGCGTGAACAGGATGCGGTTGCGCAGATCGGTGGCTTTGCCCAAAGCAGCCCAGCTTGTGTTGGCTGCCATTTGTTCTGCTGCTGATACCATAAATCGGTCTCTCTTATGAAAACACCGCCCGGAACCGTTTTCCGGCTCGGGCGGCGTCTTGGAAAACTCTGAGGTCTATGTAAGCGGGTCTGCGCCCGCTCACAAGCGCTTACTCTGCCGCAGCAGCTTTTGTGACCGTCAGTGAGCCGCCCGCTTTCTCAACCGCTTCAACAGCAGATTTCGAAGCACCGGTGACTTCCAGGTTCACTTTGGCGGTGATTTCACCTTTGGCCAGAACGCGGACACCGTCCAGCTTGCGGCGGACCAGACCGGACGCAACCAGAGCGTCCTCGGTGATCGCAGCTTTGGCGTCCAGCTTGCCGGCGTCGACGAATTTCTGGATCAGGCCCAGATTGATAACGGCGAATGCCTTGCGGTTCGGCTTATTGAAGCCACGCTTGGGCAGGCGCTGGTACAGCGGCATCTGGCCGCCTTCGTAGCCATTGATGGCCACACCCGAACGGGATTTCTGGCCTTTGATACCACGGCCACCCATTTTACCTTTGCCAGAACCGGGACCACGGCCAACGCGGGTGCGTTTAGGTGCGGCGCCAGGATTGTCGCGCAATTCGTTCAGTTTCATTTCGCTTCTCCTAAGCCGGATGTGACCCCCGAAGCGTGATGGGCCAAACACGGCATTTCTTGATTTTGATTCTTGTGGACGGAAATCCACCGGAGCGCTCTACAGCGTTGCGGCCTCGGTTGCAAGCATTGTTCAATCACATCCCCAATACCAAAAGAGGCGCCGTATAGGCGCCTCTTCAACGGTGAGTGGTTGGGGTGTTACCCACAGTAGGCGTGTTCGCGCGCGATATCCGCGATATCGCAGCGACGAATACCGATATCATCCAGTTCGCGGTTGGTCAGGCGCTGAAGCTCGGTATAGGTGCGGTTATATTCCGTCGCCCGGGCGCGGTTTTCTTTCACGCGCTCAAACAGGTTCGCAATACGGGCGCTCAGATTGAAGCCGCCATGTGTCAGTGTAACTGTATGTGCCATATCTTTGATCCTTTCGAATGTCGGGGCGCATTCCCCGATGTCACTTGATTTGTTCCTTCATTGGACAGGCGTGAGATAGGCGCAGACGATAACGCTAACAACGCGTGTTTCGGTCTAGCCGGTATGCGTTTTGTGAATGGCAATACAGGGTCCACCTGCTACTCTGAATGCACCGAGTGTCCGCTCAGCAGGCAAAGCCGCTGTTTGATTTCGCGGTATACGAGACTAAGCTGCGGCGACGGATTCGGGTAGTTACACACAAATTCAATCAAGCACAGATGCTCCTCGCGGAAACAAAAACGAGGTTGACAGCAAGCATATGAGAATGGTCGCATAAGCTATAGTCTGATTAGCAGGGAATATAGCCATGAAAATTCCTTTCAGTGCGACCTTATTTATTTGGCTTTGTATGTCATCTACCTCTGCGTGGGCACAAGAAACCGCCGAGGGTGGGCAAGTTGGTGAAATGACCATCTCGGAGGCCGACATGCATGCCCCTGCATCAGATGCGTTTTCGCCTTATGCGGGACGTGACTTTCCAACTAGACCTCTTTGGGGCGACACCCACTTGCATACATCGCTCTCACTTGACGCGCGTGCGTTTGGTGTACTTCTTTCGCCTTCAGACGCGTTTCGGTTTGCACGTGGAGAAGAAGTAACTACTTCTCACGGCCTACGGGCGAAGTTGTCTCGCCCGCTCGATTGGCTCGTTGTTTCAGACCATTCAGACGCGATGGGGGCGATGAACGAGATCGTCGCGGGGAACGCAACTTTGATGGGCGACCCAACTTTACGCGATTGGAACGACAGGTTGAACCAAGGAGGCAATGTGGCCCTTGGAGCGACAATGGAGGTTATCGAAACTTTCGCCGGAATTACCGGTGAAGCTTTGCCAGAGGCTATTGCGGACCGTCGTTTTGTACAGTCGGTTTGGGATGACTTTACGGAAACTGCAGATGCCTATGATCAACCGGGATCGTTCACAGCGTTTATCGGCTACGAATGGACGTCGACAGAGGGTGGTAACAACTTGCACCGTAATGTCATCTATAGGGACGACAAAATTCGGGCGCGGCAAATGTTGCCGTTTACGACTGCCGAGACTTTCAATCCTGAAGATCTGTGGGATTGGATGGAAAGATACGAAGAAACGACAGGCGGGCGCGTCCTTGCATTGGCGCACAACGGAAATGTTTCCAATGGTTTGATGTTTCCTGTCGAGACAAACCCCGATACCGGCGAACCGCTCACAGGAGATTACGCGGAAAGACGCGCCAAATGGGAGCCACTGTATGAGATTACTCAGATCAAAGGCGACGGCGAGGCCCACCCGTTCCTGAGCCCAAATGACGAGTTTGCAGATTACGAAACATGGGACGTCGCAAACCTTGGCCCTGTCCCCAAAGAAGACTGGATGTTGCAGTACGAGTATGCTCGCGAGGCTTTAAAAAATGGATTGAAGCTTGAGACGCAGCTTGGGACCAACCCTTACAAGTTCGGTGTCGTGGGATCCACAGACAGTCACACGGCCTTGGCGACAGCCCAGGAAGATAACTTTTTTGGTAAGCACTCAGGCGTGGAACCTGAGCCTGGGCGCTGGCAGCATGTTGTCGGCGAGTTTGAAGCGACCAGAATTCTGGGCTGGCAGATGGCTGCCTCTGGTTATGCGGCGGTTTGGGCCAAGGAAAATACGCGAGCATCTATTTTCGACGCGATGGAACGCAAGGAAGTATATGGCACAACGGGTAGTCGGATCACGGTACGTTTCTTCGGGGGATGGGATTTCGAAGAACACGATGCTCAATCGCGGCTTCCTGCGGAGATTGGGTATGGCAAAGGCGTACCGATGGGGGCAGATCTACCGGAAGCGCCCGGTGATGCCTTTGCGCCGAATTTTCTCGTCGCTGCACTCAAGGATCCGTACTCGGGTAATCTGGATCGTATTCAGATAGTCAAGGGCTGGCTAACAGAAGCCGGTGAGACACAAGAAAAGGTTTTTGATGTCGTCTGGTCCGGCGATCGGGATATCGGTGCCGATGGCAAGCTACCGCCTGTCGGCAATACCGTGGACGTCGAAACCGGCACGTTCACGAATTCAATCGGATCGCCGGAATTGATAACCGTCTGGTCTGATCCCGAGTTTGATCCGGGACAAAAAGCCTTTTACTACGCGCGCGTGCTGGAAATCCCCACGCCGCGATGGACGGTTTACGAAGCTGTTCGGTTCGGCGACGAACTACCTGAAGAAGTACCTACATCCACACAAGAACGGGCTTATACTTCGCCCATTTGGTACACTCCGGAGGGGTAACACTTCACCGCAAACGCGCTCATGTTTTATAGCTGCGTTGGGCTCGCAGCAGACAAACATAATCGCAAACACGAAAAAAGGCCCCCGAGTTTTCGAGGGCCTTTCAATTCTCAAAAAAAGACTGCGCTTAGCCGCGCTCTTCGATGATCTCAACCAGATGCGGGATCTTGTTGACCATGCCGCGGACCGAAGGAGTGTCCTCCAGCTCGCGGGTGCGGTTCATCTTGTTCAGGCCCAGGCCGATCAGGGTTGCGCGCTGTTCGGCGGGGCGGCGGATCGGGGAACCGATCTGCTTGACGACGATGGTTTTTGCCATTGTTCGCTCTCCTTACGCTTCTGCTTCGGCAGCAGCCGGTGCTTCGTCCCGCTTGGGCAGGATGTCGGCGACCTTTTTACCGCGACGTGCGGCAACCGAACGCGGGCTCTGCTCTTTTTGCAGGCCGTTGATGGTGGCACGGATCATGTTGTACGGGTTCTGCGAGCCCAGCGACTTGGAAACAACGTCCTTAACGCCCAGCATTTCGAACACAGCACGCATCGGACCACCGGCGATGATACCGGTACCTTCAGGTGCGGTGCGCATAACCACTTTACCGGCGCCGTGACGGCCCTCGATGTCGTGGTGCAGCGTACGACCTTCGCGCAGTTGCACGCGGATCATCTGACGCTTGGCTTGTTCGGTTGCCTTACGAATGGCCTCAGGTACTTCTTTTGCTTTACCCTTGCCAAAGCCGACGCGGCCTTTCTGATCGCCGACAACCACCAGAGCGGCGAAGCCAAAGCGCTTACCACCTTTTACGGTTTTCGACACGCGGTTGATTGCGACCAGACGATCTGCAAATTCCGGCGCTTCTTCACGATCGCGGCCACGGCCCCGACGGTTTTCACGTTCTGCCATTTGGCATCCCTTTTCTCATGTGGCGCATGCGGCGCCGTTTAGTTCAATCCAAGTGAGCCCCGACTGTCGCCGAGGCCCCCGGATCATCGGGGCAGCCGCAAAGCTGCCCGCAAGTCTTAGATCTTCAGACCACCTTCACGCGCGGCGTCGGCCAGAGCCTTCACCTTGCCGTGGAACAGGAAGCCGCCACGATCGAAATAGGCCTCTTCGACGCCTGCCTTTTTGGCGCGCTCGGCGATGGCCGCGCCCACTTTGGTGGCCGCTTCGACGTTGTTCTTGCCCACAACGCCCAGATCCTTTTCCAGGGTCGAGGCTGCGGCCAGGGTCACGCCACGTACGTCGTCGATCAGCTGAACAGAGATGTTCTTGTTCGAACGGTGTACGGACAGACGCGGACGACCCGCGTTAACCTTGCGAAGTTTGTTCCGAACGCGCAGGCGGCGCTTCAGAAACAGGGTTCTTTTGCTGTTTGCCATTGTCTGCGTCCTTACTTCTTCTTGCCTTCCTTGCGGAAGATGAACTCGCCCTTATAGCGGATGCCCTTGCCTTTGTACGGCTCGGGACGGCGCCATTCGCGGATTTTGGCCGCGACTTCGCCCACCTGCTGCTGGTCGATACCTTCCACAACGATCTCGGTCTGCTTCGGCGCGGTGATGGTGACACCTTCCGGAGCAGTGAAATCAACATCATGGCTGTAGCCCAGGTTCAGCTTCAGGGTATTACCCTGCATCTGAGCCCGGTAACCAACACCCTGGATCTCCAGCTCTTTTTTGAAGCCGTTTGTTACGCCTTCAACAAGATTAGCGACCATGGTGCGGCTCATGCCCCACTGCTGTCGCGCACGCTTGGACATGCCACGGGGATCGATCTTGACCACGTTGTCTTCAACCGACAACGTAACGTCGTCGGTGGCGGTGAAGCTACGAGTGCCTTTCGGACCTTTCACTTCGATGGTCTGACCCGACACAGAGGCGGTAACGCCGCTGGGCAGCTCGACCGGTTTTTTACCAATACGAGACATTGCAGACCTCCTTAGAAGACGGTGCAGAGCACTTCGCCGCCAACATTGTTGGAGCGAGCGTTTGCGTCCGACATCACACCTTTCGGAGTGCTGACAATCGACACGCCCAGACCCTGACGGACCTGCGGGATGTCATTGACGCCCATGTAGACGCGACGGCCAGGCTTGGAAACCCGCTTGAGTTCGCGAATAACAGGGGTGCCTTCGTAGTATTTCAGGCTGATTTCGATGGCCGGATGACCGTTTTCACCGGTCGTCGCTTCGTAGCCACGGATGTAACCTTCGTCCGCCAGCACGTCCAGAACCCAGCCGCGCAGCTTGGAAGCCGGGGTGGAAACGGTGGACTTGCCGCGCATTTGCGCGTTGCGGATACGGGTGAGCATATCGCCGATAGGATCATTCATATCTATGTCTCCCTTACCAGCTCGATTTCACCATGCCGGGGATCTGACCAGCAGAACCCAGCTCGCGCAGCGCGATACGGCTGACCTTCAGCTTACGGTAGTAAGCGTGGGGACGACCGGTCAGCTGACAACGGTTGTGCAGACGGGTAGCCGAGCTGTTGCGCGGCAGTTTCGCCAGTTTCAGACGCGCTTTGAAACGCTCTTCCATCGGCTTGCTCTCGTCATTCGCGATTTCTTTCAGCTCGGCACGCTTTGCGGCATATTTGGCCACCAGGCGTTCGCGCTTCTTCTCGCGTTCGATCATTGCTTTTTTAGCCATGTCTCAATCCTCCCGGCGCTTACGCGTTGAACGGCATGTTGAATGCTTTCAACAATGCCTTTGCTTCAGCGTCGGTTTTCGCTGTGGTGGCAATTACGATATCCAGGCCCCAGACCTCGTCGACCTTGTCGAAGTCGATTTCCGGGAACACGATGTGCTCTTTCATGCCCATGGCAAAGTTGCCACGACCATCGAAAGACGGCTTCACACCGCGGAAGTCACGAACGCGAGGCATCGCGATGGTGATCAGACGATCCAGGAATTCGTACATCCGGTCGCCGCGCAGGGTCACTTTCGCACCCAGCGGCATGTCTTCACGGACGCGGAAACCCGCGATCGACTTCTTCGCCTTGGTTGCAACGGCCTTCTGGCCAGCAATCGCAGTCAGATCCTCGACAGCAGCTTTCGCTTTTTTCGAGTCTTTGACGGCCTCAGCACCACAACCGATGTTCAGAACGATTTTTTCCAGCTTGGGCAGCTGCATGTCGTTCTTGTAGCCGAACTCTTCTTTCAGAGCGGCACGGATGGTTTCGGCGTACTGAGCTTTCAGACGCGGGGTGTAGGTTGCGTTATCAAGCATCGATCACGTCCCCTGTGGTCTTGGCGAAGCGCACCTTCTTGTCGCCTTCCATGCGGAAGCCAACGCGGGTTGCTTTGCCGTTTTTGTCCAGCAGTGCCAGGTTCGACAGCTCGATCGGGTTTGCCTGAGGCAGGCGACCACCTTGCGAGGTTTGCGACTGACGGGTGTGGCGGATGGCGATGTTGATGCCATCGACAACAGCTTTACCGGCTTTAGGGTCAACCGAGGTGATAGTTCCCTCTTTGCCCTTGTCCTTGCCGGCCAGCACGACGACCTTGTCGCCTTTGCGGAGTTTAGCAGCCATGATTACAGCACCTCCGGAGCCAGCGAGATGATTTTCATGAAGTTCTTGCCGCGCAGTTCACGAACAACGGGGCCAAAGATACGGGTACCCACGGGCTCGTTGTTGTTGTTCAGGATGACGGCGGCGTTGCGATCGAAACGGATCGCGGTGCCGTCTTCGCGACGGACTTCCTTGGCGGTGCGTACGACGACGGCCTTGCGGACGTCCCCTTTCTTCACGCGGCCGCGCGGGATGGCTTCCTTCACCGAGACGACAATGATGTCGCCTACGGAGGCGTATTTACGCTTGGAACCACCCAGGACCTTGATGCACTGAACTCGGCGTGCGCCGGAGTTGTCAGCGACATCCAGATTGGTCTGCATCTGGATCATGTGGTTTCTCCCGACCTGTGGGGGCTGGTCTCGTTAAATCCCCCAGGGTTTCGACAAATGAAAAGTCCTGGGGGCTTACGCCTCCAGAACCTCCCAACGTTTCGTCTTCGATTTCGGCGCGCATTCGATGATGCGTACGGTGTCACCGACCTTGAAGGCGTTCTTTTCATCGTGAGCCCGGTATTTCTTGGACTTACGGATGGTTTTCTTCAGAACCGGATGCGTAAAGCGGCGCTCGACGGATACGGTTACGGTCTGTTCGTTGGCGTCGCTGGTCACGGTGCCTTGCAGGATACGCTTGGGCATCTGATTACTCCTCGGATGCCGCAGCAGCGGCCTTTTCGTTCAGAATGGTTTTGACACGGGCAGCATTGCGGCGGGCCGCTTTGATGCCGGCTGTGTTTTCCAGCTGACCGGTTGCCTGTTGAAAGCGCAGGTTAAAGCTTTCTTTCTTCAGGTTGGCCAGTTCCTCGCGGAGCTGGTCCGGGGTCTTGTCACGCAGTTCTTGGGCGTTCATCGCCTTTTTCCTTTGCTCAAAACACCAGAAGGCCCCCTTACAGGGTCACCTTTGACCTGGTGGATGAATGATAGACATACGAATCGCCCGACAACGCCGGGAGATCGCAGGATGCCGCCGTATAAGGGTTTGGGGGGTGGGTGGCAAGGGAAAGTTTCAAACCGTTTTCGAGCAGATGAAACTACCTGTTTCCAAATTACCGCTGCCCTCTGAAACCGGGCAGCAGATCACTACCGCGACCTTTCTGGATCCCGACAAACGCGGCCGAGTGCTCAGGTACCCTTCTCCTGCATTTTCCGAACCATTTTCAGGCGCGCGCGTCGCGGCAGCAGCGGCATGACCCAACCCAGCACAAACGCGAGCGACTTATCGTTGATCACCGTGAGCTTTCCATCAATCATGGCGTCATAGCCGACTTTGGCCACGGCCTCAGCGGTCGCCCCTTTTTGGGCAACAAGCTTCGTTCCCTCAAGATTTGCAGCAGCAGCAAATTCGGTCACGACATAGCCCGGCTCCAGCGCCGTCACAGTGACGCCCTTACCTTTCAGCTCCTCCGCGAGCGCCTGACTGAAACTCGAAACATAGGCCTTGGTGGCAAAATAGGTCGCCTGCAATGGACCCGGCATATGCGCCGCAGTCGAACTGACATTCAGTATCTTTCCGCCACCGCTACTGATCATATCCGTGCCGAACAGATGACACAGAGAGACAAGGGCTTCGACGTTCAGCCGGATCATATTCAGATCGTCCGAAAGGCGGCGATCCAAAAAAGCCCCATGCCCTCCGAATCCAGCATTGTTGATCAGGTAGTCGACCGTCAGGTCTTTGCACTTGACGGCCTCATAAAGTTTTTCCGCGCCTCCAACAGCACCCAGATCAAGCGGAATGGCAGTGACAGTAACATAGTGGGCTGCCTCAAGCTCTGATCTGAGGGCATCTAACGCATCTCCGCGTCGCGCACTGATGATCAGATTGCCGCCTCGCGACGCATGATAACGTGCCAATTCCCGACCAATTCCGGATGATGCGCCTGTGACGAGAGCTGTTTTGGTCATAGTATCCTCCGACGAAGTAACTGGAGCGCTTTCACCTTGACGCTTTAAGACGCTTCACTCCCATTTATAGTTGAAGCTAACAGAAATCCGCTCGTCCTCGGCCATATTCATCGGCACCTCGTGGCGCAGCCAGCTTTCCCACAGCAGGACGTCGCCCACCTGCGGCTTCATGTAGATGAAAGGCTGTAATTCCCGACGCCCGCCTTTCAGCCTCGTCGGGGCGGCCATCATACGGCCCGAACGTGGGTCTTCCAGTTTCAGTGCACTGGCCCCTTCCGGCATGGACACATAGGTCGTGCCCGAAATGACACTGTGCGGATGCAGGTGACTGGCATGCATTCCGCCCTCGGGCAGGATATTGATCCACAGATCCTCAAGCTTCAACGCGCGGTCGTCCAGATCAAACTCCAAATCCTTGGCGAAAGCCGCGACGTGCTGATCCAGCACTTTGACAAGATCGGCAAATATCGGAAATCGCCAAGGCAAATCGGTCAGCGAAGCATAACTGGTGTAGCCGGGATACGCGTTCGCTTCACACCAGTCCTGCCCGGCCTCATCATCTTCAGCAATAACAAGGCATGAACTTTCCAATTCCTCCGCGTCGATCCTGGGATCGAATTCGGACAAGTTTGCGCGATAGAGACGGGTGACGAAGAGTGATTCAATCTGTGCCATGGGCTGGGCATACCCCAGCCCTCTCGGCAAGACCAGCCGCTTAGGTCTTGATGGGCCCTTTGCCACAGCGTGGTATCGGGCGACCTCCGTCGGCATAGGCGAGGCACAGCACGATCTCATCCGGTTTCGGCGCATCTGGGATGTTCAGCGTCATCGTGTCGAAATGATCGAACGACCACGGATTGTCCTTGTGCCCCAGCGGAAGATCAATCGCGCAACCCGGCGCGCCCAGCTTGGCGTTGGACGGTATCACCGCCTCACCTCCGCCCACCACAGCGCGCATGGGCGCACCGAGTTTGGGGTGGATCACCGCCCCGCCCTGCTCAAGATCGCCGTTCATGCCGACAAGCGCGGCTTTGCCGTACGAAACCGGCGGCCCATCAAGCTGAGAAACTGCCTCAGCGGCGAGTTCCGGGCCCAGAATGGCGCCGATCTCGAACAACTCTGAAAGATCGTCCGAGAAGTGCCCGGCCAAAGGGTTCTGCATCACCGCCATCGCTGCGACTCGACTGATCGGATCACAAGGTTGGCCCAACTGGTCGTTGGTTATGACTTCCTTAATGAGCATCTTTTTGCGTAGCTGAACCATAGGGCCCTCCCATTCCTGCAAGCTAGCCTAGTGGTGCGGCAGAGGGAGGTCGACGTTTTTCACGATCCACGAAGCACGGGCTGCCGAACCAAAAGAAAACCCCCGCCGGTTTCCCGACGAGGGTCATTCTTGTAACGAGTGGGATCAAAGCCCCAATCGCTTACCAGTCTTCGCGGACCACAACGCGGGTCTTGATCGGCAGCTTCATCGCGGCCAGGCGCAGGGCCTCGCGGGCGATGTCGTCATTGACGCCGTCAATTTCGAACATCACACGACCGGGCTTTACTTTCGCGGCCCAGAAGTCAACGGAGCCTTTACCTTTACCCATACGGACTTCGGTCGGCTTCGAGGTCACGGGAGTATCCGGGAAGATCCGGATCCAGACGCGGCCTTGACGTTTCATGTGACGGGTCATGGCACGACGTGCAGCTTCGATCTGACGCGCGGTGACGCGCTCGGGCTGCAGTGCTTTCAGACCGTAGGTGCCAAAGTTCAGATCGGAACCGCCTTTGGCGAGCCCCTTGATCCGGCCTTTGTGCATCTTGCGGAATTTAGTACGCTTTGGTTGAAGCATATCTTTCCCTCCTTAGCGACGACCGCCACCAGCACCACGAGGTGCAGGGCCGTCCTGGAGTTCCTGTGCTTTACGGTCACGTGCCTGCGGATCGTGCTCCATGATCTCACCTTTGAAGATCCAGACCTTGATCCCGATGATCCCGTAAGGAGTCATCGCTTCGGCATGTGCGTAATCGATGTCGGCACGCAGGGTGTGCAGAGGCACGCGGCCTTCGCGGTACCACTCGGTCCGTGCGATTTCGGCGCCGCCCAGACGACCAGCGACGTTCACCCGGATACCCAGGGCGCCCATGCGCATGGCGTTCTGAACCGAGCGCTTCATGGCGCGACGGAACGAAACACGACGTTCCAGCTGCTGAGCGATGGACTCGGCAACCAGCTGCGCGTCAAGCTCGGGCTTGCGCACTTCGACGATGTTCAGGTGCAGTTCGCTGTCGGTCATACGAGCAAGCTTTTTGCGCAGAACTTCAATGTCTGCACCTTTCTTGCCGATGATGACACCGGGACGTGCAGTGTGGATCGTAACGCGGCACTTCTTGTGCGGACGTTCGATGATCACACGGGCAACACCGGCCTGCTTGCACTCTTTGTTGATGAACTCACGGATCTTGAGGTCTTCCAGCAGAAGATCACCGTAGTCCTTGGTGTCGGCGTACCAGCGGCTGTCCCAGGTGCGGTTGACCTGAAGGCGCATGCCGATCGGATTGACTTTATGTCCCATTAGGCTTGCTCCTCAACTTGACGCACCTTGATGGTGATCTCCGAGAACGGCTTCATGATCTTGCCGAAACGGCCACGGGCACGCGGACGACCGCGCTTCATGACCAGGTTCTTGCCAACCCAGGCTTCGGCGACGATCAGTTCGTCGACATCCAGGTTGTGGTTGTTCTCGGCGTTGGCGATTGCAGACTGCAGGCACTTCTTGACGTCCTGCGCGACACGCTTGTTCGAGAAAGTCAGGTCAGTCAGAGCCTTCTCAACTTTCTTGCCACGGATCATCTGCGCAACCAGGTTCAGTTTCTGCGGGCTAGTACGGAGCATGCGCGTTTTCGCCATTGCTTCGTTTTCAGCCACGCGGCGGGGGTTCTTTTCCTTGCCCATGACTTACTTCCGCTTCGCTTTTTTGTCAGCGGCGTGACCGTAATAGGTACGAGTCGGAGAGTATTCACCGAACTTCTGACCGATCATGTCTTCCGAGACGTTGACGGGGATATGCTTATGGCCGTTGTACACACCAAAGGTCAGACCCACGAACTGGGGCAGAATGGTGGAACGACGCGACCAAATCTTGATGACTTCGTTGCGGCCCGACTCGCGCGCTGCTTCGGCTTTTTTCAGCACGTAAGCATCGACGAAAGGACCCTTCCAAACAGAGCGAGACATAGATTAACGTCCCTTCTTCTTGGCGTGCCGCGAGCGGATGATCAGCTTCTGGGACGCTTTGTTCTTGTTGCGGGTACGCTTACCCTTGGTGTCCTTACCCCACGGAGTAACCGGCGTACGGCCACCCGAGGTACGACCTTCACCACCACCGTGCGGGTGGTCGATCGGGTTCATTGCAACACCACGAACCGACGGACGAACGCCCTTGTGGCGCATACGACCGGCTTTACCGAGGTTTTGGTTGCTGTTGTCGGGGTTGGACACGGCACCAACGGTGGCCATGCATTCCTGACGGACCATGCGCAGCTCGCCCGAGCTCAGACGGATCTGAGCGTAGCCGCCATCGCGACCAACGAACTGAGCGTAAGTACCGGCCGCACGTGCGATCTGACCGCCTTTACCAGGCTTCATCTCGATGTTGTGGACGATGGTACCAATGGGCATGCCCGAGAAGGGCATTGCGTTGCCCGGCTTGATGTCGGCCTTGGCGGATGCCACGACTTTGTCACCAACAGCCAGACGCTGCGGAGCCAGGATATATGCCTGCTCGCCGTCTTCGTATTTTACCAGTGCGATGAATGCGGTCCGGTTCGGGTCATATTCGATCCGCTCGACGGTTGCCGCGACATCAAATTTGTTCCGTTTGAAGTCAACGATCCGGTAGAGACGCTTTGCGCCACCGCCGCGGCGGCGTGAAGTGATCCGTCCGGTGTTGTTCCGGCCGCCCGATTTGGTCAAACCCTCAGTGAGAGACTTTACCGGACGTCCTTTCCAAAGCTCCGAACGGTCGATCAGCACCAGCCCGCGCTGGCCCGGCGTCGTCGGCTTGTACGACTTGAGTGCCATGCTTTCTGTCTTCCGTTTAGCAAGTGCGAGGGATTTCCCCGCTATGTGATAGGCCCCCGTAGGTGCCAAGGGTATAGGGCCCCGAAGGTCCCCGGTTACAAATATCAGAGGCCCCGGAACGAATCCGAGGCCGCAAGATTGGGAGCGTGTAGCAGTGTTGGGGATGGGTGTCTATAGGGTGCGGCCCAAGATTCTTATGGAGACCAAAGAAAAAGTCACCGCAACATTTGCCCCAGGTTTCAATTTCGCAAGTCGCGCGGTCAGTGGGTATTACTTATTCGGCCGGAAGAACTCAGGTAACTTGCCACTCACTGATACAATGCGCGAACCTCGGCGAAGGACAACAGGCGGCGGTGTTTTTCGTCCCACAGGTGCAACCGCGCGTTGGCAATGCTCTCACGAATGGTCATCCTGTTGCTGTTTGCCAACTCGTCGTGATCGCGCAGCACTTCGGTCAGGCGGTAGAACGGAATGCGGCTGTACAGATGGTGCACGTGGTGGATGCCGATATTGGCACTGAACCACTGTAGCACCGGCGGCAGAATATAATGCGAGCTTCCGTGCAGGGCCGCCTCGTGCAACTGCCAATCCTTGTCCGATTCCCAATGCGTTTCTTCGAATTGGTGCTGAACATAAAACAGCCATACTCCTGCAGTTGCCGCAATCAGGGTTGAGGGCAGAAAAATCAGTAGGACCGGCATCAAGCCGCCACAGTAGTAGACAGCAAAAAGGGCGGTCAGAATAGCTATATTGGTACCCATCGCGCTGACCCAGAACCGAGCGCTACCAGTTAAACCCAAGGGCAGACGGTTTTGGAGCAGGAACAAATAGCCGGGACCAAGTACGAACAGTGTGACCGGATTGCGGTAAACGCGATACCAGAACCGGTTCATGGGAGACTTGGATTGGTACTCAGCCACTGTCAGCGTGTGGATATCCCCCATTCCCCGCTTGTCCAAGTTACCCGAACTGTTGTGATGGTAAGAATGAGTGCGGCGCCAGACATCATAGGGTGTAAGGGTCAGCACCCCGATCACCCGTCCAACCCAGTCGCTGACTGTCCGGTTCTTGAAGAACGCCCCGTGCCCGCAATCGTGTTGGATCGCAAACAGGCGCAGCAGGAAGGCCGCATTCAGGACCGCAATGGCAAATGCCAGCCAGTAGCTGATGGATAATGCCATCCAGGACAGCGCCCAAAGCACAAAGAATGGGATAATGCTGACACCCAGCTCAAAGGAACTGCGCCATTGATTAGGTTCGCGGTATTTGGCAAGCGTCGAAACCCAATCCCGCGCGGCAGTTCTATCCGGGTTTTCCCGGGTCGAGAGAGAGGTTTCGGTCATGCGCCTGCCATGTCTTTTGCTTGTTGGAAGCCGGATAGACTACCCGCGCGACATAGCAAGCGAATTGTGCAAAATATGAGAGTTTAGTGCTCAAATTTTTGTGTCGCCGCGTAAGAACAACCCCCATGAGCACGCCACTTACCTCTCCCCAAAGACGCGTCCAATCACGGACCGCCGGATATATCGATGTGTGGTCTCTCTTCCAGGGTTGCACGTGCTTCTGACGCGTTTCTGATGAGTCAACGCAACTCTTACCCCAACGACCGCCTTCTGCAGAGCGGCTCAGACTCTACCGCGATACGTTGCTTGAGTTTGATATGACCCAAAACCTCGCGAAATGCGCGGTGCTTGGGTTTCCCTTCCAGATAATCCGCCAGTTTGAGCAGGTTGATAGGGTGCTTCGTAATTAACGCCTCGATCCGCTGCACCGCTTCGTCCAGCACGTAGTGATCCACGTACTGGCAGGCCACCTGTGTGGGCGTAAGGAGACAGTAATCCTGCGAGCGTTTCTCGGTATAGCGCGTGATGTCGAAGGGCGACGCACCGAGGGCGTGGAACTTGGGGATGTGCACACGCATCTCGGCCTCGACGTGTTCCAACACCGTACCCGAGGTCTGGCGAAACCCCAGCGGACCAAGCTTATCGACCACATGATTGCGCATCGCCGGAGAGATCATGTCCACATCCGCCCGGTCGTATTTCAGATCGTCGAAAACCGACAAAAGCCCCAGCTTTTCATCGGCGATCTGAAAATAGGGCTCGTCGCTGAAAGCCCGCATCTTCTCCAACACCTGCGCACGGGCAGTTTCAGGGTCTGAAACGAAATCGGCCCCGGCGGGTTGAACCGCCGGGGCCGTGAATAGTCGCAGTAAGCGTCGGATCAAAGACCGGTGCTCACGTCGATGGTGTTCCCCTCTTCCAGGGTCACATATGCTTTTTTGACGTCTTTGCGACGGCCCAGCTGGCCGCGGAACCGCTTGACCTTGCCTTTGGTCACGGTGGTGTTCACCGCTTTGACCTTCACACCAAACAGAGCCTCAACGGCCTCTTTGATTTGCGGCTTGTTGCTATCGATCGCCACTTCAAAGACAACCGCGCCGTTTTCGGACGCCATGGTCGACTTTTCGGTGATGACCGGCTTGCGGATCACGTCGTAGTGTTCTGCCTTCGCGCTCATTTCAGACGAGCCTCCAGTGCTTCGACAGCCGCTTTGGTGAGCACCAGAGTGTCACGCTTGAGGATGTCATAGACGTTTGCGCCCATCGACGGCAGGATATCCAGACCCTCGATGTTCTTGGACGCTTTCAGGAACCCTTCGTTCACGGTCGCGCCATCGATGACCAGAGCGCGTTTCCAGCCCAGGTTTGCAACCTGTTTGGCCAGAGCGGCGGTCTTGCCTTCGGCTTCGGCGTTCTCGATTACGACCAGTTCACCTGCCTTGGCTTTTGCCGACAGAGCGTGGCGCAGGCCAAGCTTGCGGAACTTCTTCGGCAGGTCGTGGCCGTGCGAACGCACGACGGGGCCTTTGTAGATACCACCACCACGGAAGATCGGTGCGTTACGGTCACCATGGCGTGCGCCACCGGTGCCCTTCTGGCGATAGATCTTCTTGGTCGAGTAGCTGGTTTCCGAGCGGGTCTTGACCTTGTGGGTGCCGGCCTGCGCGTTGTTGCGCTGCCAACGGACCACACGGTGCAGGATGTCCGCGCGCGGCTCGAGGCCGAACAGGTCCGCATCCAGCTCGATGTTGCCGGCTTTGCCGCCGTCCAGTTTGATTACATCAAGTTTCATGCTTCACCACCTTCCGCGGGGGCTTCTTCCGCAGGTGCTTCGGTTGCAGCCGATTTCACAGCAGCCGGGAAAGGCAGGCCTTCCGGTGCTTTCTTCTTGACGGCGTCCTTGACAGTGACCCAGCCCGATTTCGGTCCGGGAACGGCGCCTTTGATGAAGACCAGACCACGGTCGGCGTCGGTTTTGACAACCTCCAGGTTCTGAGTGGTAACACGGGCAGCACCCATGTGACCGGCCATCTTCTTGCCTTTGAACACCTTGCCCGGATCCTGACACTGACCGGTCGAACCGTGCGAACGGTGGCTGATCGAAACACCGTGCGAGGCGCGCAGACCACCAAAGTTCCAGCGCTTCATTGCACCGGCAAAGCCTTTACCGATCGAGGTGCCCGAAACGTCAACCTTCTGACCTTCCAGGAAGTGTTCCGCCGAAATCTCGGCGCCCACATCGATCAGGCCATCTTCGGAGACGCGGAACTCGGCCAGCTTACGCTTGGGCTCGACCTTGGCAGCGGCATAGTGACCGCGCATGGCCTTCGAGGTGCGTTTTGCTTTGGCAGCACCGGCGCCCAGCTGAACGGCAGTGTAGCCGTCTTTGTCAGCGGTGCGCTGTGCGACGACCTGCAGGTTGTCCAGGTGGAGAACGGTCACAGGGATCTGCTTGCCGTCTTCCATGAACAGGCGGGTCATGCCAACTTTTTTTGCGATAATACCAGAGCGCATAATCTATACCCTCCGATCTTACGACTGCAGCTTGATCTCGACGTCCACACCAGCAGCGAGGTCGAGCTTCATCAGCGCGTCAACGGTCTGGGGGGTCGGATCAACGATGTCCAAGAGACGCTTGTGCGTACGGATCTCGAACTGGTCGCGGGATTTCTTGTCAACGTGAGGGCCACGGAGAACCGTGAACTTCTCAATCTTGTTCGGCAGCGGGATCGGGCCGCGCACGTTCGCGCCGGTCCGCTTGGCAGTGTTGACGATCTCTTGCGTGCTGGCATCCAGAACGCGATAGTCAAATGCCTTCAGCCGAATACGGATGTTTTGGCTTTGCATAGATACAGCCTTTTATCAGGCGTTGAGGTTGAGAGGAGGACAGACGCGCATCGCCAACCCTCATCGAACCCAAAAGGCGGGAATCACCCCGCCTTGATGTTCTTGTTG
Organism: Ruegeria sp. CG1; assembly: GCF_056537265.1. Taxonomy (NCBI): domain Bacteria; kingdom Pseudomonadati; phylum Pseudomonadota; class Alphaproteobacteria; order Rhodobacterales; family Roseobacteraceae; genus Ruegeria; species Ruegeria sp. CG1. Next base: position 3,387 of record NZ_JBQFRF010000007.1, on the reverse strand, counting down.
AGAACTCGCGCGTATTAGTGGGGTTGGTGGGGTTTGGCAAGGGCAATTCTACTGTCTCCAATAAATAGACTGTCACACCTGAAGAAATTCCAATACTTCATTGCTTTGAAGAGTTATCAGCTGCTGAACAAAATCATCGGGTACTTTTCTACCTGTAGCCTGCTCAGTTTCGTTCACTCCTACCATTCTCAAAAGACGTTTAACTTTGCGCTCTTTTTTGGGGCTGTTCCAAGTCTTGTGAATACCATTTGCTGGGCTCGATACACCAGCGCTCAAAAATTGTAGAAGTGCAGTTTTCAGGTAGCTCTCGATTGGAACATGTCGAAGCAAATACTGATCGTAATGTTCAACTGCTTCGTGAACCATTCGGATTATCGATGCTGCCTCTTTAAAGGTTGGAGGTGAACCAGCTTTGAAATGAGAAACAAATTCTTCAATTTTCAAGCCACTATACTCACTTGAAAACGTTTTTGAGTTACCCAAAAGTAGTCTGGCTGTGCGCTTATCCAACGAAGGCGTTGAAAGGCTGTGAACCCGTCTATTTCGCCAATCAATGGCAACTGAAAGTGCCGCTTTTTGGTAGCGCGGCAAAGGAGCAAGTCGTTCGTCGAAAACTTCAAGCCGCCTCGCTACGCTTTGGCCAGTCGCATTCATTTTAGTTAGAAAATCAGATTCTGAAAGCGCGCACGGTTTGCGAACAGTCGTCATCATATATGTATCAAACGCGTCAATTGCGCGAACCAAGGCAAGGTCTAAGACGAACTCTCTACTTCGATCCGCTGATCGCGGGACAGATTGTGGATTCCAGCTTGTGTGGAACTCTTTCTCAATACCCGCACGGCCCGATCTAACTCCGTTCAAACCGACCAAAATTGTGATCAGGAAATGGTTAGCTTGACCCAGCATTTCTTTGAACGCCCGCCGCGCCAGTGTTCTGTTCAGTTCGTACATAGCGTTCTCGCGAAAAACATGATGCCGCGTGCGACTCGAACGCACCCGTCCACTTTAAAGGAGCATTTAGAGCTACTTGAAGGCGGGGCTCAACCCTGAGCTTACGGCAACTCTCTCTTGAGTAGATCATCAAAATGTTCTTAGCAATGTAAAAAAGGCCGCCCCTTTTGGAGCGGCCTACTTAGGCTCACCGATGTGCCGGGCTGAACCCCGACCTACCGTGATTACTCGATGACTTTCGACACAACACCGGCGCCGACAGTGCGACCGCCTTCGCGGATCGCGAAGCGCAGACCGTCTTCCATCGCGATCGGCGCGATCAGCTCAACGGTGAAGCCAAAGCTGTCGCCGGATAAAACCAATTCGGTGACGTCTCAGTTCCCAAAACCCACAGGCTAGTTCCTAACAAGCCACGGGGCTTCAACCTTCATGCCTTGATAGACCGCGTGCATGAAAAGGTGTGCAATCACAGGGTCATTTGAAAATGGCGAGAATTGCAGATTTCCCTCTCTGACATCGCCTTCCGCTTCATAGACCACCTCGTCGCCTTTAATCGTTACACGCACTTCAAGCTCCGCCAGTGTTTCCGGATCGACGGCAGTAGGATCGTCCGACAAAATCACAAAGTCCGCGACTTTTCCAACTTCGATAGACCCCTTCTCGTCTTCTTCAAAATGCTGCCAGGCGGGCCAGATTGTCATGGCTTTCAAGGCGGTCATAACGTCGACTCTTTGATGGGGGCCCAAAATGTCACCAGACCGTGTGCGGCGGGTTACCGTCGCGGCGAGAACACGCATGCTGTTCGGAAAGGCGACCGGCGCATCGTGATGCGTGCCGAACATCATGCCACGCTCGTGCAGCCATCCTGTAGGCGAAATATTTTCCGCATTTATCGGCCCGACAGTATGATCCCGGTGCCAATCGCCCCAATAGAACGTATGCATCGGAAAGAGCGACGGAAACACACCAAGGCGCTTAAGGCTTGCGACCTGATCCTCTCGAAGGAACTGACCGTGAATCAGAACGGGGCGGTTGCCGGGATCGCCATACTTGATCTGTGCCTCTTCTAGTGCAGCAATCAGCATGTCAGATGCCCCTTCACCGTTGGAATGCACGAGGATTTGGAAATCGTTGTCGTAACACCAATTCACCGCGTCCTGGAGTTGCTCAATCGTGATGGCTGCGTATCCTGCGTAGCCGGCAGCATAGTTCCCAACCGGATCATAATAGGGCCGATCCCTTAAAGCGGTGAAACCTTGCGGCGAGCCATCAATTGTAAGTTTACAGCCCCCGACCCGAACCCTGTTTTCGTAGCTTTTCGAAGTGTTCGCACCAATAAACTCTTTCGACTCAAGAACATCCGGGAAGGCTACTACATCGATTGGAAGAGCTTCTTCCGCAGCAACTTTCCCGAGAACCTCGACAATCTGACCTGATGATCGGCCTTCCTGCCCGGTCGTATATCCAAACTTTGCCCAAAGGTCGGTTCCAGCTCGGGCAAATGCTGCCAGACCCTCTTCACCCAGATTTCCCAGCAAGGGAACGAGAACAGAAAAGAACGCGTACTCCTCCAGAACACCGTTTGGCTCTCCGGCCTCATCGCGTTGGATCACCCCGCCCGGAGGTGCTTCGGAAGCCGCCGTTATACCAGCCAATTCCAAAGCTTTCGAGTTTGCGACACCTATATGTCCAGACTGATGAATAATGACGACCGGCAAGTCTTCAGACACAATGTCCAGCTCTTGTCGTGTTGGGTGACGGAGTTCCCTTAATTGAGCATTGTCGTAACCAAAGCCGATGATCATTTTGACCTGCTCAACGGCTTGCGCATTCTCCTCGGCCCAGTCAGTCAGCGTGGATTGCAGACTGGCGATATCAATGACATCCCCATCCGGTGGCGCAAGAAGGTTAGCGGACAGTGCCTGCAAGCCGCCCATGACGACATGTCCGTGGCTATCAACGAAACCCGGAAGCATCGCGCGCCCTTCCAGATCATAGGTTTCGGTTTCCTCACCCTGATGCACCGACAAGTCAGATAGCGACCCAACCGCAAGAATGCGCCCGTCTTTGACTGCGACAGCTTCGGCGGACGGAGCCGTATCGTTCATCGTTACAATTGGTCCGCCCAAATAGATCCGATCCGCGATCTGTTGTGAGGACGCAGAAGTAGATGAGAAAGCAACCGCTGCGACAAGACAAACTGAACGCGCCCAAAAGTGCATCTTATGACCTCTTTCTAATTGCAATGTCTCAATACTAAAGAAGTTAGCATTACTGTTGGCTTAGGCAAAAACGAAAAAGGGCGCCCCGAGGGACGCCCTTTCTTTGTATATTCGCTTACGCGAATTACTCGATGATTTTCGAGACGACGCCGGCGCCGACGGTGCGGCCGCCTTCGCGGATCGCAAAGCGCAGGCCGTCTTCCATCGCGATCGG
>NZ_JBQFRF010000006.1:0-179797 GCF_056537265.1 Ruegeria sp. CG1 | reverse complement strand
CGAAGCCGAAGCCGAAGCCGAAGCCGAAGCCGAAGCCGAAGCCGAAGCCGAAGCCGAAGCCGAAGCCGAAGCCGAAGCCGAAGCCGAAGCCGAAGCCCTGAACAGGGCCGAGCCGACCGAAGAAAAGGTGATCGAACGCACAGTCGAAAAACGCGGTGGGTTTGTTCCGGCTTTGTTGGGCGGGGTTATTGCTGCAGGCCTCGGATTTGCTGTAGGCAACAGCGGGTTATTGTCTCAAGGAGCAGATAGCTCGGACGCAATTTCCGCACTCGAGTCGAAGCTGGCGGAACAATCCGATCAGATTGCCCAACTGACAAAAACTCTTGCTAAAGGCCCCGATGTCTCGGGCTTGTCAGATCAGATCAAGGCGTTGTCGGATAAGCTTGCTCCGGTCGAAAGCGATCTGACTGCCGTGAAGAGCAGTGTCGATGGCCTGACCGGCAAGGTCGACCCGCTTGAGGAACGCCTGACCGCGCTTGAGAAGCAGCCGCTTGAAGCAAATGTCTCGCCCGAGGCCACAGCCGCGTTCGAGGCAGAATTGAAGAAACTACAGGATTCTCTGGCCGCTCAGCGTAGCGAAGTGGAAAAGATGGTCTCAGACGCGCAGGCTTTAGAGGCTAAAGCTTCGGCCGAGGCGCGCGCGGCGACCAACGCTGCCATCCTGTCGCGTTTGCATGGTCAATTGGATGCCGGTCAACCCTATGAAGATTTGGTCTCTGAACTGAAAGCCGGTGGTGTCGATGTACCCGATGCCTTGGCTGCGTCTTCGAAGGACGGAGTTGAGACGCTTTCGGCGCTGCGCAGCTCGTTTGCCCCCGCAGCCCGCGCCGCACTGGCGGATGCCCGTGATGCCGATAAAGGCACAGGCTTGGTTGCTTTCTTGCAGCGCCAGACAGGCGCGCGGTCGGTGACCCCGCAAGAGGGCGACGATCCGGACGCGGTCCTGTCGCGTGCTCAGGCAGCGTTGGCAGATGGTGATGTCTCAAAGGCACTGACCGAATTGAAATCCCTGCCCGAAGCGGCACAAACCGCATTGGCGGATTGGGAGCAGGCGGCGCAGACACGGGCCTCTGCCGTCGAGGCCGCAAACACGCTTGCTTCAAGCCTGAACTCGAACTGAAGGACCTGCCATGCTGTGGTCATTGTTAAAGATCCTTGTTTTTGTTGCGATTATCGGCCTGCTGGCCATGGGAGCCGGGTTCTTGATGGAATCATCCGGCGGCGTGCAGATCACCGTCGCAGGCACCGAATACACACTGGGCCCGCTGCAATCAGTGATCGCGCTGGGCGTGCTGGTGTTTGCGGTCTGGTTGTTCTTCAAGCTGCTTACGCTGCTGATCGCCACGCTGAAATTCCTAAACGGTGATGAAACCGCCCTTTCACGTTATTTCGATCGCAGTCGGGAAAAGCGGGGATATCAGGCTCTGGCGGACGGGTTGATGGCGCTGGCCTCGGGTGAGGGGCGCGTGGCAATGACCAAGGCCCATAAGGCCGAGAAGCTGCTGAACAATCCGGAACTGACCAATTTGCTGGTGGCGCAGGCAGCCGAGATGACCGGTGATACCAAGAAAGCGTCCGAGACTTACAAGAAGCTGGTCACCAACAACGCCACGCGATTTGTCGGTGTGCGCGGGATCATGAAGCAAAAGCTGGCCGAAGGCGATGATGAAACCGCGCGCAAGCTGGCCGAGAAGGCTCTGGCCCTCAAACCCCGGCATGAAGAAACGCAGGATGTGCTGTTGAACCTGCAGACCAAGGCGCAGGATTGGGCCGGTGCGCGGTCCACGTTGACCTCGAAGCTGAAGGCCGGGTATTTGCCGCGCGATGTGTTCAAGCGGCGCGACGCAGTCCTGGCTTTGTCCGAGGCCAAAGTGCTGCTGGACGACACGGCGACGGTCGAACAGCAGGAACATGCGATTGAGGCAAACCGCCTTTCACCCGATCTTGTCCCGGCAGCCGCCATGGCCGCGCGCGCCTATATCGAAAAGGGCAAACCGCGTGCAGCAACCAAGATTCTGAAAAAGGCGTGGGAAGTACAACCTCACCCGGATCTGGCCCATGCCTTTGCCGAGATTGTGCCAGACGAAACACCTGAACAGCGGATCAAGCGGTTCACCGCTTTGACCCGCGTTCATTCAGAGAATATGGAAACACGCCTGATCTTGGCCGAGCTGAACATTGTAGCCGAAGACTTCCCCGAAGCCCGTCGCGCGCTGGGTGATGTTGTCGAAAAGCAGGGGGATGCACGGGCCTACACGCTGATGGCTGCGATTGAACGGGGCGAGGGCGCCTCGGACGCGGTGGTTCAGGGTTGGCTGGCCAAGGCGTTGAACGCACCGCGCGGGCCGCAATGGGTCTGCACCAATTGCCACGACATTCAGCCTGAATGGGGACCGGTGTGCCAGAACTGCGGCAGCTTCGATACGCTCAGTTGGCAGACGCCTCAGACGCCCGAGATTGCTAGTGTGACGGGTGTGCACATGCTGCCTCTGATCGTTGGCGCGCTTGAGGATCAATCAGAGGCTGAAGAGGCAGAGGAACCTGAAGAAAGTGCTGAAGAGTCACTTGAAGAGCCGGTCGAAGAGGACATGATCGAGGGAAAGGCCGAGCCGGTCACGGAGGAAGTCGCGCGACAGACTTAACGCGCGGTCTCGGCGTTGAAAGCGTCGTTCCGCAGCTTAAACAGCCCGGCTCACCGATTTTGATCAAGGGCGACCAAAGCCATTATGTGCTATCGGCTGTCGTAGGCGACACCGGCACACAAGACGACTAAACCGATCCCGGCGGGTTTTGCACGTCCAGATAACGTTCGGCCGGAATCCTCACGAGACCTTTGATCCCCAAGGCAGTACGATCCGCATCATCCAACTGCGCAATTGCCCGTTCAACCGCTGTAAAAATCGCTTGCTGATCGTTACCCTCCGCAGTGATCAAAGGCAGGCTAGGCGTCGGGTCCGTCCACTCTAACACCCGCAGAGATGCGGCAAACTCTTCATACTCAGCCATCAATCGCCAAGAAACCGCATCAAGGGCGGCGATATCTGCGTGACCTTCCGCAACGGACTGCGCCGACTTCAGGTGACCTTTGGTTTGCACACGGTGCTTGAACCAGAAGCCATGCGGCTCAAGATGCCAATAAGGCGCGGCGTAGCCAGATTGCGAAAATGTCTGGTTGTAAGCGAACACCGCTTCCCGAAACGCCATCAGATTTGTGCGTGGATCATCGGCGCGCACGACCAGAGCACTGCGGTAATAGCCGGGCGGACACCCGTCGAGACCATAGTCTGGCGTGCCAACCAACGCGACCTTATCGTGTAGCCATGTCCGGTACGGCATGCCGCAAGTCTGGCTCAGCACCAGTTCCGGGTGCTGCCAGACCGAGAATTCCTCGACGTCCTGCGACAGATGCTCAGGGCTCTCGATCCCGGCGCGGTTCAGATTGTCACGGATGAGGTTCCAGTATCGCAGATGTGCCTCATCAAGCTGAGGGCGGGCATACATCATCAGGCTTGCGATCATTGCATCTGCCCGAACAGTTCATACAGCTCTATCGTGGTTTTCACGCCGACCTTCTGCTGGATGCGCCCGCGATGAATTTCTACCGTGCGGGGGCTGATACCCAAGGCAGTTGCGATCTCCTTGCTCGACGTGCGCGCGGGGTGGGTCAGAATGTGTTGCAGGACCTGCTCCTCGCGGTCGGTCAAAAGTCTGCGCTTATCCGCAAGCATCTGACGTCGCGATTTCTCGGCGCGCAGACGGTCGCCTATTTCAAACGCGGCCTGTATCCGTTCGATCAGCACCTGCAGGTCAAAGGGTTTTTCCAGAAAATCAATTGCACCCGCCTTGGTGGCCCGCACGGATTCCGGAATGCCGCCATGACCCGAGATGAAAATGACCGGTATGGTCGACTCGCGCCGGTTCAGATGTTCCTGCAATTCCAGCCCGTCCATGCCGGGCATGCCATAGTCCAGGATCAGGCAACCTTTTGCATCCTCATGCACCTGATTCAGAAATGTCTGCGCATCGGCAAAATGCTCGACCCTTAGTCCGCGTTTGCTGAGCGACCGAGATAAGGCGACGCGCACATCTTCATCGTCATCGACGATATAAACGACCAGCGGCTCAAAGGTCATGCGTGATCCTCCTTGGGCTGATCGCGGCGCTGCAGGGTGAAACAGAAGCGCGCCCCGGACGTCTCAGTAGGCTCGTACCAAATGGCTCCGTCATTGGCTTTGACGATGGTCCGACAAATGGACAGGCCCAGCCCCATCCCGTCGGTCTTCTGGGTGTCAAACGAGTTGAACAAGGTGACACCATCGCTAATCCCGGGCCCGTTATCCTCAACCCGCACCTCGACCAGTTCATCGCTGGTCTTTGTAGTGATGGTGATTTTACCCTTGCCATCCGGATCCAGGGCCAGGGCGTCGATCGCGTTGCGCAACAGGTTAACCAGAACCTGAGCGATCTGCGTCCGGTTTCCGATGACAAGAGGAAGGTCGGTTTCTTCATAAAGCAGCTTGATCTCGTGTAACTTCGCCTCGGCGTCCATCAGGCTGACGGTTTGCCGGATCAGCCCGTTCAGTTCAAACGGAGTCTGACGTCCGCGATCCTTACGCACCACATCACGCAGGGCGCGGATGATGTCGCCCGCACGGCGCGACTGGCGGTCGATATCCGAAAGGATTTCTATAACCTCAGGATCGGGATCGCCGATTTCATCCAGCGTGATCTTCGCGGCGTCGACATTATAGGAAATCGCGCTTAGCGGTTGGTTCAGCTCATGCGCCAGCCCCGAGGCCATCTCGCCCATCAGGTTGACCCGTGCCACATGGGACAGATCGCGGCTGAGGCGGCTTACTTCATCCTCGGCCTGCTTTCGATCGCTGACGTTGTCGATAATGGCAACCGCATGATCAGGGGTACCGCTTTCATCGCGGATGAGGATGGCATTGACCCGCAACCAGATGGGGGATCCGTCTTTTCGAATAAACTGGTTCTCGGCGATGAACTCGGAATCCTGCAGAAGGGTTTCGCGAAACTTGACCGCGATCTGCTGTTCATCTTCCGGCAGGATGTCGGCCAGCGTCATCTTCTCCAATTCATCCGGCTGATATCCCATGATATCGCACAGCTGTTCGTTGGTCCGCAGAAACCGCCCCGTTTCGGGCGAGATCTGCGCCATCCCGCGCGAGGCCAGATCGAAGGTGCGGCCATAGGCGGTTTCGAACCGTTGCCGTTGTCGAACTTCCTGTGTCAGAGCCGCGCCGGTATCTTCCAGCTCGCGATAGGGGCTGTGCAGGCCTTCTTCGGTGGTGATCTCTCCGCTGCGCAATTGCTGGCTCTGGCTGGCAAAGGTGCGCACAGGGGCATAGATCCGGTCGGCCATGGCCAAACCAATTGCGCCCGTCAGAATGGCAATGGCAAGCGCGATCCAGACGCCTTGCGTCCGGTTCTTCTTGATCTCGCCAATAAAGTTGTCCTCGGCCGCATAAAGCCCGATCAACCAACGCAGCCCCGGCTCGGACACCTCGATCAGCATCGCCACATAGTCCTGACCGTTCAGCTGGAAATCGGTATGAACCGGTCCTTCCGTGTCGCTCAGACCGGTTTGCACGACATCTCCGAACGCCTTTTGCGCGATGGGGTCTGCGATTTGGTCCACACGCGTCAGCTCGGGCGCTTCCATATGTGCTTCCTGCCGGATCAGCACCAGCGTTGGATGCGCCAGCACCGCGCCATTTTCGTTCAGAACCAGCGCGGCACCGCGTCGTTCCGACCAGATGTCCAGCAGGAACCCCGACAGGGCGTCGATCTGGATATCGACACCCAAAATGGCACGGATAGCTCCGGTATCGTCCAATATGGGGACACTATAAGTGATTCCCGGCTGGCGCGTGGTGAAGAAGATATAAGGCTCTGTCCAGATCGGTGCTTTGGCTTCGGTCACCATTCTGAACCAGGGCCGGGTGCGCGCCTCATAGGTGTCAGTCTGGGTAGTGGCCGTTTCCAGCAATGTGAACTGATCGTTGCGCCATTGGAAATCGGCGGGATGTTCCGCGGTGCCGGGCAGGAATGGCGGAACGAACTTGGTGCGATAACGTCCGGGCTCTTCCGCGCGCATGACGTAGACAAACCTGCCCGTCGCATCGGCCAGATACATCCCTGCGAGTTGAGGCGCGACCTGTAGCTGCTGAAAAAAATGGCTTTCCAATACGCCAGGATCGCTGATATCCAGTACGTCATTTTCAGCAAGTCGCCGAGTTGCATCCAAGGCCTGCCGGGCGGGGTTCAGAAAACTTTTGACTTGGCCGATGACATTGACACTGACTTCGTTCAGTGATGTTCGGGATTGCCGCAACAGCGCGTTCTCCGAGCTGACAAAGGTCGACAGGATCACCGAAAGGATGGCGATGAACTGCAGCCCGCCCAAACACAGCGCAAGCGTGGCGCGCAGCGATCTTCGCCTGCGGGCTGGCTCAGTGTGGTCCTGGCGTATTTCTTGTTGCCCTGCGTAGTTCAATTCTTGTCCAAACGACCTTCTGCACGGGTCGGTATCACAGTCACAGAATGTGATCAGTTACCCTCTTTCCCCTATATCTGAATCCAAGCCTATACGTAATCTACCGTATAGACACCTGCTGTTTGGTTTCGCTTTCCTCTTTATCATCGGGGGGCCTGATTCCAGTGCGATTTTTTCTGTTGTGTTCTGAAAGGTTTCAGGCACCCCACAGATCAAAAAAGACTGACAACAGGAGTGTCAAAGTGTTCAAGAAAACCTCAATCACCGCATTTGCCGCGGCGGCCCTGATGGCACCAGCGGCATATGCTGAAGAATTTATCACGATCGGAACTGGCGGCGTTACGGGTGTCTATTACCCGACGGGTGGCGCGATCTGCCGTCTGGTCAACAAGGGCCGGAAAGAGCACGGGGTCCGGTGTTCGGTGGAGTCGACTGGGGGGTCGGTTTACAACATCAACACCATTCGCGAAGGCGAGCTTGAGTTTGGCGTGGCACAGTCGGACTGGCAGTACCACGCATTCAACGGCAGCTCGAAATTCGAAGAAGCCGGCCCGTTTGAGAACCTGCGTGCCGTGTTCTCGGTACACCCAGAGCCGTTCACGGTTGTGGCGCGTGCCGACGCGGGTATCTCGAATTTCGAAGACCTGAAGGGTAAGCGCGTCAACATCGGCAACCCCGGTTCCGGTCAGCGCGGCACCATGGAAGTGCTGCTGGGCGAAATGGGTTGGACCACCGATGATTTCGAACTGGCGACCGAGCTGAAAGCGGCTGAACAATCCGCTGCTCTGTGTGACAACCAGATCGATGCGATGGTTTACACCGTGGGTCACCCTTCGGGTTCGATCCAGGAAGCAACCACCGCCTGTGACTCGGTTCTGGTGAACGTCAGCGGCGACGCGGTTGACAAGCTGGTTGGTGACAACTCCTTCTACCGTACCGCAACCATCCCAGGTGGCATGTACCGCGGTTCGGATGGTGACACCTCGACATTTGGTGTTGGTGCAACCTTCGTGACTTCGGCTGACGTGTCGGAAGACGCGGTTTATGCGGTTGTCAGCTCGGTCTTCGAGAACTTCGATGACTTCAAAAAGCTGCACCCGGCATTTGCCAACCTGAAACCAGAAGAGATGATTGCGGACGGCCTGTCGGCACCGCTGCATCCCGGCGCTGAGAAGTACTACAAAGAAAAAGGCTGGATTCAGTAACCAGACCTGACACGGGGCGCCTTTCGGGGCGCCCCGATTCATATCCGGGCTAAACCGGAGACAAGACGGCCGCAAAAACCAAGGCCGAAGGACAGGGAGATACCAACATGAGTTCCGACACACAGGGCAATCGCCCTCTTTCCGAAGAAGAGCTTCAGGAACTGGTTGCCTCATCAGACGCAGGCGCGCGTGATCCGGCGGGTAATGTCGGGCTGTTTCTGGCGATCGTTGCGGTCTTGTGGTCGGTGTTCCAGGTCGTTCTGGCCTCTCCCCTATCGAATTATCTGCTGCCGGGCAGTGTAGTGAACAACTCACGCCAGATTCATCTGGCCTTTGCGATGTTCCTGGCCTTTTCGGCCTATCCGGCACTGAAATCCAGCCCGCGGAACTACATCCCGATTCAGGATTGGATCATGGGGATCGTGGGCGCATTTCTGGCCCTCTATGGCTATTTCTTCTACCAAAAGATCGTCGATGCGGGCGGTCTCGCAGACGACACAGACAAGTGGTTCGCCCTTGTTGGCCTGCTGTTGTTGTTCGAGGCCGCGCGTCGCGCGCTTGGCCCGGCAATGGCGATCATCGCCACGATCTTTCTGGCCTACGTCTTCTTCGGTTCCTCCGAGTGGGTGCCCGAGGTGATCCGATGGAAAGGCGCCAGCCTGCAAAAGGCGATGAGCCATATGTGGATCACGTCCGAAGGCGTCTTTGGCATCGCGCTGGGCGTTTCAACCAAGTTCGTCTTCCTCTTCGTGCTGTTCGGCGCGCTGCTCGATAAGGCGGGCGCGGGCAACTACTTTATCAAGATGGCCTTTGGCGCGCTGGGGCACCTGCGCGGTGGCCCGGCCAAAGCGGCTGTTGTTGGTTCTGCGGCGACCGGCCTGATCTCGGGCTCGTCCATTGCGAACGTTGTCACGACCGGCACCTTCACTATCCCACTGATGAAGCGTGTGGGCTTTTCCAGCGAACAAGCGGGCTCGGTTGAGGTCGCCTCATCCGTTAACGGCCAGATCATGCCACCGGTGATGGGCGCTGCTGCCTTCCTGATGGTGGAATATGTGGGCATCTCATACGTTGAGGTGATCACCCACGCCTTCCTGCCCGCCGCGATTTCTTACATCGCGCTCGTCTACATCGTACACCTTGAAGCGGTGAAGCGGAACATGCCGACGCTGGGCGACCGCGTCGTTTCGATGGGGCGCACAATCGGTGGAATGGCGCTGTTCTTCGTGGGCTTTGCCGGGCTGTGCTATGGCATCCAGTACCCGATCAAAGCGATTGTCGCGCTCATGCCCGATGCGTCGGGTCTGGTCCTGTCGGCGCTGATCGTTTTGGCCTATCTGATCCTGCTTTGGCTGGCTTCCGGAGTAGAGGACTTGGTGCCTGACGATCCTAATGCCAAAGAGGTTGAACTGCCGGTAATTGCCGAAATCTACAAGGCCGGTCTGCATTACCTGCTACCGATCATCGTGCTGGTCTATTTCCTGATGATCGAACAGAAATCACCGGGCCTATCAGCCTTTTGGGCGACTTCGCTGCTGTTCGTGATCCTGCTGACGCAGAAACCGCTCAAGTCGATCTTCCGGGGTGAAAGTGACACAGCGAATGCCTTCAAGGCCGGTGTCGTCGACCTGTGGAACGGGCTGATCGACGGCGCGCGCAACATGATTGGTATCGCGCTGGCCACCGCCACTGCGGGTGTGATCGTGGGCACCGTAACGCTGACCGGAGTGGGTCAGGTGATGGCTGACCTGGTCGAGTTCCTGTCGGGTGGCAACCTGATCGCCATGCTGGCGCTGGTCGGTCTTCTCAGCCTGATCCTCGGAATGGGCCTACCGACCACGGCGAACTACATCGTCGTCAGCTCGCTGATGGCGGGTGTCGTTGTCGAACTGGGTGCGCAGGACGGCTTGATCGTGCCGCTGATCGCGGTGCACTTGTTCGTCTTCTACTTCGGCATCATGGCTGATGTGACACCGCCCGTGGGTCTGGCGAGCTTTGCGGCCGCCGCCGTTTCTGGTGGGGATGCGATTAAGACCGGTTTCACCGCCTTCTTCTACAGCTTGCGCACCGTGGCACTGCCTTTCGTGTTCATCTTCAACACCGATCTGTTGCTGATCGATGTGGGCTGGGTACAGGGCATCTTGGTGGCCGTCTCTGCGACCATCGCGATCCTGATCTTCACCGCAGGTACCATGGGCTGGTTCCTGACCAAGAACCGCATCTATGAAAGCGTGGCGCTGATTCTGATCGCCTTTGCGCTGTTCCGTCCGGATTTCTTCATGAACCGCATCGCACCGCCCTTTGCGCAGATCGAACCGGCACAGCTGACACAGGCCGTGGGTGAGGCCGCACCCGGCAGCACCATGCGGATTGAGGTCGCAGGTCCGGACTTTGACACTGGCAATATGACCGAAACCACCGTTGTTCTGGACATTCCGGAAGGAGCCGACGGTACAGCACGCGTTGACGCTTTGGGCCTGATGACGCTGCAAGAGGATGGTCTGGTCAAGCTTGACGAGCCGATGTTCGGTACGCCGGTCGCGGATGAGCTGGATATGTTTGACTATTATGCTGACGATGCCGTTCGCATCACCAGCATTCAGGCCCCGCAAAGCCAGCCCGCGAAAGAGCTGATCTTTATCCCGGCGCTGATCCTGTTGGGTCTTGTCGCCTTCCTCCAGCGCGGCCGTGCCGCAAAACAGGGAGAACCCGCATGACCCAGGCAATTCTGTGCGCCGTGGATATCAGCAATGGCGATCTTGATGTTTCTGTCCTTGAACGCGCCGCAGCGCTGGCCGAAATGGATGGCGCGCGGCTGGATGTCGTGACCGTGACACCCGACTATGGCGAAGGTTTCGTCAGCAGTTTCTTCGAGCCCCACCACCACGAAAAGGTGATTGAAGAGGCTCATGAAAAGCTGGTCGCCCTCTGCGCCGCCACGCTGGGGGAAGAGCGCAACGCCAAGGTCCGTCATGTGGTGGCAACTGGCAGCGCCTATCAGGAGATCCTCAAAACCGCGGAAGGCGCGGGCTCGGATTTGATCGTGATCGGCGCGCATAAGCCTGACTTGAAAGACTATTTGCTTGGTCCGAATGCGGCGCGCGTCGTGAGGCATTCGCACACGTCAGTATATGTTGTGCGGTAAATCGATCGGATTTAAGCTGAGAATCTGCCATTTGAAGCTTGTTACTCAGTAGCCAATCTCGCAGATCCTTACCGGGAGATTTCTATGATGAAGACATTCACGAAAACCGGCGCCGTTCTGGCGTTGGGTGTTGTCGCTTGCGCGGCCAATGCGCAGGACCCTGCGCCGGAATATGGCTATGGTTGGGAGGACAAAAACTCGGTGACTGGCACCGAGTTCATGGTCTCGGCCGCCAATCCCATTGCTGCCAAAGCCGGATATGATGTGCTGGCCGCAGGTGGCACAGCCGCAGATGCGATGATTGCCGTGCAGCTGATGCTCAATCTGGTTGAACCGCAATCATCGGGCATCGGCGGTGGTGCGTTCATGCTGTATTGGGATGCGTCGGCTAAAACTCTGACCACCTTTGATGCGCGTGAAAAAGCCCCTGCGAAAGCCACGCCTGAACGGTTTCTGTTACCGGACGGTGAAAAGATGCCGTGGCCCGAAGCTGTTGTAGGCGGACAATCTGTTGGCGTTCCGGGCATTCTGCGCCTGATGGAAGTGACCCATAACCTCTATGGCAAGAAAGACTGGGCCTCGCTGTTCCAGTCTACCATCGATCAGGCCGAGCAGGGGTTTGAGGTTTCGCCCCGCATGGCAAACTCGATCCAAAGCACGATTGAACGTGAGCGCTCAGTCGGTGTGTTCCCGGCGGGCAAAGCGTATTTCTTCAACGAAGATGACACGCCGCTGCAGGCTGGAACCTTACTACGGAACCCCGAGTTTGCCGAAACCCTGCGCATTCTGGCCGATCAGGGTGCAGGCGCCTTCTATAGCGGCCCCATCGCCGAAGATATCGTGGCGGCAGTGGATGCCACATCCAAGGTGGAAAACAACATCACGCTTGAAGATCTGGCCGACTACCGCGTCAAAATCCGCCCCGCCGTCTGCGCCGATTATCGCGGCTACGATGTCTGCGGAATGGGTCCGCCAACCTCCGGCGGCCTGACCGTGGGCCAGATTCTGGGGATCCTCAGCAACTTCGACCTCGAAGGCACCGGTTGGAACGCCGAGATGGCGCATCTCTATGCCGAGGCCGCCAAGCTGGCCTATGCCGACCGCGCGCTTTACATGGCCGACGGCGATTTTATCGATGTACCGGTCAAGGGTCTGCTGGACGCGGACTATCTAAAGCTGCGCTCGGAGATGATCGACCCTGCTGCAGCCAGCGAGAAGCGTCAGGCAGGTGAGCCGCCACGTGATCACACCGCCCTGTTTGCGCCCTCGCAAAACCCGGATCGTCCGGGCACCAGCCATATCGTGATCCGAGATCAGTACGGCAACGCGCTGTCGATGACGACCACTATTGAGACCGCCTTTGGCAGTCGGGTTTTTGTGCGGGGTTTCCTGCTGAACAACGAACTCACCGATTTCGACCGCGCACCAAAGGATGGCGACCGTCTAGTGGCCAACCGCGTTGAGGGTGGCAAACGCCCGCGCAGCTCGATGTCACCAACCATCGTGATGAAGGATGGTGAGCCCTATCTGCTGATCGGCTCACCCGGTGGTAGCCGCATCATCAACTATGTGGCCAAAACGATCATTGCGATCCTGGATTGGGAAATGGACCCGCAGGATGCCATCGAAACCGGGCATTTCGTGCATCGCAACGGGTCTGCGATGGATCTGGAGCAGGGAACATCCGCTGCTGAATTCGCTGATGCTCTGACAGCCAAGGGGCATGAGGTGAAAGAAGTCGATCTCAACAGCGGGTTGCATGCCATCCTGATCAAGGACGGGCAGTTGATCGGCGCTGCTGATCCTCGTCGCGAAGGCGTGGCATTGGGCCAATAAACATGAACTGGAAAAGGGCTGCTGGACAATTGTACCACACAGCCCTTTTCTCTTGCTTTAACAGCGTACTCGTCCGATAGGGCGGTATGTTCAAAAGCCGCGCAATAACCTTCATTCTGATCACACTGATGATTGATGCCATCGGTATCGGCATCGTGTTCCCGATCATGCCCGACCTGATGGATCGCGTCGGTGCGGGCAACACCGGACAAGGAGCTTTTTGGGGTGGGCTGCTGATGGCCGCCTATGCCGGGGCGCTGTTCCTGTGCGGACCCATTGTCGGCAGCATTTCGGATGCGGTTGGCCGCAGGCCGATCCTGATCGCAGCGCTGACCATGTTGGCGCTGGATTATGTGATCATGGCGCTGGCCGAAACATTCTGGCTGCTTCTTCTGGGGCGAACGCTCGCGGGGCTTGCGGGGGCGACCTATATCACCGCAACGGCTTACATTGCTGACATATCATCACCGACCGAGAAGGCGGCGAATTTCGGTCTGATCGGGGCGGCCTTCGGGATTGGGTTTGTGCTTGGCCCGGCCATCGGCGGCATCGCTGCCGGGATCAGCATTACTGCGCCGTTCTGGATTGCTGCGGTCTTGTCCGCCGCCAACGCCCTGTTCGGAGTCTTCGTCCTGCCCGAGAGCCTGAAACCAGAAAAACGCCGCCCCTTTGGCAAGCGCGACCTGAACCCGTTCAAATCGATCTTTGACTCCTTCCGCTTTCCGGGGCTGGCAGTGCCACTGCTGTGCATTTTCATCTTTGAATTTGCCAACATGGTCTACCCCACCCTCTGGGCCTTCTGGATACGAGAGGTGTTTGGCTGGTCCACGCTGTATATCGGCCTGTCGCTGGCCGCATACGGCGTGCTGTTGGCCTTCGTCCAAGCCGGACTGATGCCGGTCTTCATTCGCTGGATCGGCGATTACCGAACCCTGCTGCTGGGGATGGTATCGGCATTGGTCGGAATGATCGGCTTTGGGTTTACCGTAACGGTTACGGCCCTTGTCATCTTTATTCTGCTTGCCGCGCTGTCCGACCTCGTGCCTGCCTTGATCACGGCTATGGCCTCGAACCAGGCGGACGAAGACCGGCAGGGCGTGGTGCAGGGAGTCATCGCGTCACTGTCTTCTGTCGCTGCGGTTCTGTCGCCTTTGGTGATGACCGGCATCTTTCAGGCGTCGGTCGATGGCGAAGGCACTTATCTGCCCGGCGCACCGTTCTTTTTCTCGGCGGCTCTGGTCTTGGTGATGATGCCGTTGGTGTTCCGTCTGCGCGGGCACGCATCGGTCTGAAACGAAAAACGCACCCGCAGCGGACTGCGAGTGCGTTGAATTTTCAAGGCACGAGGCGCTTACTGAATTTCACCCATGCAGAGATACTTCATCTCAAGGAAATCCTCGATCCCGTATTTCGAACCCTCACGGCCCAGACCGGATTGTTTGACACCGCCGAACGGGGCGACTTCGGTCGAGATCAGGCCAGTGTTGATGCCCACCATGCCCGATTCCAGCGCCTCGGCCACACGCCAGACGCGCGCCAGATCGCGGCTGTAGAAATACGAGGCCAGGCCGAACTCGCTGTCATTGGCCATGCTGACGACGTCGTCTTCTTCCTCGAATTTGAACAGCGGAGCGACGGGGCCGAAGGTTTCGTCCTTTGCCACAACCATGTCGCGGGTTACGCCAGTCAGAACGGTGGGTTCAAAGAATGTTCCACCCAGATCCGAGCGTTTGCCACCCAGCGTTACAGTCGCCCCTTTGGAAACCGCGTCCGAGATATGTTCTTCAACTTTGTCGACCGCCGCCTGATTGATCAGGGGACCTGTGGTGATGCCGTCGCCAAAGCCGTCGCCGACATTCAAAGATTTTGTCTTCTCGGCCAGCTTGGCAGCAAACTCGTCATAGACGCCCGCCTGCACATAGATGCGGTTGGCACAGACGCAGGTCTGGCCATTGTTGCGGAACTTCGCGATCATCGCGCCATCCACGGCGGCATCCACGTCGGCATCGTCAAAGACGATGAATGGTGCGTTACCGCCCAGTTCCAGCGACATCTTCTTGATGGTGCCCGCCGCCTGACGCATCAGGATCTGTCCTACACGGGTCGAGCCGGTGAAGGTGATCTTGGCGACCTTGTCATTGGTGCAAAGCTCATTACCAACGCCCGAGCTGTCTGTGCCCGGGATCACGTTGAACACGCCCGCTGGTATACCCGCACGTTCACCCAAAACCGCCATCGCCGTCGCCGACAGCGGCGTCAACGTCGCTGGGCGCGCCACAAAAGTACAGCCCACGGCCAGCGCCGGGCCAACTTTGCGCGCGATCATCGCGTTGGGGAAATTCCAAGGCGTGATTGATCCCACTACGCCCACGGGCTGCTTCAGCACCACGATGCGCTTGTCGCGCTGGTGGCCGGGGATGACGTCGCCGTATACACGCTTGGCCTCTTCCGAGAACCACTCGATAAAGGACGCGCCATATAGGATTTCACCGCGCGCCTCGGGCCAGGGTTTACCCATCTCGGCGGTCAGGATGGTTGCCAGATCGTCTGCGTTTTCGACCATCAGGTCGAACCATTTGCGCAGAATGGCGGCGCGTTCCTTGCCAGTCTGAGCAGCCCATTCCTTCTTCGCAGCGTAAGCTGCATCGATGGTCTGTGTTGTGCCTTCGATGCTGACATCTGTCACATTGGCGATCAGATCACCAGTCGCGGGGTTGTAGACAGGGAACGTTGCCTCACCTTCGACCCATTCACCGTTGATATAGGCGCGGGGTTCCAGAAGGCTGGGATCTTTCAGCTCCAGCTTGGTCACTTTGGTATCCAGCATGTTCAGGCTCCTTTGGCAGCGTCGATCGAGGCTTCGAGGATATCCATGGCCTCGGCGAAGATTTCGTCCTGCACCGTCAACGGCGCGAGGAAACGAATTACGTTCCCATATACGCCACATGTCAGCAGGATCAATCCACGCTTCAATGCCTCGACCCGTATGGCGTTTGCCATATCGGGATTCGGGGCGCTGCCGTCGGTCGTGTTGAACTCGGCCGCAACCATAAGGCCCGGACCACGAATATCTACGATCTCGGGCGTGCGGGAACGGATCGATTCCAGACGCTGTTTCAAGCGCGAGCCCAGCTCATTGGCGCGCGTGCACAGGTCTTCTTCCTCGATCACATCCATCACAGCATGGGCGGCGGCGATCCCCAGCGGGTTGCCGCCATAGGTTCCGCCCAAACCACCCGGGTGCGCGGCGTCCATCAGCTCGGCACGACCGGTGACGGCGGCCAGCGGCAGACCACCGGCCAGACCTTTGGCCATGGTGGTGATATCAGCAGAGACGTCATAAGCGTCCATCGCGAACAGGTTGCCGGTGCGGGCAAAGCCGGTCTGTACCTCATCGGCAATCAGAACGATGCCATGTTCGTCGCAAAGCGCGCGCAGACCACGCATCAACTCAGCCGGAGCGGGGTAGAAGCCACCTTCGCCCTGAACCGGTTCGATGATGATCGCGGCCACCCGGCCCGGATCAAGGTCGGCCTTGAACAGTTTAGTCAAAGCACCCAGCGAATCTTCGGTCGAGGTGCCATGCAGATCGATCGGGAACGGGACGTGATAGGTATCGGGCATCATCGCGCCGAAGCCCGCTTTATATGGCTGAACCTTGCCGGTCAGTGACATGCCCATGAACGTACGGCCGTGAAAAGCGCCGCCAAAGGCCACTACAGCCGGGCGGCCAGTGGCAGCACGCGCGATCTTGACGGCATTCTCGACCGCCTCGGCACCTGTAGTGACAAAGACGGTTTTCTTAGTGAAGTCGCCGGGCACCTTCTCGTTCAGGCGCTCGGCCAGACGGATGTAATTCTCATAAGGCAGAACCTGATGGCAGGTATGGGTGAAGTTTGCGGCCTGTTTCTGAACAGCCTCCATCACCTTGGGGTGGCAATGCCCGGTGTTCACAACGGCGATGCCTGCGGCGAAATCGATATAGCGTTTGCCTTCGACATCCCAGACTTCGGAATTCACGGCACGGTCCACATAGACTTGCGTTTGCATCCCCACGCCCTGCGCGATCGAGGTATTCCGGCGTTCAGCAATCTGAGCGTTCAGCATCTTGCGTCCTTTCCCGTTTCCGGGCGCTGTGCCCGTATGTTTGACTGCGCGACTGTAGTATCTGGGCCTGCAAGCGAAAGCCTGTTTCTTGTGATTCATAAGCCATTGATTTACCGTCGCGGCAGGATCAAGTGTTGCGGATACTGAACATGAAGAACACCAGCCAAGAGGATTTGACCCTCGGACTGCGCCTGCGAACCTTGCGAGAGCGTGCAGGCTTATCTCAGCGGGCGCTGGCCAAGAAGTCGGATGTGCCGAACTCAACCATCTCACTGATCGAGTCGGGCAAGATGAATCCATCGGTTGGTGCGTTACGGCGTATTCTGCAAGGCATACCGATTGGCATGTCCGATTTCTTTTCCTTCGAAATCGAACCTGAGCAGACAGTGTTTTACGCCTCGGAAGAACTTACTGAGATCGGAAAGGGTGGGCTGTCTCTGCGGCAGGTAGGATCAAACCTGCATGGTCGCGCGATGATGATCTTGCAGGAAACTTACGAGTTAGGGGCTGACACCGGTCGCGTGATGTACGGGCATGAGGCGGAAGAGGGCGGTATTGTCATCTCGGGTCGGGTGGAGGTGACCGTGGGCGATAAGCGCAAGGTACTGGGACCAGGCGATGCTTATTATTTCGACAGTCGCACCCCGCACCGGTTCAGGCAGGTCGGCCCCGAAGTTTGCCGGGTCATCAGCGCCTGTACTCCGCCTACATTCTAAGCATCACGGCAGAAATTTCAGCACTATGCATCATAGTGTTGCAGTATCTCCTGGTTTGATCCACAGTATGATGCATAGTGCGGGAAATTCCTGCAGATAATCCAGGGTGTCCGCCGCCCAATTCAGAGAGTACCGGAATGAAAAAGAAACCTGCCACTCTGCCACGTGGCTATCGCACCTGCACCGCATCGCTTGCCGTCGCCGACGTCGATGCCGCGCTAACTTTCTACGAAAGCGCCTTTGATGCGAAGATACAGGCCTATGACGCGGATGAGACCCCCGGCTTTGCCTCGATCAAGATCGGCAACTCGATGCTGTTTGTCACCGCCGGATGGGGTGCGCACGGCCCCGCCATTCCGGGCACAGTTACTCCGATTGGGCATCATATGTATGTCGAAGATGTGGACACTGCCCTTGCAGTCGCGTTGGAAAGCGGTGCCAGCCTGATCGCTGAGGCGGCGGACACCTATTGGGGCGAACGCTGCGCCACGATTGCCGATCCGTTTGGTCATGTCTGGACGTTGGCGACCCGCGTCGAAAACCTGAAGCCAGCGGATATCAGTGAACGGCGCAAAGCGCTGCTGGACGCGGCGCAGATCGAGGCTGCATGAACGACGCCCCCCTTCCCACATTCACGATCCGTCAAAACGATCTGGCCATTCTCGCGGCTGAGGGTCGCATCGGCGACTATCCGGTCGCCGTTCGCACGGCGCGTGAGGTGATCAGCGGCGGCTTTGCCAACCACTCGACGCATCCCAATACCTGGACTGTATACTTTCTGGTCGATGGCCAATGGGCGCTGGTCGAATCCACGCGCGGGCTGCGGCGGGAGTGGTCCAGCCTTGATCGGCTTGAGAAATGGCTGCGCAGTTGCGGATTCCGGTTCTTCTGGGTTCGCAACGACATCGATTTTGTGGAACCGCAGGCAGAAGATACCGCCGAGGAAGCCGCAGTATGAGGGCAGTCGCCTCGGAAAACCATAGCCTGAGGACAGCAGGCTTGCGTGACCACACGGTTTTATGTTCCGATGAAGAACGCCGGATCAAATCGGCGGTCGCAATCGGCAAGAAAATGAGAAGAAACGAAAAATGACCCCTTTTGCGATAACCGGAATCCAGATGCATGTCGGTGCGTTGCAGTCGAATGTCGACGCGATGCTGCACCGGATCGACATTATGATGGCGCGGTTCCCTTGGACCCAGATGGCCCTGTTCAGCGAACTGGCGCCTTATGGTCCGCTCGACCGGTTTGCCCAGCCCTTTCCCAATGACGACCTGTCGCGCTTTCAGGATGCCGCTCGGCGTTATGGGATCTGGCTGATCCCCGGTTCGATGTTCGAAAAGCACGAAGATGGACGGATTTTCAACACCTCGGTGGTGATCAATCCCGAAGGTGAGATCGTCTCAAAATACTCCAAGATGTTCCCGTTCAAACCTTATGAACAGAACATCGCATCGGGTACCGAGTTCTGCATCTTTGATGTGCCGGATGTGGGCCGGTTTGGTCTATCGATCTGCTATGACATCTGGTTTCCCGAAACCACCCGCCACCTGACCAGCCAAGGGGTCGAGGTTCTGCTGCACCCGGTTCTGACCGGCACCACCGACCGCGAGGCCGAGCTGTCGATCGCCAAGGCGACCGCTGCGCAGTTCCAATGCTACGTGTTCGACGTAAACGGGCTGGCCGCCGGGGGCGTGGGCCGCTCGCTGGTCGTCGACCCGTCGGCCACTGTGCTGCACCAGTCAGCAGGGCAAGAGGATATCTTCCCTATCGAGATCGATCTGGATCAAGTTCGCCGCCAACGCGAGGTCGGACTGAAAGGTCTGGGGCAGGTTCTCAAAAGCTTCCGCGACCGCGAGGCGGATTTCCCGGTCTATGACCGTTCCAGCGGGGCGGATGCCTATCTGCACACGCTCGGCCCGCTGCGCATTCCGCAGAAAGGCGACGTTGCGGGCGTCGCTGCATCCGACCCCAGAACGGCGCTGGGATATACTGAAGACGCCGCGACCAAGCCCGACAATCTGTATCTCTACAAAGGGCGCTCTGGCACAGACTGATACCGGCCCAGCTTTTCGGTATCGGCAGAAAGGAAAAATTTCATGCACGGCATTTCCGATAGCGAAAAGCTCCACACCATCTCGGACTACTACAGCGCCTCGCAACTGAGGGCAGACCGGTGGAGCGCGTTGCGGGAAACGGCCGAGTCCCTGGATCAGGGCGGTAACGAAAAAGATCGGGACCGGGCACGGCAGTTGCTTCAGGCGCTGGCCCCGATCGAGATGTATTTCGCTTTTCCGGGCGGATCAGCCTTCGACTATCTGCGGCGGTTGCTGGACCATGGAAACTTTGGCGATTTCTCAACCGCCGTGCGCCGGGTGTCGCGGGCGCTGACCTCAGGGGCCTATCGTCGCCGCTCGATCCCGTTGATCGCGGATGAGACCGAGGTTGATGAGTTCGAGGACGAGTCCACCCAAAGCCATGAAGCCCGCGCGCTGGGCCGACCTTATTTCGAAGTGATGATCGTCGACAATGTCAACGAGCATCAGGAACGGTTCCTGCAATCCAGTCTGCAGCGGATGCGCCGCAGTGAAGATCCGTTCATCTATGAAACCGTTGTGGTCCCCAGCGTCGAGGATGCGCTGATCGGGGTTCTGTTCAACCAGAATGTACAGGCGGTCATTGTTCGCCCGGGCCTTAGCCTGAAGTCCAAGAACGAAACTAATGTTTTGGGCCGCTATATCAGTCTCTATGGCGAGGGCGCCGATCTAGATGCGCTGTCACCCTCGGAATACGGTCCTGAAACCTGCCGCCGGATCGGCATGCTGCGCCCCGAGCTGGACGCCTATTTAATTACCGATCGCTCTGCCGAGGATATCGCGGGGCTCGATCTGGGCCTGTGCCGGCGGGTATTCTACAATCAGGAAGACTTTCTGGAACTGCACCTGAACATCCTGCGCGGGGTGCAGCGGCGCTATAAGACGCCGTTCTTCACGGCGCTCAAGGAATACTCAAAACAGCCCACGGGCGTGTTCCACGCAATGCCGATCAGCCGGGGTAAATCGATCAGTCGAAGCCACTGGATTCAGGACATGGGGGCGTTCTACGGGTCAAATATCTTCATGGCGGAAACTTCGGCCACCTCGGGCGGGCTGGATTCTCTGCTGGAACCCAAAGGTCCAATAAAAGAGGCGCAGGAGGCTGCCGCGCGCGCATTCGGCTCTAAACAGACGTATTTTGCGACCAACGGCACCTCGACCTGCAACAAGATCGTGGTGCAAGCACTGGTCAGGCCTGGTGACATCGTGCTGATCGACCGCGATTGCCACAAATCGCACCACTACGGCATGGTGCTGGCGGGGGCGAGCGTCGTCTATATGGACAGCTATCCGCTGCATGATTACTCGATGTATGGCGCGGTACCGATCCGAGAGATCAAGCACAAGCTTTTGACCCTGAAGGCCGAAGGCAAGCTGGATCAGGTTCGTATGGTGCTGCTGACCAACTGCACATTCGATGGCATCGTCTACAACGTGCAGCGGGTGATGCAGGAATGCCTGGCGATCAAAAAGGACCTTGTGTTCCTGTGGGATGAGGCGTGGTTCGGTTACGCGCGCTTTGCCCCAAATTCGCGCGTACGTACTGCGATGCGATCAGCCAATATCCTGCGCGAACAATTCCGCACCCCAGAACATGCCGAGGCTTATGCCAACCAGCAGGAGGAACTGAAGGGCGCGGATGATGAAACCCTTCTGAACACCCGCCTGATCGCTCCGCCCGATGCACGCGTTAGGGTCTATGCCACACAATCAACGCATAAAACGCTGACTGCGCTGCGGCAGGGTTCGATGATCCACGTCAATGACCAGCAGTTCAAAGGTGCGGTCGAAGAGGCGTTTCACGAGGCCTATATGACCCACACCTCGACCTCTCCCAATTACCAGATCATCGCCTCATTGGATGTAGGCCGCAGACAGGTCGAGATCGAAGGGTACGAGTTCGTCCAGCGGCAGGTCGAAAGCGCGATGGCAATCCGCCGGGCCGTGACGACCCATCCGCTGCTTAGAAAGTATTTCAAGCTGGTCACGGCGGGCGACATGATCCCCGAGCAATATCGCGAAAGCGGCATGACCAGCTATTTCGATCCCGATCAGGGCTGGGCCGATGTTTGGGATTGCTGGGCCAAAGACGAGTTTGTTCTGGATGCCACGCGTATCACCCTGCATGTGGGCGCGACCGGCTGGGATGGGGATACGTTCAAGACCAAGATCCTGATGGATAAATACGGCATCCAGATCAACAAGACTTCGCGCAATACCGTGTTGTTCATGACCAATATCGGCACCACGCGCAGCTCGGTCGCCTATCTTATCGAGGTGCTGGTCGAGATCGCCAAGGAGTTGGACGATCTGATGGACGATGCCTCGAAGATGGAAAAACGGGCCTTTGAAAAGCGCGTCAGGAATCTGAGCGAACACGTCCCACCTCTGCCCGATTTTAGTCGGTTCCACGATGCGTTCCGCTGTGAAGCAGGTACCGAAGCCGGTGACATCCGTACGGCGTTTTTCCTGTCCTATGACGAAGACAATTGCGACTATGTCGAACCCGACAAGGACATGCTGGACCGGCTGGAAGCGGGCGAGGAAATGGTCTCGGCCACCTTCGTGATCCCCTATCCGCCGGGCTTTCCCATTCTGGTGCCGGGGCAGGTGATCAGCCCCGAAATTCTGAAATTCATGCAAGAACTGGACGTGTCGGAAATCCACGGTTTCCGCGCCGATCTGGGCCTGCGCATTTTTACCGAAGACGCTTTGAAGTCAGTAAAGAACCCCTAAGGGGTCAGGGAGGACAACAATCATGCCAAAGAAGGTGCTGAAAAACATCTCGGAAATCCGCCGGTATTTCCATACCAACAAGGACCCGATCTATTTCGTATCGGCAACCAATTTCAACCTGTTGGGGCTGGATGAATGGGTGATGAACTTCACCTATATCTGCTACATGGATTGCTTTGACGGGCGACATCCGAACGTGTTTGTGCCTTCGGAAATGCCGCATGATGAGTTTCAGTCCATCGAAGACATCAACAATTATCTGCTGCAGCACAAAGAGGTCATCGACCTGGTCAAGCGGCGCGGCGGCAAGCCCAAGTTTGTCTTCCTGATGTTCGACGAGACGACCGAGAAGCTGGTCAAGGAGCTGGGCGGTCAGCTGTGGTTCCCCAAAGCCAAGCTGCGCACCAAATGTGACAACAAGATCGAAACTGTCCGTATCGGCAATAAGGCGGGTGTGCCTTCGGTGCCCAACACGCTGAGCGTTGTCAAAAGCTATGATCACCTGAAAAAGATCTGCGAAAAGGCCGGATTGGGGAATGATCTGGTGCTACAATCCGCCTTCGGCGACAGTGGCCATACGACGTTTTTCATCAAGTCCGAGGCCGATTTCAACAAGCACAAAGACGAGATCATCGGCGAAGGCGAGATCAAGATCATGAAGCGGATCGATTGCCGCGGGGCGGCGATCGAGGCCTGTGCGACCTCAGAAGGCACGATTGTTGGCCCGCTGATGACTGAGCTTGTGGGCTTCAAGGAACTTACCCCCTATCGCGGCGGCTGGTGCGGGAATGAGATTTTCTCGACCGCTTTCCCACCTAAGGCCCGCGAACAGGCCCGGCAGCTGACGTTCCAGTTCGGTGAAGAACTGCGGAAATCCGGCTATCGCGGCTATTTCGAACTCGACTTCCTGATCGATAAGAAAACCGACGAACTGTGGTTGGGCGAATTGAACCCCCGTATCACTGGCGCCAGCTCGATGACCAACCACGCGGCCTTTGCGCACGCTGATGCGCCACTGTTTCTGTTCCATCTACTTGAGTTTTCAAAGAAGCCCTTCGAGCTGGATGTCGAGGAACTGAATGCCCGCTGGGCGGATCCGGACATGATCGACAGCTGGTCGCAAATGGTAATCAAACACACCGATGACAGTGTCGACCGGATCACGCAGGCCCCACAGTCGGGCATCTACAAGATGCTGGAAGATGGCCGCGTCGTGTTCGACCGCTTCGACTATCACCGCCGCGCGGTGGGCGAGAACGAAGCGTTCTTCCTGCGTATCTCGAATGTCGGTGATTACCGCTATGAGGGCGCTGATCTGGGTATCCTCGTGACTCGCGGGCGGTCGATGACCAAGGGCTTCAAACTGACAGACAAATCGAAGAAGTGGATTCATGGGATCACTTCGGCTTATACGGCTGAACCGCTGCCCGCCGCACAACCGATGGAAGACCCCGCCTTCAAAATCATGTAGAAAGCCCCATGGCGCTTGTTTTTCGCTCAATTGACGAAGCGCAGCCCGGTCCCAAGCTGGCCGGGCTGTTTGCCGAATACTGGCCCGCCTACCGCAAATGGTGGGCACAAGAGGGGTATTCGGCCCGCCCCACCTATCGCGAATGCCTCCGCGCCTTGCAAAAGCACATGCCCGAGATCCTGCCGCTTTATGAAGAGATCGTCGAATTGGTCGGCGGCAGCGACAGCCAGGCGCGGTTTCTCAGCTTTTACTGCCCGCCGAAATATCTTTCGGGCTGCAGCCAGGCGATTTGGCGTGGCAAGACACCGTTTCTGGTGCGCAATTACGACTACCATCCAAAAACCTTTGACGCCGCTCTGCTGAAAACCCGCTGGGACGGGCGCGGGATCATCGGGATGAGCGACGGCGTTCTGGGTCTGCTTGATGGCATCAACGATGCCGGTCTGACGGTCTCGCTCACCTTTGGCGGGCGGCGCGAGGTCGGCGACGGCTTTGGCGTGCCGCTGATCCTGCGCTATGTCCTTCAAACCTGCGAGACAACGGCCGAGGCGGTCGACTGCCTGTGCCGCATCCCCTGCCACATGAGCTATAACGTCACCGTTCTGGATGCCAAGTATAACCACAGCACGGTTTATCTAGCCCCAGACCGGCACCCGCAAATCTCGGACCAGCCGGTCGCGACCAACCATCAGGGCCATGTCGAATGGTCCACGCATGCGCGCTTTACGGCCACCGTGGAACGCGAAAGATTCTTGCTCAACCGTCTCAATCAGCACCCGGAAAGCGAGAAGCGGTTTATCGATGCGTTCCTGCGTCCGCCGCTTTATTCAACGGCTTTCAGATCAGGTTTCGGCACGCTCTATACTGCGGTCTATCGGCCTGCGAAGAAGCAGTTGCAACTGCTTTGGCCCGGTGCCAGCTGGGACTTGTCCTTCGATGGCTTCAAAGAGGGTGAGCTGAGCCTGATGTTGCCCGACGAGGCCGAGCCTACAGTCTGACAAGCGCGGTCGCCCTTCTAAACTTCTTGCTCTTGGACGGGCGACGCAATAATGGGAGCGCGACGCGCGGCAGTTTCAAACAAGGCCCGGCGGGATCAACACCACATATTTCTATGACGCGATAGGACCACGGAAAGCATGACCGGTACCTCCCCAAATTGGCTAAGATTGCTTCCTTACTTCGTCACCGCATTGGTGATGGTCATGGTCTGGTCCTGGTATCTGACTGATCTGGGTGTTGGGAACATCTATCACTACGATGAATTCTACACTTATGACCGCAGTACAGGCTTTGCGCGCAATGGGGACTGGCTGGCGGTTTATTCCAACAACGAACCCAGCCTGAAAAAACCGCCCATGCAGTATTGGATGTCTGCGCTGCTGATGGAGTTTGGCGTATCTGATATTCTGGCCTTGCGCCTGCCGTCGATGATCTTTGCGCTGGGCGCGCTGATGGCAACGGCCGTACTGGCGCGGGTGATGATCCCGGACAGCCCCTGGGCCATGCTGCCTTCGGTCCTGCTGGTGGCCACGTCGCTTCAGTTCTGGCAACACGCCACATCCGCGATGCTTGATACCGGTGCGGTTTTCTTTTCGACCCTTGGAATTGCAGCCCTGTTGGCAGCGTTGGAAAAGCCGAAATACTGGCCTTATTTCGGCGCAACTCTGGTGTTGGCCGCCTTGCAGAAAAGCCCAACCCCGCTGGCCTTTCTAGCGCTGGCACTACTGACGCTGAAGTTGACCAACAGATGGCAGACGGAACCGTTCAGCGAGATCTGGCAGAACAGAACGTTTCGCCGGACGCTCAAGATTGCGATCCCGCTGGCCTTCGCCTGGCCGATCCTGCAAGAGCTTCGGTTCCTCTTTGGCGACTCGCTGGATGGCAACATCAAAGGCGAGATGCTGGATCGTTTTCGCCCATCGCTCAGCGATCGCGGCTTCGGGAAGCTCTATGATCTGATCATCGCGGGCGAGCCGTGGTTGCGGCTGCTGGGTTTTGTCGGCATCTGCGCTCTGCCATTTCTGCAAAAGCGGCCCAGACTCCTTGCTGCAACAGGGATAGCAGCGTTCTTCGTTATCATGATGTGGGCCGCAGCCGGCAAGGTTTATGCACGCTACACCCTGCTGATCCTGCCGATGCTGATGGTCGCGGCAACCGGTTTGTTGTTTTCGGTCAAGCGCCTGCGCTGGGCCGGGATGGTGGCCGCGCTGGGTCTGGTCTTTGTTGCAGGCGGCCTGTTCTATGACCGCGATGCCACCGATCTGGGCAAGGGCCGCGTGCGCTTGGGCGTGCCCGAGGCCGAGATTCTGACCCCTTTGGGTGCAATGCTGCAGCCGGATGAAACCCTGCTGCTCTGCGCCTATGACCGCAAGTTGCGCGTACCGCCCGGGGCTGCATCGGTCTTTGCTTCCAACGGTAGGCGCTTTGTCTATCTCAGACGGCTGGAGCTGCACAAATACCTCGACAGGTTCGGCTATACCACCGGCCCTCTGCGAGGGCTCTGTTCGGAGGGTGAGTTGTCTGAGCTGGCACCTGACCTGATCGGGCTTGAGACGCAGACAACTGCGGTTGAGGGTTTGGTCTATTGGTCAGCAACCGGCGTCACGCCCGCCCCTGAATAGGAGACACGGTGCAATCCGCCCCATCGCTGAACAATGCCCCAACAAGTTGCGCAGATGTTGGCCTGCGATGCGGTGGCCACTTGAATTTTCGCCGTTGATCCCGCAAAAGCCCTGAGACTGAAACAAGTAAAGCTACCCACCATGCATGCTGATCATGATGCCAACGCTGACAATCGACCCACCGTGTCGATCGTGATTCCCATGCATAACGAACAGGGGGCTGTTCCTGGTCTTATCCAGGGCATCTGCACTGCTGCGGCCGAATTGCCCGCGTTCGAGATTGTCGCGGTTGATGACGGATCGACCGATGGCACTTTTGCGGCGCTGCAACAGATGCAGAAAGACTGTCCGCAACTGCGCATCCTGCAGCACAAAACGGCCGGTGGCCAAAGTGCTGCCGTGCATTCCGGCGTCAAGGAGGCACGCGCGGATATCTGCTGTACGCTGGATGGCGACGGACAGAACCCGCCGGAAGAGCTGCCAAAGATTTGGGCGCCGCTGGTGTCGGGTGGTGATGCCTCGATTGGCCTGGTGGCGGGGCAACGGGTTGGCCGACAAGACACTGCGTCAAAGAAGCTTGCCTCGCGCTTTGCCAATGCACTGCGGGGCTGGATGCTGAAAGACGGCACCCGCGACACCGGCTGCGGTTTCAAGGCGTTCCGACGGCAGGCTTTCCTCGATCTGCCCTTTTTCAATCATATGCACCGTTATCTGCCCGCCCTGTTTAAGGCCTATGGCTGGAATATCGCGCTGGTGGATGTGGCGCATCAGCAGCGTTTGTCGGGCGAATCCAAATACACCAATTTCGGGCGGGCCATGGTCGGCATCTGGGATCTGTTCGGCGTCGTCTGGCTGACCCGCCGCGCCAAATCCGTTTCCGCAACCGAGGCGTCCCGGTCATGAAAGAAACCATTCTGGAAATCCTGCACGTCGACAGCCCGACCGAGGCGCTCTGGGTCTTTATCGGTCTGGCCGGTCAGCTGATGTTCAGCGCCCGGTTTATCGTGCAATGGATCACGTCAGAGCGCGCCAAGAAATCCGTCATCCCGATGGCGTTCTGGTACCTTTCGATCGGCGGCGGGCTTATCCTGCTGAGCTATGCGATCTATCGCCGTGACCCGGTCTTTATTCTGGGTCAGTCGATGGGCCTGTCCATCTACCTGCGCAACATCTTCCTCATTCGCGCTGAAAACCGCTGATTGATCGTAACGCTTCTTTACGACCTGCCACCCATTACAAGTTTGTCGGTTGCACCCGTTCAGCGGGTAGCGGCCTACGGCTGCGTTGTGTGAACAACCTCTTATTGTTTCTGAAATTTTCGTGCTAGTATCCCGCGAATA
Source organism: Ruegeria sp. CG1 (assembly GCF_056537265.1). Classification (NCBI taxonomy): domain Bacteria; kingdom Pseudomonadati; phylum Pseudomonadota; class Alphaproteobacteria; order Rhodobacterales; family Roseobacteraceae; genus Ruegeria; species Ruegeria sp. CG1. Next base: position 152,004 of record NZ_JBQFRF010000006.1, on the reverse strand, counting down.
GATTTTCAGAATTGTACTCGGAGGATATTTTCTCTTGCCCGATAGCTCACCCCGGTTGTTCAGATTGCGCCCTTTGGAAAAGGCGGATCTGGGAACAGTTGCGCGCTGGTTTCAGGATATCCATGACCTGGCCCTGTTCGACCGTACGTCGCGCATACCGCAGAACCTGGTACAGACCGAGCAATATTGGGAAGACGCGATAAACGCCTCAAAGGACTGCTGCAAATGCTGGTTCGCTATCGAATCTGACAGTGGTGATCTGGTGGGGATGACCGGGCTTGAAGCAATTTCCAGCGTCAACAGGGATGCGGTGGTTCCGGTATTTGTCGACAAATCCATCCGTCGACATGGCGTGGCGGTGCGTTCGGTTGCGCTGATGCTGGATTTCGCATTCCGGCAATTGGGGCTGAACCGTATCACCTCGTATTACCGGGCCGACAATCACAGCAGCCGCGATCTGATCCAGCGAATCGGCTGCGAGATCGAGGGCACGATGCGTCAGGCCTGGTTCGCGGATGGGCAGTTCCATGACATGGTTGTCGTGGGGATGTTGCAGCAGGACTGGCTCGCGCGTCGAGAGGTGCTCGCGCAGGAGTTAGGCGCCCAAACAGTGGTCAGTTTTGATGCCTCTGGGTGGTCTTGGCCCCCCGATTCCGGTGCAGATACCTAAAATGTTACGTATTCTGAGTCATTTTTTGCTAAAACAGTCCTGTCGGATTCGACATGACAACACAATTGAGTATTGCCAGTGAACACGACCGGTTCGGACGCATCAATAAAACAGAAACTAGGCGCGGTGCTTTTTGCCGACGTTGTCGGCTATTCCCGCCTGATGAGCGAGAACGAGATGGATACGTATAACGCGTTGAAGTCTTTGCTTTCGCAGCTTGAATCGGCTTGCTCAAAGTATCAGGGCAAAATCATCGAAGTGCGCGGTGACGGCATCCTTGCTTTATTCGACACGGCGACCAGTGCAGTAGAGTTCAGCATCGAACTGCATCGGATCGCTGCGGAACATAATCAGGCGCGGGATGACGAGCACAACATCAAATTTCGCGCTGGCGTTCACATGGGCGAAGTTCTGATGGACGAACGCGGCATCCACGGTGACAACGTCAATATCGCTGCCCGCCTGCAGGAGATTGCCGAGCCAGAACGGGTTTATGTCAGCGCAGCCGTCTATGAACAGATCCGTAACCGCCTGCGCTATGGCTATGAATTCCTCGGTCCCAAGCAGCTCAAGAACATCATGTCTCCGGTCGCGACCTACTGTGTCCGAACCGAGGTCGAGGGTGCAACAATGGCCGCAACCCTACGTCCTGAGATGCAGCTGGAAGTGCTTGAAAGGCCCGATAACCCGTCGGTTGCGGTGCTGCCCTTTACTAGCCAAGGCGGGGATGAAGATGACAGCTGGGTCGCCGAAGGGCTGACCGACGACATCATCATGAACCTGTCCAAGTTCCGAAACCTGTTCATCATTGCCCGGAATTCCTCGTTCTTCTTCAAGACCCAGTCGATGTCGCCGCAAGAGGCCGCTCGGCGTCTGAACGTGCGCTATATCGCGCGCGGCAGTGTGCGCCGCTCGTCCAGTCGTATCCGGATCACGGCCGAGCTAATCGACGCCAACACCGAACGCACCATCTGGGGTGAACGGTTCGACCGTAAGCTCGATGATATCTTCGACATCCTGGATGAGGTGACCGAGTGCATCGTTGCCGCCACTGCAGTCATGATCGAGTCGCATGAAAAGCTGCGCATGGTGCAGGCAATCCCGTCAGACCTGCGGGCTTATGGTTCGGTTCTGCAGGGGCAGCACCATATTTTCAAATACACCCGCAACGACAACCGCAAGGCGCAGCATTGCTACGAATCCGCGCTTGAGCGCGACGGCGGCTATGCTCGGGCTGCAGCAGCCCTGTCACGCACGCTCAACATCGATTGGCGCTATTCATGGACCGAAGACCCAAACAGCGCGCTGGACAAGGCGCTGTCGCTGGCTCAGCGTGCGGTGGAGCTTGACCCCACAGACGCGCGCGGGTTTGGAGAGCTGGGCTATGTGCAGCTTTATCGTAAAGAGCATGACTCGGCGATCGAATCCTACAAACGCGCCCTACAGCTTAACCCCAACGATGCGGACATGCATTCGGACTACGCCGATGCGCTGGCCCATTGGGGCGACAACGAAACCGCCATCAAACATCTGCAGCAGGCGATGCGCCTGAACCCCTATTTCCCCGATCAGTACCTGTGGCATCTGGGCGGGGCCTATTACAATCTCAAACGCTATGACGACGTGATCTCATGCGTGAACAAGATGAACAACCCGACCGAGGGGCAGCGCGTGCTGGCCGCCAGCTATGCCCATAAGGGCGAGCTGGAAATGGCCCGCCAGATCGCCGACAAACACCGCGCAGCGCATCCCAATTTCTCATTGTCGCGCTGGGCCAAGGTTCAGCCAGACCGCCTGTCCGACGACACGCAGCATTTTGTCGAGGGGCTCAAAAAGGCCGGGTTCTGAGCTGCTGCCCGATCTCGCCTATAAAAATCAACTCGCCTGTTCGCGGTCGAACTGCATGCGTAGTCGCCTGACTTCATCCATTTGTTCGTGCGACCAGAAGACGAGCGGTTTCAGCATTTCAAGCAAGCTTCTGCCCAAAGGCGTCAATTCATAGGACACTGCCACTGGCGGTCCGGGATCGACGGTGCGGGTCAAATAACCATCACGTTGCAACCCGCGCAGGTTTTCGGTCAACACACTTTGTGTGATGTCTCCGATACAGCGCTTGAGATCGCCAAAGCGTTTCGGCTCATCCTCCAGCGCAAGGATGATGATCATCCGCCATTTGCCCGTCACATTGGACAGTACGGAACGGATTGAGCAGTTGGAAGCTTCTGCCTTGTTGGCAACACCAATTGGTAGCATCTCAGTCTCTGGTATTGTTTCGAAACTTAATCGCACAATAGCGTCACCTTAGCTTCGGTACAACTCCCTGAAAATTCAGGCAGTAGCCTCAAGCATACCAGGTCATTTTAAAGTACGTAATTGAAATGTAGTATGGATTTGCTACCACGTATCCAGTAGATACGAATCACAGGAATTCAACATGTCCCCCAAAGAACTTGTAATCGCACTTTTTGCGGCTGCCTTTGCTGAACATGACCCGCAAGCTGCGCTACAGCTCGTTACCCCGGACTATATTCAGCACAACCCGCAAGTCCCGACCGGAGCCGAAGGCCTGGCCGGCCTGATCCCTTTGGTCGAACAATCCGGGATGACTGCAACTACCCACCGGGTCATCACCGAAGGCGATATGGTTGTATTGCACAGCACGTTCGACAACGCGGACGCTTTTGGTGCACCGACCCTCGCCGCCTTTGACATATTCCGCGTCGAGAATGGCAAAGTTGCTGAACATTGGGACAATTTGCAGCCCGTTCCCGAAACAACAGTGTCGGGCCGTGGCATGACAGATGGGCCGACCGAGATCACCGATCTTGAGAAAACAGAAGAAAACAAGGCGCTGGTTCTGGGGTTTGTGCGTGACGTTCTGGGCGGTGCCGCGCCCGAGAAAGCTCCGATGTATTCCGAGGTCTATATGCAGCACAATCCAATGCTTGCCGATGGGATCGATGGCCTGATCGAGGGCACCAAAGCCTGGGCAGAGCAGGGGAATGTGATCACCAAATTCGAGCCGCAGATTGTGGTGGCCGAAGGCAACTTTGTCTTTGTCGCCTCAGATGCCACCGTCAGCGGGAACCCTTGGGCCTTCTTCGACCTATGGCGCGTCGAAGATGGAAAGATCGTTGAACATTGGGACGTCGTTTCGCCTACGCCAGCCGAAATGGCGCACGAAAACGGCAAGTTCTGATCTTCGAAAGGGATGGCGGGTCAGGCATAAATGGCCCGCCAACCCAAAGCAGACGTTGGAATAAAACCAAACGTCAATCGGTCAGGATCATTTCAGCCTTCCTATTCACCACGTGCCTTTGCGCCGCTGACTTTGGCACCTGACACCTTAGCACCGGACACCTTGGCCCCGCTGACCTTCGCGCCCGAGACCTTGGCCCCGCTCACCTTGGCGCCCGAGACCTTGGCTCCGGACATCATCGGTGCGTCATATTCAAAATAGACGTCCAGCAGCACGTCTTCGATCTGACCGGCTGCGATATCCATGCGGATGGTGTAATCGGCCTGATCGTAGTTCCAGACGCGGATGTCATTGGCCATCTGGTAATCCGCTGCCGCGACGCCCGAAACCGAGGGGTTCATCGGCGCGCGTGCGGCCTGTTGCGTGGTGTCCGGCGCGTTAGCGTCATTGCTGGTCTGCAGCTTGAAGCCATGGGGCAGGTTGCCACCCGTCGCGCTCTCGCCTTCGCCATGCACCAGAAAGATCGTGGGTTCCGGCATCTCGTAATAGGTGCCGTCATAGGCGAAGCCGTAAATCCGGGCCAGCCGTGCATCGCCTCCGAACTGGTCCCCGATGAAATTATTGACGCCACGACCCCTCCGGCGGCCATCCTGTTCGATGAACAGCTGTTCCGAGTGCCGGTTCGCGATCTGCTGCCAGTGGGTATGCTTGAACTGACGTCCGCGGCGTATATAGACAAACGAGTCGTGCGGAACCTTCTTCCGCTTGTCGAACTTGAACTTGTCGCCGTCCTTGATGACCTTGTAGATGCCGGACTTTTCGTTTGCCGCATCCCCGACCTGGACCAGAACGCGATCGTCTTCCCGGACATGTACGCCGTCGATTTTGGTGAATTTCTTACTGAAGTCGTAGTCTTCCTCAACCTCTTCGGCCAACCGGACCGAGCGTTGTTTCAGTTTTAAATCACTTAACTCTCGCCCAAACAGTAATACCTCGGAAAAACTGAGTAAGGACTCAGACATATCACTTTCTCCCTATCGGGGGTCGACGCTGCCGATTGCCTCGCCTGTCCCGGTTTGCGCATTCAGTGCGCGTTGAATGTCACTATTATCACCCCGTGCGCGTAACCTGCCACAATAGCGGGGGAAAAACAAAGACTTTAAGGTTCATTTACCTCGGGTGACAGCGTACGAACCGACGCGGCATGGCTCGTGCCGTCGGGCTTGGTCAAACGGGGGCCGGGCGCTGTCAATCCGATGTGGCGCATGCGGAAATTGCCTTCGATAATCTGCCGGAATGCGCCGCCGGTGACCTCGTGATCGACCATGACCAAGGCGCGTTCAACGCCGAAGTAGCTCAGCATATCGGGGTCCAGTTTCTCCCACGCATCTGCAAGATAGGACCCCAGCAAATCACGCGCTTCGATCAGGGCAACCCGAAAGCCTTCGGGGTCGGCTGCGTAATGTTCGTCGAACAGGTCCTGCATGATCGCATTGTATTCGTCGGTCCCTTCCAACTCGTCCGAGAGCTCCTCCATCTCCGGGTCGATCACGTCATGTGCTACCAGTCGTTCGTGGTAGATATCGACCAGAATATCGAACATCGCCCCGGTCAGTGGTTCCGACAGGGCGTGTTCGCTGGACCAACCATGCGAGAATTCGGACAGCGTCCGGTCATTGGCGGCGATCCGGATTTGTGAGTTCTGCGACAGCTCGGCAAAGCGGCTCAGCCGGTTATAAGTATAAAGGTTGCCGCGCGTGTTTTTCAGCAATTCGTCCACGACCGAGCCGAAATGCAGCGACGCCAACAGCGCCACCATATCGGCCGCCGATTCATGGAACCCGTAATATTCGCCGGTCGCGTCCTCTTCGGATGGCATGCCGACCACGCTGTAGATGATGGCATGGCCGATCTCATGCGCGACCACATCGAAGTTCAGGCTGTAGGGGCGGTATTCGTCACCGATATCGCGAGTGCCACCGGTTTCCAGAAATCCCCAACCGATATGCGCGTTATCTAGACTTGGCAGCAACGATAGCTCAAGCCGCTCGAAATCACGCGCGAAATGCCAGGGGATCGGGCGATTAAAATAGCCCTCCCACACATCCATGGTGAAATGGGCCGCTCCGAACAGATGGGCGGCTTCAAAGGCCGGGTCCTCGGGATCGATATGGATGAAATTGCCAAACTCATCGGGCTCGGGCGGCGGCAGGATATAGCCGTCCCATGCCGGCAGATACATCTCGGGGCCGTCTTCACCCTCGATCATCGCGCCATAGGGGGTCGTTTTGTCGACCGGGTACATCGCATACATGCGGGGGCCCGATGGGCCTGGGCCTATGGTCCCTTGCGGGGCCGATATTTCGACCAGTTCGGGCTTGGAATTTGGCTCTAAAAAGGGCGATTGCGGATATAGTAAGAACCGCGTGCCGGGGGGGTCATTCTCTGAATAGTCGGGCCAGATTGCCAATTTTCCCTCCCGTTATCCGCCGGCGTGCAGACCGGCTGCCAATCCGGGCTCTTGGTCAACCGGATCGCCACCAGCTTGGCAAAACATGAACTCGGCGGCAATCAAATCAACCAAGGCATCGCGCCCCTCAAGGCCAAGCCCGATCGCGTAGGAGTCAAGATCATCCGGCACCCTCTGGTCAAGACGTGTTTCAAAATACCAGATCAAGGCGCGCGTCCGGGTTGCAGCGTTGCTTTGATCCGGCAACAGCGCCGATTTGCGCTGCGCCCGGTCACGCAACGCGCTGTAGTCGCCCGAGCGTCGAAGCTCGGCTAGCAAAGCGGCATCCATTGTCTCGGCCAGCGTCTGGATTGCGATCTCGATACGGGATTTGTCAGCCAGCATCGCCTCGTACTGCGCAAGGGTCAGGTCATTTTCTTCCAGCCATTCGAGTAAATCCACGTGGCGGGGCAGCCGGGCCTCCAGCCGATGCTCTGTCATTTGCTTGACCACGGCGTTTTTATCCGGCTCCAAACCCTGCCGGCGGGTTTCGTCTTTGGACAGCAAGCCTAACGCCGCGCGATCACGCAGATGCGCGTAGAGAACCGGATCAAGCCGCAGCTCATCCACTAGCGCCCGCGCCTCGCTATCCTGTTGTGCGGCTTCCCCATCCACACGGGCGCGGAGGTCACGCCAGACCAGCGTCCGTTCGGTGCGATGTGCGTCTGACACATTCGTTCCAGCATTCAGAAAGCGGGCCATCTCAGCCAGCATCGCGCGGGCGTCATCCCCTTTCGCATCCACCTGCCCCTCGGGCAACCATCGTTGAAAGGGTTGCGGGTCCGAAGCGCCCTCAAGGATGCGATCCCAAACCCGGTCACGGTAGTGCAGGTCTTTCGCCTTTTGCTGCAACGCGTCGCCCGTCTCTGACGACAACACACCCGCTGTCTTGGCTTGCGCAATGGTGGCGCGGATCGAGACCATAGGCTCGCTCAGCGGTGGAAAGCCAAGCTCGGCAGGGCCGTGCAGCACCGCCACCTCGTCATCATCTTCGATGGCACCATTCAGGTAACCCTCAAAAATCTGGCCGATCCCGATCATCCCGAAATCCGCCAGCTCTGCCGCGCGCAGCGCACCCATGCTGGCACTGCCAAAGACCGGTATACCTTGCTCCAAGGCCCACAGGATTTCCTTGTGCCAGACCGAGGGCACCCCGTCGAAATACCCGTCTATAATCCCGATCGCACGCGGCTTTTCCCGCACTGCCCGATACACATCGCCCTGCTGAACCGGGGGTAGGATAGTGGCGTTCAGATGTTCGCGCACGGCTTCGGCCCGTAGCGTCGGCCCGACAAAAACAACCACGCTCATGACGTCACCGCTCGCGCACGGGGGCCTGCGACAAAGTCGGGATCGTCATGGGGCGCTTCCAAGCCTGGTATCACCGCGCGCACCACTGCGATGTCAATTTCGGGTCGCGACAGATCAACAGTGACCACCTGATCTATGCCTGCCTCGGACAGGCGCGCCAGCAACAAAGACAGGTCATCCGTGAAAGATCCGGTCACGTAGGTTGGGCATTCGGTGAAATCACCGATGGGCGCCGAGCCATCGATCAGTTCGCGGATGTATCCGCTGCGCCAGTTCCGGGCAGTGTCCGAGAACTCTTCCGGGTCCAGATCATCCCGCGCCCCTGAGATATAGGTCAGCCGTGTTTGCGCCGCTTCGGTCAGCGCCCGCAGTAGGGCAATGGCGCGATCCGGGTGGCAGCCGTCGCCGATGCCGATATGGCCCGTGGTGCCTCCGTCCTCACATATCGCGCAGCGAAAGCTGGCGATGCCGATGTCCGAGGTCGTGTCCCAGATTCCCAAATCAAGCCCCGCCGCAGAAATCTGTTCCATCGCCTGAAGGCAACGCGGGTCGTCCACTGTACGGGGATCAACACGCGGGGTTGCGCCCCGGTGGTGCCACAGCGTTGTGGCGTCACGCTCGATCAACTCGCAGATCGCGTGGCAACTGGCTTCGGTCACGTTGTTACCGGACGCCAGCCCGTTTGTCGTTCGCGGAAACGCCCGCTGCCCAGCCACGGGCGAGGTGGTATAATCGGTGTCCACCATCTCATACGGCACCCAGCAGGGCTGGCCCGAGGGCAGATCGCGCCCCAGCACCCACAGTATCGCCTGATGAGGGTCGAACTGCCCGCCGGTGACGCTGGGCAGACGGTCGGCATCGATCACATACTCCACCGCCAGATCAGCAAAGCTGGACAGCCGTAGCGGCAGTTCGATCCGCTCTGCGTGCCAGGATTCAATCGCTTCCATCACGCCCGAAGCCCGGGCTGCGCTCAGCGACAGCCCCTTGCCCAGCGACACCGCGACCGAGCGCGAGTTTGGCCGCGTCACCATCACTGTCGGCAATCCAACCCGGTCCAGTCCCGTCAGGTTGGCGATCCGGGTTATGCCCATCTGCTTGAGGAATGGTTTGACGATGGCCAGGGTCTCTTCCGGGTCGCGCAGCCGGTGGGTGTCTAGCACATAAGACTTCTGCGAATTCCCGGACATCCAAATGACCTTGCCAAATATCTGATAAACCATCGTAACCCGCCGGGCGGATCATGTCGGCGTCAGGATGCGGGATGAATGCGTAGTGGTCAACCGCGCACCGGCCCGGCAATCCACGCTTGCATGACCCGCGCGCTGCCGTTAAACGAGCTTCCGCATCGCCTCAATAGCTCAGCTGGTAGAGCAGGTCCTTCGTAAGGACAAGGTCGGGGGTTCGAGTCCCTCTTGAGGCACCATCCCCTTACGACAAGCTTTACCCGCGTTCAGATACTCATCTCGATACGCGCGCCCGGAAAACGCGATATCAGCGCGTTTGCTTTGGCACGTGGGGTCAGGCATAGGGCGGTTGAGAGCCCGTCTGCCAATGCTGCCTGCGAGGCTGAGATTGATACAGCCTGATAGGGCGCACCCAACCCTTTCGGGTTCAGGATATGCCCCTGATCGCCCTGTAGCATGGTGCCTTCGGGGGCCGAGGTTGCAACGGCGCGGTCCTGCAGTGTGATCCGTTTGGCGACAGCACCGTCGGGCTTGGCCAGCCCGACGCGCCACGGCTCGCCATTGCTCCGCTGGCCAAGGGCGGCGACCTCGCCCATATCCACCAGCACATCGCGCAGATCGAAGGATCGCATCAAAGCGGAAATCCGGTCAGTGATCGCACCTTGAGCAATCCCGTTCAGGGTAATCGCCGAGCGTCCGGGATGCGGCAGGCGGATCTCACCGGCGCTTACGTGAATCTTGTCCCAACCAATCGTCTGGCGCGCACGTTCCACTTGCGACCCCGCCGCGCCACTGGCGAGCGCTAGCCACATGGGCTGGATCGTCGGATCAAACACCCCGCCCGAAGCGTCGTGAAGCGTGGAACAAAGGCTCAGCACCTCCAGCAGCTCAGGCGCCGGGGTGACCAGGTGGCCGATCCGGTTAAGCTGACTGATCTGCGAGTGCGTCCGGTAGAGGCTGAATATATTCTCCAGCCGATTCAGCTCTGCCTCGACCGCAGCAAAGATCGGCGCGGCCTGTGCGTCCGTCGAGCCTTCCAGCCACAGGCTGGCGGGTGCGCCCAGCGCGATACCGCGCCATTGGGCGACGTTGCCAGCAGCGGCGGGTACGGCGGCGCAGGCGGCTGAGATGGCCAGGAAACGGCGGCGGGTCAGAAGGGTCATGCGGGGGTCTCCAGCGCGAGGTCCAGATCGACGGGGCCCAGCACTTCGGCATCGGGAATATCAGACAGTGGCAGGGCGCCGCCGCCATATTTGGCAATGAACGCCTCTGCCGCGGCGGGGTCGCCAAAGGGCACGACTTCTCGCGCACCCATGCCACCGGCCACATCGGCGCCGACGACAAAGGTCGCACCATCGGCGGCGATCCAGTTGGAAATCCCCGGTTGCCGCCAGCTGGGCGCGACGCTCATGTCACTGACATAGACAGCGGTGATCTTGGCGTCACGTTCGGGGCTTTTCAGATAGGCCAGCATGTCGCGCACCTGCGCAAAAAACAAAGGCGCGGGATAGCCTTCCAGATGGATCTGCCCTTTGGGCCCGCCGTGTTCCGCGATGTTCATCTGGCAGAAATAACTCAGCGCATCCGGGGTGAGATCAACCGGGTCGGGAGCCTCGGCCACCTCTTCTTTGCAGGCCGTCAACGCGACCAGAGCGATCAGGGCTAGGTATCTCATGGCTCAACTCTCCGAAATGCGAGACGCGCAAGGGCAAAGCCCAGCACCGGCCAGATCAGCAGCGAGGCGGGCGCGGCCCAGACCGGCAGGGCCTGCGCCGCCCCGGTCATGCCCGAGGCTATCGCGACGCCCTCGGTTGCGGCGATGTTCCACAAACGGAATGCGTCGGCCGGGTTGGCCACCATCACCCATGGAAAGACGGATTGGGTGAAAGCGCCGCCCTTGTCCATGACGACGGCCCCCAACAGGCCCAAATCATAGAGGACGACAAAAACCAGCCAGAGCCCGGCCGACAAACCTGCCGCCGCCGTGGCCCCCTTTGCCAGGGCGGACAGCAAGTATCCAAGCGCCAGAAAGACAGCGCCCAGCAGGATAGATGTGAGGATCAGGCGGACCAGAGCCATCAGGCTTTCCGGACCCGCGCCGCCAAAGAAGGCGGCCACTGCGCCAGCGGTGCCGAAACCGATGGTCATGGCAAAGGCCAGCGCGGCCAGATGGGCGGTGAATTTGCCCAACAGGATTTCTCCGCGCCCCGCCGGGTAGGACAGCAGCAGTGACAGGCTGCCGCGATCCACGTCGCCCGCGATGGCGTCAAAGGCGATCATCAGCGCCAAGAGCGGTGCAAGATAGACCGAAAGCGTGGTCATCGAGGCCACCGAGACGGTCAGCATGCCGACTCCCAACGTGCCGGTTGGTGCGCTGCCCGCAAAGGTCAGCGCCAAAGCGAACAGCACCATGATCAATGTGGCGACCAGCAGCCAGCGGTTGCGGCGCAGGATCAGCATTTCTGTGCGGGTGATGGCGAGGAAGCGGGTCATTGCAAATCCTCCTGTGCGTAGTGGCGATAGAGGTCTTCCAGCTTGGGCGGGGTCATTTCCACATCCGCCACAGCGTCGCCCAATCCGGCGATCCGGCGCAGCGCCTCCATCTTGTCTTCGGGTGCGCAGAGCAATTCAACGGATGCCCCATTGATCCGGTTGCCACCCAGTTCAGCGGCCAGCACATCAGGATTGGCGCTGGCGCGTACTTTCAAGCGGATCGGCAGACCGGCCAGAGCCGACAGATTGTTCAGCGTATCGTCAGCGACCATCCGGCCCTTGCGCATGATGGCGATGCGATCAGTACGGGCCTCGACCTCGGTCAGCGCATGGCTGGCGATTAGAACGGCTGTGCCTTGGGCAGCCAGCTCGTCGATGATGGCATAAAGGTCCTGCCGCGAGATCGGGTCCAGCCCGCTTGTCGGCTCATCCAGCAAAGCCACTTTCGGTTGACCCAACAGCACCTGCGCCAGACCCAGACGTTGCCGCATGCCTTTGGAATAGGTACCGATCCGGCGGTCCAATGCGTCGCTGAGACCAACGCGCTCCAACAGGCCAAGCACGTCGGCCTTTGCACCTGAAAGCTGCGCAAACAGGGTCAACTGCTCGCGCCCCGTCAAGGCGGGATGAAATGACACCGCTTCGGGCAGATAGGCCGTCTCGCGACGCGCCTGAGCACTACCGGGGGTGGCGTCTCCGATCCGAATGGCTCCGCCATGGATCGGCGTCAGGCCGAGGATAGATTTGATCAGCGTCGACTTGCCAGCACCGTTATGGCCCAACAGCGCAACGCGCTGACCGGGGGCAAGAGACAGGGTGATATCGTCAAGAACGCGGTTTTTTCCACGGTCCTTGAGAACATGGTCGATTGACAGGGCCTTATCCGTCATGAGGCACCTTTTTCATAGCTGGGGGTTCAGGGGCTTGCATCAATGGGTTGCTGTCCATCACGCCCCCCGGCAACAACGCCGGGAAGGCCGATTGCGACCAGCGCACCAGTTGCACGGCAGGGGAGCCGAGCAACAATTTGGCTGAGGGTTGGGTCCACAGCACATGGTCCATACTGTCATTGGGGCGATAGGGGGCATCGGCAATGCCGTTGCCATCCACATCATAAGCGGCGAAATCGGACCAGTAGTTGCCGCGTCCGTCTTCGGACCACTCGACCCATTTGGTCGAGACATATTTCACCTGCGTCCGGTTTCCGATGAATGAATTGCCAACGATGCGGTTGCGCTCGCTGCCAGCGGTAAAGTGGATGCCGATGCCGCATCCCTCAAACCAGTTATCGGTGAACTCGTTCTTGTTCGAGTTATAGAGGAAGCTGCATTTCTCTTTCGCACCTTTCACAACGTTTCCGGTGATGGTGCTTTTGTTGGCATAGTTCAGCATGACGCCATGTTCGCGGTCGCCGATCGAGACGTTATTGGCCACGGTCACATTGGTCGTGAACATCACCGCGTAGCCCAGATCATTGCCGATCGAGACGTTGTCGCTGACCACCGAATTGTCGGCATACATGTAATGCACGGCAAAACGCAGATCGCTAAACAGGTTGCCGGTGAAGGTGTTCTTCTTCGACGAGTTTACAAAGATTCCGTCGCGGCCATAGCGGATATCGTTGTCCTCAACCACCGCACCCGGCGCGTTCCAGACATAGACGCCATTGCCACGCTCGTTCATGCGCTGGTCTTGCCGCCCTTCAATCCGGTTTCGCCGGACGATACTGTCCTTGGCCCCATGGATGTCGATGCCATAGAGATTGCCCAGCAGCACATTGTCTTCGACCACCGGCGCATGGGCCGTCTTGGTCAACTGGATGCCGCTGTCGATCCCGTCATGGTCCGAGCCCGATCCGATCACCGTCAGACCGCGCACGGTCACACCCGGCCCGGTCACGGTGATGACGCTGCCTTCGCCTTGTCCGTCGATGGTGGCCTGTCCCAGCCCGTCAATCGTGACGGGCCGGTCCAGAACCAGCGTTTCTGTGTAAACGCCGGGGCTCAGGCGGAGGGTGTCCCCATCCGCCGCCTGCGCCAGTATCTCGTTGATGGCCCCTGCCCGGTTGGGCACATCCCAATCCGCCGCCCAAAGGGGCGAGCCGAGCAGGAGCGGTATAAGCAGGGACCAACGCATGGTTACGCGCTCCGCGGCTCAACGAACATCCGGCCGCGCATCTCCATGTGCAGCGCGTGGCAGAACCACTGGCAATAGAACCAGTGCACGCCCGGACGGTCGGCAATGAAGGTGACCGAGGCGGTGGCCTGCGGCGCAACCTCCATCGCGATGCCGAAGTTCGACAGGCACAACCCGTGGGTCACGTCATCCACGTCATCCAGGTTGGTGACATACAACGTTACCTCGTCACCCTGCTTGACGGTGAACTTCTCAAGGCTGAACACCGGCGCGGTCGAGGTCATGTAGACCCGCACCTTGTTGCCATCGCGGATCGGCTCCTCGGCGCCCTCTTCAAGGTCCACACCATCGGCGGCAGCCTGCTGGCGCGCTTCTTCCCACATCGGGTCGTTGCGATCCCAGACATTGACCGGGTTCACCTTGGACCGGTGCACGAGGATCGAGTCATGCGGTTCCGCGAAGGTCGGGCCGTCATGGACCACCTTCATCTTATCACCCGAGATATCGATCAACTGCTCGTTTTCCGGCTTCAGTGGCCCGACGTTCAGGAAGCGGTCTTTCGAGAACTTGTTCATCGAAATCAGCCACTTGCCATCAGCCTCAGCCGTTTCGCCCATCGAGGTCGAATTGTGGCCCGGCTGATAATGCACATCCACTTTGTCTAGGATCGGATCAACATCCGCACCACCGTAGGCTTCGATGGCCTTGGCGATGTCCCACTTCACCACCTGGCTGTCCAGGAACAGGGTGGTGTAGGCGTTGCCTTTGCCATCAAACGCGGTGTGAAGCGGGCCAAGACCCAGCTGCGGTTCCGCCACGATGGCCGAGCGTGGATCGGCATTGTCGGCAAACAGCGCATCGACCTTTTCCACATCGATCACGGATACGGTCGGGGACAGCTTGCCGTTGATCATGATGTGTTTCTTGTCGGGCGCTGCGTTCACACCATGCGGCGAATTCGGGATCGGAATATACCGCGTCAGGTTGCCGCCCGCCTCTTTACGCCCGTCCACGACCTTGACGCCGTTCAGCTCCTGATAGTTGCCAGCAGCAATCGCGTCTTCGATGCCTTTCAGGTTGAACACGACCACGTGGTCCAGCTCATTCTCGGTCATCTCGGCCAGGTTCATACCCATTTCCGAGTTATACGAGGTCGAGAATGCGTATTTGCCCTGATAGTCGCAGTCAGTGTTGTCGAGGTTGCCCGACACCATCACCTGCCATGCGATCTCCATCGTATCACCATCAATGGCGGTGAAGATGTTCACGTATTGCGACGGATCATCGAGGATCTCGCCATCATTGACCAGCGGTGCCTCGTGTTCGCCATTGGCGAAGATATAGCCGGTGCGCGGGTATTTCTGCGGACGCAGACCGTGGATGTCATGCGCGTTCGGGATTTCGATGATCTTGTCGCATTTCATCACGTCGCAGCGGATGCGCGCGACGCGTGTGTTGGCCTTGTCATTCATGAACAAATAGCGGCCATCATAGGTGCCATCGGTGAAGGACATGTGCGGGTGGTGCAGGTCGCCATTGTCGTAGGTGACTTTGCCATTGGCGGCCAGGTACTGCTTGGTCTCTGGCAGCAGCCCTTCGGTCAGGATCTTCAGCGACTCGTTGGTCTGGCCCCAGCCGGTGGCCGAGCAGCGGTTGAATACCGGAATGCGCATCAACTCGCGCATCGACGGCACGCCGAGGATACGCACCTCGCCGGTCTGACCCGAGGACCAGAAGCCGTAATATTCGTCCAACTCGCCGGGCTCCAGCGCGGCATTGGCGGCGGCGCTGGCCTCTTTCGCGGTCATCAGGGTGCTGCCCAGACCGGTTCCGGCCAACACGGCGCCGGTTGCAGAGGCACCCAGCAGTCCGCGGCGTGTGACATTCAGTTTCTTATCGTGTTCCGACATGATCGTTCCTCCTTTTTAGGAAACGGTTTGCGGTTTGGCGTTCGGATGGTTCGCCGGTGGTTGTCCGAGGGGGGTTTTCGGTTGAACCGACCCTGTCTTGGCCCGCCGTTTCAACTGGCGGATAACGACGGGACATTTGTCCTCAGACTGGTAGAGCACCTGACAATGCAGGCAGGTGACGCACTCGTTCGGATTGATCTCACCGGTTGGGTGGATCGCCTGAACGGGGCATTCGTTGGCGCAGGTCTGACAGGGGGTGCCGCAATCCTTGTAGCGGCGCAGCCAGTCGAACATGCGGATACGGGCAGGGATCGCCAGCGCACCACCCAAGGGGCAGAGATAGCGGCAATAGAACCGTTCGATGAACAGCCCGATCCCCAGCAGGGTCAGCGCAAAGACCACGAAGGGCCAGTCGCGCATGAACTTCAGAATGATCGCGGTCTTGAACGGCTCGACCTCGGCATAGGTTTCAGCCAGCGGGATCGAGACAAAACTGATCCCGAACAGCACGAGGAAGATCATGTATTTCGCGGGCCAGAGCCGCTCATTCAGGCCCCAGGGCAGTGTCCATTGCGGCACCTTGAAGGCCCGCGCGATCTTGTTGGTCAGTTCCTGCAGCGCGCCAAACGGGCACAGCCAGCCGCAATAAGCACCCCGACCCCAGAACAGCAGCGCGGCAGCGACAGCGAACCATTGGATGAAGACCAACGGGTCCAGCAAGAAGGCATCCCAAGAGAAGCCGGTGCGCAAGCTGCCTGCCAGCGCCATCAGGTTCACCACGCTCAGCTGCGCATTGGCGTACCAGCCGATGAAGAACAGCGTCATGGTCAGGTATCCGATGCGGAACCAATAGAAGACGCGGGCGTTCATGGTGGCGTGGAACTGGAAGAAGAATGTCGCTGTCAGCACCAAAAGCATGACGCCCAGCACCCCGATCTCAACCGTGCGATCCTTCCAGATGCGTTTCCAAAGCGCGGCCTTGGCTGCTGCCTCGCCGGTGGCGTCATCGACGACTACAGGGGCCGTAACGGGCAGCAGATACTGCTCGGGCAGTTTGTAGCCCAGATCGAAGGTCAGAAAGGTCTTCTCAACCGCGCCCACAGCCCGCTGCGCCAACAGTTGCAGGCGGAAGGGCTCGGCCGGATCAAACTCGGCCTCAGCGGGGATCTTGAAGATGTCCAATTCCGTGAAGCTTGGGGCATCGGGTGCCGCAACCTTGCCTAACCGGCGCTGCTGCTTGTCGAAGAATCGCACCGAATTGTCGCCTTGGATCAACTGAATCCGGTCGAAAATCCCGCCCCGGACATAGCCCGAGCCCTTGAAGCTGTAGGCCCCACGCCCCAGCACCAGAATGGCCTGCTCGCCTTCGTCCAGCCAGTCGACCATGTTTTGATATTCGGCCTCACCCAGCAGCGACTTGCCGATCGACGGCACGGATACCAACGCCATATGCATATCAATATAGGTGTCATCTGGTTCGCCGGGTTCAGGGCGTTTGATGGCGCGCTGATCTCCGGTGGCTTCGAACGCAGCGTTGACCTGCCCGATATCCAGCGTCAGTCGCCGGACCGAGCCGTCGCCGGACAGGGTGGTCCAGTCGTATACCGCATCCTGCGCCAGATCGACTTCGCGTTTCGGCCCATCGGCCTGCAGCGGAGACAAACCGCCCAACCCCAGCGCCCGCGCCACCTTGATGCCGCCGCGCACAAGACTGTCATCAATCACCATGATCGTGACGGTGGCCCCCGAGATGATATCGAGGTCATGCCCCTCACCGCCGGTTTCAGCCTCAACCTTCAAGTCCAGACCGGCATAGCCTTCGGTCAGCTCAACCATGCGCGCGTTGGGGATGCCAATCAGAACGATGGGCTCCGAGTGTTTGACCAGTTGCACACCGGTTAGCACCGCTTGATCATCGATGGCGGCGACCACATGGATCGGTTTGCCGGAATAGCCGGTGGTGCCAACGAAGTCAGAGGTTAGGAAGGCCCAGGCAACGGTTTCGCCGCCCTTCAGAACGGGGGCAACCGGAACGTCATCACGGACCGGCCCAAAGGCATCAGCACCGGGGGCCAGATCGGCGGGTTCAATCTCGGGCAGGAAGCTGGCAAGGCTGTCGGCATGGGCGCTGATCGCCATCAGGCAGGACAGGGCAAGGGCCAGCAGGAAATGGATTGCGCGACTTACGACCACGGCGCACCTCCGATACTTAGGGTGGACGCCATGGACGCGCGCAGGGTGCGTTCAGCAGTTTCTTGGGTCGGGCGCGGAGGTCCCCGGGTTTCGGGCCACAGCTTATGCGACTTGTACAACATGGAAGAATTGCTGTTCTGAAGCTGTACAACACGGAAGTTTCCGATTTGCGGTACCTGCACCAGCTCGGGTGCGGGCGCTGCACTGGTGACAGCGCACAGCGCGCAATCGGCGCATTTTGGGCAGTACGCGGTCGGGTCTTCGGTGTCCTCCTCAAGATCAACTTCAACCCAGACCGCGCCGCCTTCCGAGCAGATCTCCATCCAGACACTTTCACCGGGACTCGCCAGCACCGGTCCAAAGGCCTGCAACAACAGAAGGAATATGCCTGCCAACCCACATGCCGCGCGAGTTGCGCGTACAGGGAGATTGTGCAGAGGGATCAGGGCAGGCATGGAGTCTCCGACTCGGAAAGCTATGCCTTTGGGGTATTGGATTCTACCGAGTCGCGACTTGACTTAGGTTAGGTGAAGCAAATTTCTGATTTTCTTTTCAAATCAATCGTCTGCCTCATCCATCAGGCCACGCACCCAGCGCCCCGCCAGCCATGAGGCGGGCACGCCCAAGGGGATGGACCATAAGATCGCAGGTACTGGTTCAATGGCACCAAACCCCGCGCTGTGCAGGATCAGCCCAGCCAGAAACAGGTTGATGGCCACGGTCAGAGCCGTGGCAGGATAAAGCAGGATGGCCAGCTTCCAGACCGGCCATTTGCCTTCAGTGGCTGGTGCCTTCCGAGAAGGTGATTTTGTTCCAGACATTGTACTTCCCAGACGGTTTACGCATCGGCAGGCGCCGGACCTCTTCCAGCGTTTGCGCGTCATAGACGATCACCGCGCCGTCATCTTCCCAGATCGAAACCAGCGCGTGACTGCCATCCTTGGTGAATTCTACATGCGCCACGGTCTTACCCGGCGCGGGGCGCAAAGTTCTCACGATTTCAAGGCTTTGCTTGTCGATCACGTGCATGGCATCCTTGTTCGGGCCAAAGAACACATCGGCCCAGACGTAAGGCGAGTTCTCATGGCTGCGCATGAAAAATCCTGGCCCTTCGGTTTTGATCCGCTTGACGGTTTCCCATGTTCCCATGTCGATCACCGAGACCGTGCCATCGGTCAGATGCGGCGTCGCCATCACGGTGGTGTCGCCCTGCTGCCAGGTGATCCCCGAACCTAAGTGAGGCATCCCCGGCAGGTCCAGATCCGCGATCTTATGACCGATCACCAGATCAATCACCTGCCCGCCCTTGCCATCACGCGAGGCGCCCATAACGTATTCATAACTCTGATCGAAAAAGAAATCGTCCAGATAATCAGGCGTGGTGATCTTGCGCACGGGGAACGGGTCAGGGTTCTTGAACTGCCCCTCGATGCGGAAATCGTGGCCAATACCGGATTGCGGCGGGTTGGCCCCGTAGAACACCTCCCAAATCTCAGGGACATCCTTCAGCGCCAGAACAAAGCTTTCGCGCGGTGGTGCCTGATAAACGGCAGAAACACGGCTGGGAACGCCCTTTTTGCTCTTGACTTCAATGACTTTCGCGACCGACAAGTCCTCTGTCGACAGCAGGGTCAGCGAGTTCGGTAAATAGTTCGCTACCGCCACCCATTTGCCGTCACCCGACATTGCGATGTTGCGGCTGTTTAACCCCGCGCGCACGCGGCCCACCTGTTTCAGCGCCCAGATATCATATTTCTGCACCCAGCCATCGCGCGACATGATGAAGACATAGCGGCCATCGGGGCTGAACTTCGGCCCACCATGCACGGCGAACGGGGTTTCGAACCGATCCAGAACCTCGAACGTATCGCCGTCCAGCACACTGACATGATGATCGCCTGTTTCCACCACCAGCGTGATGTTCATCGGGTCGCTGTCCCAGACAGGCGCGTCAACCGATGCGTACTCATCATCCAGAGTCCGGCTGGCCATGATATCGGCCTCACCCCATTCGGGATCGGTCTCCAGCGGAGATTTCAACCATCCCGCCAGTTCCTCGATCTGCAACGCGTCCAACTCGTGCGAAAACGCAGGCATCTGGGTGGCCGTACGCCCTTCGGCAATAACCGCCGCCACGCGTGGCCCACGCATCCGTTTCAACGTCTCGGGGATCAGCGCCGGACCGACCCCACCCAGACGGTTTTCGCCATGACATGAGGCACAGAATTCAGCATAATCCGAAGGTGCATCAGCCCAAGCTGCGCCGGTCAGCAGCAGCGAGCAGAATGTGCCGATTTTCAAGGTGTCAAAAGAATTGATGCGCCGGATCATGGCTTTTCCCTCGGAACGGCGTGACCTGCAGACGCTCGCCTGCGCCCTGCACACCGATTTCTTCGTTTGATAGATAGCAGGCCGGGTCCTCGGCCCACGGGTCGCCGGTCAGTTGCAGAGCACGGATGCGGGTGTTGCCACCGCAGACATCCTTTAATTGACAGGCCCCGCAACGCCCCTTCAAAGGACGCGGACGGGTACGCAGCATGGCGAGCATCGGGTCATCGCTGGTCCAGAGTTCCGAAAACGATTTGGTCTTCACATTGCCAACAGTGTAATCGGACCAATAGGTATCGGGATGCACGCGGCCGAGGTTGTCGATATTGGCCACGCCCAAACCGCTAGAGTTGCCACCCCACGCCGCAAGATGTTCCCGCACATTGGCAGCTTTGTCATGGTCGAAATGCGACCGAACCCAGTTCAGGAAATACCCGGCATCGGCATCGTTATTGCCAGTCACGATATCCAGCGGACGGCCGCCCGAGACGGCTTCCCACGCACGTTCCAACAACAAATCCAAACCCTTACGGGTGCGCAAATGCTCGGCATCCTCGCCTCGGTTCTTGTCACCGCGCCCGGCATAGACGAGGTGAGACAGGTAGAACTTGTCGACACCCTCATCGTCGCACAGTTGCAGCAGGTCAGGCAGGTGGTGCTGTGTGCCCTCGGTCAGGCAGAAACGCAGACCCACTTTGATGCCGCGTTTCTTACATTCGCGAACACCGCGCAGGGCGTCGGCAAAGGCGCCTTCGACGCCCCGGAACCAGTCATTTGTGGCCCCGATCCCGTCCAGCGAAATGCCGACATAGTTGAAGCCCACGTCGGCGATCATGTCGGCGGTTTCGTCGTAAATCCGCGTACCGTTGGTCGACAGTGCCAGCATCGGCACCAGATCGCGGGCGCGTTTGGCGATGTCGAAGAAATCGAACCGGTCCAGCGGTTCCCCACCCGAGAGGATCAGGGCCGGGACGCGGAATTGGCCCAGATCCTCAAGGGTTACCATGGCTTGCTCGTGACTGAGCTCACCGGGGAACGCGACATCTGCTGAAACTGTGTAACAGTGGCGGCATTTCAGATTGCAGCGCCGCGTCAGGTTCCAGATCACTACCGGCTTCACCGGGCCGGGACGGCGTCTGCGCACCGGTGTCGGTTTGACGAGCTGCTGCATGTATTCGGTCAGGCGGAACATGTCTCAGCCTTTCTTTTTCAGGCGCAGCCCGGTCTTTTTCAGGATACGCGTGGAATAGAGGATGTCCTTGGCCCGGCAGGCCTCGCCCAGAATGGCGGTGATCTCGGCGCGTTTTTCCTCGACCTCGTCCCGGTCAGAACCGTGGACCATGGCGAACAGGTTATAGGGCCAATCGGGCAGGGCGCGGGGACGTTCGTAACAGTGGGTGACAAAGGGCAGCGCCCCGATCTGTGTGCCCAATTCCGCAATCTGGCTGTCGTCTACATCCCAAACAGTCATCCCGTTTGCCGTCATCCCCAGCTTGTAGTGGTTCGGAGCGGCGGCGATGCGGCGGATAACACCATGGGATTTCAGCTCTGCCAGACGATACAAAAGGGCATCCTCGTCCAACCCAAGTGTTTCGGCAACGGCTGCATAAGGCGCAGGCACAAGCGGCAGGCCGCTTTGCAGCGCTTCGATAATCTCTCTGTCCTGAACGTCGATCATGCTGCCACCCGGAAGCCGATGAAAAATTCCTGTAGTTTGGGGAAACGGAGAACTTCGATCCCCGTTTCCCGTTCGATCGCATCAGCGGCGGCCTCGATCCCCTCAGGCGTTTCGGTGGCCAGCACGAACCACATGTTCAGCCGGTGCGTACGCTCATAATTATGGGCAACCTCGGCGTGCGCATTGACTTTGGTCAGGACGGTTTCGAATGCATCCTCTGGCACGGCCATGGCGCACAGGCAGAACGCTCCACCCATTGCAGCGGCGTCGAAAAACGGGCCGAAACGTGTGATGATCCGCTGCTCTTTCATTCGTGCGAGACGGGTTAGGAGTTCGTCTTCGGGAATCCCAAGTTCCTGGGCTACACTGGCAAAGGGATGCGCGGTCAGCGGCAGGTCATCCTGCATCCGGTTCAGGATTACGCGGTCGGTTGCGTCCATAGTCATGCTGCTGCCTCTTTCGGTTGGATCAACGCGCCGGTCTGTTTGAAACAACGGGTCGAGAACAGCACTTTGTTCCGTGCGCCTGCCAGTTCGGGCAGAGCGGCGGCTGCGGCCAGAACCTCCATCGCTTCGGGGCGCGAGCGTGCATGGATCATGGAATAGAGGCGATAGGGCCAGACATCCTTGACCGGGTTGCGCTCATAGCACAGCGTCACGCCGGGATAGGCCGCCAGCGCCGGTCCAGCCGTGTCCACCTGTTCGGGCGGCATGTCCCAAACAACCATCGCATTGGCTGACCAGCCGAGCGCCCGGTGGCGCACGATAACCCCGAGACGAGAGATTATGCCTGCTGTTTGCAGCGCTTCGATACGTCCCATTACGTTGGAATCATCTCTGCCCAGCGTTTGTGCCAATGCGGCATAAGGAATCTCTGTCAGGGTCAGGCCCGAGCTGAGCGCCTGCAGCAACTCGCGATCTCCGGGCTGCATGGCTGAGCGATCCACCTTACGAAGGCCAGGAACATTGCGTGTTTTTCCCGACATACGAAAGCCCAAATCGACGTTGAATGGACGTACGAGGCGCAGGTCCAGAACCCGCAGTCCGGAACGCTGCGATATCCGTGCAAGGGTGTCATCGACATGGGTGCGATCCGGGCCGGTTGCGACGAACCAGAGGTTCCAGTCATCCTCCCGCTGGTAGTTGTGGTTCACGCCCGGTTCGGCGTCGATCAGGGCTGCAATCTCTTCCAACCGATGTTCGGGGGCCGCAACAGCGGCCAAGGTGCTGGCCGAAACCGCGCCCGGAGCGATGGTGGCACCTACGCGTGTAATCCGCCCGGTGGCCTGCATGCGAGTTAGGCGATCAATCACCTCGGCTTCGTCCAGCCCTAGCAAAGACGCCAACACCTGAAACGGACGCTCTGTTATCGGAAAGTCGCGCTGAAACTCGTCCAGCAAACGACGGTCGATGGGATCGGTGATGTGTTGCATGTCAAAGCCCCATTCTGTGCGCACGGGCGGTGAAGAAAATGCCGGATGGGCTGTCGGCCTCAATCTCGCGCAGCTTTTCAAACGTTTGCGTGTCGTAGACCATAACCTTGTTGGCGTCGCGCACGCTGATCCAGACCTCATGCCCTCGCGGAGTGAACTCCATATGCAGTACGGCAGGGCCGGGTTTGAATTCGTGAATGATCTCCTTGGTCACAGAATCAATAACCTGAATGGTGTCGTTCAGAGGGTGGGCAAAGTTCACCCAAACCTGCCGCCCGTCAGGACGGGCCATGGCAAAGACCGGCTGACCATGGGTCTGCGTACGTCCGGTTTCGGTCAAAGTGTCGGCGTCGATCCACAGAACCTCGTGATGGCCGACGGCGGGCAGCACAAATTCGCGCCCGGTCAGCGCCCAGCCTTCGAGGTGGGGCATCTTGTAGACGGGCATCTCCTCTTGCCCGCGCCCATAGTTGGGCAGCACGCGGATGGGTTCGGGCGTCTCGGCCCAAAGGTCCAGCGCGGTCAGGCCATCCTCGCCAAACAAGCCAGTGATATAGGTGCGGCCATTTGCGGTGATCAGCGCGTCGTAAGGATTCTTGCCCATTTCGGGGATCTTGGTGATCGCGGGTGCGCCGTTGGAGAAATCAGCAATCCAGGTCTCGCCCGTGTCCCACATGGTGAAGACGAACCGGCGGCCGGGTGCATCGACCAATCCGATGGTTTTGCTGTCGGTGGGAATGTCCGCGACCATCTCTAGCGTGTCCGCATCGAAGACGCGCACACCGCCAGGTTCATAATTCGATACAGCGACCAGCTCGCCGTCATCCGAAATGGCACCGCCAATGGCGTTGCCCGCCTGCACGACCCGGTTCACGATCTGGCGGGTGACGATATCCACCTTAGTCAGGCCGCCGTCTCGTCCAAATACATAGGCAAAGCGTTCATCGGGTGAATAGACCAGCGAGGCATGGGACAGATCGCCCAGACCTTCGATCCGCGCCAGCGCTGCGCGGTCGGATTGGTCCACCAGAAGAACCGAGCCCTTGGCGCGTTCGATCACAAGTCCTAGGTCGCCGGTCGCCGTGGGTTCAGCCTGGGCGGTGGTCATCATAAGGGTGGCGGCGAGGGTAAGGATGAGCTGTTTCATTGTGCCTCCTGTGCCAGCAGGTAACGGGCGATCCATTCGGCCTCTTCTTCGCTGATCAAGGGCCGCCATGGGGGCATCGCGGTGTCGGGGATGCCGTCGAGGATCACGCCGGTCAGTACCTCGGCATCGTAGTGTTCCAGTGTTTTGGACCGCAGATCGGGGCCGAGGCCGCCTTTCAGCGATAACCCATGGCATGAGCCGCAATCCTGATGGACAAGGCGTTTCAGTGCGTTGGCGTCAAGCGTGTCAGCAGCGAAGGCCGTGGTGGCAACAAGCACTGCGGAAGTGAGAACAGCACGTGCTGCCCATCCTTTGCGTCCTCTCACAGCCGGTTGCAGTGCCGGCCTTCCGGAACCGAACTTAGCCATGCGCCTGCTCCAAAAGGTCGGCCACAGGCCGTTCTGCATAAAGTGAAACTACCTTGCCGATGATGAACAGCGTGGGCGCCTTTAGCCCGGCCTTGCGCACATCAGCGGCCAGCCGATCCAGCCGGGATACCATCCGGCGCTCATCAGGTGTGGTCGCTTTGCCTACCGCCAAAACCGGAGTTGAGCCGGGCAGGTTCTCGGTCATCAGTCCCATGGCGATCTGGCCGATATTGGCGACGCCCATATAGACGACTAAGGTCGAGTCCGGGTCGGCCAGACGTTTCCAATCCAGATCCAGCACCTTGTCGGCCTGTCGGTGCCCGGTGACATATTGCACCGATGTCGCCAACCCGCGATGGGTCAGCGGCACGCCTGTCGAACAGGATGCCCCCTGCGCTGCGGTAATGCCTGGCGCGTATTCGACTGGGATGCCGTTTGCCATCAGGTGCGCGGCCTCTTCCGAGCCGCGTCCGAAGATCATCGGGTCACCCCCCTTGAGGCGAGCAACGGTGTGACCGGCGCTGGCTTCCTCGACGAGGATTTCGTTGATGCGATCCTGCGGCACGGTATGACACTTGGGGGCCTTCCCAACCGGGATCAGCCGTGCGCCATCAGCGTGCAGATTGAGGATATCGGCCGAGACCAGACGGTCATAGACCACCACGTCCGCCTCTTGCAGCATCCGCAGCGCGCGCAGGGTCATCAGTTCGGGGTCACCGGGGCCTGCGCCAATCAGAAAAACCTTACCGCTCATGTGCAAACTCGCTTGGTCTGAATGTATTCGGAGCCCGGAATTCCTGCGCGATCAGGGGACGTTGCTGGGTGAGCCGGGCGTGTCATGCGGGCAGACTGGCGTAATCGGAAAGGAACCTCCTTGACTAAAGTTAAGGAGCGCGGGAATTGCCCCGCGCTCCTTTCGGCTTGCCTGTATGATTGCCTCGGCTCAGGGTTCGACGGTGATCATGCCGATCATGTTCTGTGTCTCCCAATGCGGGCCACACAGATAGTCCTGCGGACCCGGGGTGAGGAAGGTCAGGTCAACCGTCTCCTCAGGAAACAGACGGTCGCTTTCGGGCTCGCTGCCGTCTTTCAGCAGGACCGAGTGACTGGTGCGCTTATCGACATTCACCCAGCGCACGGTTGTGCCCGGTTTCACGGTTAGCTCGGCTGGGCAGAACGTGTATTTGTACATCAGCACCACATCGGCATCCTCAACGGCGGAGGAGGGCTGGTCGAACAGCTCGACATAGCGCTCTTCGGCTTCGGCACACAGCGCGGCGGTGTCCTCTGCCCATGCGGGCGCGGCCAGAAGCAGCAGCGCAGGGAGAAGGTGTTTGGGTTTCATTGTCCAAGTCTCCTCTTTTAAGCGGAAGGGGCCGGATCGCCCGGCCCCTCTTCCTTATTGTTTGACGACGTTGATAAAGGCGTTGTCGTCGTCCAATGCTAGGCTGGTATCCAGCGTCACGTGGTGGAACCGTGCGGCGGCAAAGTCATCGTGGATGGCAAAGCCCACCGTATAGGTCTGACCGGCCTCCAGCGGCACGTCACCAGCTGCGCCCGAGTTCAATGGGCGCGTGAAGACCACGGTCCACATACCTGCATCAAGGCTGGCCGAGGCGGCGATCTCACCGTCATTGACCACGCGCTGTTCCAGCAGATAGCCGTTGGTGGCGCTGCCGTCCGCGTAGACGCGCATCAGATCCAGATAGGTGCCATCGGCCAAATACTGCTCGATCTGATCGGCGGCCTGCAGCTTGTCCCAGCCACCCAGCGCCTTACCGCGGCGGCCTTTGATCTCGACCTCGGTGCGGCTTTCGCTGATGTATTTGGTCACAGTGTCCTGCGTGCTCAGCCGACCCGAGACATCGCCATTTGCGGCAATCGCCTCGGCACCCGGGTCAAAGGGCATGTAGCTGTTGTCTGCATGGCACGAGGCCCAGCAGCCGACCTGATCGCCCAGCTCAATCCCAGTGCCGGTGATCATCATGGCCACCTTGATCTGGTTGTCCGGGTCCATCTTGCCGCCATCGACAAAGGGGGCGGGGTTGTGGCCCGCATCCGGCCATTGCAGACGGATATAGAGGGTCTCATCATCATGCGCGGCTTGAACGGTGGCGTCTATCACGCCGCGTTTGCCCGGGATCGGGGTTGGTTCCAGATCCCCACCGGCCACGATCTTGTTGCCGATCGCGTCCAGTTCGGCAGCGTGACAGGTGGTGCACTTGTCTCCGCCCTTGGTCAAAGGACGTGCTCCGCCGTGGGATCTGCCGTTCTGAACCCATTCAAACGAGGCCTGACCAGGATAGAACAGTTTCATATCTGCACCGGGGACAGCGGCCCAATCGATATTTGTGCCAACATCGCTGCCGCCACCTGCCGGGGCTGCGGCATCTTCGCCAGAAGCTTTGGCACGCTCTTCCGCGACGGCTGCGTCAACCGCTGCTGCGATCTGGGCCTGTACGGCCTCTTGCTGGGCTACACGCGCGGCTTTCTCAGCCTCGGCATCGGCAGCTTCCTTGGCTTCGATGCGTTCGAGACTTGCCAGGTATTCGGCCGGGATTTCGCGAATGAAATCTGGGTTCGGCGCTTCAAGCTTTTCCAGATACTCTTCGTCGGCCCGGTCGCGGGCGTCCGAGTGCGCAATCCCCTTGTGGCAGTCAATACAGGTCTGACCGACGGTCATCGCGTTTAGGTGCTGCTGACGGGCGCGGGGTTTCTGGAACTCGGGCATCATCGACTCGAAGTCATGGCAGTTGCGGCACTCGCGCGAGTCCGTGGATTTCATCCGCTCCCATTCATTCATAGCCAGATGCACGCGCTTGGCTTCGAATTTCTCGCGCGTGTTTATGGTGCCGACCACCTTGCCATACAGCTCTTTGGACGCCTTGATCTTGCGGATGATCTTGTGAGTCCAATCCTTGGGCACGTGACAGTCGGAACAGACCGCGCCTACGCCCGAACGGTTCACGTCGTGGATTGTGCCGGTGTATTCTTCGTAAACGAAATCTCGCATCTCGTGGCACGAGACGCAGAATTCCTTGGTGTTGGTAGCTTCCATAGCGGTGTTGAACCCGCCCCAGAAGATGATGCCGGCGGCAAAGGCCGCAGCGATCCCGGCCACGGGCATTCCCCACAGGAAATACCGGCGCCAGATTGGTTTTTTCTTTTCCGGTTCGGAGGTCATATCCGGTCTCCGTTTTGGCTTCTTTTTCTGGCCCTGGATGTCAGGCCTGTGGATTTGGCTGATGAGTCAAACGAGGAAAGGGCGGGCGAGGGGCCCGCCCTTTCCGGTGCTGAGTACAAAACCCGTCAGGTGACGTGGTTCGAACGGTTGTAGACGTTGAACTTGCCGGTGGGTGCAAACAGTCCTTTCACGCGGCCGATCTCTTCCAGCGTCTTGGCGTCGAAGATCACGATCTCACCATTTGGCTCTTTCGAGGTCGAGCGGTTCCACTTGGACACCCAGACCTCGGATCCGTCTTGGTTGAACTCGAAGTGGACGGCGACGTTGCCTTCTTCTTCTGTGATCTGGATCGTTTTCACGATCTCACCGGTTGCCTTGTCGATGACCTGCACCGATTGCTGGATCTCAGGCTCGGGGTGCTTGGTCTGGTCGGCCCAGATGTAGTCCGAGTTCGGATGGGTCCGGATGAACAGACCGGGTCCGTCGGTTTCCACCTCGTAGCAGACTTTCCAGGCATCGTCCGGGCGGCCTTCGGGGTCGTTGCCCCAAACGGTAACCGTGCCTTCGCCCAGGTGGGTCGTACCGGCAACAGGACCGCAATTCGGGTCATCCCAGTTGGCGCCCGGGCCGGGGTGCGGCAGCGGCGCGGTATCGATCATAGCTTCCAGCTTATGAGTCTCGGTATCGACCACGACCATCTTGTTCGACGCGTTTGCGGCGATCTGGAAATAACGGCCGGTCGGATCAAAGAACCCGTCATGCAGGAACTTTGCGCTGTCGATCTTGTCGATACGCAGGTTGTCCAGATCGGAGTAGTCCACCTGCCAAAGCTGACCGAGCTCCTTGACGGCCACGATCCATGTGGGCTCGTTCGGGGTGGTGTAGATGGCGGCCACGCGGGCCTCTTCCACATAATCCCCGTCCACGTTGTAACCCCGGGTCGAGACAACCTTTTTCGGCTCCATGGTTTCGGCGTCGACGATGGCGAAATGAGGGGGCCAGTAGGCGCCACCGATGACGTATTTACCGTCACCCGATACCGCCACGTCGCGCGCGTCATAACCAATGGTAACCTCGGCAACCAGCATGTTCTCGGGGTTCTGCCACAGGTCGATCTTGGTCATCTTCCCGTCGCGGCCCATGGTGTACCAGAAGCGGCCCGGATTTTCGGGTTCTTCCAGTTTATGGTGCTCGGACGCTTTCAGGACGTGCACGGCGTAACCGGTCGGGATATGCGCCAGCACCTCTTTGGTGTCGCCGTCGATCACGGCCACTTTGCCCACGTCACGTTCGATGACGACAAAGAAGTTTTCCCAGTTGCGGCCATGCAGCGGCTCGGTCGGGTAATCTTCGGGTTCGACATAGACCTTGCGGGTCGCCATCATCTGTTCAAGCGACATTTCCGGCGGTTGGGGCGGCTCCATCTGGATGTAGGTCGCCATATCGCGGATTTCTTCTTCGGACATCACGTCCGAGAAGTTGTTCATCCCGCCTTCGGTGCCCCATGCGATGATTTTTTCCAGTCGCTCCTGCCCCAGTTTCAGGGTGCCAGACTCGGTTACGGTACCATCGTCATTCTTCGTTTCAACCAGAGGCTCAAGGCTTTTGCCGGTTGCCCCTTTGCGCAACACACCGTGACAACCGGCGCAGCGCTCAAAGTAAAGTTGTTTTGATGATTCAAAGGCTTCCTTGCTCAGGGTTGGCTCTTCGGCAAAGACTGGCGCAGCGACGCTGCCCAGCAACATTGCCAAACCGACCCCTAAGGCGCGGCCAGTTCTGTTGTAGCTGATTCCAAGTGACATGATCACTCTCCATTTGCTGGTGAGGCAGGTCCTAGGGTGAAACATCACGCGTTTGTCATCCTTGACGAAAGTCAACGGAACGCGCGCAAATTGGAAATTGACGGGCTATAATGAGCCATAAAACAAAGGGAAAACCTGAGTTTCAGGGACATGTTTTTCGGATGCTTGATTTCGGTTAAGTCCATCACTGGTCGGCCTTGCTAAACCTGTTCCAACAGCCATTGAGGCCGAGGAGAACAGGCATGTCGGCAGTGATCGCGCGCGTATTGGGCGAGGGGTTTCGCATCTTTTTCCTGTCCGCCGGACTTTTTGGTCTGTTCGCGGGAGGCGCGTGGGGTTTTTGGTTGATGACGCAGACCGGGTTGGTCGGATACGAAGACCCAACCTATTCCATGAGTCCCCCAATGTGGCACGCGCATGAGATGATCTTTGGCTATGCCACAGCAGCTCTGGGCGGGTTCTTTCTGACGGCTGTTCCCAACTGGACCGGGACCCCAGAGGCGCGCGCCCGGTTCATCATGCTGGCTGCAGGTCTCTGGCTTGCCGGTCGGGTAGCGATGTGGTTCTCCGGTGCGCTGCCGCCGGTTCTGGTCGCTGTGTTCGATCTGGTCTTTGTTCCAATTCTGGCGGCAAAGATTGCTACTCAGCTGATCCGACGCCCCAAACCGCAGAACATGGTATTCCTTTTGCTGCTCAGTGCGATCTGGATTGCCAACTTGTTAACCCATTTAGAGTGGATCGGTGTGACCAACGATACGCTGAACATCGGATTGCGGGCGGGGTTGCTGACGCTTTGCAGCCTAATCGCGATACTTGGCGGGCGCATTACGCCGGCTTTCACCCGAAATGCGATGAAACGCGCGGGAGAGCCCGAATCCAACTGGCCTATTTCGGTAGGAGCGTTTGATAAAGCCGCCATGGGGCTTGCACTGTCACTGCCGCTGAGCGTGCTCGTCTTTGGAATCGGACCTGTATCAGGCGCTACCGCGCTGATGCTTGGCGTTGCTCAGATCCTGCGCATGGCACGTTGGCGCGCACGCTGGGCACTGCGGCAGCCGATTCTGATCGCGTTGCATCTCGGGCTGGGCATGCTGGCGCTGGGCCTGATCCTGTGGGGGCTGGCAGTGCAGGGGTTCGGCAGCGAGATCGGGGCGCTGCATGTTCTGGGCATTGGTTGCGTCGGCGGCATGACCCTTGCCGTGATGAGTCGGGCCGCCCTTGGCCATAGTGGCCGTGCCCTCGTGGCCCCGCCACCCATGGCGATCGCTTACGGTTTGATGGCGGCAGCCGCAGTTTTGCGCTGGATCGGGTCGGCGTTTGACCAGGGATATCTGGTTGCGATGCTGGCCTCAGATGGGCTGTGGATCTGCGCCATCGTCTTGTATCTGGTTGCGATGTGGTCCGCGTTGACCGGGCCACGTCTAGCGGCCTGAGCAACGGTTTTTAGATCAAGAAGGTCGGAGCAACGCCCTGTCATTCTTAATATGTCGTTGCAGCAAAGTATGGATTTGTCTTCCGCGTTTTGGAATCTGGCGGGCTGCGATTGGTTGATGGTCTGGCAAAGCTAACTCTGGGAAGAGCGCAACAATTTCGGCCAGCGCCTCGGGCTGTATTCCTTTCAAGGCTTGTTTGCCTGTGAATAGGCTTTCTGACGGCGCGCCTTCCGCCAGCACGATCTCATGCCGGTCGAACAGAATATGGAAATACACCACGCCCTGAGCTGTCTCGTCGACGGTTATGCCGGGTATGCCGACCAGCTTATGGGCTGGGACCAGAACCTCCTCGCTGTCGAACATGCGAACGGCGATACTCGAACGGATCAACATGCGATGCTGCGGCGAGACCAACAGATCACGTCGCGGCAGGTTGCTTCCCAGGCTGCCCGCTGCGATTCGGATCGGGCGCAGCTTGGGATTGAGCGCAAATTCAGACCTATCCAGAGCGCGCGCGCCGATCCAGCGAATTGGTTGTGGTCCATGATCCAAGGTGACAACCTTGTCACCAGCGGAAAGCGTTTCTATCGCGACATCACCATCAGGTGTCGCAATAAGCGTTCCGGCTGAGAAACAAGGAACATCAACGATGGAATCGGGGTCAGTCGTGTCCGGTGCGTTGCTCGGTGTAACGTTGACGACGCTCATCGAATACGTCACCCCGGGATCTAGGGGCTCAGAGGTTATGTAGCCAGCGTTGGTTCCTTCAACCTCGACAAGGTACACAGTGATCGTACCACCACTGGGATTCGTCAGAATGTAGGATTCTTCCAGATAGATGTCGCCGCTCAGAAACGTTGTCGAACCATCAAGGTTTGTTACTGTTCCGGTCTGTGTATCGTCGTCGCCATTTTCGTTGTTGAATCTGTCGCCGTTGAAAACATCCCCGGTATCGGGAACTGGCGGGCCAAACCCATTTCGAATGAAACCACCGGCCTCGTCCTCAACATTGAATACCCTTCGGTCCGTCGCGGGGTCATAGCTTGCGTCCAGGGTGATCGTATCAGGCCCAATTGTATTCACCGTAATGACGCCGGGTGCGTATCCGATGTATGAGTAGTTCGCCATTCTTTAACCACCACGCTTCAGGTGCCATCTAAGCACCTCTATTCACCAATAAATCGAGAACGCTCGCTTCAACTTTTCGAACGTCCGGAAACATGCTGTTCTAAGTACTATTTTTCAAGGCAATCTGAGGGCATTTTAGTGATACTGACGCAATTATGACCACAGGTGTCCAATTCCGCGCTTACTTTGGCATGCTTGACTTTCGTTAAGGCAGCCCTGCGACCCACCCGCCATTGTCATCAGACTAGCTAATCTGCGCAAAGGAGAGCGCAATGCGAGAAGTCATGACAAAGAGCATGGCTCGCAACATATTCTATGGCGGGTCACTGTTCTTCATCCTCATCTTCCTGGCCCTGTCGGCCCACTCGCACTGGTACATCGTCAACTCCGAGAATTCGGCGAAGCTTGATGACAGTGTGGTTCGGGGCAAACATGTCTGGGAAAAACATGCCTGCATCAACTGTCACACGATCCTGGGCGAGGGCGCCTACTACGCGCCGGAAGTCGGGAATGTGATGACCCGCTGGGGTGTGCTGGACGACCCGGATTCGGCCTTTGAAGCGCTCAAGGGCTGGATGGAGGCGCAGCCGACCGGCATTCCCGGTCGTCGGCAGATGCCCAATTTCAACCTCAGCGACGAAGAGATCCGCGATCTGACCAACTTCTTGATCTGGACGGACAACATCGATGCGCAGGGCTGGCCGCCCAATGAGGCAGGCTGAGAAAGGGAACGGAGCAATGAAATACGAATCCCAAAAAATCGCCTACGCCTACTTCGCAGTAGCGATGGCCCTGTTCGCGGTACAGGTAATCGGCGGCCTGCTGGCCGGTTTCATCTATGTATTCCCGAACTTCCTGAGTGAGCTTCTGCCGTTCAATATCGTACGGATGCTGCACACCAACTCTCTGATCGTCTGGCTGCTGCTGGGCTTCTTCGGTGCAGCCTACTTCCTGATCCCCGAAGAGACCGAGCGCGAGATCCATTCGACCAAGCTGGCCTATCTGCAGTTGATTATTCTTGTGGTTGGCACGCTGGGCGTGGTCGTGACCTATGTCTTCAACCTGTTCGAAGGCAACTGGCTGCTGGGCAAAGAGGGGCGCGAGTTCCTTGAACAACCCAAATGGGTCAAGGCGGGCATCGTCGTGGCCGCGCTGATGTTCCTTTACAACGTGTCACTGACCGTTCTGAAGGGCAAGAAGACGGCGATTTCGAGCATCCTTGTTCTGGGCCTCTGGGGTCTGGCGCTGCTGTTCCTGTTTGCTTTCTACAACCCGGGCAACCTGTCCTTGGACAAGCAATACTGGTGGTATGTCGTCCACCTATGGGTCGAAGGCGTATGGGAGCTGATCATGGCCTCGATCCTGGCCTACCTGATGCTGAAGCTTACGGGCGTTGACCGTGAGGTGGTCGAGAAATGGCTCTATGTCATCGTCGCCGCCGCGCTGTTCTCGGGCATCCTTGGGACAGGTCACCACTACTATTGGATCGGTACACCCGGCTATTGGCAGTGGATCGGTTCGATCTTCTCAAGCCTCGAGGTGATCCCGTTCTTCGCGATGATGGCCTTTGCCTTCGTCATGGTCTGGAAGGGCCGTCGTGACCACCCTAACAAGGCCGCTCTGCTGTGGTCACTGGGCTGTGCAACGCTTGCCTTCTTCGGTGCCGGTGTCTGGGGCTTCCTGCACACGCTGCACGGGGTGAACTACTATACCCATGGCACGCAGATCACCGCAGCCCACGGTCACCTGGCTTTCTACGGTGCTTATGTCTGCCTCAACCTGGCGATATTCAGCTATGCGATGCCGATCCTGAAGAACCGTGATCCCTACAATCAGGTGCTGAACATGGGGTCGTTCTGGCTGATGACCAGCGGCATGGTCTTCATGACCTTCGTGCTGACCTTCGGCGGCACCGTGCAGACGCACATGCAGCGGGTGGTCGGAGACTACTTTATGGACGTGCAGGACCAGATTGCGATCTTCTACTGGATGCGTCTTGGCTCTGGTGTGGTCGTGGTCCTTGGTGCGCTGCTGTTCATCTACTCGATCTGGGTGCCCCGGAAAGAGGTGATTGAACCCGGTGCCTCTGAAACCCCTGCGGAGTAATGGATATGGATGGCTCCATGAAACTGAATGAGGGGGCGGCGAACGCCCCCTTCTACCTCGCCCAAAGCGATGAATGCGATGTGTTCACCGCCGCCTACAACAACGACCTGCCGGTCTTGCTGAAAGGCCCAACAGGTTGCGGCAAGACCCGCTTTGTGGCCCATATGGCTGCCAAGCTTGGCCGCCCGCTTTACACCGTGGCCTGCCACGATGACCTCGCCGCCGCCGACCTGATCGGTCGCTACCTGTTGAAGGGCGGCGAAACCGTCTGGGTTGATGGCCCTCTGACTCGTGCGGTGCGCGAAGGCGCGATCTGCTACCTTGATGAGGTGGTCGAAGCCCGCAAGGACGTCACCGTTGTGCTGCACCCGCTGACCGATGACCGGCGCATCCTGCCGATCGACCGCACCGGCGAAGAGCTTGAGGCCGCGCCCGGCTTCATGCTGGTGGCCTCGTACAACCCCGGATACCAGAATATCCTGAAAACCCTGAAACCCTCGACCAGGCAGCGGTTCATCTCGCTGGAATTCGACTTTCCTTCGCCCGAGATGGAGGCCGAAGTCGTCGCGCAAGAAAGCGGTCTGCCGCTTGAACGCTGTAAACCGCTGGTACGCCTTGCAGGAAAGTTGCGCGGGCTTAAGGGTCAGGACCTTGAGGAAGGCGTGTCCACCCGGCTAGTCGTTTATGCCGCGACGCTGATCGCACAGGGCATGTCCACCGACCGCGCCATCCTCGCCGCAATGATCGAACCTCTGACTGATGATGAGGATATCAAACGCGGGCTCCTCGATCTTGTCACGGCTGTCTTTGGGTGAGGCCGGCCGATGGTCAGGATCGATTTTGAGCCATGGGAACCCGAAGAAACGATCGGGAAACTGTGGCACACCCTTGCCAGTCGCCTTGATGCACCTGAAGTGCATGATGGAGCCGCGGTTGACCTCTCAGAGGTCGCAGGGCGGCTGGCAGTCCTCTTTCGAGGACTTGGGGGTAGTCCGGGCGTAGAATTGCGCCCGGTCTCGCCCGAGATTTCGCGCCACCGTCTGGGGTGGCGTCGTCGTCTGGCAACCGAGGCCGAGATGATGCCGCGTGCGTCGTTCGATGGCGAAGTTCTGCGTTTGCCGGATCGGCTGGCGGTGTTTCCCGCGCGTGAAGCCAACGGTGCGCTTTATGTCTGGCTGGCCGCCGCCGCTGCACATGCCGGAACTCGTATCGACGAAGACGACCCGTTGCGCGCCGACCTGCATGCGCTTGTCGCCGCCCGACAGATGGTCGAGGCGGCGTTGCACAACGCCCCCGGCCTGCGCCCGCTTTATACCGAGCTGTGCAAGGGCGTGCTGTATCAACGCGACATTTCCGGGCTGCCACCCGTCGAGGCAGCGGTTGAAGAACTGGTCCGCCACATGCTGGGCGACCCCGCGCCTTTGTCGCCAAAGGCTGAACATCTTCTAGCGTTGGATGACGACCTCACCGCCCCGCGCGGCTATCAACATTTCCGGCCTGTCCCGCTGTGGCCCGAGTTGCGCCCGGTCGGGTTCTCCGAACATAACGAAGTGGAGAACCCCGAAACCGAAGGACCGCCCGAGGAATCCGGCGAAAAAACCCACCGTGCCCGCCGCCGCAAATCGGATCAGGCCAACCGCAGCGACAGTTTCATCCTGCACAAGTTCGAAGCGATCCTCAGTTGGGCTGAGTTCCTGAACATCAACCGGCGCATCGACGATGACGATCCTGATAACGCCAAGAAAGCCGCCGATGATCAGGAAGAGATTGGCTTGGGTCAGATCTCGAAGGCGCCGCCGACCAAACTGAAACTTCATCTGGACCTCGCTCCGGAGGACGTGAACCGCGAACGCCTGTCGGGACGGGTTTTGTATCCCGAATGGGACGTGCGCATCGGCCAATACTTGCCCGATCATGTCAACGTTCTGACCTCGGATGCCGAGATTCGCGAAGATGCCGCCGAGTTCGGCAAAGACCCCGCCACTGCCCGCCGCATCCGCGCCGTGAAACGCCAGTTCGAGGCGCTGCGCCCGGGCCGCGTGATGACGCGCGGTCATCTGGATGGTGATCAATTGGATATCGAGGCAGCCGTTCGGGCGCAGGTAGACCGTTGTGCCAATGGCGAAGGCACCGAACGTATTTGGATGCAATCGCGCCCCGAGGCGCGCGATTTGGCGGTGTCTATCCTGCTGGATGTCAGCCGCTCGACCGAAAGCGCTGTCACAGGCCGCGCCGTAATCGACATTGAACGCGAGGCTCTTGCGGCACTCGCCTGGGGTCTGAACGCCTGCGGCGACGATTTCGCCATCCACGCCTTCAGCTCGCTGAAACGCCAGCGGGTTTATGTGCAGCGCTGTAAACGCTTCGATGAGCCGATGGGTGGTTTGGTGGAACAGCGCATCGCCTCGCTGCGCCCCGGCCACTATACCCGCCTCGGCGCCGCAATCCGCCATTGTTCCGCCGATCTGGCCAGCCAATCGCGCAAACGCCGGTTGCTATTGATCATCACTGACGGCAAACCCAACGACCTGGACCATTACGAGGGTCGCCACGGTATCGAAGACACCTGCATGGCCGTGCGCGAGGCGCGTAGGGCAGGGCAATCGGTCTATGGCGTTACCATCGACAAAACCGGCAAAAGCTGGTTCCCGCGCATGTTCGGTCAAGGCGGCTTCGCCGTCATCCCCGACCCGCACCGGCTGATCATGGCCCTGCCTCAGATCTACCGCCAACTGGTTGGAGCATGAGCGACGCCTCTTTGATCGATGAGCTTCCGGGCGAGCTGCTGATGTGGGTTCTGATCATCTCGGAATTGCTGGTTTTCGGTGCGGGCCTGATTGCCTTTATGGGCGTGCGCCTGACCGACCCGACAGGATTTGCCGAGGCTCAATCGCACCTTTACCGGACAGGGGCGGCGCTCAATACGGTGGTGCTGGTCACCTCGGGCTATCTGGCGGCGCAGGCGCTGCAGTGGCGAAAAATCGCGCGCCGGGGCGTGGCTCGAATGGCCTTGATCACTGCCGCCGCGCTGGGTGTCGTGTTCCTGATCATCAAAGGTGCGGAATACGCGGGCAAAGCTGCACAGGGGATCACCTATGAGACCCACCCGTTTTTCCTGTTCTATTATCTGCTGACCGGGTTTCACGCCGCACATGTGTTGGCAGGGGTCGGTATCCTGCTGCTGGTCGCCTGGCGTGACGATCCACGCAACATTGAGGCAGGTGCGCAATTCTGGCACATGGTCGATCTGGTCTGGATCCTGCTTTTCCCCGTGATCTACCTGCTGGGATAATTCCGATGCCTGCAGCACCATCTTTTCCCAAATACTGGCGAAGGGCGCTCCATAATTCGCTCACACTTGCATGGCTGACCCTTTTGGTGCTCAGCGTCGCATCAGCACTGCTGACTGTGCTGCCCATCCCGCCAGCCGTTCTGGCGGGGTGTATTCTGGTCCTCGCACTGGCGAAATGTCGCGTTATCCTGGCTTGTTATCTTGATCTCGTAAACAGCCCGGCCTGGCTGCGAGGTTTCACCATGGTGCTGACGGGCTTTGCCATCATTGTCTTCGCCCTCTACCTGATCTGACTCAAAAAACGCCGCCTCCGGGGAGACGGCGAAGTATTACGCTAGGGGGCGCTTCTTGGTTACTGGGCTGCCATCGGCATGCGCGCAATCTGACAGCGTTGCCAGAGGGTGGACAGCGCGCCAACCAGATGCTCGATATCCTCATCCGTATGTACCGGAGACGGCGTGATCCGCAGACGCTCGGTCCCTTTTGGTACGGTGGGATAATTGATCGGCTGAATGTAGATGCCGAACTCTTCCAGCAGCGTGTCCGAGATAAACTTGCACTTCACCGGATCGCCAACCATCACCGGGATGATGTGGCTGGGGTTAGGAATATGAGGAATACCTTCCGCATCCAAACGAGCCCGAACCTGCGATACACGGGCTTTCTGCAGGTCGCGTTCAGCATTCGATTGTTTCAAATGCCGGATCGAGGCCGCGGCCCCGGCCGCGATCGATGGTGGCAGGGCGGTGGTAAAAATAAACCCGCTGGCGAAGCTGCGCACGAAATCGCACAGCGCAGCCGAGGCAGCAATATACCCGCCCACCACACCGAACGCTTTACCAAGCGTGCCTTCAATCACCGTCAGGCGATCCATGAGGCCTTCTCGTTCAGCGATACCACCGCCGCGTGGCCCATAGAGGCCAACGGCATGAACCTCATCCAGATAGGTCATCGCGCCGTATTTGTCGGCGAGATCGCAAATCTCTTTGATGGGGGCGATGTCACCATCCATCGAATAGACCGACTCGAACGCGATCATCTTCGGCGCATCGGGATCAGCTGCGGCCAGTTTGGCTTCAAGGTCATCCAAATCGTTGTGTTTCCAGATCACCTTCTGCGCCCGCGAGTGGCGGATGCCTTCGATCATCGAGGCATGGTTCAGTGCATCAGAGAATACGAGCAGGCCGGGGATTTTCGCGGCGAGAGTGCCAAGGGCTGCCCAATTCGAAACATACCCGGAAGTAAACAGAAGCGCGGCTTCCTTTCCATGCAGATCGGCCAGTTCGGCCTCAAGCAGCACGTGGTCGTGAGTGGTGCCTGATATGTTTCGCGTGCCCCCGGCCCCCGCGCCACAGCGATCCAATGCGTCATGCATTGCATCGATAACTGATGGGTGCTGACCCATGCCAAGATAGTCATTCGAACACCAGATCCGCACATTTCGCTGGACAGATCCATCCGTCTGACGTGCGTTCGGGAAAGAACCACAGCGACGTTGCAAGTCTATGAAAACACGATAGTTCCCTTCATCCCGAAGGTCACTGAGGCTTTGACTGAAATAACGCTCGTAGTCCATGTTACGTGCTCCCCGGAATACTGGCTTTGAGCCGAGAATAGGGCAGCGAACCAAGCCGCAACATGACAATAGTCAAGTTTAGACAACATAAAACTATGGTGCACAACTGCCGGCTCTGGCATAGCGTGGAACAGGGATGGACCGACCGCGCCCATGCGCCGGCAGGAAATAACAGGGGTATTCTCTTGTCTCACGAAGCACAAAAAGCGATCGCACGTCAGTCGCTGCTGCTGCGCAGTTTACCGGAACAGCATGTGGAAACACTGCTGAGCCACGCGATCTGGCGTCAGTATGACCGTGGTGAGACAATATTCCTGCAGGAGGAAAAAGCGCAGGCCATCCACGTCGTGCTTGAGGGTTGGGTCAAGCTGTTCCGCATGACCCCCACCGGGGCCGAAGCCGTCGTGAGCGTCTTCAAACGTGGTGACAGTTTTGGCGAGGCCGTGGCGCTGCGTAACGTGCCTTACCCCGTTTCAGCTGAGGCCGTATCGGCCTGCGAAGTGATGCACATCCCCAGCCCGATCCTTATCTCGTTGATGAAGGAAAATCCGGAGATCGGGATTTCAATTCTGGCCGCGACCTTTACGCATCTGCACTCGCTGGTGGCGCAGCTGGAACAGCTCAAGGCGCAGACCGGTGCGCAGCGGGTCGCCGAGTTTTTGCTGAACCTCTGTGACACTGATGCGGGTGAGTGCGAAGTATCGCTGCCTTATGACAAGATGCTGATCGCGGGTCGTCTAGGGATGAAGCCCGAAAGCCTGAGCCGGGCGTTTTCGCGGCTCAAGGCGGTCGGGGTAAAGATAAACCGCAACCACGCCGAGATTTCGGATATCGGCAAATTGCGGGATTATGCCGAAAGCGATCCGGCGGAAAACTGGGGGCGGTAACCCGGCACTGCCGCCGGGTTGACCTGTTCAGACCGTCGCGCCCTTGCGGCGAATGGCGGTGCCAAGGCTACCGGCACAGACACCGACGATGATGGCGATGACCAGCGCCATGGTCCCGACATGGGAAAACTGCCACCCTGCAAAAAGCAGCGGTGCGATCAGACCAACCAGACCGCCCAAAAGGGCTCCCAGCCATAATTGGCGTGTCATCATGCCCAGTGCCAGACCAAGAATGCCGGGCAGGCCCAATACGTTACCGCCGATGGTTCCAAGTAACTCTAACATCTCTGTCCCCACCTTAATCCGAGCTTTTGTTCAGGAACGCGCGGATGTCGTCCCCTGAAGCGGCTGCGTGTTCCTGCAGAACCTCGCCGTCTATCTCTTTCGCAATCTTTTCATACGTTTCCAGATAGTTGGGTGGGAGGCTGTGCGCGATACCCTGATGGCAGTCGATACAGGTCATGCCGTTATCGATCGCGCGCTGGTGTTCATTGGCGGCCCGGGTTTCCTGAATCGTGAAGTCCATATAGTCGAAGTTGTGACAGTTACGGCATTCCCGGCTGTCGGATGCTTTCATCTTCTTCCAAACGGCCGTCGCCATGGCGAGACGATGATCCTCATACTTCTCGGGCGTGCTGATCGTGCCTGCCAGTTCGTGGTAGACATCCTTCACGGCCATGATCTTGGCTTTGATCTTATGGTTCCACTCGTCCGGGACGTGGCAATCCGAACAGATCGCCCGCACGCCCGAATGGTTGTTGTAGTGGATCGTCTCACGGTATTCGCCGAGATTGACCTCCATCGTGTGACACGAGGTGCAGAACTCTTCTGTATTCGTCAGTTCCAGCGTCCAGTGGAACCCACCCCAGAACAGGATGCCTGCCAGAAATCCGGCAAGCAGGGTGAAGCCAACGCTGAGGACGGCGATCGGGCTCCAGAACCAGGTCCAGAGGCGCCGGATGAGCCCTTGTTTTTCTTGGGAGTCGGACATGTCACGCTCTCCTTTTCGACCTGAGTTTAGTTTCCGGAGGAAGGTTCAAAAGTGTTGTCGACCAGCGGCAGCGCATCGGCCTGCGGCACGTGGCACTGATTGCAGAAATACCGTGTGCCGGCGATCTGATCCAACTCTCGCCCTTCGCGGTCCAGATAGTGAGTCATCGACAACGTCGGAGCGTTGCGCTCACCAGCCTTGGTCCAGTCATGGCAGGAGAGGCACTGATTGGTGCGCAGGTCAATCTGGTACTGTTCGATCGAATGTGGGATCAGCGGCGGCTGCTGGCGATAATTACGCTGCATTCGGCCTTCGACTGTCCGATGCACCTGATCCAGAACGGCGGGCTCATCGACTTCGGCACCGCGTAGGCTGTTAACTCCGGCAGACTGCGCGAGGGCCAGGCCACCGAGGAGCAGCGGCGGGATCAGGGCAAGGCCCACTAGGATCGGCTTTTTCATCTTCTCACTCCTTCAAAAAGGTCTTGAGGCGCGCGGCTGGGGCGCGGCGGTTGATTCCGGTGGCGCGACGGTCAGGGCGTCGAACCGATGGGTGAATTTGAAAACGTCTTCAGCGCAGACATCGATGCAGCGACCGCAATTGGTGCAGTCGGGCGACAGGATCAGCGGGTTGTCTTTGCCTTTCAGCGCCGGAGAGATCACATGGTTTTCCGGGCAAACCGCGTAGCAGTCCATGCAATCGTCACAGGCGTTGCGATTGGCGGCGCTGACCCGCAGCATCGCCTTGCTGCCCACCAGTCCGTAGAATGCGCCTACGGGGCAGACATGGCCGCACCATCCATGGCGCGAGACAAGCAAGTCAAACAGGAAGATCGCGGCGACCATCGCCCAGACGAAGCCCATGCCAAAGATCAGTCCGCGATGCAGCATGGTGATCGGGTTGACCAGTTCCCATGCAATTGCGCCGGTCAGGCCGGACACGACCAGCACGGTGGCCATGATCCACAGCCGCGTTCCGCGTTTGGGCTGCCAGCCTTTTTGCAGGCCCAGCTTGCGGTGCAGCCAGTGCGCGCCGTCGGTTACAGGGTTGATCGGGCAGACCCACGAGCAATAGACGCGGCCTCCGACCAGCGCGTAGGTAACCAGAACGATGACGGCACCAATGGCGGCGGTCAGCTCGGGCCAGTGCCCTGCGATCAGACTTTGCAGAAAGACAAACGGATCGGTCAGGGGCAGTACGCCTAGGGTCAGCGACCCGGCCAGAGTGCCCTGCACGATCCAGAGGCCGAACCACGGGCCCAACAGGAACAGTACCAGGAAGAACACCTGGCTGGCGCGGCGCAGCAGCAGGTATTTATGGGCACTCAGCCAACCTTTGGCGGCGATAGCTTCATGCCCCAGCGGCATGTTTGTGCGGACGGTCATTGAGTGACCTCCGGCAATTTGAAGCTGGGCTCATACCCGCCCGGTGCGACAAGGTTATCGGTGCCCGGCCCCGGCAGGCGATCAGGCAAATCGATGATACCTTCGACGACGGGCGCGCCTTTGGCTTCTTTCTCTTCCCAGCCCTTGCGGTAGTGATCGGCGCTGCTGCCCCGAGCCAATCGGGCGGGAAGAACTTTGATCGCCGCTTCGGGCAGAACGCAGCTTTTCTCGCAAACGCCGCAGCCGGTGCAATGATCGGCGTGAACGGTTGGAATGAAGATTGCATGACTGCCCGAGCGGGCGTTGTGTTCGGTCTCCAGCGTAATGGCCTCGTCGATGACGGGGCAGACGCGGTAACAGACATCGCAGCGCAGGCCGAAGAAGTTCAGGCAGTTTTCCTGATCGACCAGAACGGCGACACCCATCTTGGCGTCGTCGATATTGTCCAGTCCGGGGTCCAGCGCCCCGGTCGGACAGGCAGCGACGCAGGGGATGTCGTCACACATTTCGCAAGGGATATCACGCGCGGTGAAATACGGCGTGCCGGTGGCCATCGCATCGACACCCAGCTCGGCCAGTTTCAGCGTGTCATAGGGACACTCTCGCACGCACAGACCACAGCGGATGCAGGCTGACAGAA
Source organism: Ruegeria sp. CG1 (assembly GCF_056537265.1). Taxonomy (NCBI): domain Bacteria; kingdom Pseudomonadati; phylum Pseudomonadota; class Alphaproteobacteria; order Rhodobacterales; family Roseobacteraceae; genus Ruegeria; species Ruegeria sp. CG1. The sequence goes on along the minus strand of NZ_JBQFRF010000006.1, from coordinate 109,019 downwards.
AGTCTTTTTCGGGCAAGGCACCGGGGGGGCGCAATGCCTCGGCCGGCAACGCCCGCGCGTCCCGCGCCAGCCAGGCCAGCAAGGACCCGGCTGCTACGCAGCCGCCCGCTGCGCGCGCCGAGTCCTGCAGGAACCGGCGCCGCTGCGGCGAAAGGGGTGTGCCAATACGAGACATGGGGACGACCTTTGCCTTGCCAGCCTTTTACGCGCGCTCGACCTTACAGGCGCATTTCTTGAAGTCGGTCTCTTTCGAGAGCGGGCAGGTCGCGTCCAACGTCAGCTTGTTTGTCAACTGGCCTTCGTCAAACCATGGCATGAACACCAGGCCACGCGGCACTTTGTTCCGGCCTCGGGTTTCGACCCGGCTGTTAACTTCGCCGCGGCGGGTGGAAAGAACGATCTCCTGCCCGCGGCGCAGACCGCGGTCGCGCGCATCATCCGGGTGCATGTAGACAACGGCGGCGGGATAGGAGCGGTGCAGTTCGGGCACGCGGCGGGTCATCGAACCTGAATGCCAATGTTCCAGCACACGCCCGGTGCAGAGCCACAGGTTGAATTCCTCATCCGGCACCTCGGGGGCGGGTTCGTATGGCGCGAAGATGATCTTGGCCTTGCCGTCCTTATGGCCATAGAATTTCACGTCTTCGCCTTCAGGCACATACGGATCATAGCCTTCTCGGAAGCGGTACAGTGTTTCCTTGCCATCCACGACTGGCCAGCGCAGGCCACGCGCCTGGTGGTAGGTTTCGAATGGGGCCAGATCGTGCGCGTGGCCGCGCCCAAACTCGGCATATTCCTCGAACAGGCCCTTTTGCACGTAGTAGCCAAAGTGCTCGGACTCGTCGTTGTCGAAACCCTCTGCGGTCTCTGACAGCGGGAACTTGTCGATCGTGCCATTGGCGAACAGCACGTCATACATGGTCTTACCACGATGTTCTGGCATGGTGGCCAGCAGTTCCTCACCCCAAACCTCTTCAACGGTGAAGCGTTTGGAGAACTCCATCAACTGCCACAGATCGGATTTCGCTTCGCCCGGAGCTTTGACCTGTTGCCGCCAGAATTGGGTGCGACGCTCGGCGTTGCCATAGGCGCCTTCCTTCTCGACCCACATGGCGGTAGGCAGGATCAGGTCAGCCGACAGGGCTGTTACAGTAGGATAGGGATCGGAGACGGCAATGAAGTTCTCCGGGTTGCGATAGCCGGGATAGCCTTCTTCGTTGATATTGGGCGCGGCCTGCATGTTGTTGGTGCACTGCACCCAATAGGCATTCAGATCGCCGTCCTTCAGCTTGCGGTGCTGCAAAACGGCGTGGAATCCGGGTTTGGGTGGGATGGTGCCCGCAGGAATTTTCCACGCGGTCTCGCAAATCTCGCGGTGTTTGTCGTTTGCCACAACCATATCAGCCGGCAGACGGTGAGCGAAGGTTCCGACCTCACGTGCCGTACCACAGGCCGAAGGTTGACCGGTGAGCGAGAAGGGCGAGTTTCCGGGTTCGGAAATCTTACCCACCAGCAGGTGCACATTGTACATCAGCGAGTTCACCCACGATCCGCGAGTGTGCTGGTTGAAGCCCATGGTCCACAGGCTCATCACTTTGCGGTTGGGGTCGGCATATTGCTGGGCCAGACGCTCAAGCTGAGCGGCAGGAACACCTGAGAGTTCCGATGTGTATTCCAGCGTGTATTCCGATACCGCTTCGGCATATTCTTCGAAGCTGATCGGCTCCATCTTGCCAGAGTTTGGATTCTCTGCCTCTTCCTGCAGCGGGTTGTTATCGCGCAGTCCATAGCCAATATCGGTGGCGGTCTTGGTGATGTTGACGTGTTTGTTGACGAACTCTTCGTTCACCGCGCCGTTCTGGATAATGTAGTTGGCGATATAGTTCAGGATCGCCAGATCGGTCTGCGGCGCAAAGACCATTCCATTGTCGGCCAACTCGAACGAGCGGTGTTCATAGGTCGACAGTACATGCACTTCGGATCCTGGTTTGGTCAGACGTGTGTCGGTCAGGCGTGACCACAGAATCGGGTGCATCTCGGCCATGTTCGAGCCCCAGAGCACGAATGTGTCTGCGTGCTCGAAATCGTCATAGCAGCCCATTGGTTCATCAATGCCGAAAGTGCGCATGAAGCCGACAACCGCCGAGGCCATACAGTGGCGCGCGTTCGGGTCGATGTTGTTGGACCGGAAACCAGCCTTCATCAGTTTGGCAGCGGCGTAGCCTTCCCAAACGGTCCACTGGCCCGAACCGAACATGCCAACGCTGGTCGGGCCTTTCTTGGCAAGGGCCTCTTTCCACTTGGCAGCCATGACGTCGAAGGCTTCGTCCCAGCTGACGGGTTCGAATTCACCGTTCTTGTCATATTCGCCGTTGGTTTTGCGCAGCATCGGCGTGGTCAGGCGGTCTTTGCCGTACATGATCTTGGACAGGAAATAGCCCTTGATACAGTTCAGACCGCGGTTCACCGGCGCATCCGGGTCGCCTTGCGTGGCGACCACGCGCCCGTCTTTGGTGCCAACCAGAACCGAGCATCCGGTGCCGCAGAACCGGCAGGCGGCTTTGTCCCAACGGATATCAGGGTTGCCGACCTGAGCGCTGGCTTGTCCGGTCGCAAGGGGAAGTCCTGCGGCTGATGCTGTCGCAGCAGCGGCGGTTGATTTCAAGAAGGTCCGGCGGGATTCAGAGATGGTCATGACATGGGTCTCCGGCTTTAGATCTGGCGAGAAGCATTAAGGTGCGGACGGGTCTCCGCGAGGTCTTCGAAATGGTGGTAGGTCAGGGTCAGAGAGATCACACCCGGGATCTGATGCAGATCCATGATCGTCTCGGACGCCATTTTTTCCGGCGTATCCTCGACCACAACAACAATGCGGCCATCCTCGGATGCCGCGTGAACTTCTGCCCCGTTTGTACTTGCAATCGCGGCCTGTGCACTCTGCGTGGTTTCGGGTGTTACATGGACGAGGCATCCACAGATATTCATAAGGCTACCTCCTGAGCGGGCGGGGTGTGGCGTTCGAAGCTGACAGAACCGGCAGGACAGGCGCTGGCACAAGCGCCACAGCCGGTACAAATATCGGTGTCGAGTTGGGGTTCAGCACGACCACCGGTTTGCAGCCGAAAGCGGATCGCGTTTTGGTCGCACACATCCTGACAAACCCGACAGCTGACACCATTCATCGACAGGCAAGAGGCCGACACCGCAGCGCGCCAAGGCCAATCAGCCACGTGTTCAGGATTCAGCGCCCCGGTCGGGCAAGCGTTGGCGCAATCACCGCAAAAAGTGCAGGGGCCTGCGTCCAATTGCACAACAGGCCAGCCTTGCGCGTCGAAACGGATGATATCTTCAGGGCAGGCCTCGCGGCATTCGTCGCATTGAGTGCAAAGCTCAAGAAACTCGGTCACCGCACCCGGTGGGTGGATGGCTGATGTATCCTCGCGCAGCACTTTCCCTTTCAGGAATGCGCGTCGGCTGGCTAGCTTGTTCATTCGCTCGCGACCTTTGAGTGATCGACAGGGGTTGGCCTGCCTGACTCGGGTGTTAGCGTAGCACAGCGTGTAAGGAATTGACCTAGATCATTTTTGAACTGCTTATTTTTTCAGCATCCAGGGGCGGCAACACCCGAATATCAGGCGCGTTTCTCACCGATTGTAGCAACGCCAAGAACCGAAAGCACCTTTGCCTCGATCTGTTCTGCGTTCATTCCTGCGACGGCGTACATATCCGCCGGGCTCGCCTGATCGATGAAGATATCCGGCAGCACCATCGAGCGATACTTCAACCCTTCGTCAAACACGCCCTCATCCGCAAGCAATTGCGCAACATGGCTGCCAAAGCCGCCGATGGCACCTTCCTCGATGGTGATCAGTGCCTCGTGATTGGCAGCCAGATCAAGGATCAGGTCCCGATCCAGCGGTTTGGCAAAGCGTGCATCGGCGATGGTGGGCTTGATCCCGCGCGCCGATAGCGCCTCTGCTGCTTTCTGCACTTCGGCCAGCCGCGTACCGAAAGACAGCAGCGCCACCCGGGCACCTTTCTGGATCAACCGGCCCTTGCCGATCTCCAATACTTCTCCGCGCTCGGGCAGATCAACGCCCGCTCCTTCGCCGCGAGGATACCGGAAAGCGATCGGGCCATCGTCATGTGCCACCGCAGTGGCGACCATGTGCATCAATTCGGCCTCATCTGCGGCCGCCATGACAACCATACCCGGAAGGTTGGCCATGTAAGCAATATCAAACGACCCCGCATGGGTCGCACCGTCTGCCCCAACCAGACCCGCACGGTCGATGGCAAATCGCACCGGCAGGCGTTGGATCGCCACATCATGCACAACCTGATCGTAACCACGCTGCAGGAAGGTTGAATACATCGCACAGAAAGGCTTCATCCCCCCGGCGGCCAACGCAGCCGAGAAGGTCACGCCATGCTGTTCGGCAATCGCTACGTCGAAACAGCGCGACGGATAGCGCTCGGCAAACAGGTTCAGCCCGGTCCCGTCCGGCATCGCGGCTGTAACCGCGACGATCTTGTCATCCCGCGCTGCTTCATCGACCAGTGTCTTGCCAAAGACCGAGGTATAGGAAGGCGCGTTGGAGGGCGCCTTTTTCTGCTCGCCCGTCACCACGTCGAACTTGGCGGTCGCGTGGCCCTTGTCGCGGGCCTGTTCGGCGGGGGCATACCCCTTGCCTTTCTTGGTCAGCACATGGATCAGGATCGGTCCGCTTGCCTTCGCCTTGACCGCACGCAGAACCGGCAGCAACTGGTCCAGATCATGCCCGTCGATGGGGCCGAGATAGGAAAAGCCGAGCTCTTCAAATAGCGTCCCGCCCATGGCCATGCCCTTCAGCATATCCTTGGCGCGCTTTGCCCCTTCGCGGAAGGGTTCCGGCAGCAACGACACCGCACCTTTGGCAGCAGCTTTCAGATCGTGAAACGGTTCTTCGGCATAAATGCGCGATAGATAATTCGATAGGGCACCCACCGGCGGTGCAATGCTCATCTCATTGTCATTGAGAATTACGATCAAGCGTTTCTTCAGATGGCCTGCATTATTCATCGCCTCAAAGGCCATGCCGGCGGACATAGAGCCATCGCCGATCACAGCGATCGCATCGCCCAGCCCTTCAGGCGTAACGCCGCCCAGATCACGCGCGACAGCAAAGCCTAGCGCGGCACTGATCGAGGTACTGGAATGTGCAGCGCCAAATGGATCATAGGCGCTTTCACTGCGCTTGGTGAATCCGCTTAGGCCGTCTTTTGTGCGCAGGGTGCGAATTCGGTCCCGGCGTTCTGTCAGAATCTTGTGCGGATAACACTGGTGACCTACGTCCCAGATGATCTTGTCTCGTGGCGTGTCGAATACCGCGTGCAGCGCCGTGGTCAGCTCGACGACACCCAGACCCGCGCCCAGATGCCCTCCGGTCACCGAAACTGCTGAAATCGTCTCGGCCCGCAACTCATGTGCGACCTGATGCAACTGCGCATCTGAAAACTGCTTCAGATCCGCTGGGCGGCTCACAAGGTCCAACAAGGGCGTATTCGGGCGGTCAGACATTTGGCGTTCCTGGCTTAGCTGTCCCGGGCAATAACGAAGCGGGCAGCCTGCTTCAAGGTTTCTGCAGCGGGGCCATGTTCGTCCAGCGCAGCACAAGCCTGATCCACAAGCTCAATTGCACGGGATCTGGCGGCGTCCAGACCCAGTAGCGAGACAAAGGTCGCTTTGCCCGCCTCGGCGTCTTTCTGCAGCCGCTTTCCGGCCTTTTCGGCATCTCCTTCGACATCCAAAATGTCATCCGCGATCTGAAAGGCAAGCCCAAGCGCCTGGGCATATTGGCGCAAGGGGGTGGGATCGGCCTGCGCCAATCGCGCACCCGCGCAGGCGGACCATTCGATCAACGCACCGGTCTTGCCCGCTTGCAGATGTGTAATCTCATCCAGTGTCAGCGGCTCCGCCGCCGTCTCAGCGGCGATATCCAGCGCCTGACCCAGAACCATACCCTGTGCGCCGCTCGCTTTTGCCAGCGTTAGAGCCAGTTCAGCGCGTATTTCAGCGTTTCCAACCTCTGGTCGAGCGCAAAGCTCAAACGCAAGTGTCTGCAGCGCATCCCCGGCCAGAACGGCGGTGCCCTCATCCCATTTCACGTGCACCGTCGGGCGTCCACGCCTCAGGTCGTCATCATCCATGCAAGGCAGGTCGTCATGGACCAGAGAGTATGCATGCAGCGCTTCGATACCTGTCGCTGGCCAGATTGCCCGAGCTGTATCGACGCCAAGCAACCGCGCGCTTTCCAATACCAGAAACCCTCGCAGACGCTTGCCGCCCTCGGTGGCATAGGCCATGGCCCGTGTCACATCCAGATCATCCAGCGCGCTCAGAACCAGATCGAAATGGCTCTGAATCAGCGCGGCATCCTGTGCCAGCTTTTCACGAAACATTTACTGACCTTCGACAGGCGTCGTCCCGGTTGGCTGGCCATCTGCGTCCAGAGTGATCGCGGCCACTTTTTCCTCAGCACGCTTCAACTCATCCTCGCAGCGCTTCTTCAATGCGGCGCCACGTTCGTACAGCGCAATCGATTGATCCAGCGCCACATCACCACGTTCCAACTGGCCAACCACGGCCTCAAGCTCTTTCATCGCTTGTTCGAACGTCATCTGTTCAACTGGGGTATCGGTCATCGTGCTGCCTTTATCAGTTCTTCCACATGGGCGCGTGTCGCCTCGGCCAATGCGTTCAGATCATAACCGCCTTCCAGAGTCGAGACGATACGGCCATCACACACGTCATCGGCAATCTTGCACAGCTCCGCCGTGATCCAGGCGAAATCGCCAGTGGACCAATTGAGATTGGCCAACGGATCATCCTGATGCGCATCAAACCCAGCGGAAATAATGATCAGTTCCGGCCTAAACGCCCGCAGACGCGGAAAGGCTTGCGCTTCATAGGCTGCCCGCATCTCGGCCCCACCCGTGCCCGGAGCCAATGGTATGTTCAAAACGGTTTCATAAGCACCGGTCTCATCCGGGCGGCCCGAGCCGGGCCATAAGGGCATCTGCTGGCTGGTAATCACCAAAGCGCGTTTCTCATCCCACAGCAGGTCTTGCGTGCCATTGCCATGATGCACGTCGAAATCCACCACTGCCACGCGGTTCAACCCGTGATGATCCAACGCGTGCTTTGCAGCCAGCGCGGCATTCCCAAACAGGCAGAACCCCATGGCCGTCTCGGTCTCGGCATGATGCCCCGGAGGCCGAATAGCGCAAAACGCGTTCGGCGCTTCGCCGGCCAGAACTATATCAACGGCCCGCACGGCGGCACCCGCCGCACGATAGGCTGCATCAACAGATCCCGGAGACATGAACGTATCCCCATCAATCTGTTTGAACCCATCCGGGGGCCTGTGGTCGAGAATATCGCTGATATGGTTCTGCGGATGCACCCTTAGCAGATCATCATCCGCCGCCAACGGCGCCGTCACACGCTGAAGATCCAGCCCCTCAAGCGCATGTAGGATATGCTCTAACCGCGCCACCCGTTCCGGATGTCCCTCAGGTGTCACATGGTGCAAACAATCTGCATGGGTCAAAAGGGCGGTTTTCATCAGGATCCCATCTTCATCTGGCTAAAAATACCTTCGCCGAAGGCCTAAGATCGCCGCGCAGCGGCAAAATCAATCCGGTGCCAACATATACCCTGCACCCCGTACGGTCTGCAGATACCGGGGTTGCTTCGGATCTTGCTCAAGCTTCCGACGCAAGCGGGTGATCTGTACGTCCACAGCGCGCTCCTGTGCCTGACCTTTGTCACGCCCCAGATCTTCGACCAGCTTGGCTCGGCTGATCGGTTCGCCGGGTTGAGCCGAGAATATTTTCATCAACTGGCTTTCGGTCGCGGTTAGGCGCACCGGGTCTTCGCCCTGCCACATCTCACCGCGTTCGATATCATAGCGAATGGGCCCAAGATGTAGAATCTTCGCCGCCGTGTCCTGTGCAGGTGTCTCTGGCATCCGACGCAGAATGGCGTTGATCCTCAGCAGCAACTCTTTCGGCTCGAATGGCTTGGCCAGATAGTCATCCGCACCCGCCTCAAGCCCGGCAATCCGATGCTCGGTCTCGCCCTTGGCCGTCAAAAGCAGGATCGGGGTGGAATGGGTGTCGCGCAGAGATCGGGTCAGGCTCACACCGTCCTCACCGGGCATCATCACATCCAGCACGATCAGATCGAAATCCAGTCCCGACAAAACCCGCCGCGCATGGGCTGCATCCCGCGCTGAGGTCACCAGAAACCCGCTGCGCATCAGGAATTTCTTGAGCAAATCGCGAATGCGCTCGTCATCGTCGACGATCAGAAGATGGGCGTCCATTTCGCTCATGAAGTCGTATCCCGCAGTTTCGTATATGCACGACGCATATCAGCATCCATCATTGCTTCAAGCACTTTGCGAAACCCGGCCACCGCTTCGGGGCCCGCATCCTTGTAGGCCGCGCGCATCCGGGCGCGCTGGGCGTCGGAGAGTTTGGCCTCTAACGCCTTTCCCTTATCCGTCAAAAATAGGTGGCGTTCGCGTTTGTCCACTGTTCCGACCCGGCTTTCGACCAACCCATCTTCGATCAGGCTGCGCAAGACGCGGTTCAGTGATTGTTTCGTAACACCCAATATGGCCAGCAGGTTGTTGACCGTTGTCCCGGGTGCACGATTGATGAAGTGGATGGCCCGATGATGAGCACGGCCGTAGGCCAATTCAGTCAGGATACGGTCCGGATCAGCGGTAAAGCCGCGATAGGCAAAAAACATGGCCTCGATGCCCTGCCTCAGTTGTTCATCTGTCAGAAACAACAGGCTTTCTCCGCCAAAGACCGGGGCGGGACGGATGTCGGTCATGTTGGGCCTCATTCGCAATATAATCTGACTTTATGTCAGCCTTATTGACATTCCAAGAGCGCACAGGTATCGAATCGCAGTTTTTGCGCAACATTGTGTCCGATACGGACCTAAACGGCGCAACATTCGGAAATATCGACCGGTTCAGGAGGTTTCGCATGGCTGGATATGACGATCGCGACGGTGTCATCTGGATGGATGGCGAATTGGTGCCCTGGCGTGAGGCCAATGTGCACATCCTGTCCCACGCGATGCATTATGCGTCTTCGGTGTTCGAGGGTGAGCGCGCTTACAACGGCAAGATCTTCAAAAGCCGCGAGCATTCCGAACGCCTGATCGCGTCGGCAGAGGCGCTGGATATGCCGATGCCATACTCGGTCGATGAGATCGAGGCCGCCAAGGAAGAAGCGCTCAAAGCCAGTGGTCTTCAAGATGCGTATGTACGTGCGCTGGTCTGGCGTGGCTCGGGCGAGGATATGGGTGTGGCGTCCGCCAAGAATCCGGTTCGGATGGCCATCGCTGTTTGGCCTTGGGGTGCCTATTACGGTGACGCTAAGATGCAAGGCGCCAAGTTGGACATCGCCGAGTGGAAACGACCCAGTCCGGAAACCATTCCAGTCCATGCCAAGGCAGCAGGTCTTTACATGATCTGCACCATTTCCAAACACAAAGCTGAGGCCAAAGGCTGCTCGGACGCTTTGTTCATGGATTATAATGGCAATGTCGCCGAGGCGACGGGGGCAAATGTCTTCTTCGTTAAGGATGGCGAAGTGCACACCCCGCTGGCCGATTGCTTCCTCAACGGCATCACTCGTCAGACGGTGATCCAGATGCTGAAAGACAAGGGCATCACTGTTCATGAACGTCGGATCCGTCCCGAGGAGATGGCCGATTTCGAGCAATGCTGGCTGACTGGCACTGCAGCCGAAGTTACACCTGTCGGGCAGATCGGCGATTATACCTTCGAGGTTGGCGATCTGACCCGCGAAATCGCCGAAGATTACGAGAAATTGGTCCGCGCGTAAGTTAACACCGTATTGAACCCCCGCTCAGGCGGGGGTTTTGATTGCAGATCATGCAAATATGCATGCAGATCGTTCGAAGGTATGGACGCTGCCGGGCCAAGCCGTATCGTTGGCTCATGTTAGATCTTCTCAGCGATATCCTTACACGCCTGTCTCTGCGTGGCACATTTTATTTCCGCACATCCTTTACTCCGCCGTTTGGGATACAGGTGCCGGGCTTCGAGAACGTGGCCCGGTTTCACTTTGTGCAACGCGGTGAATTGAAGGTGCACCTGCCAACAACCGGCGAGACCTTGCGGTTGCGGCAGGGTGATCTGATTCTTATTCCCCACGGTGCGCCGCATGCGCTGCTGTGTAATGAAGTCAAACCCTATGATGCCTTGCCCCTTGAGCAGGTGTTAGAGCTGTCAGGCTACAAAGGCGATGGTGTCCTAGTTTATGGCGGTGAGGAAGATGAGCGCGATACGCAACTGATTTGCGGACATTTCTCATTCACCGGGCCAGCCGGGCGAAACGGAACCGGTCATATGCTGATCGACCGATTGCCACCTTTTATACTGATCGAGAATTACGGTGAAGAAGCGGGTGCCTGGATCGAGGCGACATTGCGCATGATCGGGTCTGAAGTGTCCGGTGCTCGCATCGGCGGTGACCTGATCGCGCTGAAACTGTCCGAAGTGCTGTTTGCGCAAGCGATCCGGGCATACCTTGAACATCAAAGTCCTCATGATGCCGCGCTTGCCGGATTTGCCGATCCGCGCATCTCGCGGGCGCTGACAGCATTTCACCAGTCTCCGGCGCAGGAGTGGAGCGTTGCGATGCTCGCGCGAGAAGCAGCAATGTCACGCACCGCATTTGCGCAGCTTTTCTCACAAAAGATGGGGACTACCCCGATGCAGTACCTGACGGACTGGCGGATGCAGATCGCGTGCCATGGGTTGACCGAAAATCGCTGGAACGTTGCGGATGCCGCAGCAGAAGTGGGATACGCGTCCGAGGCTGCGTTTTCACGCGTGTTCAAGAAGCAGGTCGGACTGTCGCCCGCCGCGTACCGTGCGATGCACTAATCGTACAAATCATTTGAACGATCTGCAATAAATGTAAAACGAACTGAGATGTTGCGTTCAATCGCGCGCCCCTAATCTTTGATCATCACTGATTGAAGAAAGGAAGTTCACATGTCCCTGCGTTTTGTCACCCGTTCTGTCCATGCCTATCTTGACTACCCGGTTGCGATTGCGCTGATGGTTTTGCCTTTTGTACTGGGGTTGGGCCAGTCCAACCCGCTGGCACTTTGGCTGTCCGTTGTGACCGGCATTGCAGCATTCGTGCTGACCGTTCTGACAGACCATCACCTTGGGATTTGGCGGGTTCTGCCATACAAGTTCCACTTGGCTGTTGATCTGCTTGTCGGCGTCACGTTCCTGTTTGCGCCCAGCCTGTTTGGATTTTCTGGGCTTGATGCGTTGTTCTACTGGGTGAACGGGGCCGCAGTCGTTGTGGTGATCTCGCTCAGCGCGCCCGAACAGAGCGCTATTGCTTGAAGTGAGTCAGAACCGTAGCGATCAGCTGGGCCATGCGGGCATCCGGATGGCCTTTTTTTGTTTTAGACACTAATAAGGCCAAATTTGCCCAATGGGTCGCCCCTGTTGCATCAGATTTTCAGGCTTGAATTTTCCGACAAAAACCATCAGATATAGCGCAACGCCAGATGACACCATCAAGCAACTGGTTCCGGGGCGATCTGTGGGCTCAGCAAAAGCAGATGTGAAAGCCCGCCATCGCCCCGGGAACGACCAAAGGAGCCCGCGATTGCGTGATCGATTTGAAGAACTGATGGCCGATCCCTGCTGTGCATCGTGTGATTGCGACGCGCTAACCTCAGAAGTCGCGGCCTATCTCGATCACAAGACCTGCAACGCCGAGCGCTGCCGGGCGCTCGAAGAACGCTCAGCCGCAACGATGTACGCAGTCAGGCGCGATTCGATGCGCGCGCTGAATGAGGGTGGTGCGCGGGCCTAGAAATCCACACCACGTTGGGCTTTGATGCCGGCTTGGAACGGGTGTTTTTCTTCGGTCATCTCGGTTACCAGATCCGCATAGTCCCTGAGGGCTTGCGGGGCATCCCGGCCAGTCAGGAACACGCTGGTTTTGTCTGATCGGGTCTGAAGCCCTTCAATAACAGTGTCTACTGAAAGGTATTCGTAGCGCAGGGCGATATTGATCTCGTCGAGGACAACCAGATCGTAGTCGCCGCTTTTCATCAGATCACAGGCCTTGTTGAAGGCCGAAGTCGCTGCCGCGATGTCGCGCTCGCGGTCCTGCGTATCCCAGGTAAACCCTTCGCCCATCGTGTGCCAGGTGACCAGATCGCGTCCCTCAAAGAACCTGCGCTCACCGGTTTTCCACTTGCCCTTGATGAACTGAACCACAGCCACTTTCTGGCCCCAGCCCAATGCCCGGATCACCACGCCAAACGCAGCCGAGGATTTTCCCTTGCCCTTACCTGTATTGATCAGCACCAGTCCCCGGCCGGGATCGACCGCTTCCGAGACTTTCTTGCGGTGCTTGGCTTGCACCTCTTGCATCTTTTCTTTGTGGTTCTGTGCGTCGCTCATCGGGAAACCTCATAGGTATATCGCGACCCAACCTAGGGAAAGATTGCGAAAGGTAAAGTCAGGCTTTGGGATCCGTTGCTGATCGCGCTTTGGTCCGATCAAGGCCAAGTTGTCGTTCACGCAGGATCACCACGACGTTGCCTGCAATCACCAACGCCGCGCCGCCCAGCATCACCAGGGTTGGCAACTCATCGAACCAGAAATAACCAATGACAATGGCGAACAGCATTGTGGTGTAGTCATAAGGTGCCAGCATTGACGCTTGTCCAAACTTGTAGGACGAGGTCACCAGAATCTGCGCCACTCCGCCGATCAGGCCGATTGTCACCAGCAATGCGGCTTGCTCCCATGTCGGGATAACCCAGCCCCAAAACACTGTGAGACCCGAAAGCAAGGTCGCTGTGAGAGAGAAATAGAACACGATTGCGGCGGGATGATCCACCTGTACCAGTTGTCGAATATGTATCTGCACAAAGGCACGGGCAACGGTTGCAGCCAGCACGCAAAGCGCACCTATTGTTGCGGCGGTTTCGGCAGTGCCTGAACCCAGCCGGGGCCAGATCATGATCAGAACGCCGACAAGGCCAAGCGCGACGGCCCCGATACGAATCATTCGTATCCGCTCGCCCAACATGATTGCAGCCAGAATCAGCGTGAAGATCGGGGTTGCATATCCGATGGCGGTTACCTCGGGCAGCGGCAACAGGCTAAGACCAGTAAAGGTCAGCCCCATGGCCGAGGTTCCCAGAACCCCGCGCCAGAAATGGCCCATCGGCTTCTTGACGACAAAGCCGTGCACCAGCTCTCCTCGCCAGACAAGCCAGGCGATGATAACCGGAATCGCGAAAAGCGAGCGGAAAAACACCATCTCTCCCGGCGGGAAATCATCTGACAAAGCCTTGACCAATGCAGACATCGTCGTGAACAGCACGAGCGCACTGAGCTTGAGCGCCACGGCCAATGCCGGACGATGTGATGTTAAGGATTTCGCCATGGTCGCGAACCTGCGCCTTTGAGGCGGAAAGATCAACTGGCCAAAGTTGACGTATCAGAGATTGGACCAGTCTAGTGGAAGCGGAGCTCCGATTTCCTCTGACAGGTCCTTTAGAAACCTCATCATCCGCGCGGCTCGGTCCTGCGCGATAGCCCTGCCTTTTTCGGTCAGCATATCATTGGGTAAGCGCAGCAGTTTTATTTGCCAGTGATCGATTGAAAAAATCAGGTCATTCGGCAAACGGTTTTCGGCAAACGGATCTGACGGGTCATAAAGGGTGCGTCCCAGGGCGCCCGATACTGAAAAGTTGCGGGCGATACCGATAGCACCCAACGCATCCAGACGATCGGCATCCCGTAGTATTCGCGCTTCGAGTGTTTCGGGCGGGATGTTAGCCGAAAAGCTATGGGCGGCAATCGCGTGCTGCACGGCTCCAATTTCAGTGGTGGAATAGCCGAATTCTTCAAGAATAGGCTCTGATTCAGCGGCGGATCGCATCGAGGCCAGATGCCGATCCGGATCATCTTTTGACAGGTTGATCAGATCATGCAGATAACACGCCGCCAGCAAGACACGCGGGTTGGCTTGATCATCCGCAATCGCCTGCGCATTCACCCAAACCCGATCCAGGTGCGCCAGATCATGCGCCGGATCCGTCTGCATCCGTTGCCTGACGACCGCGCGCAGCGAAGCGCGCAGATCAGCCAATCCGTCCACGGTTCTTGCCGATTTGACCACGGTGCAGGAGCAGGTGATCAAGGATCACGCAAGCCATCATTGCCTCACCTACCGGAACGGCGCGGATGCCGACGCAGGGGTCGTGGCGGCCTTTGGTAATGATCTCGGTCTCTTCGCCGGATTTGGTGATGGTCTTGCGGGTGGTCAGAATGGACGAGGTCGGCTTGACCGCAAAGCGCACCACAACATCCTGGCCGGTCGAAATGCCGCCCAGAATACCGCCTGCGTGGTTCGAGCTGTATTGAGGGCCGTCCTGTCCCATGAATATCTCGTCAGCATTGGCCTCGCCGGTCAGTTCGGCGGCGGCCATGCCTTCACCGATTTCGACCCCTTTAACGGCGTTTATCGACATCATGGCTGCAGCCAGATCAGTGTCTAACTTGGCATAAACCGGCGCGCCGAGCCCCGCCGGAACGCCGCGCGCGACGACCTCGACCACTGCGCCGACCGAGTTGCCGGATTTGCGCAGGCCGTCCAGATAAGCGGCCCAATCTTCGGCTGCTTTGGCGTCGGGCGTCCAGAATGGATTCTGTTCGATCTGCGACCAGTCGAAATTGGCACGACTGATTTTGTGCGGACCGATCTGCGTCATGTAACCAGTGATCTGAACATTCGGAGCAATCTGCTTGATCGCCTCGCGAGCCAGTCCACCTGCGGCTACACGTGATGCCGTTTCCCGTGCGGAGCTGCGCCCGCCGCCGCGATAGTCTCGGATCCCGTATTTCTGCCAATATGTGATGTCGGCGTGTCCCGGACGGAACTTGTCCATGATGTCGCCGTAGTCTTTTGAGCGTTGATCGGTGTTCTCGATTATCAGCTGCACAGGTGTACCGGTTGTCTGGCCTTCGAATACGCCAGACAGGATCTTCACCTGATCGGGCTCACGCCGTTGGGTGGTGAATTTGTTCTGACCCGGTTTGCGCTTATCCAGCCAGTGCTGGATCATCGCTTCATTAATCTCAACGCCCGGGGGGCAGCCGTCGACCGTGGCCCCCAAGGCGGGCCCGTGGCTTTCACCCCAGGTGGTAACGCGGAAGAGGTGGCCAAAACTGTTCATCGACATGGGGCATGCTCCTTTGAGCGACGTGATTAGCGGGGAGTGCCTTGGTCCTCAAGCGGATTTGCATTTGCAGAGAAGCAAGCGCCGCCCTGTGGGCGGCGCGATTGGAATAAATCAGGCGGCTTGAGCCACCATGGCGCGGGTTGCGTTGATCTTGAGCGCTGCATGAGCTGCCTCGCGCCCTTTTTCGATGAAATGCGCGCGATAGATGGCGTTGTGGTGATCCGTTTCCTGATACTGATGCGGTGTCAGCGAAACCGACAGGACCGGAACACCTGAATCGAGCCCGGCCCGCATCAAGCCATCGACAACTGCTTGTGCGACGAAGTCATGCCGGTAGATGCCGCCATCCACTACAAAGGCAGCGCAGGCTACGGCGGCGTAGCGCCCCGTTTGCGCCAGGTCACGGGCCAGCAGGGGCATCTCGAAAGCGCCCGGAACGTCGAATACATCAACCTGATCGGCCGGAATTAGTTCGAGAAACCCATCCAGCGCGCGATCCACGATATCTGAATGCCAGTTGGCTTTGACAAAAGCATAGCGGGTGTGTGTCATCATGATCTCCTTTCGTAACAGACACGTCACCCAAGGCGATCACGAGCAGGCACACCGCATTACCGGCGTGCTGCACGTTCTCTTTCATCCGGACTGTAACCGTCGGCTCTGGCTTCTCACCAGATCTGCTGACACCCCGGAGACCGGGGCCGCTCGCGGGCTTACGGGTCATGCCCGCATACCGCCGGTGGGGAATTTCGCCCCGCCCTGAGAACGAGTGGGACCTTGCCAAGGAGATATCGCTTCTGCAAGAGAAATTGGCAGGAGGACGAATATGCATCCCAATCCCACCTTTCGCGCCGAGACGCGCGAGCGTCACATCGAGTTTGCGCGTGACCGCGCCTTTGGTGTTCTGGCGGTGTCGACATCGGATGTACCGTTGTTAAGCCACGTTCCCTTTCTTCTGAACGAGGATGCTTCATCGGCTGACCTGCATCTGGTCCGGTCAAATCCGATTGTTAGGGCGCTGAAACAGCCGCAACCTGCGAAGATCGCTGTGTTGGGGCCGGATGGGTATATCTCGCCTGACTGGTACGAAGTCGATGATCAGGTGCCGACCTGGAACTATGTAGCGGTGCATCTAACTGGTGTGCTTGAGATGCGGCCAACGGACGACCTGCGAAATCTGCTCGACCGGCAGGCGGCAGACTTTGAAAATCGCCTGCTGCCAAAGCCGCCATGGTTGGCGTCCAAGATGACACCAGACGCGCTGGATAGAATGATGCGCATGATCGTTCCCTGCCGACTCATGATCTCGGATATCGACGGCACTTGGAAGCTGAATCAGAACAAACCCGATGAGGCGCGACATCGCGCGGCTGATCACGTGCACTCAGCAGGACTTGGCAGCGAGGTGGCGCGCTTGGCCTCGTTGATGCGCAAGGCCTGAGGCACGCGTTCTCGCCTTCCATTCATTGAGCGCTGAATGTGGCGAGATAAGCAGCGATGTCATCTGCGCCTTTTTTCAGCTTGACGCTCATGTTCGGGCGGGCGGTGTCATCATCCAGATATTCCTTGATGAACCCGATCGGATCCCGAGAATAGGCGGCGATGTTTTCTTCAGTCCACACAAGCCCTTCTTGCCCGGCGCGGATCATGTCGTCGGTGAACATCCCGATGGGCAAACGTTCACTTCCATAAAGATAATCGTTCTCAGTTCCGGCGGTGCGGCCAACTACGCCAAAGAGATTCGGCCCGGTGATGCCGCCTTTGACCAGAACCTCGCCATTTTTGATAATCGCATGGCACGAAGAGCATCTGTTATAGAGCTGTTCGCCTTTCGCCGGATCGCCGGCTGCGATCGCCTGTACTGAAGTCAGAAGCGAAACAAAAACTACGGTTGCTGCTATCTTGAGCATTGAACATCTCCGGCTGGGAATATTGCGCCTGTGGCCTTTCACGCATTCCCGTTTAGAGTGCAATCGAATTCTGGTAGATAATCACGTGTTTGAAATATCTATTTTATATTAATAATTTAAGAGAAGTCGTATCGCGCTAAAATAGAAGTAATACAGTGTTCCTAAGGTAGAGCTGCGCGTGAAATCGGCGGCGTTCGCATAGGGTGAGGAGATTTCAATTTGGGGATCTACCAGCGCGGGTCGATGCCGAATCACGTCCCGCCTGCCTGGCGCCAATTCGCCGCTCTGAGGGTTAAAATCTGCATTTGAGATTGAAATTTTGCCCTTTCACCGTGACATGAATGCTTAGATGCGGCGTATTGCGCGTTTAAGAGCGCTGGACGAACTCTATTCTCCCCGATAGATACCCCGTTTAAGACGCCGCACTTGTGCGGTGCGCGAGCTTTATGCCCGTTCGCGGGCGCCAGATAATCGGAGATAACCTCGTGTCCCAAGCTGAAGACCACGAAGGCACCCGCAGAGATTTCCTCTACTACGTCGCTGGCGGCGCAGGTGTCGTTGCCACCGGGGCTGCCGTTTGGCCCCTGGTAAATCAAATGAACCCATCGGCAGACGTCCAGGCGCTGTCCTCGATCCGTGTGGATGTAAGCGGGGTAGAGCCGGGCACGCAGCTGACTGCAAAGTGGTTGGGTAAACCTGTTTTCATCCGTCACCGCACAGGTGCCGAGATTCAGGAAGCTCAGGAGCAGGACGCTGAAGGTGTCGACGCGCTGCCTGACCCGCTGGCTCGCAACTTCAATTTGAACGCCGACGCACCAGCGACCGACGCCAATCGCGTCATGCCTTCGCCCGAAGGCGAAGGAGAAGGGGCGTGGATCGTTCAGATGGGTGTTTGTACACACTTGGGTTGTGTGCCGCTTGGCGATGCTGGCGATTTTGGCGGTTGGTTCTGCCCCTGCCACGGCTCGCACTACGATCTTGCCGGTCGTATCCGCAAAGGCCCCGCGCCTGAAAACCTGCCCATTCCGCCCGTTGAATGGGTAGACGCCACTACCATCAAGCTCGGCTAAGGGAGACCTAACTTATGTCCGGAATTCCCCACGATCATTACGAGCCGAAGACAAATGGCGAGAAGTGGCTGAACAGCCGTCTGCCCATCGTCGGCCTGCTTTATGACACCCTGATGATCCCAACCCCCAAGAACCTGAACTGGTGGTGGATCTGGGGCATCGTCCTGGCGTTCTGCCTGGCGCTGCAGATTGTCACCGGTATCGTTCTGGTGATGCACTACACCCCGCATGTTGATCTGGCCTTTGCCAGCATCGAACACATCATGCGCAACGTGAACGGCGGCTATATGCTGCGGTATCTGCACATGAATGGCGCGTCGCTGTTCTTTGTCGCGGTCTACATCCACATCTTCCGCGGCCTGTTCTACGGCTCGTACAAAGCCCCGCGTGAGATCACGTGGATCATCGGGATGCTGATTTACCTGATGATGATGGGCACCGCCTTCATGGGCTACGTTCTGCCCTGGGGTCAGATGTCTTTCTGGGGTGCGACCGTGATCACCGGCCTGTTTGGCGCGATCCCGTTTGTGGGTGAGGCGATCCAGACCTGGCTGCTGGGCGGACCTGCGGTGGATAACGCCACGCTGAACCGCTTCTTCTCGCTGCACTACCTGCTGCCGTTTGTCATTGCAGCGCTGGTGATCGTGCATATCTGGGCCTTCCACACCACCGGCAACAACAACCCCACGGGTGTTGAGGTTCGTCGCGGTTCTAAAGCCGAGGCCGAGAAAGACACTCTGCCGTTCTGGCCCTACTTCGTGATCAAGGATCTGTTCGCTCTGGCAGTCATTCTGGTCGTGTTCTGGGCCATCGTGGGCTACATGCCGAACTATCTGGGCCACCCGGATAACTACATCGAAGCCAACCCGCTGGTTACACCTGCGCATATCGTTCCTGAATGGTACTTCCTGCCGTTCTACGCGATCCTGCGGGCTTTCACCGGTGAGGTCTGGGTTGTGCAATTCGCCAGTTTCATCACCGGTGGCATCATCGACGCCAAGTTCTTTGGTGTTCTGGCGATGTTCGGTGCGATCCTGGCGATGGCACTGGCGCCCTGGCTGGACACCTCGACCGTGCGTTCGGGCAAGTATCGCCCGATGTTCAAATGGTGGTTCTATCTGCTGGTCATCGACTTCTTTGCCCTGATGTGGCTGGGTGCGATGCCTGCGGAAGAGCCCTATGCGACCTTCTCGCTGATCGCGTCCGCCTACTGGTTCGCCTATTTCTTCGTAATCCTGCCGATCCTGGGTGTCATTGAAAAGCCTGAGGCGCAGCCGGAAACCATCGAAGAAGACTTCAACGCGCATTATGGCAAGGCTGACGCCGAAGCCACGCCGGCCGAGTAAGAAGAGGGACCGGAAACATGTTCAAGAAACTTGCAATCGGTGCCGCGTTCGCTCTGGCCCTTGCGCCCGCCTCGACCTTTGCGGCAGGTGGCGGTGAGCAGCACATCGAAGACTTCCACTTCTCGTTTGAAGGCCCCTTCGGAACCTGGGATCAGAACCAGCTCCAGCGCGGCCTGCAGATCTATACCGAGGTCTGCGCGGCCTGCCATGGTCTGCAATATGTGCCACTTCGGACCCTTGAAGATCTGGGGTACTCGGAAGAGCAGGTCATCACCTACGCGGCCGACAACTTCGAGGTGTTCGATCCCGAGCTGGACGATTTCCGCCCGGCAATCCCGACCGACCACTTCCCGGCCAATACCGGTGTCGGTGCGCCTGACCTGAGCCTGATGGCGAAGGCCCGCGCCGGTTTCCATGGTCCTTACGGTCTGGGCATCAACCAGCTGGTCAAAGGCATGGGTGGCGCGGAGTACATTGCCTCGCTTCTGGATGGCTATACCGGTGAAGAGAAAGAAGAGGCCGGTACTATTCTCTATGAGAACAAGGCCTTCCCCGGCGGTTGGATTTCCATGGCTCCACCGCTGTCGGAAGATCAGGTTGAATTTGCAGACGGACATCCAGCTACGGTTGAGGCAATGTCTGAAGACGTTTCAGCGTTCCTGATGTGGACCGCCGAACCAAAGATGATGGAGCGCAAAAATGCCGGTTTCGTCGGTGTTCTGTTCCTGACAGTTCTGTCTGTTCTGCTGTACCTTGTGAACAAGCGCCTGTGGGCACCGATAAAGGGCAAACGTCTGGACTAAGGTCGACGTATAACTAAAACTAAACCCCCGCGCCATCACGGTGACGGGGGTTTTTTTGTTGCGATGGTGTGGAAGGGGCCAGCCCCTTCTTGGCCTGCGGCCAATTCATCCCCGAGGTATTTTGGGCCAGATGAAGAACGGATCACACTTGTAATTGAGCTTTGCTGTGCCCCCGGATCGTCGCGATTACGATCTCGCCTTCGGGTTGGGCGTTGCCGAAGGTTACTTCGGTGAATTGTTCGGTGCGGCCCATTGTGGGATTTTCCATCAGGATATTGTGGGTTTTGCCGATCTGTGCCGTCAGATGCTTGATGACTTGTGCATCGCCGGCGGCGCGTAGGCGCGCGGCGCGTTGTTTGATGACATTGCCGTTGATCTGTTGCGGTATGCGGGCTGCCGGAGTGCCTTCGCGTTTGGAATAGGGGAATACATGCAGCCAGGTCAGGTTGCACTCGGTGACGAGCTTGAGGGAATTCTCGAAATGAGTCTCGGACTCGGTCGGGAAGCCAGCGATGATGTCCGCGCCAAAAGTCATGTCGGGTCGTAGTTTGATGGCGTCTTCAGTGAAACGAATCGCATCTTCGCGCAGGTGGCGGCGTTTCATGCGCTTCAGGATCAGATCGTCGCCATGCTGCAAGGACAGATGTAAATGGGGCATCAGGCGCGGCTCGGTCGCGATGGCATGCATCAGGTTCTCGTCGACTTCGATCGAGTCGATTGAGCTGATGCGCAGGCGAGACAGATCGGGCACCAGTTTAAGGATGCGCATCACGAGATCGCCCAGTTTCGGCTGAGCGGGCAGATCCGCGCCCCATGAGGTCAGATCGACCCCGGTCAGAACAACTTCGTTGTAGCCCCTATCGACCAATCGTTTGATCTGATCCACCACAACGCCCGCAGGGACGCTGCGAGAATTGCCCCGGCCGTAAGGGATAATACAGAAGGTGCAGCGATGATCGCAGCCATTCTGAACCTGTACATAGGCGCGTGAGCGGGTTCCGAAGCCATCAATCAGATGCCCGGCGGTTTCCGTGACAGACATGATGTCGTCAACCTGAATCGCCTCGGTCTGACCGATGAAATCGGCGGCCATGCCTTTCCAGGTATCCGGTTGCATCTTTTCGGTGTTGCCGATGACCGCGTCTACTTCGTCCATAGCAGCAAAGGTCTGCGGCTCGGTTTGCGCCGCGCACCCGGTGACGATCAGACGTGCCGAGGGGTTTTCGCGGCGCAGCTTGCGAATCTCCTGCCGCGCCTTGCGGACGGCCTGGGCCGTAACCGCGCAAGTGTTCACGATCACAGCATCCGTTAGCCCCGCCTGCTGCGACAGCTCTTTCATTGCCTCGGTTTCATAGGCGTTCAGGCGGCAGCCCAAAGTGCTGAACTTGGGTGGGTTCATTCCAGTGACCTCAGGTATTCTGGCGTCAGCGTGCCCGAAAACACATGGGCTGTGGGCCCCGTCATCCAGACCCCATCCTCGCGCCAGTCGATCCAGATTGTGCCGCCGTCCAGATCCACTTGCACCTTACGCCCAGTGAGGCCTCGACGTGAGGCAGCAACAGCCGTGGCGCAAGATGATGACCCCGAGGACAGAGTGATCCCCACTCCTCGCTCCCATACCCGCATGCGGATGTGGTCGGGTGCGACTATCTGTGCGACCTGAACATTGGTGCGTTCGGGATAGAGTGGATGGTATTCGTAACGCGCGCCGAACTCTTCCATCGGAATGGCCTCGGCGTTGTCGACAAAGAAAGTGCAGTGCGGGTTGCCCATGCCAGTCGCCGTTGGGCCACCTTCTATCGGCAGTTCCAGCGTGTCCATCTCTTCCGCCAGGGGAATCTCGTTCCAAAGAAGTTGGGGGTGCCCCATATTCACCGACGTCAGTCCATCGCCAGCGTCGCGGGCCTGCAGTGTGCCGCGTTCAGTTGTGAGCGTGAGTTCGGATTTGCCCGTCTCGTCCATCAGAAACCGAGCGATACAGCGCGTGGCGTTGCCACACGCAGCCGAAGTCGACCCGTCGACATTGTAGAACACCAGATGCGCATCCGCTTCGCCGCGTTCGATCACCGCCAACTGATCGAATCCCACGCCGAACTGCCGGTGCCCGATTCCCCTGGCAAGGGCCGGGGTGACCGGCACGGCATGCGCGCGCGCATCGACAACGACAAAGTCGTTGCCCAACCCGTGCATCTTCATAAAGGCCAAACCGGTGTCGAGTATCTGTTGCATGGCGGGCATATAACGCCGGTCCGGACATGAATCCACCCTGTCGCGTAGATTCCTGAAAAAAGGGGTTGACCCCCCAGTTCCACCTGCCTAATTAGGCCGCCTATCGGGGCGCCGAACTCATACGAATGACGGCGAACTGAAGTACGAAATAAGGTCTTGAACCCGGTCGGGTATTTACCTTACAGAGTGCTGCGGATCGAAGAGATCCTAAAAAGAGTGGGCCGTTAGCTCAGTTGGTAGAGCAACTGACTTTTAATCAGTGGGTCGCAGGTTCGAATCCTGCACGGCTCACCACTTTTTTCAAAGAAAATAGATGCTTACCTCCTTGGTGGCAAACCGTCCGTCCGAATGTCAGAGTCGGACGGCAGTTACCGCGTTTACGCGCGTGTATTCCAGATTGGCAACAGAGAAAGAGACCGGTGGTGTACGATAAGCGTCGCTACAAACGCCGTAATCGGATCGAGTTCATATTCGGCAGCCTGAAGGATTGGCGACGCGTAGAGAACCGATATGACCGAAGCCTGGTATTCTTTCTCGCAACAATCGCACTTGGCGCATTAGTTGTTTTCACGCTATGAGACTTGGCTCTAGGGCTCAAACCCATCTGGCACACCGAACAGTGGCGCATCCAGTGTGGTCCCGGTCAATGCACCCATGAAAGCCACCAGATCTGCGACCTGGGCATCGGTCAGTTCCAGCGGTTCGATGTCAATTTTCTGGCGATGACGCTCCATCTCAAACCGGTCCTGCCAGACGATGAAATCAACATTCTCAAGCCACGGCACGTTGGGCAGCCCGGCCAAATCAGGGGTCCAGGCAGCGAGGCTCTGAGATGGGTTCAAGTGGTGGCGAATAATGCCTTCCAGATCGGGAAAGGCACCGTTGTGACCATAGGGCGCCGTCTCTGTCACATTGCGCAGCATCGGTGTGCGGAAACGATAGGCGTCCTCAAGACGGTTGCTTTCACCCATATGACCCACGTCGCGGGCATAGGGGTCCCATTGGCGGGTCTTGCCCGGTCCAAATGGCGGCAGGCTCAGCGCGTGGAATTTTTGATCCGATAGCAACGGGCCCGAGTGGCAGCTTGCGCAACCTGCCTCACCATAAAACAGGGTCATGCCGTCCTTTTGCCGAGGCGTCAGGGCGGTGTTATCTCCGGCCAGATATTGATCGAACGGGCTGTCCATGCTGCGCCATTCCAGCGCCATGAATGCCGCCAGCGCGTTGGCTACTTGGGTGATCGTGATGTCCTCGGTCGTGTCGATGTCATCGAATGCCTTGACCATGGCAGGCCCATAGCGCGGATCAGTGCGCACGCGTTTGGCGAGGATCGGCCAGCCCTTGTCGATGCGGTCATGCACCGCGCCGGTGACTTGATTTTCGGCCACATTTCCGGCCATCTCGAATTGCGAGGTCAGCGGGAAAAGTGCCTGCGCGGCCAGCAGTGAATTCAACCCCTCCGGCAGCCATTCCTGCGCGGGCGAATTGAAGCCGTTACCGTAGACGTCAGAGATACTTAGGCGACCGTCATGGAAGACCGTGTGAAGGTCCTTTGCCCCAAGGTTCCAAAGCCCCGGCGAATTGCGGGGAATACGCTTGCGGATTTTGTCCGCTCCGGTGCCCGGCGTGCGATCTGGGCCAAGCCCCTGCCCGCCCTCGCCAATGCCCAGCGACAACCCGTCCGAGGTGCCGAAATCCGGGTGATGGCAATGGGCGCAGCTTATGTTCCGGTTTCCCGATAATATGGGATCGTAAAACAGTTGATGACCGATAGCGGCCTGTTCCATATCAAAGGGGATGAAATCGTCATCCGTCAGCGGGCGCGGCAGATCCTGAGCTGCCGCAGCCCCTGCCAAAAGGAAAGCAACCCCATGCGCCAGTTTGTATTTGCCCTGTGCCTTCTCGCGACCCCAGCGCTGGCTGAACTGGAAAAAGCACGCGATCTGATGGAGGCCGGAGAGTTTGAAGCCGCGCGTGAGGAATTGCTGCCGGCAGCGCGGTCCGGCAATGCCGAAGCCGAGGAATTGATCGGTGTGATGTACGGGTTGGGACTTGGAGTCGAACAGGACTATGAACGCGCGTTTGAATGGTACTTGCGCGCCTCGATGAAAGGTCATCCCGGGGCGCAATCTGGTATCGGTTGGTACTACGAGTTGGGTCTGGGCATGCCCGCGCCTGATCTGGTTCGAGCGTACATGTGGTACACGCTCAGCGCCATTGGCGGCGACCCCGATGCGGCGATCAGCCTTGAAGAAGTGGTCAAAAAAATGTCGCCGGAGCAGATCGAGAAGGCGCATGTTCTGGTCAACGACTACAAAGGGTGGATGTACCCGTTTCGGTGAGGGCCGGACCCCAGGGCCCGGCCCAGCAATTCAGTTCAGATCAGCATCACGTGAGGCATTAACATCCGCCTCGGCTGCTGCCACAGCGTCAGTCAACGCTACAAAGATCTCATCACCACGTGCCACATTGGACTGGAACCAGTCATAGACCGGGGTTGCGGCTTCTTTGAAAGCAGCTTTCTGGTCGGGTGTCAGGACATAAAGGTCACCACCGCCGGCAACGAAATCCTCATACGCCTGGATCGACTTGCGCTTGGGTGAGGCAAAGGTTGCCTGCTGGAGAGCATAGAAACCGTCAACTACCACGCGGCGCATATCTTCTGGCATCTCCTGGAACTTGGCGTTGTTCATCCACCACAGCGCACCCATGTAGGCATGCCCATCCAGCGTGACATATTGCAGGCCTGCATCAGGGAACTTCATACCCATGATGTCAGTGATGCCGTTTTTCGAGCCCTCAACCACGCCGGTCTGGAAGCTGGTGAACAGTTCTGGCCACGGGATCGGGGTCGGTGATGCACCCAGTGCTTTGACCAGCTCCTGCGGCAGGTCGGCAACCACGGTGCGGATTTTCAGACCTTCCATGTCAGCCGGCTCAGCAACACGGCGTTGCGTATTGGCAAAGTTGCGCCAGCCACCTGTATTGCCGATTGTCATCAGACGGATCGCACCGCCGGAATCCTCCAGCGCCATGTCGCGCATCTGCCGGGTGAAATCACCGGATAGGACATGTTCGGCAATGCGGTCATCGGCCATCAGGTAAGGCAGGTCCAGAACCTGCACGTAAGGGAAGATGCCCGAGGCCCCTCCAGAGGTTGAGATGTAGATGTCGATCGTACCGTCTGCCACACCCTGAAGACACTCGGCACCGTTCGAGCAGAGCTGCGTGCCGATGAACAGCTCAACCTCAATGGCGCCGTTCGAGGCCGCCTCAACGTAGTTCTTGAAAACGACCAGACCGTCATAGTCTTCGTCGTTTTCATTCGAGTTTGCTGTGGCGCGTAGCGTGTAGTCGGCGGCTGCCGCGGCAATCGCAGACGCGGCCACTAGCGACGTGGCCACCGCTGCGGTTTTGATAAATCTTCTGAGCATGCGTTTCCTCCCTGTGATACTCAGTTCAGTTTGCAAATCCCGTTATCCTCGGGATCGTCATGGATAGTGCGGGGATATAGGTGATCAAGAAGATCACGATGATTTCGACCGCCAGAAACGGCAGGATTGCCTTGGCGATGGTTTCAACCCGTTCCCGAGACACGGCGGCGGCTACGAACAGCACCAGCCCCATGGGCGGGGTGGCCAGACCGACGGTCAGGTTGACGCTCATGATAATGGCAAAATGGATCGGGTCTACACCGAGGCTGGTGAAGATCGGACCGAGGATCGGGCCAAGGATGATAATAGCGGGGCCTGCATCCAGGAACATTCCGACGATGAACAGCAGCAGGTTGATCAGGAACAGCAGGATCAGCGGGTTTTCCGACAGGCTGAGGATTAGCGAGGCCAGCTGCTCCGGCGCATGGCTAAGACTAACGACCGTCTTGAAGGCCATTGCTGCCCCGACCAACAACAGGACGACAGCTGAGGTCATACCTGCATTGCTGAGCACCTCGGGGACTTCTTTCCACGTCAATGTGCGCAGGACGAAGAAACCGATGATAAAGGCATACCCTACGGCGACAGCGGCCGCTTCGGTCGGGGTAAAGATGCCACCCAGTATTCCGCCCAAGATGATCACAGGGGTCATCAGTGGGAAGAACGCTTTTAGGCTGGCCTGACGGCGTTCTGGCCAAGTATATTTACGGCTGGCGACCGGGAAGTCGTATCGATCCGCCATAAGCTTGATCATGAGCATCAAACCGACACCGACCATGACCCCAGGCACGATGCCAGCGAGAAAGAGTGCAGCCACACTTTCACCCATGACATAGGCATAGATGATCATGATGCCCGAGGGCGGGATGATCGGCCCGATCACCGAACTGGCTGCCGTGATCGCGGCGGCAAATTTGCGGGTATAGCCTTGCTTCTCCATCGCCGGGATCAGCATTGACCCAAGCGCCGAAGTATCGGCGACAGCGGATCCTGAAAGGCCCGCGAACAGGATCGAGCTGAGGACGTTCACATGCGCAAGGCCGCCCCGCAGGTGGCCCATCAGGGCCTGGCTGAACTCCACAAGTCGGATGGTAATGCCGCCCCGGTTCATCAGTTCTCCGGCCAGCATGAAGAAAGGGATCGCCATCAGCGGGAAGCTATCCATACCGTTATAGACATTGCGATAGAGCAGCGTAATGTCGTTGGTCTGACCGCTGAGCCATAGCAGAATGCCGGGCGCTGCCAGCAGTGCGAAAAAGACCGGCAGGCCGATCAGCAGGAAAATCAGGAAGGTGGGCAGGAACCAAATCAGCATTTATTCAGCCCCCACCGCAGTTTCGGGAATTTCAGGCAAAAGATGTGCTCCGCCCAACATGGTTACTATCGACCGCAAGATCAGTTCGATATTGACCGAGATCAGCAAGATGATCCCAACCAGCAGCGAGGCCATCATCCAACTGCGCGGAATACGGTACCATTCATCGAACCCGAAAGAGGTAGGCAGGTACAACGCCGCAGTGGCGAACCGGCCACCAAAGCCCGTAACCTCAGACCAGCCGATATTGACCGCAACAAGCAGCACGGCCAGCGAGATCAGCAGCAGGAACAAATTGAGCGAAAGGCCAAGCACGCGCGGCAGGAAGCGCGCAAGCATATCGATGGCGACGAACCCTCCGCGACGGAAAGCTGTGGGGGCCATCAGGCCCGTCATCCAGAGCATGCAGAACCGCGCAGCCTCATCCGGCCATGGCAGTGCGTTACCCAAGACATATCGGAAGAACACCTGAATCAGGATCGCGATCACCATAACTGCAATCGCAACAACACCGACCGCGCGGCCCAGACGCAGCACGGTTTCGTTCACGAATGCAATCGGCGTCAACGCCGATGCCAGTCCGCCCATGCGGATCCTCCCACTGTCAGCCGCGGGTTTGCCCCGCGATCGTCATATCGCGCTTAGGTTTTCGCGAATTGGCCGAGTTTTCCGGCAAAGAAAGTCAACGCGTCTCCATCCGCCATGCTGACTTTCAGAACTTTGCCCACCACGATCACGTGATCGCCTGCATCGTGATAGGCGTGCTGCTCGCATTCGAACCGGGCAAGACTACCCGGCAACAACGGGGTGCCGTTTTCACAACGGTCATGTTCGATATCACGCAGCGCATGGGCGTCTTTTGAACAGCCAAAGCACAGCTCGGCCTGTTCAGCAGACAGAACATGCACACTGAAATGACGCGCCGCGTGAAAATAACGAAACCTGCGCGAATTGCGGTCGCCCGCCCACATCACCAGCGGCGGATCCAGCGACAGGGACGAAAAGCTGTTGGCGGTAATGCAGATTGGTCCATCCTCACTGTCGCAGGTCACGACAGTAACTCCGGTGGCAAAACGGCCAAAAGCATCGCGCAGGGTTCGCGTGTCGTCCTTATGCGGGACGAATGTGTGGTTCATATCGCGCGAGATTGCGTTCATCATGGCACCTCATGCCCCAGCGCCGCCTCATACAGGCGGTACCAGCTTTCACGATCCAGCTTGACCTTCAACGCATCCGAGGCGCGTTTGATACGGCCCAGATTATTTGTGCCCAGAACAGGCAGTATGCTTGCTGGATGCGCGAGCAGGAAGGCAACGGCCACAGCGGCGCGATCCACCCCGAATTCTGCGGCGATCTCATCCGCTACAACGCCGACCGGTGGATTCCCGGCCATCAAAAGGCCTCCACCCAGTGGAGACCACGCCATAAGCGGGTGACCATGCTGTTGATGGAACGCCAGATCACCGTTGGTGAACGGGCTGATCTCGCCCAGAGATATCTCGACCTGATTGGTGACCAATTGGGTTTTCATCGCCGACTGCAGCAAAGACCAGTCCCAAGGGCGGAAGTTGGACACACCAACCGCGCCGACCTTGCCACTGGCAACCACCTCATCCAGCGCCGCACCGGTTTCATGGTGATCCATCATTGGATCCGGGCGGTGGATCAGAAGCAAGTCGATGTGGTCGATCGCCATTTCCGACAGAGATGTATCGACCGATTTCAGAATATGCGCACGCGACGTGTCGTAATATTTGACCTTGGCCTCGGCATAACGCCCCATCGGCGCGACGATGTCACATTTGGTGACGATCTCCATTTTCTGGCGCAGGCTGGGATTGGTGCGCAAGGCATTGCCCAGAACGGCTTCGGCCGCGTATCCGCCATAAATGTCGGCCTGATCGAAGGTGGTGATGCCCTGATCCAGACAGGCCTGAATCTTGGCCTCAACATGCGCAGTCGAGGTGTCACTGTCATCACCCAAGCGCCACATGCCATAGACAAGACGGCTCATTTCCAGCGTGTCAGATAGTTTCACACGTTGCATCAGCGACGAACTCCGTTGCCCAGCGGGGTTGCCGGGGTGGTTGCTGGCACGCGCCCGTAGGCTTCGGGAAGCGAGCAGGTTTTCAGGTTGGGCATCACACGGGCGCCAAAATGCTTGGCCTCGTCCATGTGCGGGTAGCCCGAGAAGATGAAGGCGCGGATGCCCATCTTCTGATACTCTTCGATTTTAGACATAACTTGATCGGTCGAACCGACCAGCGCAGCACCACAGCCCGACCGTGCGCGTCCGACGCCGGTCCAAAGGCCGGGTTCGACATAGCCATATTCGTCGGCCAGATCGCGGTTCTTGGATTGATGCGCCACGCCCAAGGATGTCGCGTCCAGTGCCCGCTCGCGGATCGCACGACCATATTCGTCATCCAGTTTCGAGACGATGTAGTCGGCGTATTCCTGTGCCTCAGCCTCGGTATCGCGAACAATCATGTGTACGCGCAGGCCGTAATCCAGAGTACGATTGTAATTCTCGGCAACCGCATGAACGGCTTTCATCCGCTCGGCCAACTGATCCTTTGTTTCCGGCCACATCAGGTAGACATCGCAATGCTCGCCGCACAGGTCCAAAGCAGACGGCGAGTAGCCGCCGAAATACAGCAGTGGGCCACCGGTCTGGTAAGGCCGAGCCGGGTCAGTGGTCAGGCCTGAAAAGTTATAGACCTCGCCCGCATGGTTGATTTCGTCCTGCGTCCAGGCCTGTTTCAGGATCTCGACCACTTCGCGCGAACGCTGATAGCGGTACGCACTGTCGGCTTTCTCGCCCGGGAAATCGGACGAGATGATGTTAACCGTCAGCCGCCCCTTTAGCATGTGGTCCAGCGTCGCGATGGTACGGGCCAGCATGATGGGCTGCATTTCGCCACAGCGCACGGCGGCCAGCAGGTTGATCTTTTCAGTGATCGGGGCGCAGCCTGCAACAAAGCTCAACGTATCCTGACCGACCTGGTACGATGACGGACACAGGATGTTGCGAAAGCCTTGCGCCTCGGCCTCTTTCACGATGCCTGAACAATGCTCCCAACTGGATCGCAGATCACCATCGGGCACACCCAGAAACTGGTAGTCATCCGAGCAAAGCGCTGCAAACCACGAAACCTCGGCCGCATCCAGGTCGGGGGATGTGATGGGGACGATGGTCATTTGATTCACGCTCCGTACATCTTTGACTTTCCTCTTGCGTAGCAAGCGCATTGATGTAGATCAATAGTGTATCAATTTTTCCTGCGACCGAGTGAAGCGCCCTCAATGTCCGCCAACAGCCGCAATCCAAATGCCCTGCCGATCTATGTCCAGATCTCAGAGCTTCTGATCCGCGATATTGCTGCGGGCCGTCTGATTGATGGTGAGCGTCTTCCACCTGAACGGGACATGGCTTCGAACCTAAATGTCTCGGTCGGGACCTTGCGAAAATCCCTCGCCGAGCTTGAGAAAAAAGGCATGTTGGAGCGTATTCAGGGTTCGGGCAACTACATCCGCGAGACCGGAACGCAGAACAGCGTCTATGCTATGTTCCGGCTGGAACTGCCCGAAGGCGGCGGGTTGCCGCGTGCCGACATCCTGTCGGTTGATCATCTCAAGAAGCCTGCGAAACTGCCGAAGTTCGGCCTGTCTGATAGCGGTTCGCGTGTACGTCGGATGCGTTATCTGAATGACACAATCATCGCGGTCGAAGAAATCTGGCTGGACGAATCAGCCGGGACCATCGACCAGAACCTGCTGTCCGACTCGCTTTATCGCTATTACCAGCAACAACTTGGCTTCTGGATCACACGGGCAGAGGATCGCGTTTCTGTCAGTGCCCTGCCCGACTGGACTCCTGAAGGCTTCACCAAACCTGCGGGCCAAGCCGCAGGGTATATCGAACGGTTCAGTTGGTCTGAGAAAGCTGAACCTATCGAGTTTTCAAAAACATGGTTTGATCCAGATCGAGCCACATACGTTCAACGCCTGAAATAAAAGGAACTGCGCATGACCCGGACCACCAATTACGGGCTGATCGGATGCGGCATGATGGGGCAGGAACACCTGCACAACATTGCTCTGCTTGAGGGCACACGAGTCGCCGCAATCTTCGAACCCGACCCGGAGATGGCGTATAAGGCGCAGGCGATTGCACCCGACGCGCAGATGATGTCTTCCCTTCAGGACCTTCTGGCAGTCAATGATCTGGACTGTCTGGTCATCGCCAGCCCCAACCACCTGCATGTTGATCAACTGGCCGAGATTGCGGAAACCCGCCCCCTGCCCCTGTTGATCGAGAAACCATTGTTCACTGATCCTGCCGATCTTGCACGGCTTGAGCAGTTAGAGCACAGTTATCCGCACCCGATCTGGGTCGCGATGGAATATCGCTATATGCCCCCGATCACGGCGCTGATCGATGAAGCAGCGACCGCCGGTGGTGGGATCAAGATGCTCACGATCCGCGAACACCGTTTTCCGTTCCTCGAAAAGGTCGGCAATTGGAACCGGTTCAACCGTAACACTGGCGGTACATTCGTCGAAAAATGTTGCCACTTCTTCGACCTCATGCGCCTGATCCTGCAATCAGACCCGGTTCGTGTTTCCGCAAGCGGAGGCCAAGCCGTCAATCATTTGGACGAAGTTTATGACGGCGATACTCCAGATATTCTGGACCACGGCTATGTCATTGTCGATTTTGCTTCGGGCACACGCGCGATGCTCGAGCTTTGCATGTTTGCCGAGGGTTCGCGGTATCAAGAAGAAATCTCGGCCATTGGGCGCGATGCCAAGATTGAAGCGCTTGTGCCCGGCCCGGGCCGCTTCTGGCCCGAACATTTGGGCGACGCGCCTGTACCACAGCTGATCATCAGCCCTCGTGCACCGAAAGGCCCAATCCAGCGCGGCATCCCCGTTGATCCCGAGTTGCTGGCGGCTGGCGACCACAATGGCTCGACTTATTACCAGCACAAAGGCTTTCTGGAGCTGGTCAGGGGCGAGCGCGCCAAACCCGAGGTCTCACTGCGTGATGGGATTTGGGCCGTGCGTATCGGCCTTGCCGCACAACAGGCGTCAGAGCAGGGCCAAACGATCAGCCTAGCTGGGTGATTAACAGGGTCAGAAAATCACATTCAGCATCAACAGTGAGACGATCAAGAAAATGATCGTCATGATCCCGCCCGAACGGACGAAATCGGTCACTTTGTACCCAGCTGGCCCCATGATCAGCGCATTCACCTGATGGGTCGGGATAATGAAACTGTTCGAGGTCGAAATCGCGACGGTTAATGCAAAGACCGCCGGGTTGGCACCCGCCGCAACCGCAATTGAAACCGCAAGGGGCACCAACAGAACCGTCGCGCCGACGTTTGACATGACCAGAGAAAATGCCGTCGCCAGAATGGCGACGCCCGCCTGTAGCGCCCAATTCGGCCATCCATCCAAGATGATCATGATCTGTTGCGCAATCCATGCCGCAGTCCCGGTATTCTGCACCGCCTGACCCAACGGGATCAGACACGCCAGCAGAAAGACCGTGTTCCATCCAACTGCTCGATACGCCTCGTCAACACTGAGCACCCGGGTCAACATCATTCCTGCGGCTCCGGTCAGCAAGCAGAGCGACAACCGCACATCCGTGAACAGGATCAGCGACAATGAGATCAAGAAGAACAAGAGCGCCCAGCCTACCTTTTGCGGGCGCAATTCATCCTGCGGGAAGTCCGAGGTGACCACAACAAAATCCGGATCACGCTTTATCCGCATCAGGTTGTCCCAGCGGGTATGAGCAACCAACATGTCGCCAGCCTTGAACTTCTCAAGCCCGATCTGGGTGGATTCATGCGTCTCAGTCTCGACATGACTCAGCGTCTCTTCACCCCTGTGGATGGCGAGCAAAGACATTCCGTAGGTTTTGCGGAATAGCAATTCGCGAGGGCATTTGCCGATCAGTTTGCTGTCAGGCGTCACGACCACCTCTGCGACCCCAGCATTCGTGGGTGCGAACTCTTCGACAAACACATCCAGATCAGGCAGCACCGTCAGCCCGTACTTTTCGGCAAACTCTTCGACAACCCAGCGCCGACCCACAATCGCTAATCGACAGGGTGCGGCAATCTCGGCTGTTAACACCTGAACCATCGAGGTCTTGCCACGATAAAAGGTCGAGATGATATAGAGGTGATTTTCAAAGTTGATATCTGCCAGAATCTGCCCAACCAGCGGGCTGTCGGCCGGAACCACAACCTCGAACACATCGGCCTTCAGCCCGTAGACCCGCTGAAGATATTCCTGAGTCCCGCGCCCGGTGCCCGTACTCTCCGACCCTGAATCACCCGGCAGCACCCAACGTCCCAGCAGCAGGAAATATGCGATCCCCGTTAAGATCAGCACTGCACCGATGGGGGTAACGGAAAACAATCCAAAGGGTTCCATCTTCTGAGCTTCGGGAAGTCCTTCGTTTGCAGTTTGGATCAGGTCATTCAACAGAATAAGCGGCGAGGACCCGACCATCGTCATTGTCCCCCCCAGAATGGCACAAAACCCCATGGGCATAAGCAAACGTGACAACGGAATACCCGATCGCGATGAGATACGGCTAACCACCGGTAGGAACAACGCCGCCGCCCCGACATTTTGCATGAATGATGAGATAACACCGACTGTGCCCGAAACGATCGGCAGCACTCGGTTTTCAGACTTACCACCATAT
Organism: Ruegeria sp. CG1; assembly: GCF_056537265.1. Taxonomy (NCBI): domain Bacteria; kingdom Pseudomonadati; phylum Pseudomonadota; class Alphaproteobacteria; order Rhodobacterales; family Roseobacteraceae; genus Ruegeria; species Ruegeria sp. CG1. The sequence goes on along the minus strand of NZ_JBQFRF010000006.1, from coordinate 74,854 downwards.
TTCAAAATGACGGACGCGACCTTGTTCATTAGGCCCGTTTTATCCAAACCCGCCCCTACGATCATGACCGCAATGATCGAAATCACGGCATTGGACGCAAACCCGTCAAACAGATGAGGAACATTTGCCAGATTTTCGAGACCCGGTGCATAACTCAACAGACCCACAATGACCAACACCAGGATGGCCGAAAGATCGATCCTGACAATCTCGGACACAAACAAGAACACCGTGAAGGCCAAAAGCGCCGAGACCACACCCATTTCGTATGTAAACGCCAATTGCTCCACTGGGATCACCTGGTTCCAAAAGCAAATCTAATAGGCATTTCTAGGCAATCAGCGCGGGCCTGTCATGGACTTTGTCTGTTTGGTCGAAATCCATGATTGCAATAACAACCGGCGACGTAGGGTCAAGCTTCATAACCGTTAGATGACGATAGCCCCGAGAGCGAAGGCTGCGAGACAGGCCCTTGGGCAGCGGTCATTGCCCCTCTCGCTCCAGCGCTTTCATCGACTGCATAGCGTCTTGTGTGGGCTATAGGCCGCACAAGCGTTACGCCAGCGCAAATCATTGCGGTTGATGAAAATCATTCCGCGCGACATACGCCTTTCGTCGACTTGGGGTTTTCCATGCGGCTTCGGAAAGAGGAGTTTCAGACCCGCAATCTGCGCGATGCTCGGTCAGAAAAGACTAACCAGATCAAAACTCTGTTCTCCATGTCGTGAAGCATGCAATGCGATCAAAAATCGATGCATCATGACACGACAAAACCCACCGAACGTCATTGGAAATTTACCTGAAATCTCATAATGATCGGTGCAAAACAGCCGCCGAGAGTTTCAATGCAGTATCACAACAAGCCCTTTGATCAGCTTCAGATCGGAGACACCGCCGAGTTGACCCGGTTCTGCACAGAGGATGATTTTTATGCCTTCGCATCGAATTCCGGCAACCATAACCCTTTGAACCTGGCCGACGAAGATGGGGACGGTGATAACGTAAACGAGGCGATCGCGCCCGAGATGTTTCTTGGGGCTCTGATCTCGGCCGTTTTGGGGAATATCCTGCCGGGCGCGGGTACGCTGTATAAGTCGCAAAGCTTGGATTTTAGCGCCCGGGCATATGCGGGTGAAGAACTGCTGGCCAGAGTTACGGTTATCGAAAAACGCGATAACCGCGAGGTAGTTCTGGAAACTCAGGTGATGCGCCCTAGAGATGAGGCGCTGATCGTGTCTGGCATCGCGGTCGTGATCGCTCCGGAGAAAGAACTGTCATTCAATGAGATTGAAGTGCCTGGTCTGGTCGTCGAGCGGCACCGGCATTTTGATGCACTGCTCGATCGCTCGCGCCCGCTGCCTCCGATCCCCACGGCAGTTGTCGCCCCAGAAGAGCCCAACTCGCTGGGGGGGGCCTTATTGGCGGCGCGTGAAACCATCATCAAGCCGGTCCTGATAGGTGACCCCGACAAGATTGCTGCAGCAGCGCGTGAGATTGAGTTGCCCTTGGGTGACGTTGAGATCGTTCCTGTTAAGGACCATCTGAACGCCGCCAACAAAGCGGTTGATCTGGTTGTCGAAGGACATGCCGAAGCATTGATGAAGGGGCATCTTCATACGGACGAACTGCTACGGGCGGCGTTGCGGCGGGATCGTGGACTTCGCGCAGGGCGCCGATTTACGCATGTCTTCGTCATGGATATACCCGGCCAGCCGCATCCCTTGCTGGTGACCGATGCGGCCATCAATATCGAGCCGGATCTGGAAACCAAGATCGACATCACGCAGAACGCGATCGATCTGGCAATCTCAATCGGAATTGGCGCTCCGAAAGTGGGTGTTCTGTCGGCGGTCGAGACGGTGAATCCAGCAATCCGGTCGTCGATTGATGCCGCATTGCTGTCGAAGATGGCCGAGCGGGGACAGATCAGGGGTGGCTTGGTCGATGGGCCGCTTGCCATGGACAACGCGGTCAGCCTGGCCGCGGCGCGCACCAAAGGGATCGTGTCCGAGGTGGCCGGACGGGCAGACATTCTTGTCGTACCCAATCTGGACGCAGGCAACATGCTAGCCAAGCAACTGACGTATATCGCGCACGCCGAGGCTGCCGGGGTGGTGCTGGGCGCGCGCGTACCGATTATTCTGACCAGTCGCGCAGATGGCGAAAAGGCGCGGCTGGTTTCCTGTGCCGTCGCGGCCCTGCATGCGGCGCGGATGTCGGGTAAGATCTGATGGACCATATCATCACACTGAATTCAGGCTCGTCCTCGCTGAAGTTTGGGTTGTTCTCCGCGGGCGAAGCAGATCCGATCCTTGTCTGTTCGGGAGAGGTGGAACGCATCGGCAGCCGCGCGGCGCGCATCAAAGCAGAGACCACGGATGGCCGCGTGCTTGCCGATACCGCTTCTGAAGCGCTGTGCGATCAGGCCAGCGCCTTGGACTATATTTTGGATTTGCTGGAACGGCAGTTCCCGTCGGCGGGCGTGACCGCGGTTGGACACCGCATCGTGCATGGCGGCCCGGATAATGACAGGCCCATTCTGCTGACCCCCGAAAGCTTGCAGATGCTGGAAAAACTCGAGCCTTTTGCGCCTCTGCACCAACCTTACAATCTGCAGGGCGCACGTACTGCGATGGACAGGTTCCCCAATGCCAAGCAGGTTGCCTGTTTCGATACCGCTTTTCACCGCCACCACCCTTGGGTCAATGACACCTTCGCATTGCCGACCGAGTATTACGATATGGGCGTTCGCCGCTATGGCTTCCACGGTCTGAGCTATGATTACATCTCGGACCATCTGGCCAAGACTGCTCCGCTGATACATGGCGGACGGGTGGTTGTGGCGCATCTTGGCAACGGTGCCTCAATGTGCGCCATGATCGGAGGTCGGTCGGTCGGTTCAAGCATGGGGTTCTCGGCCATGGATGGTTTGCCGATGGGAACGCGTTGTGGCCAGCTGGATCCGGGCGTTGTGCTGTATCTGATGGATCAGCAAGGCATGAATGCGGATGAGATCTCGGACCTTCTGTACCGTAAATCCGGGCTGCTTGGCCTTTCCGGGATGACCAATGATATGCGTACGCTTGAGGCGTCGAATACGCCGGGTGCACGCAATGCCATCAACTACTACACGTTCCGGATACGCCGTGAGCTGGGCGCTTTGGCCGCTGTGTTGGGAGGTCTGGACGCCGTCGTGTTTACCGGCGGGATCGGTGAGAACTCGACCTATATCCGCGATCGTATCTGCACTGACATGGGGTGGTTGGGTCTTGAACTGGACCACGATGCAAACGCGGACAATCTGCGCGTCATCTCGACCGACCTGTCACGTGTTAAACTGATGGTCATTCCGACGAACGAGGAACTGGTTATCGCGCGTGCCGCGGCTGAGAAAGCCGTATAAATCCCAGTTTTTAGGCTTCTGCGCGCTAAATAAATTGGGGGATTGGGAAAAAAATCGCAGCACTACGGGAATCCCCCAATTTCGCGATCCGCGCAGGTGCGTTAACTTTTCATTAACTACCGGGCCAGTGCGCCCAATCCACTTTCACTAATTTCCCCCGATGAGGGGCTGGCTTCTTACCCCCTTGGCCGGCCCCTCGACCTTTTTTGGGGTCTATGCCTGCGTCAGGATTTTCCGAACAAGTGCAGGCAGTGCGGTACTGTTATCATAGCTGAGCGTGTGCGGCATGTCCGAAACCGGCGACTTTCGATATCCCTGTTCAAACAGCAAAAACGGGACCTGAGCCCGTTGCGCAGTTTCGGCATCAACCTCACTGTCGCCAACGAAGATCAGTGGGCCTGCGGCTTGAAGGGTCTTGAAACAGGCGTGCAAGTGCTCTGGATCGGGTTTGCGTATATCCAGCGTGTCTCCACCAAAGACCGTGTTGAAATAGGGTAGCAGGCCAAGTTCGCCCAGCACATGCCGGGCAGGGGCTTCGGGTTTGTTGGTGCAGACCCCAAGCGCACAGCCCATATCGCGAAGCTCATCCAGCGCCTGGATCACGCCGGGATAAACTACGGTCTGATCGCAGGCGCCTGCATTGTAGTGCTTCAGGGTAAGCTGTGTCAGGTCCTTGTGAAGCGTTGGCTCCAGCCCGCAATGCGTCATCGCGCGCTCGACCAGCTTGGGTAGTCCGTTCCCGACGAATCCCCGGATCGTATCCTGAGGCAAGGCGGGGTGCCCCTGATCGTGCAGCATTCGGTTTACCGCAGCTGCAAGGTCGGCAAGGCTGTCTATCAGGGTGCCATCCAGATCAAATACGACAACTGCTGCCATCTGCGAATCCGCCTTTGTTTGTTGATGTCCAATGCCTAGGTCGTGCTGTGCGACGGCGCAACAGAGACCCGTGGGAGCGATTGAAAAAACAGCAGCTTGACAAACCTTACTATTTTTATCAGATTAATCACACGAACAGATAGCCAGCCCAAAACAGGGTCAGCCAGATCAAGCGAAACGAAGACAGACAAGGCCAAGTGCCACAGATGCTCTGGAGATGCCCCAATGAACGCGCAAACCCCTACCTCGACCCTTAGCTATGCTGTTTCGATGCTTCCGGCCCACAAGGCGGAAGACCTCACCAATGGCGGCAATTTGGCCCATATCGAGCTGGGCGATCAGCTTTATACGCTGCGTATCACCCGCGCAGGCAAACTGATCCTGACAAAATGAGCGGACCTTCTTCGCGTGGCGGGGCGGCTATTGGCCGTCTGGCTGACCTGAACCCCATTGAGGCCGGAGCCGTCATATATCTGCGGCTTTGGGGTGATGGGGTCGAAGGCCGGGCAAATGCCGCAAGCGATTTTGACATCGCGCTGGGTGCAGATCAGGGACGCGCCACGATGCTGACGCTGGACCGGCTGTGTTCACTTTGTGCACATCACGGTCGCCGTCCGCTGGTGCGTCATGGGCTGGGATGTGCATGTCTGGGCGCTGATGAGAATTGTTTTGCCCAGATGATCGGTGCCGCCTCTGAAGGGGCGCGTGAAGATGCAATGATGATGGCCTCGCTGATCGTACGGCCCGATTTCGCCCCGGCACTGGCCTCGTTGTCCGAGGAACTGGGCTTGGCGTTACGCCGGATGACCGTTTCGATCCCTTTGCCGACGACCGGGCACCACCCCCCACATTCAGTGCTCCACTGATCGACGGCGACAAAACCCCAGCAATTTCGCTGGGGTTTTGTGTTTCTTAGCAGCAGCCGCAGCCCGCATGATGATGATCGTGATCGCACATGGGGGCAGGGCTGTAGTCACCCACTTCGCCAAGAACCTCCCGCATCGCCCAAAGAATCATGTCGACGTCCTCTGCTTCGATGGTTAGCGGTGGCCGGATTTTCAGGATATTGTCCTTGGGTCCCTCGCTACCGATCAGAATGCGATGATCGCGCATCCGATTCTTGACGTAGCTGCAAACCTCACCGCTTTCCGAGCCATCCGGGTTAATCAGTTCCACACCCAAGAAGAGGCCGATACCGCGCACATCGCCGACATAGCCAAAGTCAGCTTCGATCTGTTTGAGGCCATCCAGCAGGTGAGCCCCCATCACACGGGCGTTCTCTTGCAAACCTTCATCATCGACGATGTCCAACACCTCTTTCCCGATTCTGCAGGACAGGGTTGAGCCGCCGAAGGTCGAGAAAAACTCGATCCCGTTGTCGAAGCTTTCGGCGATCTCTTTGGTAGTGACCAGCACACCCAGCGGGTGGCCGTTGCCGATGGGCTTCCCCATTACCACTATATCAGGCAGCGCGCCCTGATGTTCAAAGCCGAAGTAATAGTCGCCCAGGCGCCCGAGGCCGGTCTGGACTTCATCGGCAATGCAGACCCCTCCGGCGGCGCGGATTTTTTCATAGACCGCAGACAGATAGCCTTTTGGTGGAATGATCTGTCCCCCGACCGAGGGGAATGTTTCAGCGATGAACCCAGCTAGGCCTTGCCCTTTTGCCTGTAATGCCGAAATCGCCGGATCAATCAGGTCAGCAAACTTCCGTGCGCGCTCGGGGTCATCACGCCGGAACGAGCCGCGATAGTCATCCGCGACCTCAATCAGTTCCACCCAATCTGCCTGCCCAATACCGCCAGGTTTGTTGAATTTGTAGGCCGAGATCGCCACCGCAGCGTTTGTGTTGCCGTGATAGCCGTGATCGGGCGTCACGATCCCTTTTGCCCCGGTGTGCGCGCGCGCCAGACGCAGAGCCAATTCGTTGGCCTCTGTCCCTGAGTTGACGAAGAAACAGACTTCAAGGTGATCCGGCAGTTTCGACAATACCTTGTCGGCAAAAGCGGTTTGCGCCGGGTGCAGATAGCGTGTGTTCGAATTCATGCGCTTCAGCTGATCCGCTGCAACCGCCTGAATACGCGGATGCGCATGGCCTACATGCGGAACGTTGTTGTAGGCATCCAGATAGGGTCGCCCCCATTCATCGAACAGGTGATGCCTCCAGCCACGCACCAGCATGACCGGGTCGTCGTATGTCAGGCTGAGATTGCCGCCGAAGTGTTCGCGCCTGTCCTGTAGGATCGCCTGCTTGTCGGTTGGTCGATAGAAAACCTTTTCATCAGGCAAGTTCAACAGTGCTGCGGGGTTGGGGCAGACCGCGCGCCAAAGCTCGAGCTCATCAGGATCCGCTACGCCCGGCCAGTCGGCCTGCATACCGTCGGTCGTCAGCGCCAGTTGGAAATGCACATGCGGGGCCCATCCGCCATTCTGACTGGCATCGCCCAGACGGGCAAAAGCTGCACCCTGAGCCACCGGGTCACCCGGTTTCAAACGCTCACTCACCTCAGGGTCCAGATGGCCATAAAGCGTGTAGAATGCATCCCCTTCGGGCGTTTCGTGGTGCAGGATCACAACCCCGCCATAGTCGAGATGCGCGTCCCTGTTTTCAACCGCTTCGACCCGACCGCTGAGAGGTGCATGCAGCACTGTTCCGGCGGGTGCAAACACATCCACGGCCAGATGCACTGTGCGCCGATCCGACGCTTTCCACGGTCCCTTGCGAAACCCCGGCTCAGCATAGATCAGGCGAGGCTCGCTGTAATACCCAAGCCAGGGACCTTCCCCAAACTCCTCACCAACCCGCGCCGCCTCGTCCAACGGCATGTGGAATGGGTTTTGCGGCCAGGTTGAGTTTACCACCGACAGTGAGCCCATTGGCGTGTCGCTCAGATCCTGCCCGAACATCTGCGCGAAATGTCCACGATGGTTGGACAGATAGGCATGGATGCGCTCGGCCCCATCCACAACGGGCAAGCCACACGCGGCGCGCAATCGGGCGGGCATGAGTGCGCCATTGATTGCCTCATTTTCAATCAATCGCCACGCTGGGGCCTGGCTGATCGTGACATACGGATCATCCGGGTTCTCAATCGCCATCAGCGTCGAATTCACCACGGACACCGCCAACCGTGCTTGCAACAAAGGCCAGATCAGGTCGATCTCATCTGGGCGTAACCGATTGGCGGCGTGATACCCGCGTACCAGCGCAGCCAATGCGCGCTCGGGTTTAGGGTGGTCCAGAACGACATAGGCCCCGGCAATAGCCAGATCGCAAACGCGCGGCGCCGCGCACATGTCGCCAAGATCGATCAGACCCGAGATGCTGCGTCGCTCGCCCAGATTGCCTTCAACAAGGATATTGTAATCATTGGCATCATTGTGAATCGCCTGCTTTGGCAATGCACCCAGTTGATCAGAGATCGCCTCAAAATCCGCAGCGATTTGTTGAACGCGCGCGCGTCGTGCCGGATCAGAGATGGCCTCTAGTTGGTCGACGATCCAACTCGCCCGCGTCAAATCCCATTTGAAATCGGCGCGATGCAAGCCCTCGTGGGTGAACCCCTCCAGCGCCCTGTCGGTTGCGCCCAGAACACGGCCCAGTTTTAGTATCAGGTCTTCGGTCTTGGGCGCGCTGCTTGCATAGCATGCACCCGGCAGTCGTTCCTGCAGCCAGACCAGTCGCGGTTGCCCATGTGCGTCGGCAATCTCGGGCAACATCATCCCGTTCAAATCGGGATAAACAGCAGGAAAGGGCAATCCGGGCGCTGCTGCGCTGAGATGTTCCAGCGCCTTGATCTGCAGATCGACCAATGCTGCATCGCACCCCGCGCGCATCACCTTGAGCACATAATCCTGCCCGTTGGTGGCTTTGACCACAAAGTTGAGGTCGTACTCCCCATCCAGACGCGTCAGACGGGCGTCCAGACCCCAGTGTTCACGCAGGCGACCAGCCCAGAAAGTGTTCAAGTCGCTCATGCGCTATCTCTTGCAACTGCCACGGTGATCCTCTTCATCTGGCCAAAAATGTCTTCGGGCGGAGTCGCGCCCTGGCGCGATGGGGCAGACAGCCCCCCTTTGCTCAGTCCAGTGCTCGCAACCTTTTGAACAACGAGGACGTATCCCACCGGCCCCCGCCAAGTTTCTGCACGTCTTTGTAGAACTGGTCGACGAGCGCCGTCACTGGCAGTGAAGCCCCGGTCTCATTGGCGGTATCCAGACAGATTCCCAGATCCTTGCGCATCCAGTCGACTGCAAAGCCATGCTCAAAATGGTCATCTAGCATGGTTTCATACCGGTTGGCCATCTGCCAGCTGCCAGCCGCGCCCTGACTGATCACTTCGACCACAGCTCGGCCATCCAGCCCGGCCTTCTCGGCAAAATGTAATGCTTCGCTCAGGCCCTGCACCAGCCCGGCAATCGCGATCTGGTTGCACATTTTGGTCATTTGACCCGCGCCGCTGTCTCCAATGCGGCGGCAGATTTTGGAATAGACCTGCATCACCGGCTCAGCAGCACGATAAGCGTCCATGTCACCGCCGCACATGATCGATAGCACACCATTTTCGGCTCCCGCCTGACCGCCCGAGATCGGGGCGTCCAAAAAAGCAACCCCCTGTGTCTTGCCAGCCTCGTACAACTCGCGCGTGACCTTGGCCGAGACGGTGGTGTGATCAACAAATACCGCACCCTTGGCCATTCCGTGAAAGGCGCCATCTTCACCTGTGCAAACCATACGCAGATCGTCGTCATTGCCAACGCAGGCCATCACGAATTCGGCCCCTTCTGCGGCTTGCCGCGGTGTCAGTGCCATCGCGCCGCCATGCTGGGCGACCCAAGCCTCGGCCTTGGATGCGGTGCGGTTGTAGACGGTGACTTCGTGGCCGGCAGCCTGAAGATGCCCGGCCATCGGGTAGCCCATGACGCCTAGGCCAAGGAACGCAACTTTTGCCATGTGATGATCCTCTCTGTTATCCGCTCCTGCCTCGAGCGGACGGCAGGTCGTGGTGTTTAGAAAGGACAAAGCAAAGCTTGGGCCAAAGGGCAACCCTGCGTCACAATTTGCTGCCCAGATCCATAGGGATCGCGCGCCATTCGTTTCACATCTGAACTGGCGCGGATTTCAGCTTCGTATATCGCCAGCAGCTTTGAGCTCAGCCAATTCCCGCAGCAAACGCTGGTTTTCTGCTTGCAGAACAGCCAGTTGCTGACCCAGATCATTCAGATGTGGCCGAAGCTCGGCCTCGGTAAAGCGCGGCGTGATGTGGCGGGGGCAATTCCAGTCAAACGCTTCAACTTTGATGATCGCGGCCCGTTCTGCCTCGGTCTCGGAGCCTTTGATGTAAAGATCAGTTGCTGCCGCGGCACCTTCCTTGAATGTCATCCGCCCAAGTATCTTGAGGCGGCGCTGGCTCGCGTAGTCCATTAATATCAGTGCCACGCGGTCATTCCCATCCAGGTTGCCGCGCGAGATATATTGTTTGTTACCAGACAGGTCCGCATAGCCGATGGTGTGCGGGTCCAGCACTTTCAGAAACCCTATCGGCCCACCGCGAAACTGCACATAAGGCCAGCCGGTTTCTGAGACGGTGGCCTGATAGAACCCGTCGCGGGCGCGAATGAACGCCTCTTCGGTCGGTCCGATTTGATGGCCCTGTTTTGGTCCTCGGCTCAGGAATTTCGCATAGGTCGCGGCGGATCCCATCCGCTCTTGATGGGCGCGAACGGCAGGTGTGAAGGTCAGTTCAGAAAAGGCGCGGGGCATTATGCTGTCTCCTGGGTCGTCCGGGGCGTATGCGCAATATGGTCGATGATGGCCTGCTCTGTCAGGCGTGGGAACACAGATGTGAACGTTTGGCCCCAAATTCGGCAACGGTGCCAAGGACGTTGCGTAGTATCTGTCCTGGACGCCACGTCACATGGATTGGAAGGAATCACACACCCGGCTAGTTTTGGGCAAACACCTGATCTGGAGAGCTATTTGATGTCGCTTTTTACCAGCACCGCCGCCTGGGTTACTGACGAACACCGAATGTTTGCTGAAATGGCGGGCCGGTTCATGGATGATGCCTTGGTACCCAATACCGAGAAATGGGCCGAGAACGGGGCGGTTGATCGTACCTTTTGGTTGCAGGCGGGAGAGACGGGTCTGATGGCCGGTTCGATTGCTGAGGAATATGGTGGCGTCGGCGGCGGGATGGGTTTCGATTCCGTTACTTTGTATGAGCAGACTGCGCGCGGGGACGCAGGATGGGGATATGGCATCCAGTCTATCGTGACCCACTACATCACCGCTTATGGCAGTGAGGATCAGAAACAGAAGTGGCTGCCGAAACTGGCCTCGGGTGAGATGATCGGCGCGCTGGCCATGACCGAGCCGGGCACGGGATCGGATGTGCAAGCGGTGAAGACGACCGCTGAGAAGGATGGCAATTCTTATCGGCTCAACGGGTCCAAGATATTTATCACCAACGGGCAATCGGCTGATCTGGTTATTGTGGCTGCCAAAACTGACAAGTCGTTAGGGGCGAAGGGTGTCTCTCTGATTGTGGTCGAAACCGACGGGGCTGACGGATTCCGGAGGGGGCGGAACCTCAAGAAACTGGGAATGAAGGGCAACGATACGGCTGAGCTGTTCTTTGAAGACGTTAAGGTGCCAATGACCAACCTGCTGGGCCCGGAAGAGGGGCAGGGGTTCTATCAACTGATGAAGCAGTTGCCGTGGGAGCGGCTGACCATCGGGATCATGGCGCTGGGCGCGATCGATTTCGCCATATCGCAGACGGTGGACTACGTGCAGGAGCGCAAGGCGTTCGGACAACGGGTGATGGACTTCCAGAACACACGTTTCAAGTTGGCCGAGTGTAAAACCAAGGCCGAGGTACTGCGCAGTTTCGTCAATGACTGCATTGGAAAACTGGAGGCCGGTGAATTGGATGCTGCGACGGCCTCGATGGTGAAATACTGGGGCTCTGAGGTGCAGAACGAAGTGATGCACGAATGCCTGCAACTGTTCGGCGGTTATGGGTTCATGATGGAGTACCCGATCGCGCGGCTCTATGCGGATGCGCGGGTCCAGATGATCTATGGCGGGACGAATGAAGTCATGAAAGAACTCATCGCCCGTTCGCTGGACGTCTGAACCAAAACACTCCCGCCCGTCTTCGACATTCCTAGCGGAACGTCTCCTCCCGTTGGGCCAGGCAAGCGCGGGCGCAGCCCGCGCTTGCCTGGCCCCCTGCCGTCCGCAGGACGCAAGGCCGAAGGCCGCGCAGGGTTTGGCTGTTGCTGGCGTTGATGCCTGACACTTCGCCTGCCATTGTGATCACGGAGTAGTCAGACCTGAAGGGAACCCGGTATGGAGAAGTCCAACAAAGATCGCATATCTGCCCTGCTCAAAAGCATCGAAACGGGCGATCCGGGTCCGGTTTCAGTGGTAAATGAAGCACGATACATCCAGCACAATCCGCAAACCCATGAAGGCAGCGAAGGGCTTGCATCCCTATTCAAACGGCTGTCCCAGACCTCACCGCACGTGAATATCGTACGCGCCTTTGAAGACGGCGATTTTGTCTTCGCGCATACGGAATATGATTTCTCACGGCGGAATATCGGCTTCGAAGTGTTCCGGTTCGAAGACGGGCAAGCGGTAGAGCACTGGGACAATATCCAGAAACGGATGGGGCCAAACGGCTCGGATCACAGTATGGTGGATGGTCCGACCGAAGTTCGGGATGTCGAGAAAACCGAGGAGAACCGGGCCTTTGTTCGCGCCTTCGTCGAAACCGCGTTGATTGCCGGGAACCTCGACCAGATAGAGGCCTGTATCAACACTTCCGCTTACGTAGAACACAGTCCGCAGTTCTCTGATGATTTGACTGCCTTGAGGACCGCATTGGCCGATAGGAACGCCCTAAACTATCAGCATCTGCATCGGGTATTGGCGGAAGGGGATTTTGTACTGACCGTATGCGAAGGAGCGTATCAGGGCAAACACAGCGCATTCTATGATCTGTTCCGCGTTGCAGATGGAATGATCGTTGAACACTGGGATACGGTTGAGTCCATTGCACCACGCAGCGAATGGAAAAATGACAACGGTAAGTTCTGAGGTTGCGTTAGGCGTGGGCGTCTGCCCAAATCTGTTCACTGATCCAGGCTTGGAAAGACCGTAACGGCTCGGGCATCGAGCGGTCATTCGGCCAGACCAGATAATAGCTGCCAAGGCTCACGCGCGGCCCGTCCCATGCCTGGACAAGCCGCCCGGTGCGCAAATCATCCTGCACCAGATATGACGGTAACAGAGCCAGGCCCAACCCATGAATCGTGGCCTGAATCATGGTCGAAAACTGATCGAACAGCATTCCCCGTAGGCCGGTGACGGGCTGGCCCTGTATCTCAAACCAGCGCTCCCAGGCATCCGGACGCGACTCCAGATGCAGCAGTGGCGCGGCGCGGAGAGCACCCAAGCTATTGAAATTGACAGCGGTAAGGGCAGGGGCGCAGACGGGCAGGACTTCTTCCCGCATGATCGGTAAATACTGAACGCCCGCCCAGTCTTGCTGACCGAAATGGATCGCGGCATCAAATGGTTCAGACATGAAATCAAACGGTTTGAGGCGGGTCCCCAGATTGACGGTGACCTCAGGGTGCCGTCGCGCAAAATCCTGAAGGCGGGGTGCCAGCCAATGCATGCCGAACGCGGGAAGGATCGATAGATCAAGTGACCCACCCGCCGGGTTGGCTTTGAGTTTCAGTGCGGCCTGCGCCAGATCCTGAACAGCAAACCTTGCGGTTTGCACATAGTCTTTGGCTGCTGGCGTCAAGTGCAATCGCATCTGGCTGCGCTCAATCAATTGCACGCCCAGCTGATCCTCCATCGTCTTCAATTGCCGGCTGATCGCGCTTTGTGTCAAGGACAGCTCAGCCGCAGCAGCAGATGCGCTGCCCAGCCGATCTACGGCTTCAAGCGCAAGCAAGGACGAGATTGAAGGCAAGAAACGGCGGGGTGCAATCATATGACAATTCCTCATACCTATTGAACGCAATAGCACTGGTTTTTTCCTACCGCCAGAGCGATGAGTGGTGCGCCACATCACTTTTGTGGTCGAGCGGGTGCCGTACCATCCGCGATCTTGAAATTCACGTCGGAGCGCGGGACAAATCAGCAAGCGGGTCGCGCCCGCGCAGAGGTTCCCCAAGGCCGATGACACCAACAAGACAAAAGCGAGAGACATGGACCGCGCCCAGATCGTACATGAGAATTTCCTGACCCGTGTCGCAAATCGTGATTTTCCCGACGGAGCCCCGCCGCGCGTCGGTCTGGGCGATTCTGAAGCCGTTTCGCTATTCCGGTCGCAAGTTCTCAGCCGCGCGTTGGATCGGACCAGCCGGGCGATGCAGAAGGCAGGGCAGGGGTTCTACACCATCGGCTCATCTGGCCACGAAGGGATGGCCGCCGTCGCGCACGCATTGCGCCCAAGCGATATTGCCTTTCTGCATTACCGGGATGCTGCGTTTCAGATCGCGCGCGCCGAACAGGTGCCGGGCCAGCAGATCGCGTGGGATATGCTGCTCAGCTTTGCGTGCTCGAAAGAGGACCCGACCTCGGGCGGGCGGCACAAGGTGTTGGGATCAAGGGCGCTGATGATCCCGCCGCAGACCTCGACCATCGCCAGCCATTTGCCCAAAGCCGTTGGTGCGGCTTATGCGCTGGGGGCAGCCCGGCGACATGCGCCCGAACATCGCGTGTTGCCGGAAGACGGGATTGCGATGTGTTCATTTGGGGATGCCTCGGCCAATCACTCCACCGCGCAGGGGGCGATCAACACGTCAGGCTGGACCAGTGTGCAATCGACACCGCTGCCGCTGCTGTTCGTGTGTGAAGACAACGGGATCGGGATTTCGGTCAAAACGCCCAAGGGCTGGATTCAGGCGTCGATGGAGCATCGTCCGGGGATCAAGTATTTTCAGGCCAATGGGTTGGACATTTATGAAACCCATGCGGTCGCGAAAGAGGCTGCAGATTATGTCCGCAAGCGCAGGAAACCGGCCTTCCTGCATCTCAGAACCGTGCGGCTTTATGGCCATGCCGGGGCGGATGTGCCCACGACCTATCTGCCGAAAACTGAGGTTGAGGCGGATGAGGCCAATGATCCGCTTTTGCACACCGTACGACTGCTGGATCAGGCGGGTGCATTGTCGCCGGATCAGGCGTTAAAAATCTACAGCGATACCTGCACCCGAACGGATCGTGTGGCTACAGAGGCTGCCAGCCGTCCCCATCTTGCCAATGCGACCGAAGTGATGGCAAGCCTGATCCCACCTAAGCGCTCTTGCATACCGACCAACGGCCCGAGCGCTGAGGCGCGTGCGAAGACCTTTGGCGCAGATATGCGCGCGATGGATGAGCCGCAGCCGCTCAGCCGCCTGATCAACTGGGCGCTGACCGATCTGATGTTGGAACATGCCGAGATCGTTTGCATGGGCGAAGATGTGGGCCGCAAAGGTGGCGTTTATGGCGTCACACAAAAGCTGCAGCAACGCTTTGGTCCGGACCGCGTGATTGATACGCTGCTGGATGAACAATCCATTCTGGGTCTCGCGATCGGTATGGGCCATAACGGTTTCATCCCGATCCCCGAGATCCAGTTTCTGGCCTATCTGCACAATGCCGAGGACCAGATTCGGGGCGAAGCCGCAACTTTGCCGTTCTTCTCGAACGGGCAGTTTACCAACCCAATGGTGCTGCGAATTGCGGGGCTAGGATATCAGAAGGGCTTTGGCGGACATTTCCATAACGACAACTCTCTGGCCGTTTTGCGGGATATCCCTGGTGTCATCATCGCCTGCCCGTCGACCGGGGCCGATGCAGCACTGATGCTGCGCGAATGCGTGCGGTTGGCGCGCGAAGAGCAGCGGGTCGTGGTGTTTCTTGAACCGATCGCACTCTACCCGATGCGCGATCTGCATGCGGCGCAGGATGGCGGGTGGATGACCACCTATCCTGCGCGGGATCAGAAAATTGCGCTGGGCGATGTGGGAGTACACGGGGACGGCACCGATCTCGCCATCGTGACCTATGGCAACGGGCATTACCTGTCGCAACAGGCCCTGCCCGAAATTGAGGCGGCAGGTCTGAAAACCCGGATTATCGATATGCGTTGGCTAGCTCCTCTGCCGGTTGAGGCTTTGCGCGAAGCCACCAAAACATGCGCGCATGTTTTGATCGTCGACGAATGCCGCAAGACCGGCAGCCAGTCCGAGGCGCTGATGACTTTCTTCGCCGAACAAAGTTCTTCTACCCGAACTGCCCGCGTTGTGGCCGAGGATTGCTTTATCGCAACCGGCCCGGCCTATGCCGCGCCTCTTCCTTCGAAAGACGGTATCGTTGCCGCAGCGCTGGCTTTGACAGGAGCAGCCTCATGACCCGCACCGCCGTTGTGATCTGCCCGGGCCGGGGCACTTATAACAAGCCTGAGCTGGGCTATCTGCACCAACATCATTCGGATCGTATGGACTTGTTACGCAGCTTCGACGCCATTCGCGCCGGAACCGGACAGGATGCGATTACTGCCTTGGATGGGGCTGATCGCTTTAGCGTAGGGAAGTACTCGCGCGGCGATGTGGCCTCACCCCTGATCTATGCTGCCGCGTTGGCCGATGCGCAGGCATTGGCCAACGATATTGAAGTCGTCGCCGTCACTGGTAACTCGATGGGCTGGTATATTGCGCTAGCCACCGCAGGGGCATTGACCCCTGGGAACGGGTTTCGCGTGGTCAATACGATGGGCACGCTGATGCAGAAGCACCTGATCGGCGGTCAACTGGTTTACCCATTCGTCGATGAGACATGGGCGAATGATCCTGCCCGCAAAGCCGCATTGCTGGATGAGGTGGCGAGGATCGATGCGTTGCGCGATCATTCTCTGGCGCTTTCCATTGATCTGGGTGGGATGCTAGTGCTTGCTGGCAATGAGGCGGGTCTGACGGCGTTTGAGGCGGCACACCCTACCGTGCAGGATCGGTTCCCCCTACGGCTGGCCAATCACGCCGCCTTTCATACGGCGCTGCAGGCCCCGGTGGCGGCGGAAGGTCGGGCGCAATTGAGTTCTGATCTTTTTGCTCAGCCCAAGTTCCCGATGATTGACGGGCGTGGCAAAATCTGGTGGCCCGGCGCAACTGACACGAGTGAGTTGTGGGACTACACCCTGGGCCATCAGGTGACCGAGACCTATGACTTCACCCATGCGATCCAGACGGCCGCACGCGAGTTCGCGCCCGATCTGTTCATCGTCACCGGCCCCGGTGCAACGCTGAGCGGCGCGGTGGCGCAGTCACTGACACTGGGGCGCTGGCGGGGCATGACAGATAAGGCGTCATTCCAGTCGCATCAGGAGGCGGATCCATTCCTCATCGCCATGGGGCGGGCTGACCAGCGCGCCCTTGCAACCAACTGAGACCAGCCTGATGATCAGCGAAACTTTGGCGAGGCCCGGGCATGCGCGACTATGATCAATCGTTATGGCGGCACACCTGTCGCGAGCGTATCGACACGCAAAAGCTTTCTGATGACGTAAGCGTTGATCTTGCCGTGATCGGCGGTGGTTACACCGGGTGTTCTGCGGCCTTGACCGCAGCAAAAGCGGGGGCTTCGGTGTGCCTGCTCGAAGCGCATCAGATCGGCCATGGTGGATCGGGGCGGAATGTCGGTCTCGTCAACGCAGGGCTTTGGCTGCCACCCGATCAAATTCGGTCGCATCTGGGGCAAATGGCGGGGGATCGGTTGATCGATCTGCTGGCTAACGCGCCGTCAGACGTGTTCGAGTTGATTGAAGCGCACGGGATTGACTGCGAGCCTGAGCGGCAAGGCACGTTGCATTGTGCTCATTCGGCCTCGGGCTTTGGTGATCTACGTACACGCCACGCACAGCTGAGCGCTTCTGGTGCGCCGGTCGAATTGCTCGATCCTGACGCGTCGCGCCAGCGGACGGGCAGTCCGGCTGTCCACGGCGCATTGTTTGACCCCCGCGCGGGTACAATTCAGCCGCTGAGCTATGCGGTGGGACTGGCCCGCGCCGCACAGAATGCGGGGGCGCAGATATATACGCAAAGCCCGGTTCGATCTTTGCGGCAGGAAGCCGGGGTTTGGGTGCTGCAGGGGGATGGTGGAACCGTACGCGCAAGATCGGTTATTCAGGCGACCAACGCGTATCATCTGGGCATCGCCGATACGGCACCAGACTATGTGCCGGTCTACTACTTCCAATACGCCACCGCGCCGCTGTCCCATAACCTGCGGGCCAGCATATTGCCCAAAGCAGAGGGATGCTGGGATACCGGCCTGATCATGACATCCTTCCGTTTGGATCGGGCAGGACGGTTTATCATTGGCGGTATGGGCGACCTATGCAGCGCCGGAGGATTTGCACACAAATCCTGGATCAAGCGCAAACTGGCTGCACTTTATCCGCAATTGGCGGATCAGCCGTTGATTGAGGGCTGGCATGGGCGGATTGCCATGACTTCGGATCATATTCCCAAAATCATTCTGATCGGTCCAAATGCGTTAGCAGCGCATGGGTTTTCGGGGCGTGGGATCGGGCCGGGCACCGTGTTCGGGCGTTTGATGGCCAAAAGCCTGCTCAAGGACGATCCGTCCCTGCTGCCGGTTCCGTCAGTGGCTGAGTATAGCGAAAACTGGACTGGTCTGCGCCGCGCTTTCTTCGAAACCGGCGCGGCGCTGACACATCTTGTTAAGGCGCGGTTCTGAATTCAGACAGACCGGGTGATGCCGCCATCGACGCGGATGTTCTGCCCGGTTATGTAGCCTCCGCCTTCGGAGGCGAGCATAGCCACGACCGAGGCGATCTCATCATAGCTGCGCCCGTAGCGACCCATCGGGATGCGTGCGCGGAACTCTTCCTTTTCCGGGAGGCTGTCGATGAAACCGGGCAAGACATTGTTCATGCGGATATTCTCGGCGGCGTATTTGTCCGAGAACAGCTTGGTGAAAGCAGCCAACCCAGCGCGGAATACGCCCGAAGTTGGAAAAACCGGGTCCGGTTCAAACGCAGCAAAGGTTGAGATGTTGATGATCGATCCACCGCCCTGCGTTTGCATGATCGGGGTCACCAGTCGGGTCGGTCGGACGGCATTCATGAAATAGACATCCATGCCGGTGTGCCAGTCCTCATCGGTCAGCTCCAGCACCGCTGCGCGGGGTCCGTGCCCGGCTGAGTTCACCAGCACATCGATCCGCCCCCAATGGGACATTGCAGCATCGACCAGTTTCTGCAGGTCATCATTCGACTGGTTCGAGCCCGTGATGCCCACGCCACCCAACTCATGCGCCAGCGCCTCACCCTTGCCTGACGAGGACAGGATGCCGACTTTGAAACCATCCGCCGCCAATCTGCGCGCGGAATCCGCGCCCATACCGCTGCCGCCTGCCGTGATCAAAGCTACTTTTTCCATCTTCACGCTCCTTTGCGATGTTTGGTATAAAGATGGCTGGCAGCGTTCACTTTGACCAATCAGTTCTATTGCGCATAGGCTGTAGAAAATCTACAGTCTAGTTATGCCCGCTCTTCCACCTCTCAATGCGATGCGCGCCTTTGAGGCCTCGGCACGCCACTTGAACTTTCGCTTGGCTGCGGAAGAAATCGGCGTAACCCAAGGGGCCGTTGCGCAGCAGGTGCGGGGGTTGGAGGCGCGGCTGGGCACTGCACTCTTTGAACGACTACCACGTGGGTTGCGCTTGACCGAAGCGGGGCGTCGGTTCCACGCGCCGCTGCGTCGGGCGTTTCGGCTGATTGAAGAGGCTGTCGATGAGCTGGCTGATCAGCGGCAGATCACGATCTCGGTCACGCCCAGCTTTGCCTCAAAATGGCTGGTGCCGCGTCTGAATGATTTTGTGACCCGCCATCCCGATATCTCGGTGCAGGTTGACGCGCGCGAGCGGTTGGCGGATTTCCAGTCTGATGGAATCGATATTGCAGTACGCCAGAGCCGTTCACCGGTTGCTCGAGATCTGCAAGCAACACCTTTGTTCTCGACCGAATTCGTTGTCGTGGGCAGTCCGGACCTCGCATCGCAAATTTCAGGTCCAGACGACCTGATGCAACACGTTTTGCTCAGCGATTCCCATGGGCTGTGGCCGTTGTTTCTTGAACGCGCCGGGGTCGAGGGGAAGCCGCGGATGATGAGTTTTAGCCAGACAAGTCTGGCGATAGACGCCGCTGTCTCGGGGCAAGGCTTTGCGCTGGCCAATGCGCCACTTGTGTCTGCGGAACTGGCTTCGGGTCGGTTGGTGCAGCCGCTCTCTGAGGTGCTGGTTGACGATTTGAGCTTTTTCATCGTCACCCCGCAGAAACCGCGCCAACCGGAGCTGGTGAAACAGATGCGCGACTGGTTGCTATCTCAGGTCTGAAGCGAGGCCGCAATCGCGTCGATCCGGTCGCGTAACCAACGATGTGCCGGGTCGTTGGCCGAGCGTTGGTGCCAGACCATATAGATTGACACTGCTTCGCATTTGAACGGCAGTGGCGCACTGTCCAGCGTGGCAAGCGGCCCGCATTTCATCAACTCCGTATCGGTCGAGATCAGGTCGCTGCCTTTCACGAATGGCGGGATCGCGTTGAAATGCGGCAGGGTTACGACGGGCGGTCTGATCTGGCTTTGATCCACGCCACGCATCACGGCACGGGCGTTGCGCCCGTCGGCAAATCGCACCTCAACATGATCGCTATTGCAATAGGATTGCCAATCCTCAGGCGGATCACGGTGAGCGGCATCATAGAATACCAACAACGGGCTGGTGATCAGCCGCTTCTGAAAGATATCCGGCCCGTCCGGTGGCAGCGGGGTGAGCATCAATTGACACCGGTCGCTGCGCAGCAAGTCCGGGTCGGGAACACCCGACGGGATGAACTCCAGCCGCAACCTGACGCCTTCGGCGCGTGTCGCCCGCAGAAGTTCGGGAAAGATCAACTCACGCGGCATGTCGTTGGTGGCGATCTGAATGTCCATCTGTTCGGACAGCGGATCAAACGGGCGACCTTCGGTCAGGGCGCGCATGTTATCCAGCACCTGTTGCACCGGCTCTTTCAACGACAAAGCGCGTTCGGTCGGGGTCAGCCCCTGTCCGGATCGGACAAATAGTGGATCGCCCAGCACTTGCCGCAACTTGCCCAGCGTATGGCTGATGGCCGATTGCGTCACCCCTAACCGGTCGGCAGCTTTCGACACCGAGCTTTCTTCGAGTATCGTCAGGAACACCCGTAGGACCTTGCCGTCCAGATCTGTGAAATCAATTCTGCTCATATCATTTATGATTATTCATGAATGGATTTGGTGTCCATGCCGGGGTAGGGGAAAGGGCAGCTAACTGGAGGCGCGCGATGGGGATCCGCTTTTTCTCGGACAAGAACAGACCTGTTCACATGGGTCCGTTCCCGCTGGAACGGCTGGCGCGGCAGGGTCGGATGCCTGATCTGGCGCAGGTCGAACCGATGTGTGCGCTTAGCTTTCGCAGGCCCGAGCAGCCCGAAAGCATCGTGAATGCGATGGGCGAGTTTCAGGCGATGATGGACGCAATTCGGGATGGATTTGTGAACCCCGTAGCATCGGAAATTCCTGCCAACCCAGCAGATCGTGCCAATCATCTGAAAGCGTTTGGCTATTTCAACGATGCGTCGATGATGGGCTGCGGGCCGCTACCCGCGGAGGCGATGCTGGCTGAGCCTCGGCGTAACCCGGATATCGACCGGCTGGCACATGCGCTAAGGACACGGCAAACCAAAACGCTGGCCTCAGGCATCGATGTGATCATGGCGGATCTAAAAGAAAGCATGGAGGCCGCGCCACGCCCGATGGACCGTCATCGCCATACGCTCGTGTTTCTCTATGAGTTCAACCGCGATCCGGACCCCTCGGAGCCCGGGTCCGATTGGATCATGGATGCGCAGGATCACCGCGCCTGTTTGCTTGCCACCGAGAATGCTGTGGTCATTGCCAACTACATCCGCCTCCTGGGTTTCGATGCGCGGGCGCATACGGCGATGTCCTCTGAGGTTGATCTGGGCAAGCTGGCAGTTGCTGCGGGTCTGGCCTCGGTTGAGGATGGTGCGGTTGTGGTGCCCTGGTTGGGTAAGCGGTTCGGATTGGCCGCTGTGACCACCGAAATGGAGATCGCGCATGACCGACCCTTGCGACCGCTGGCCGAACAACCGTGGTTCCGCACGCAAGGACCTGCATGGTGGCTGGGTGCAGGCTTCGCCAAGAACGCTGTGAACCGGGATGCCTATGCCAAGCGGCGCTATGTGGACGGGGCACATCCTTTTGAAAACCTCAAACGAGTCGACACACCGACCACCTATATCGACGAGCAAAACGTAGCCCGGGTGCCCAAACGCGCAGACATGTTTGCGCGGGCTCAGTTCGGCGACATGGGAAAATCGCTGCAGGATGCGACAAAGGGCGGGCATTACGTGCGCAAATCCGCCCCCAGCTTCGCCCAACGCCGCGCGCTGGGCGCATTTGTTTTGCTGCAGGACGGTGACAGCGCCGAGGCTGTACAGCCCACAGATACCGAAAGAAATGCCGCGAATATCAAGGCTGCAACCTATTTCCTTGGGGTCGACGCCGTCGGGCTCAGCCGGTGCCCCGAGTGGAGCTGGTATTCCCATGACGCCACCGGAGACGAAATCGTTCCGCCCCATGATCAGGCGATCAGCATGATCATCGACCAGGGCTATGAGACGATGGAAGGCGCCAGCGGGGATGACTGGATCAGTGTGGCCCAATCTATGCGCGCCTACCTGCGGTTTTCACTGCTGGGGGGCGTGATCGCGCAGCAAATCCGAAATCTCGGCTACAAAGCCAAGGCGCATACGGTGATGGATGGCGAGGTGCTGCAACCGCCGCTGCTGCTGTTGTCGGGGTTGGGCGAGGTCAGTCGGATCGGTGAGGTGATCCTGAACCCCTATCTTGGCCCGCGCCTGAAATCCGGTGTCGTGACAACCGACATGCCGATGACGCATGACAAGCCCATCGATTTCGGCCTTCAGACGTTTTGCGAAAGCTGCAACAAATGCGCTCGGGAATGCCCTTCGGGCGCGATCACTGCCGGGCCAAAGCTGATGTTCAACGGCTATGAAATCTGGAAATCCGACAGCCAGAAATGCGCCACTTACCGTATCACCACGCCCGGGGGGGCGATGTGCGGACGATGCATGAAGACCTGCCCATGGAATCTCGAAGGTATATTCAAGGAACGCCCGTTCCGATGGGCCGCGATGAATATTCCGCAGGCCGCGCCTGCATTGGCCAAACTGGATGACGCCGTCGGTAATGGTGGTCTGAATGACACCAAGAAATGGTGGTGGGATATCGAACTGGAAGCCGACGGAGCCTATCGCCCGTCGCAGCACCCATTGAACCGGCGGGACCTACAAAAAGACCTCGATTTGAAGTACGAGGATCAGACGCTTGCTGTCTACCCCGCTCCGCTCGCTCCGCACCCATGGCCCTATCCCTTCAACATGGACCGGGAAGCCGGAATTGCCGCCTATGAGGCGATGGTCACAGCTGAAGACTACAAAGCGCGCAAAGCGGCAGGCGATATGTCTGTGATCCACCGTTATAAGGTCGCCGGGGACGCCCCGGTGATGCGGGTGGAATTAACCAAGGTCGACAAGATGACCTCGGATGTCACCAAGTACGAGTTCTCAACCCTCGACGGTGCGCCCTTGCCGAAATGGACTGCGGGCGCGCATCTGGACGTGCTGGTTTCGCCCGAATTCCTGCGGCAGTACTCGATGTCGGGCGATCCCTCCGACCGCAACACTTATCAGATCGGCGTGCTGCGCGAGGATGAGGGGCGTGGCGGCTCGGCCTTGCTGCATCGCATCTTCAACGAAGGGCGCAAGGTCTTCATCTCAAAGCCGATAAACCATTTTGAGCTGGACGAGACTGCAACCAAAACCTTTCTGATGGGCGGCGGTATTGGCATCACGCCGATGATTGCTTTTGCCCACCGATTACATGCGATGGGCAAACCGTTCGAGCTTCACTATTCCGCCAGCACACGAGCAGGTGCCGGATATCTGGATGATCTGGCGGCTGTGCCATGGGCCGATCACGTGCACTATCACTTCTCGGACGAGGGCACACGGGCCGATCTGGAGGCTGTTCTGGGCGGATATCAGGACGGATGGCACGTTTATACCTGCGGCCCCGACCGCTATATGGACAGCGTCATTCACGCAGCAGAACGGCAGGGGTTTCTGGAAGGTGCACGGCATCTCGAATATTTCTCGGTGCCGGAACAGCCCGAATATGAGAACCATCCGTTCACTCTGAAATTGGCGAAATCGGGTCGGGAGTTGACTGTACCCGCTGACAAAGATGCGGCGCAGGTACTTAATGAGGCGGGCTTTCACGTGGATGTGAAATGCGCTGATGGGATCTGCGGGGTCTGCAAATGTGACGTGATTTCAGGTGAGATCGAACACCGCGATTTCGTTTTGTCCAACAAACAACGCGAAGGTGCGATCATACTGTGCCAAAGCCGGGCGGCCCGGGCAGATGGGGTGATCGAGATCGATCTGTGATTGCTCTCGATAAAACGACATTTTGAATCCCAAAAATTGGTCGTTCCAGCCATGGACGCCGCCGACTTGCTGCACTAACGTCCCCGGCGAACCCCAGTCTATCCTGATCAACAGGTGCGAGGTACTTTCATGGATTATCACAGCCCCGCCAGCTTTGCCGAGGCGTCGGCTCTGGCCGCAAATGCAACGGGCATCACTCGGTTTCTGGCAGGCGGCACCGATGTGCTGGTGCAGTTGCGCTCGGAATTGGTGACGCCCGATACGCTGATCGACATCAAGAAGATCGATGGCGTTAGCGAAATTACCCGCAATGCCGATGGCAGCTGGACGCTGGGTGTCGCCGCGACCGGCGCCGAGATGAGCGAGCACGCCGCGTTGGGCCGCGATTGGCCGGGTGTGGTCGAGGCGATGGATCTGATTGGATCGACTCAGGTACAGGGGCGTGCGACGCTGACCGGGAATCTGTGCAATGGCTCTCCGGCGGCGGACTCGGTGCCAGCGATGGTTGCGGCAGGCGTTACAGTCACCGTGACGGGCCCGGACGGCACACGAGAGGTGGCGGTCGAAGACATCCCGACGGGACCCGGCAAGACCTCACTGGCCAAAGGCGAACTGATCTCGGCGGTCAACATTCCAGCGCGTGGCGACAACGCCGGTGACGCCTATC
Source organism: Ruegeria sp. CG1 (assembly GCF_056537265.1). NCBI lineage: Bacteria > Pseudomonadati > Pseudomonadota > Alphaproteobacteria > Rhodobacterales > Roseobacteraceae > Ruegeria > Ruegeria sp. CG1. Next base: position 50,295 of record NZ_JBQFRF010000006.1, on the reverse strand, counting down.
TGCGCTTTATCCCGCGCACCGAGATGGATATCGCGGTGGTTGGTGTGGGCGTAAACTTACGACTGGATGGCGATACCATCACCGAGGCGCGCGTCTCACTGGGGGCTGTCGCACCAACCGTCTTGCTGGTTGAAGACTGCGCCAAAGCGCTGATTGGCAGCGCGTTGGATGACGCGGCGCTGGACGCGCTCGCTGCAGCGGCCTCGGCTGCCTGCAACCCCATTGATGACAAACGCGGCACTATTGCATTCCGCACCGAAGTTGCTGGCGTTCTGGCCAAGCGCGCCGCGAAAATCGCCTATGCCCGCGCGAAGGGAGAACAAGCATGAGCAAGTTCCACGTATCCACCACCGTGAATGGGGACGCGGTTGAATACCTCTGCGACCCGCGCGAAACCCTGCTGGACTGTCTGCGCGACAAGCTGAACCTGACCGGCGCGAAAGAGGGCTGCGGCACCGGCGATTGCGGTGCTTGTTCGGTCAGCGTCGATGGCCGTTTGGTGTGTTCGTGCCTGATGCTGGGCGTCGAGGCTGAGGGCAAGCAGATCGAAACAGTTGAAGGGATCGCGGACGGCGACGTCCTGCATCCGCTGCAGAAGAAGATGATCGAATATGCCGCCCTGCAATGCGGCATCTGTACCCCGGGCATTCTGGTGGCGGCCAAGTCGCTGCTGGAAAAGAACCCCAACCCCACCGAAGAGGAAACCCGGTACTGGCTGGCGGGCAACCTCTGCCGCTGCACCGGCTATGACAAAATCATTCGCGCCGTGATGGATACGGCGGCTGAGATGCGGGAGGCTTCGTAATGGCACTGGACGATCGCAAATCTGACTTCACGTTTGTCGGCACCCGCCCTGACCGCCCTGACGGTCTGGACAAGGTGACGGGCCGCGCCAAGTTCGGTGCGGATATCTCAGCCCCCGGCATGTTGCATGGCGCTATCCTGCGTTCACCCCATGCCCATGCGCGGATCGTCAAGATTGATGCTTCAAAGGCCGAGGCCCACAAAGACGTCAAAGCCGTTGTTACCCGCGCCGATTTCGCCGATGTCCCCTTCAAGCCGGGGCTGGAAGGCGAATTCTGGAACGTGCTGGAAAATGTCATGGCGGGCGAAAAGGCTCTGTATGACGGCCACGCGATTGCAGCAGTTGCAGCGACATCAGCCTTGGCGGCGCGCGATGCGCTGAAGCTGATCGAGGTTGAATATGAAGTTTTGCCCCACGTCACAGATGTGGTCAAGGCGATGGCACCGGACGCGCCTGTCATCCGCGAAGGTGCGGCAGATTATTCGGTGCCTGAGGGGATGCACCCCAACGTGGTGCGCTATCACGAAAGCGGCCACGGAGATGTCGAAGCCGGATTTGCCGAGGCGGATCTGGTAATTGAGGACAGCTTCGTTACCGAGGCAACCCATCAGGGTTACATTGAACCTCATGCCTGCATGGGGTCTCTGGGTACTGACGGCAAAGGTGAACTTTGGTGCACCACCCAGGGCCATTGGATCGCACAGAAAACCTGCGCGGCGTTGCTGGGCATCGAAACCTCACAACTGCGTGTGATCGCGTCTGAGATCGGCGGCGGCTTTGGTGGTAAGACCACTGTGTTCATCGAACCGGTTGCGTTGGCGCTCAGCCGCAAGGCCAACCGCCCCGTAAAGATCGTGATGACCCGGTCCGAGGTGTTCCGTGCGACCGGCCCGACCTCATCGGCGTCGATGGACATCAAGATCGGCATGAAAAAGGACGGCACCATCACAGCAGCCGAAGGCATCTTCCGCCTGCAGGGTGGTGCCTTCCCGGGTGCACCCGGCGACATGACCGCCATGTGTGCCTTTGCGCCCTACAACCTGACCAACGTTCGCCAGGTCGGTTATGACGTAATGGCCAACCGCCCGAAACAGGCCGCTTATCGCGCGCCGGGCGCTCCGATGGGTGCGTTTGCGGTCGAATCTGTGTTGGATGAGCTGTGCAATCAACTCGGCCTCGACCCGGTGGATGTGCGCCTAAAAAACGCCGCGCATGAAGGCACCAAAGCCAGCTATGGCCCGACCTATGAGCGCATAGGTCTTGTCGAAACGCTTGAGGCCGCCAAGGCGCATCCGCATTACTCGGCCCCGTTGAAGCCGGGGCAAGGGCGCGGGATTTCCTGTGGGTTCTGGTTCAACCATGGTGGTGAGACCTCAGTATCTCTAGCACTGTCCGAGGACGGCTCGGCCCAAGTCATGGTCGGTACGCCGGATATCGGCGGATCACGTGCGTCGATGGCTCTGATGGCAGCTGAAGTTCTGGGTATCCCTTACGAGAATATCCGCGTGACCGTCGCCGATACGGCAACGCTGGGTTACAATGATGTAAGCCATGGCAGTCGCGTGACCTATGCCTCGGGTCTGGCGACAATCAAGGCGGCGCGCCACGCGGTCGAGCAGCTATGCGCCCGCGCAGCGGCCAGTTGGGGAATCCCGGTTGATGCGGTGAAATGGGAGAACGGCTGTGCCGTGCCCTCAGGCCCCAATGCCGGTGACTTCGATCCGCGCCCGCTGGCCGATATCACCGCCCATATGGGCGCGACCGGCGGCCCGATCTCGGGCCATTTCGAGGCCACGCCGGAAGGCGCGGGTGTATCCTTTGGCACCCATATCGTGGATGCCGAGGTCGACCCGGAAACCGGCAAGACCAGCATCACCCGCTACACGGTCATTCAGGACGCGGGCAAGGCGATCCACCCGACCTATGTCGAAGGCCAGTATCAGGGCGGAGCTGCGCAGGGCATCGGCTGGGCGCTGAACGAGGAATATATCTATGGTGAGGATGGCCGCTTGCAGAACTCGATTTTCCTCGATTACCGCATCCCGGTCGCCAGCGATCTGCCGATGATCGACACGGTGATTGTCGAAGTGCCCAACCCCGGCCACCCGTTCGGTGTGCGTGGTGTGGGAGAGACCGGCATCGTGCCGCCCTTGGCCGCCATCGCCAACGCGGTCTCCAACGCGGCCGGGGTACGCCTTAAGCAACTGCCAATGTCCCCGCCGCGCATTCTTGCCGCGCTCAAGGACAATGGTTGAGGTCCACCTCTGGTCTAGCCTCCGGTCTTTGACCGGGGGTCGCGAGGTGGTCGAGGTTGAGGCCGCCACCACGGGCGAATTGCTGCAGGAACTGGTGCGTATACATCCCCGGCTGCAGGCACCGATCGATGCTGGGGTCTCGGTGGCGTTGGACGGGCGCATCATCGCGACCGGACTGTCCGAGCCGATTCCGGAAGGTGCCGAGGTTTATCTGATGCAGCGCCTCAGGGGCGGTTGAAGGCGAAAGGTCTAATCGACCCCCTCCCTCACGCGAAATCACGGGACAGGATGAACGCGCAACACTGCTCGGTCAGATCTTGGAAGCGCGAACGCTCGCGGACATAGAGATACACTTGCCTTTTGTCGTGAAGGTCCGTGATCGGGCGGTAAGACACCGCCTCCGGCAAGAATTCGGCAACGGTTTGAGGAAGCACCGTGATCCACTCGCCCGATCGCACCAGCGTGATCAATGAATGCGTGTTGTGAATTGTGATCTCGGCGTTTTTGATTGCCGTATGGAAAGCCGGCGTTTGAATCAGATCGCACAACGTGTTTCGGACAAAGGGTGCGGTGGCGATGTCGGGGATATTCAGCGGTTCTGCGCGTGTGATCAGAGGATGATCCGAGGCCGCGACCAATCCAAAGGAGTCCTGAAATAGTGGAATGGTTTGGATGCCGTTCAGGGCGTGATACCCGGATGCGATTCCGATATCTGCCTGATCCTGAGCGATGGCATCCAACACCTGCTGCGTGTCGGTGTCGCGCAGCTCGATCTTCACCCCGGGGGATTCGCTGCTCATGTGGTGCAATAGTGGTGGAAAGATCAACGCGCCAACCGACGGGACGGATACGATCCGGATCAATCCCTGTTCAGCCAGCGCGGCGGCCTCGATATTCTGGACGGTCTGATCGAATTGGCGCACTTGCCGCAAGCCCAGATCGAGTACCTGCTCACCCAGCGGGGAAAGCTGGTTCTTGCGCTCGCCTTCGAACAGCTTTTTGCCCAGATGGTCTTCGAGCTGCTTCAATGTCATCGAGACGGCTGATTGCGTTCGACCAAGGCGGTCGGCGGCCTCGGACAGGTTCCCGGTCTGGGCCACCGTGCAAAAGCAACGCAGCATCTCAATCTTGATTGCCAACTTCAGTTTCCTTGAAGTTTGTTTAAGTTATTTGAGTTTGACTGATGTGCATCGGAAAATCCATCCTGTGACAAACGAATTCTGACTCTGGGGCGCATTGTGACCAAACTGAACCTGATCGCTGGCGAATGGCTGGCAGGCGAAAGCGAAATCGAAAACCGCAACCCTTCTGATTTGACTGACCTGGTTGGTATGTTCGCGCAAGCCAGCAGCGACCAACTTGAAGCGACGCTGGATCAGGCGCGTATCGCGCAAGCTGAATGGGCTGCCTATGGGCTGGAACGTAAGCAGGCCGTTCTGAACGCCATCGGTAACGAGCTGATGACCCGCGCCGAGGAACTGGGCACGTTGCTCAGCCGGGAAGAGGGCAAGCCGCTGGCCGAAGGTAAGGGCGAGGTCTATCGAGCGGGTCAGTTCTTTACCTACTACGCCGCTGAATGTCTTCGTCAGATTGGGGAAAACGCCGACTCCGTTCGCCCCGACATCGAGATTGACGTGCGCCGAGAAGCGGTGGGTGTTGTCGCCATTATCAGCCCGTGGAACTTTCCCACCGCGACCGCTTCGTGGAAGATTGCGCCCGCGCTGTGCTATGGCAACGCTGTTGTGTGGAAACCGGCCAACATCACGCCTGCCTCGGCTGTGGCCCTGACCGAGATCATCGAACGTCAGGACATTCCCAAGGGTCTGTTCAGCCTGGTGATGGGCTCGGGCCGTTCGATTGGCCAACGTCTGGTCAAAAGCCCCAAGGTCAACGCGATTTCCTTCACCGGTTCGGTTCCGGTCGGCAAGGGCATCGCGGCGGCGGCGATCCAGAACCTGACCAAAGTTCAGATGGAGATGGGGTCCAAGAACGCGCTGGCCGTGATGGACGACGCGGATTTGGATCTGGCGGTTTCGCTGGCATTGGGCGGCGCGTTTGGCGGCACCGGCCAGAAATGCACCGCCTCGTCGCGGCTGGTGGTGCATGCAGGCATCCATGATGCTTTTGTCGAGAAACTCGTCGCAGGCGCGCAGGCGATGAAAGTTGGCCACGCGCTGGAAGAGGGTGTTCAGATGGGCCCTGTCGTAAGCCAGCAGCAACTAGGCGAGAACCTCGCCTATGTCGATCTGGGTAAATCTGAAGGGGCCGAACTGGTCTACGGTGGACAGCGCTTAGAGATGCCGTATGAGGGCTTCTACATGTCGCCGGGCGTGTTCCTGAACACCACCAACGACATGCGCATAAACCGCGAGGAAATGTTCGCGCCGCTGACCAGCGTCATCAAGGTTGGCAGCTATGACGAGGCGCTGAGTGTGGTGAACGACACCAATTTCGGCCTGACCTCGGGCATTGTGACTAGATCGCTGGCACGGGCCACCCACTTCCGCCGCAATGCCCGCACCGGCGTGGTGACCGTGAACCTGCCTACGGCAGGCACCGATTATCACGTACCCTTTGGCGGTCGCGGCGACAGCTCGTACGGGCCGCGCGAACAAGGCAAAGCAGCGGCAGAGTTCTATACCACCGTCAAGACCGCCTATATCAGCGCAGGCCCCGTCTGATGCGTATCGACGCGCTGCAATATGCCAACTGGTCGGAGAAGATTTTCCGCCAACTGCGCGAAGGCGGCGTGGATGCGATCCACGTCACCATCGCTTATCATGAGAATTTCCGTGAAACCGTTCTGAACTTTGAGAAGTGGAATCGCTGGTTCGAGCAATACCCGGACCTGATCATGAAAGGCCGTTGGGCCAGCGACATCGACATCGCGCGCAAAACCGGGAGGACGGCGGTGTTCTTCGGGTTCCAGAACCCCAGCCCCATCGAGGACGATATCGGGCTGGTCGAGATTCTGCATGATTTGGGTGCCCGCTTCATGCAGCTGACCTATAACAACCAGTCGCTGCTGGCGACCGGCTGTTACGAGGCCGAAGACACCGGCATCACCCGCATGGGCAAGCAGGTGATCAAAGAGATGAACCGCGTGGGCCTTGTTGTAGACATGAGCCATTCGGCGGATCGGTCGACCATCGAAGCGGCGGAATTGTCCGAGCGCCCCATTGCCATCACCCATGCCAATCCGCACGAATGGTCACCTGCTTTGCGCAACAAGCGCGATGCGGTGATCCGGGCGGTGACGGAAAATGGTGGGATGCTGGGCTTTTCGGTCTATCCTCATCACCTCAAGGACAAGTCCGACTGCACGTTGGAGAGTTTCTGTGAGATGATCGCCCGAACGGCTGAGAAATACGGTGCCCAGCATCTGGGGATTGGCACCGACCTGTGTCAAGATCAGCCCGACAGTGTGGTTGAATGGATGCGCGTGGGGCGCTGGACAAAACAGATCGACTATGGCGAGGGTTCGGCCTCGGCCCCCGGATTCCCGCCAATGCCGGGCTGGTTTCGGGACAATCGCGACTTCGGCAACATCGAGTCCGGCTTGCGCGCCACTGGCATGAACTCCGACGAGGTCGCGGGGATCATGGGCGGCAACTGGTACCGCTTCTTTGCCGATAATTTTGGGCCACAAGGCATATGATGGACCAAAGCCCGCATATCGCACGCCGCGACCCGGCCACTGTGATGCGCCTGTCCCGTTTGGGATCGTTGCATCAATGCCGTCTTAGTTTTATGCGGCAATTGACCCGTCGGATGGCTGCCGAAAACTGGACATTCACCCGCCCGGTCTTCCAGATTGATGAAAAGGGCGTCGGTCACGCGGTCTACACCGCACAAGGTCCCGAACGCGCTTATTCGTTGGTGGCGTTTGCCCATGATTTGCCACCCGAGCAACGCTCGGATCGTGTGATAGCCGAGGCATGGGACGCGACCTTTGCGTTGTTTGACGGAATTCCTGACCCGGAAGACATTGAGCGGCTTTCGCAAAACGTACCTCTGCAAGAGGCCGGGCGTGTAAGCGAAAGCGAGCTGTCCTTGTCACGGGCCAACCGCTCGGTGCGTCTGTGGGCACATGTCGTGGATCGTCTTGCCACCGGTCAGCAGCCCGACCTCGAACAGATTTACAAGGTCGGTTACCTGATGCGGACAACCGCCGTGTATGGCTCGGGCAAGTTCGGCGCGGCAGATCGTGAGAGGATTGCAGACCGAGACGAAGTCAGCGCGCCATTTCAGGCCGAGATGCTTTCGGTCTACCTGACGCGGACCTTCGTGCGCGATCTGGTGCAACATATGGCCCGCACCAAGGGTGGCGACCAGACCGCAGAGTTGAACCCGGAAATCGCGCGTTGGCTGGGCATCGGCAATTCGACCGGGCTAGGTATGGCGCCTTTCATCGTCAATCACCCGATCCTGTTCAACAACTGGATCATGGTCCGGGAAGAGGCGATCTCGCGGGTTCGGTCCATTGAGACCGCAACAGAGGCAGAAGCGGCCAAGTTTCGCAACATCTTCGCCCGTAGCAAATTGTCGATCTCGTGGTGGAAGTCCGAACATCCAATCCAGATCGAAAAGCTCGCGGCGCTGAATGCTGACTTGTGCGCAATATCGGACCATCTCGACAAGACCGATCTGACGGGCAATCAGCCCTGGGACCGCTTGATAAAGTGGTCTCAGGCTGCGCTCAGCGAAGAAGGGCAGGAGTTGCTGGCCTCGCTGATCCTTGAACCCTACGGAGAACTGGTCGATGGGCTGACCAGCTGTATGGCAGACAGCAACGGTGCGGCGCATGTGATTGATGGCACGATGACCGTTGGCGCGGTGCGCGACCTGATCCGCGCCAGCTTTGGCTGGGCAATGGATCTGGACTGGAACGCGCCCGAACACTGCGCGCGCGCTTGGTATGTGTCCGAGGAAAAGCTCGAGCCCCGGCTGGGTGAGCGGTTTGACGAACCGATTGCAGACTACGAACAGCCGCTTGCCCCGGCGCGCGACGCGGCTCTGGCCGAAAGCGCGCTTTCGGAATGGGCGGATGGTGCACCCATCGCCGAGTTCCTACTTGAACACCCTGAACACCGCCACACGATCCGTCGCGCGCAAATGAGCCGCGTCGCGCCTTACGGCGAAATTCGCGACAACACGATCAGCGCGGATGTTCTGCCGATCGACATGCTGCGTGCCAAACTCTCGTTCTTTGGTGCCACGCATTTCGATCCTCGTTCAGACCGCTGGGTACGTATCTGCATGTATGCTGGCGCGCCTTATCCCGAAGAGTTAAGCAGCAAGACTGCCGATCTGTGGGTCTATCCGGAGCTTGGACCGTGAACGTATCGCTGAATGAGGTCGAAGCCACGGCCAAACGCGCCGCGCGCGGAGCCGGATACCCCTGGGGACTGGCGGAAGAGGTCGGCAAAGCCACACGTTGGCTATGCGCGCACGGGATTGATGGCACGAATTCCCTTGCGCAATTGTTGGAGCAAGGTCTGGCGGCCTCGCTCAAGAATCACCGCCCGGTTGAGATGCAGTCGGCTTGGGCGGGGCAAGGCGTGCTTTGCCCGATCATCACGGGCGCGTTGCTTTCTGATCGGTCTGACCTGCTGCACGCAGGTCCCATACGTATTCAGAAGCTCGCAGTACCTGTTTTTCTGCTGCCCTTCGTAGCCTCGGCGGCACGCGCCCAGAATAACGTGATCACGCATACGTGCGATCTGTTCAGGGCCGCAACGGATGGCGATCGTCTGGAGGCGGGGCAGGATTGGCCATCGTTTTCTGATCACACCCAGATCACGCTGGGCGGCCAACTTACCACCCCTCGACCGCACGTGACCCGCGCATCCCCGGACCCGGTTTGCTGGGACACCCTCAACCGATTTGCCCATCGCACCTACGCGCCTGCTACCGAAGAATCCCGACTGTTGGGTGCCGGCGCTGGCCTGTCCGACAATGACTGAATGAGAGAGCGACATGATCGAAACCCGTACCCTTAGCCTTGCTGAAATCGAGGATATTTCTTTCCGTGCATTGGTGTCCGCGGGCACCAGCGAAGAAAACGCGCGCCCATTGGCAATTGCAACCGCCGCAACCGAGGCGGACGGGGTGGCGAGCCATGGTCTGGCCTATATCCCGATCTATTGCGAACATGTTCAGTGCGGCAAGGTAGATGGGCAGGCCACCCCTCAGCTGTCCCAGCCGCGCCCCGGCGTAGTGACGGTCGACGCCGCGACCGGGTTCGCCCACACGGCGATCGACACGGGATTTGAGGTGTTGACCAATACGGCGCGCACGCAAGGCGTTGCGGTGTTGGCGATCCGCAACAGCTATAACTGCGGCGTGCTGGGGTATCACACCTACCGGCTGGCACAGGCTGGTTTTGTGGGGCTTGGGTTCACCAACGCGCCCGCCTCCATCGCGCCGTCCGGAGGTGCCAAGCCCGTGGTCGGGACCAATCCGTTCTCAATCGCAGTCCCCGGAAACGATGGCCAACCCGCATTGCTGATTGATCAAAGTGCCAGCACCATCGCAAAAAGCGAGGTCATGAAACACGCACGCGAAGGCAAACCAATCCCGGTTGGCTGGGCGTTGGACGCAGATGGCAACCCAACGACCGACCCGAATGTTGGGCTTAAGGGTTCCATGGCCCCATCGGGTGGGTACAAAGGGGTTGGCGTTGCCCTGATGACCGAGGTTTTGGCTGCAGCGCTGACCGGTGCCACGCTTGGGATACACGCCTCACCTTTTTCGGGAACCGCCGGTGGGCCTCCGAAAACAGGCCAGTTCTTTATTGCAATTGACGCTTCTGCGACTGCGGATGACGCATTTTCTTCCAGAATTGTCGATCTTGTCGAAGCGATCCGATCTCAGAACGGCGCACATTTGCCCGGAGACGGCCGCCAGGCAAAGCGTTTGGTGGCCAAGAACGATGGTGTGGCTGTCAGTGTAGCGACCCTCGACAAAATAGAAGCTCTGCTGACGTAGGGCTCGATGGCGAAGCTCCGGGACGCTCATGAAGATCTTTCTGGAAATCAGGACACGTGCGAATAGGGAGGAAACACATGTCTATGAAGGAACCTTTTACCGATCTGGAGATCAAGCGATCTTCGGGCGGGTTTTATGAAGGGCACAGTGTTGAGATTGCCTTGCTGAGCAAGTCAATCATGGTCGCGCTGGTTATCTGGGCGCTTGTCTGGCCCGCAAATGCAAACGGAGTTCTTGGAAGCCTAAACTCGCGTCTGCTGGAAGATTTCAACGCCTTCTATATCATTATTGTCGGCATTTTTGTCTTTTTCCTGTTTGTCGTGGCGGCGCTGCCGCAAACCGGTAAGCGGCTTATGGGCCCAGAGGGCGAAAAACCAGAATTCTCGGATTTCTCATGGTTTTCGATGATGTTTGGCGCGGGCTTGGGCGTCGGTCTCATGGTGTTCGCTACCGCTGAGCCTTTAGGGCTGTGGGGATCGAACCCGGTTGTCATCGCGGGCGATGTCGTCGGCAATAGCGAAGACGCATTGCAGTCGGGATATCGCTACACTTTCCTGCATTACGGGTTTCACGCCTGGGCGATCTATGTGGTGACCGGCCTGTCGCTGGCCTATTACGCCTACACGCGCAACATGCCCCTGACTATTCGCACCGCGCTGACACCTCTGTTCGGCAAGCTGATGAACGGCTTCCTGGGCCACGTCGTGGATGTGCTGGGCGTGGTAGCAACCATTCTGGGTGTTTCAGTTACCATCGGGTACGGGGTTTCGCAGTTCATCGACGGCCTATACGCCATTTCGGGTATGGAATGGATGATGGATCTGACCGGTGACGCACCGGCCCCCAGCACCGTTGGTCTGCTGGCTGGCCTCATTGTGATCATGGGCCTCTCGATAATCTCGGCTGTCTCTGGTGTTGGTCGTGGCGTCAAGTACCTGTCTAACCTGAACCTGGTGTTGTCGCTGATCCTGTTGCTGGTCTTTGTTGTCTTTGGGTCGTTCCTGTTCGCGATGACGACTTACGCAACTGCATTTGTCGATTACATCCAGCACTTCATTTCGCTCAGCTTTGGTGCTTTCAATCCGCAATCGGCGGCGGCGTTTGATGCTGCCCTGCCGAGTGAAGCAGCGCCGTTTGCCGATGCGCTTTATGCCGGTGCGACCAATCCTTGGGGATCGTTTGACGGGTTCAAGTCGGGCCTGGAAGGCGACGCCGCCGCGCTGCCGGAATCGGTCCTGGCTTCGGTCTATGCTGCAGGTGATCCGGGACGGCAGTTTGGCTGGCAAGCAGGCTGGACCACGTTCTACTGGGCTTGGTGGATCGCGTTTTCGCCGTTCGTTGGCCTGTTCCTGGCGCGCATTTCCAAGGGACGCTCTGTGCGTGAGTTCATCATCGGTTGTGTCTTTGCCCCTGCGCTGGTCTGCTTTGCGTGGATGACCATTCTGGGTGGCACCGCGATCGATCTCGAACTGAATGGCACCGCCGAAGGCGCCATCATCGGGGCGTCGAACACCGCCAAGCTGTTTGTCACCTTGCAAGAGATGATCACCGGTGGGCTGTTATCCGGCATCACCGTGATGTGCGTCATCCTGATCATGACCTTCCTGGTCACCTCGGCGGACTCGGGCATTCTGGTGATGAACACCATCATGTCTGGCGGAGATCAGAACATCGGCAACAAGCACAAGATCGTCTGGGGCCTTATCCTGACAGCGGTGATTGGCGCTCTGATCCTCGCTGCGGGTGAAAACAATCCGATGGACGCCTTGCGAAATGCGATGATCATCGGTGCGCTACCCTTTACGATGGTCATGGGCCTGATGTGCATAGCGCTCGCCAAGGCGCTTTATCGCGATGGTCTGAGGCAAAAGCAGACCACAGCACCTGCGGAATAAACCTAGGCACGGGCGGTTGTGATGCAACCGCCCGCTGTCATCAGGCGCTTGTGCGCGCGTCAACTTCAACCCAATTCAATGAAAATGCCAGTGGCAGAGACGCCACCTGATCGTGCACCACTCGAAGCATTATGTCGGACGTGAAGATGGTGCTGCTGGAGAGAATTGAACTCTCGACCTCTCCCTTACCAAGGGAGTGCTCTACCTCTGAGCTACAGCAGCGCTGTGGGCGGGTGATTAGACTCAAACGAAACGCGGCGCAAGGGTGTCTGGACGGTTTTTTTCTACTCCTGTAGAGAAAGGCAATGGCAGACAAAAATTCACCTAAAAAACACGGCAAGTCCGGGGAAACGCGCGAAGACCGTTTAAAGGCGGCGCTAAAAGCGAATATGGCGCGGCGCAAGGCTCAGGCCAAGGCGCGGGCCACCTCCGGGGACAAATCCGGCAAGGACGAGGGATAAGAGCAAATGGATTCGATTCTGGTAACGGGCAATGGCCCGCTGAACGGGCAGATTCCCATTGCGGGGGCCAAGAATGCGTGTCTGACGCTGATGCCCGCGACCTTGCTCAGCGAAGAACCGCTGACGTTGACCAATGCGCCGCGTTTGAGTGACATCAAGACCATGACGGCGCTGCTGCGGTCGCTGGGGGCCGAGGTGTCTTCGCTGCAGGATGGTCAGGTCATTGCGATGTCCAGCCATGACCTGAACAGCCACACGGCGGATTATGACATCGTGCGAAAAATGCGCGCTTCGAACCTGGTGTTGGGGCCGATGCTGGCGCGGCTGGGGCAGGCCGTGGTGTCGCTACCTGGTGGATGTGCCATTGGCGCGCGACCGATGGATTTGCATGTCGAAGGGCTTGAGGCGCTGGGCGCCGAGATCGAGCTTAGAGATGGCTATCTGCACGCGAAGGCGTCGGGCGGGCTGAAAGGTGCTGTGCATGAGATGCGTTTTGCATCCGTGGGCGCGACCGAGAACATCGTCATGGCCGCCACGCTGGCCAAGGGCACCACGGTGCTGAAAAACGCCGCGCGCGAGCCCGAGATTGTCGATCTGGTCGAATGCTTGCGCAAGATGGGCGCTCAGATTTCGGGTGAGGGGACCTCGACCATCGAAATTCAGGGTGTCGATCGTCTGCACGGTGCGACCCATCAGGTGGTGACCGACCGGATTGAGCTGGGCACTTATATGCTGGCCCCGGCGATCTGCGGGGGCGAGGTTGAGCTGCTGGGCGGGCGCATGTCGCTGGTCGAATCCTTCGCCGCCAAGCTGGATGCGGCGGGGATCAGTGTTTCTGAAACCGACAAGGGGCTGAAAGTTTCTCGTAAGAACGGGCGTGTGACCTCGGTCGATGTGGTCACCGAACCCTTCCCCGGCTTCCCGACCGATCTGCAGGCGCAGATGATGGCGCTGATGTGCACTGCCGAGGGTGTGTCCGTGCTTGAAGAGCGTATTTTCGAGAATCGCTTTATGCATGCGCCCGAACTGGTGCGCATGGGCGCGAATATCGAGGTACATGGCGGCACGGCCTCCGTAACCGGGGTCGAACGATTGAAAGGTGCTCCGGTGATGGCGACAGACCTGAGGGCCTCAGTCTCGCTGATCCTTGCCGGAATGGCGGCGGAAGGTGAGACGGTTGTCAGCCGGGTCTATCATCTGGACCGCGGATATGAACATGTGGTGCGCAAGCTGGAAGGCGTGGGCGCAAAGATCGAACGGATTAAGGGTCAATGACAGACGCAAGTTTCAAAGATGGCCGCGAGGCACCGCTGAACCTTGGAGCCGAGGATGCGGATGATCTCCAGGTGATTGCGACCCTGACGCAGGATGCGGTTTTCCCGGTGACCGAGATGACATGGCAACCCGGCCAGCGCCGCTTTGCGCTGTTGCTCAATCGCTTTCGTTGGGAAGACAAGGATGCCGCTGCCCGGCGCGGTCGCGCCTACGAGCGGGTGCAGGCCGTTTTGATGTTCGGCTCGGTTCTGTCGGTAGCCAGTCAGGGCATCGACCGCAGCGACAAGGACATGATCCTGTCTCTGCTCTCGGTCGAATTCGAGCCAAGCGAGGATGGTGCGGGACAAATCCTGTTGACCTTGGCAGGCGACGGCGCGATCCGCCTGTCGGTTGAGGCCATCGATGCAACGCTCAAGGATGTGACGCGTCCCTACAAGGCGCCTTCTGGGCAAGCGCCCCATCACCCCGAGTGAAGAATAAACGTGGCATTGCTCAGGCCTTCCCGAATCCGCCACGCGGCATCGCGGTGCGGCGGGCAACCGTGTTTGATGTATTCGACATCAGCCGTGTTCTGATCCGATCGATCCGTGACCTCTGTCGGGCGGATCATCTGGATAATCCCGAAAACCTTTCCCGCTGGTCTGCCAATAAGGATCCGGCTTCGGTCCGAAACTGGATCGATAGTGGAGCAATCCTTTGGGTCGCTACGCAAATGGGAGTGGTTACTGCAGTGGGCGGTCTAAGTGGCGAGGGTGAGATATCTCTGCTCTATGTCGATCCCGATCACGCAGGGCGCGGGCTCGGAGCAGCGCTGCTGCACCGGTTGGAAGAGGAACTGCAAGCACGTGGCGCCTCTGAGGCGCATCTGCACGCGACCAAAACGGCACATTCGTTCTATCTGGCGCACGGCTGGCATGATGTCGGCGACCCGACGGAATGGCACGGCATCCCCCAATTCCCGATGCGCAAATCGCTGCACCCAGCGGCCTAAGGGTTGAGGCCACCCGGCCCGGGCGATAAGACCCGTTGAAACGCTTCCGGAGTCTCTCACATGCCCGCTTTCCTCGATACGACCTCCGCCGATTTCGAACCTGCATTTCAGGCGCTGTTGTCCGCCAAGCGCGAGGACAGCCCCGATGTGGATGCGGTCGTGGCGCAGATCATCGATGATGTGCGGACCCGTGGTGATGCTTCGGTGATCGAACTTACCGCGAAATTCGACCGGCTGGAGCTGACGCCCGAGACCATGGCCTTTTCATCCAATGAGATCGCCGAGGCCGTTGCGCAGGTCACGCGCCAGGACGGGGCCGCGTTGGAACTGGCTGCAGAACGCATTCGTGCATATCACGAAAAGCAGATGCCCGAGGATCATCAGTGGACCGATGAGGCAGGCGCAACACTCGGCTGGCGCTGGTCGGCGGTGTCGGCTGCAGGGCTTTATGTGCCGGGCGGATTGGCGTCCTACCCGTCGTCAGTTCTTATGAACGCAATACCTGCGAAGGTGGCGGGCGTAGACCGGTTGGCCATTGTCGTCCCCACACCTGAGGGTCAGGCAAACCCGCTGGTCCTGCTGGCGGCACAACTGTCGGGCGTGGATGAGATTTATCGCATCGGCGGCGCGCAAGCTGTGGCCGCGCTGGCTTATGGCACCGAAACCATTGCGCCGGTCGATAAGATCACCGGACCGGGCAACGCCTTCGTGGCCGCCGCGAAACGCCGTGTATTCGGCAAAGTCGGCATCGACATGATCGCGGGCCCCTCGGAAATTCTGGTCATTGCAGACAAGGACAACGACCCCGACTGGATCGCGCTGGACCTGCTCAGCCAGGCCGAGCATGACGAAAGCGCCCAATCCATTTTGATCACGGATGACGCAGAATTTGGTCAAGCCGTGACGCAAGCGGTGGAAAAACGTCTTGAGACCCTGCAACGCCGCGCCATCGCCCGGGCCAGCTGGCGCGACTTTGGTGCCGTAATCACTGCGCGCGATCTGGACGAGGCTGCCGCGTTGTCCAACCGCATCGCGCCCGAACATCTGGAACTCTGCGTGGCCGACCCGGTGGCGTTAAGTCAGCAAACGATCCATGCCGGTGCCATTTTCCTTGGCCAGTACACGCCCGAAGCCATTGGCGATTATGTCGGCGGCCCCAATCACGTGCTGCCCACAGCGCGTTCGGCGCGCTTTTCGTCTGGCCTTAGCGTGATGGATTTTCTCAAACGCACAACGCTCAGCCAGATGACACCCGAAGCTTTGCGCGCCATCGGCCCGGCGGCTGAAACGCTTGCGCAATCCGAAAGCCTCGAAGCGCATGGCCTGTCCGTTTCGGCGCGCCTTAACCGGCTGAATGGCTGAAGTGACGCAATGACTTGGCACGCATGGCGCTTCTGTACGTTGCTCAATGAAAATCGTTGTTATAGGTCTGTGCAGACGCAAGGATTGTGACCGTTAAGATGACCCGTATTTCGCATATCGAACTGGACGACCGAAATCTGCCCCCGCCGACACCGGAGATCGAGCAGGAGCGGAAGGTCGCCATATATGATTTGCTTGAAGATAACTCGTTCACGCTGCCAGCGCGCGACGATCGGATGATCCCCGACGGGCCCTACCATGTGCAGCTATCAATCCGTGACAAGCGACTGGTTTTCGATATCGCCACCGAAGCCAGCGAGAAGGCGGCTGAGTTTCATCTGTCGCTTGGTCCATTCCGGCAGGTCGTAAAAGACTATTTTCAGATCTGCGAGAGCTATTTCGATGCGGTGAAAACACTGCCGCCCAGCCAGATCGAAACGATCGATATGGCTCGGCGCGGCATCCACAACGAAGGCAGCCGCGTGTTACAGGAAAGGCTGGAAGGCAAAGCTGAGGTTGACACTGATACTGCCCGCCGCCTCTTTACGCTCATCTGCGTCCTTCATTTTGGAGGCTAACGGGTGACGCCTCTGCCGCAGTCCATTCTGTTCTGTTGCGACCACAATTCGGTTCGGTCACCCATGGCCGAAGGCATCATGAAGAAGTTTTACGGCACCGGCACCTATGTGCAATCCGCCGGTGTGCATAACGATCTTGAGATCGATGGGTTCTGCATCGCAGCCTGTCAGGAGATTGGCGTTGAGCTGTCCCGTCACCGCTCGCGTTCTTTTGACGAAATGGAGCAATGGGGCGATGACCTCAGTTCATTTGATCTGATCGTGGCCCTGTCACCCGCCAGCCAGCGAAAAGCGCTGGAACTGACGCGTTTTTTTCACCTCGATGTCGATTATTGGCCAATTATGGACCCTACCGGACTAGGTGAAACCCGCGAGGACAAGCTACGTCATTATCGACAAACCCGAGATCAGATCATCGCGCATCTGAAAGACCGCTGGGGCGAACCGACGGAGTGACCATGAACCCGACCGTGAAAACTTATTTTGATGCCTTCAATGCCGGTGATGTAGATGGCATGCTGGCCTGCCTGTCGGATGACGTGGCCCATCATGTCAACGAAGGTCAGATTCGCGTCGGCAAAGAGAAATTTGCCGCCTTCTGCGCGCATATGAACCGCTGTTACCGCGAGAACCTGACGGATATCGTGATCTTCGAGGCCGAAGGCGGTACCCGTGCTGCGGCTGAGTTCATCGTCAACGGAACCTATCTGGAAACTGATGAAGGTCTGCCAGAAGCGTATGGGCAGACTTACCGCTTGCCTGCGGGTTCGTTTTTTGACCTTAACGACGGGAAGATCACCCGCGTGACCACGTTCTACAACCTTGCGGACTGGACCAAACAGGTCTCGAATGGCTGAGATTTCGCAGGTCCGCGCAATGACCGGATCGACATTGGTCGACGCGTTGGATGAAGTCGCGCGCCTGCGGATCGACGTATTTCACGCCTGGCCATATCTCTATGATGGCGATCTGAAGTATGAGCGGAAATACCTGCAGTCTTACGTCGATAGCGCCAGGGCCATCGTTGTCGGAGCGTTCGACGGTGATACTTTGGTGGGTGCTTCGACGGGTGCGCCCTTGACGGATCACGCCGACGATTTCGCGGCCGCGTTCGAAGGCTCGGGCCTGTCGCTGGGCGATATCTTCTATTGCGCAGAATCGGTTCTGCTGCCTGAGTATCGCGGGCAGGGCGCAGGCCATACGTTCTTTGATCTGCGCGAAGCCCACGCCCATGCGATGGGATTCACCAAAAGCGCCTTCTGCAGTGTAGTACGCCCTGACGACCACCCCATGCGACCAGATCATTACCGCCCGTTGGATGCCTTCTGGCGCGCGCGGGGATATGCGCCGGTTCCTGGCGTCGTGGCGCTATTCTCGTGGAAGGATCGAGGCGACGATTGCGAAACCCAAAAGCCGCTTCAATTCTGGATTCGGGATTTATAAGCCATCCATGCGCGTCGCGCCGGGTGTTTGAAACGGGTTGTGGCATTGTGAGTTGGCGATGACATGTGCGGCCGAATTTGCCTGAAACACCCTGTGATTGTATAGTTTCACTTATTCAATTGCGCGTTTTCATGGGGAAATTTGATGAATTCCGTTTTCAATCGCCTGATTCCGGCCTTGGTGCCGCTGACTTTGATCACCGGTTGTGCCTACGAGAATAGGGCCTTTAATGCCGAGCAAACCGTGCTGTCGAATACATCGGGAGACGTTATCCAGCACGCTGTAGGGATCGGGGGTGCGTTTGAAACGGCACCAAAAACATTTCAGTCCACAAGCCTGTTGCTTGAACGCGGTCCTATTCGTACGTCGTATTATGCGCTGCAACTTTCAGATGCCTACAAAAGGCTGGGCGACGAAGCAGCGCGCAATCGGAATCTGACAGCGGCGGCACTGATCACTGTAGCAGGCGGTGCCGCGCTTGGAAGTGCGGCCTCGATCTCAGGGAAAGACCTGGCCTTGGTCTTGGCCGGTGGAGCTTTGATCAATGAAGGCGTCAAATACGTAAACCCTAACAGCGCGGCGCAGGCTTTCTACGTGGCATCCGAGTCAATGGCATGCGCAAGTACTGCGATTGCCGCCCATGTGCCTGTTGACACTCCATCTGACATTCGTGTGTCTTCTCTGACCCTTTGGTACATTCGAAAAATTGAGGTTTTGCTGCGCGCGGGATTGAAGCGGGACGTACCGGACTGGAACACGTTGCTCAAAAACCTTGGTTTGACGAGGCAAGGAGCCAATGAGGTGGACGCTCTGCGAGCTGGAGACATAAACCTCAGTGCATTGGAAGTAGACCTGGAAAAGTGCCTGAGGCGAGAACCGGTCGAGAAAGGCAAAGCCAAGACTTAGTACGTTGTGCGGGAGACTTTTCCGTGGTACAAAAAATACGCCTCTGTTTTTGACCTCAATCCGAAAACTGCCGCCGTTTTGCTGCGCGGATCTCGCGAGCTTGTTGTTCTTGACCAACGCGAAATGAATCCTCGACGAAATCCATATGTGTGCGTGCGGCGGTTTCTGCACGGTCCGGGTCGCCATCGATGATGGCCTGCGCGATTGCCTTGTGCTGATCAAGCAGTGCTTCACCCGTGCCGTCCATCGAGCGCAGGAAGCGGCGGTTGTAGAACACGCCTTGGCGCGTGAGGTCATAGATGGATGCCATCATGTGGATAAGGGTCGTGTTTTGGCTCGCATCGACAACGGCGGCGTGCAGTCGAAAATCAGCCTCTTCACTGGCATCCTGATCATCATTCTCCCAGGCTCGCTGCATTTCATCGATGATTTCAGCAATCCGTTCCTTGTCGGATTGTGTAGCGCGCTGTGCGGCGAGGCGGCTGGCAAAGGCCTCTTGCTCGCGCCGGTATTCAAGATAATCGTAGAAAGCACTGCCGTGCCGGGCATAGAGCGACAGAAGGGCGGGCGACATGGCACGACCGGTCAGTGGGGCGATAAAGGTGCCCTCGCCATGTCGCACGGTCACCAAGCCGCGATTTTCGAGGATTTGGAGTGCTTCGCGCAGCTTGGGGCGTGAAACGCCTAGGGCTTCCGCAAGCTCCCGTTCAGACGGGATTTTGCGGCCCTCTTTCAGGATTCCATCAACAATCATTGTCTCGATTTGTGCGACGACCGCATCGGCAATTGATTCGTGACCAACGGGATCAAAGAGGCTGTTCGTGCTCATAATTCCTGTCCGGTAGTTAGATTAAAGATCGTCGAGGTTGTTTATAATATTTACCACTAGTTATTGGCATTGCAAGAAAAACTACCCAAAAATACGGATGCTCGCCGCGCATATAAGCGTTTGTTTTTATTGAGTGTCGCAAAATTATTCGAAAATTCCGGGTTATGAAAGGTCAATCTTGGTTATGAGCCACATCACCACGGCGTAGCCAAATTGGTAAATTAAATTGTTGACTGAATTACAAGGTAAACAATATTTACCACTTAAGCCGTGCTCGCGGCGAGAGTGACAGCCAGACCACCGGCTGATCTTTACCTTGGAGGAGAACCCATGAAGACCACCCTGACATCGCTTGCCGTTGCGGCCTCGCTGCTGGCAGCCCCGGTTGCCCACGCGGCGGATAAGATGCTGCTAAAAACCCCAATCGCGTTTTCAACCGCTCTACCGGGCCTCGGCTCGCCGATCCCGCGCGTGGCCGAACAGCTGGACCTAATGTCCGGCGGCACGCTGAAGATGAAGGTTTACGAACCGGGCAAGCTGGTCCCGCCGTTTGAAATTCTGGATGCGGTGTCTTCAGGCAAGATCAATTCGGGCTATACCACCGCCGGCTACTGGGCGGGTAAGATCCCGGCTGCACCGTTGTTCTCGGCCGTTCCGTTTGGCCCCGAGGCGGGCGAATACATGGCGTGGCTCTACTATGGCAACGGCATGAGCTTGTATCAGGAGATGTATGATCAGGCCGGTTTCAACGTCCATGTCATTCCCTGCGCCATTATCGCTCCCGAAACCTCGGGCTGGTTCGCGAATGAGATCAACAGCCCCGAGGACCTGAACGGCCTGAAGATGCGCTTTTTCGGTTTGGGTGGCGAAGTGATGCAGAAGCTGGGTGTGGCCACCTCGCTCCTGCCCGGAGGTGAAATCTTCCCGGCACTGGAAAAAGGCGCGATCGACGCGACCGAATTCTCGATGCCTGCCATCGACGCACGCCTCGGTTTCCACAAGTTGGTCAAGTACAACTATTTCCCCGGCTGGCACCAGCAAGCGACGGTGTTTGAACTGATGATCAACAAGGACGTCTGGAACGAAGCCAGCGATCAGCACAAAGCGATCATCGAAAATGCCTGTAAGGCTTCGATGGCTGACAGCTTTGCCGAAGGTGAGGCGATCCAACACGCTGCGCTGCTGGACAACGTTGAAAACAATGGTGTTCAGATCAAGCAGTGGAACGACGAGATGCTGTCGACCTTCCGCGCGACCTGGGAAGAGGTTGCCGCAGAACAGGCCGCCAACGACGAATTCTTTGCCAAGGTTCTGGCCGACATGAACGAATTCCGTGACGGTTATGCGGTCTGGAAAGAGAACGCATTCCTCCCCCGCAAGTAAATTTGCCACTTGCGATTGTCCGGGGGCGGCTTCCTTCCGCCGCCCTCGGACCCTTCTGATTTTCTTTATTTTCCCCAACGACCCGGGCGCATTCACGTCCCCACTGCCAAACTCTTGAGGAGGAGACCATGGCCGAGACACAGCGTCATCAGGACGACCCGATTGAAGTCTATGAAAGTATCCTTGAGCATGGTGAGCCCGACCGTCAAAAGCTGGCAGTAGCGATCGACAACGGCGTCAAAGCGGTAGGTCATGTGGTCATGTGGGCCAACCTGTTGCTGGTTGGGGCCATCGTTTCACAGGTGGCGATGCGCTATCTACTGAACCAGAACTATCCCAAACTAGACGAGATCCAGTGGCATTTCTACGGGTTGGTGACGATGGTCGGCATCTCGTATGCGCTGGTCACCGACAGCCATGTGCGAGTGGACTTGCTGCATATGCAACTCAGCCAGCGTGCGCGGCGGATTATCGAGATCATCGGAATTTTCACCCTGCTCGTGCCGTTCATCTATCTGATGATCGATCAGGGCTATGACTATTTCTACGAAAGCTGGAGGGTCAACGAATCCTCGGACAGCCCCACCGGCCTGCCCGCGCGTTGGGCCTTGAAAGGTGTGATCCCGGCCAGTTTTGTATTGCTAGCATTGGCTGCAGCGGCGCGGCTGATCCACGACTTGCACGCCCTGTTCATGAACTTGGATGAGGAACGCCAGGGCAAAAGCCTGCGCCTGATCATCTGGGCCTTGCTGGGCTTCGCTGTGGTCGCAACAGCGCTGACCTTCCTCGTTGAAACGACCGAGGAAAAGCTGGTCATCGCCATGTTCCTGACCTTCATCGCGTTGCTGTTTACCGGCTTCCCGGTGGCGTGGACTCTGGCGGGTGTCGGTGTTGCCTATTGCGGACTCGCCTATCTGTTCGACAACGGCCTGATGAACTGGACCGGACTTGAGGAAACGCTGACCGGGCTTGATTACCTGACGCTGGGCGCGGTGGTGAACCGGGTCTATGCAACCATGTCTAACGCTGTTCTTGTGGCCCTGCCGATGTTCATCTTCATGGGTTTGATGCTGGACGAATCCGGCGTGGCTGAACGGCTTATGACCTCGATGCAGCGCCTGTTCGGCACGGTGCGCGGCGGGCTGGCCATTACCGTGACGATGATCGGGATCATCCTGGCCGCTTCAACCGGCATTATCGGAGCCTCGGTGGTGCTGCTGGGCGTGTTGTCTCTGCCCTCGATGATGGAGCAGAAATACAGCCCCTCGCTGGCGGCCGGTGTGGTTAGTGCCTCCGGAACGCTGGGCATTCTGATCCCGCCTTCGATCATGTTGGTGATTATGGCGGATCAGATGGCACTGTCGGTCGGTGATCTGTTCATGGCCGCCGTCTTCCCCGGCGTGATCATTGGCGCGCTGTATCTGACCTATATCTTCGTCGTTGCCCTGATCAAACGCGACGTGGCCCCGGTGCCCGAGGGCGCAACCCGTCCCGACTGGGCTGCAGTCAAGGATGTGCTGATCGCCGTTTTGCCCACACTGGCGCTGATCCTCGCCGTATTGGGCTCAATCTTTGCGGGCCTAACCACGCCGACCGAAGCCTCGGGCGTAGGTGCGCTGGGTGCCACACTGCTGGCGCTGGGATATCGCAAGCTGACGCTGGCCAAGCTGGTGAATGTGCTGAAAGCAACGTTCAACACCACCGCCTATATCTTCGCGATCTTCCTTGGTGCGACGGTGTTCTCCTATGTCTTGCGCGAACTGGGCGGCGACGCGCTGATCGAGGATATGATCCACGGTACCGGGCTCGGCCCAAATGGCACTGTCTTCATGATCCTGTTCATCGTCTTCCTGCTGGGCTTCGTGCTGGACTGGATCGAGATCACGCTCATCGTTCTGCCCTTGATGCGCCCCATCGTGAACGGGCTGGGCCTGGATATCGAAGGCTTTGGCGTCATCGATGAACCCGCGCTGGTGTGGTTCGTGATCCTTGTGGCGGTGACCCTACAGACCTCGTTCTTGACACCTCCGGTTGGATTTGCGCTCTTCTATCTGAAAGGGGTCTGTCCACCCGAGATCAAGCTGACCGATATCTACAAAGGCATCATCCCGTTTGTGATCTTGCAGCTGACCGGTCTGTTCTTTGTCTTCCTCTGGCCGCAACTGGCCACGTGGCTGCCCTCGGTTGCGTATTAAAAAGGGGGGTGCGGGATGACCGATGCCGATCTGATCAAGCGTCTTCAGGCCATTTGCGGGCGGCATCGCGTTCTGACTTCGGCCCGCGGCACCCGGCGATTTCGCCGGGGATTCAGATCGGGCGAAGGCGATGCGCTGGCGGTGGTTCGACCCGTCACGCTGCTGGAACAATGGAAGGTGCTGAAAGCCTGTGTTGCCGCCGATAAAATCGTCATCATGCAGGCCGCCAATACCGGCCTGACCGAAGGGTCCACACCCAAGGGTAGCTATGATCGCGATGTGGTGCTGATCAACACGCGGCGTATGGATGATCTGCATCTGATCAATGACGGGAAACAGGTGATCAGCTTTCCGGGCAGTACTCTGTTTGCGCTGGAAAAGCTGCTGGACCCGATCGGGCGCCAGCCGCATTCGGTGATCGGATCTTCGTGCATCGGTGCCTCAGTCGTTGGCGGGGTGTGCAACAACTCGGGCGGTTCGCTGGTCGAGCGCGGCCCCTCCTATACCGAGCTGTCACTGTACGCGCGGATCACTCAGGACGGCGAGCTTGAGTTGGTCAATCATCTGGGCATGCAGTTGGGTGATACACCCGAAGAAATCCTGACCCGACTGCAGAACGGTGATTTCTCAGCAACTGATATAGAGACCGACAATCGCAAAGCCTCTGACACCGATTACGCCCGTCGGGTGCGTAATGTAGATGCTGAAACGCCAGCACGCTTTAACGCTGATGAGTCGCGTCTATACGAAGCAGCGGGCTGCGCGGGTAAACTGGCGGTTTTTGCGGTTCGGCTGGATACATATGCCAAGAACGAAGCAGAACGTACTTTCTACGTCGGGGCGCATGACACCGAGGCATTCACGGAATTGCGCCGTCGCATCCTGTCCGACTTCAAAACCCTGCCGGTCAGCGCTGAATACATGCATGAGGAGGTATTCGATATCTCTGACCGCTATGGCAAAGACACCATGGTGATGATTGACAAGTTGGGCACCGATCGTTTGCCCACTTTCTTTGCGCTGAAGGGCGCGGTGGACGCGCGTTTGGAAGGCATACCGGTTCTCGGCAATTTTACCGATCGATTCATGCAGTTCGCGATGCGACTTTGGCCCGATATCCTGCCGCGCCGGATGCGGGCCTATCGGGATCGGTATCCGCATCACCTCATACTCAAAATGCGCGATGGCGGTATCGATGAAGCGCGCGATCTACTCAATGACATGACTGCCGAAGACAAGCTGGATTTCTTTGAATGCGACCTGCGTGAGGCAAAGATCGCTGGGCTACATCGTTTTGCTGCCGCAGGTGCAGCCATTCGTTATATGAAGGTTCATGCAGCCGAAGTGGAAGATATCATCGCCCTTGATATCGCGCTGCGCCGCAATGATGTCGACTGGTTCGAAGATTTGCCAGCTGAGATCGCGGATCAACTGGTCGGCAAGCTCTACTATGGCCACTTCATGTGTCATGTTCTGCATCAGGATTACATCGTCAAGAAAGGCGCAGACCCGAACGCGTTGAAGGCCGCAATGCTAAAGTTGCTGGACAAACGCGGCGCTGAATACCCGGCGGAACATAATGTTGGCCATCTCTATGCAGCCAAACCCGATCTGGCAGCTTTCTACAAGTCGATCGATCCCACGAACAGTATGAACCCGGGAATCGGAAAGATGTCCCGCAACAAGCACTATTCGTGAGACGGAACGCTGCTGACCCGTATCCGTTGGATACTACTTGAAGCTGCGGCTGTCCTTGATCTGATCCCAGGCCCAGACGACCTCTTGCAACTGCTCTTCCTGAGATCGGTCACCACCGTTCATATCCGGGTGCAGCACCTTGATCAGCTTCTTGTAGGCTTTGCGAATCTCTGCCTTCGACCAGCTATCTTGCGCTTCGAGGATCTCTATCGCGCGGCGCTCGGTCGGCGGCAGGCGTCGACCGCCGGAATTGGCGCGGCCGGGATTTTTGGTGGCGTTTTCGCCTAGAACCTGATGCGGGTCCTCGATCCCCAGACGTGCCCAGGCACGGGCCTCGGGATCGCCCATCGGTTTGGTCTCACGCTCCCACACTTTGTCCTTCGAACGCTGCGCGTTCAGTTCGGCCTCGGTGGTGCCGTCGAAGAAATTCCACTTCTGGTTATATTCGCGCACATGTTGCTGGCAGAACCAGAAAAAATCATCCAGCACGTCCGGAGCTTTGGGCGCGCGAAACTTACCGGGTTCTTCACAGCCCTCATGATCACAGATTCGCACCGAAGTTTCGGACGCACCTGACATACCCCGACGGCCGCGCGGCTTCTTTTTCTTAGCGCTCGACACGGACATATCGAATCCGAAGGGATCTGACTTTACCATCTGCACAACCTCACGAAGGCATCTTTTCGACTCGGAGGCAGCAGTTTAATCTAAGCAGCCGAAAGTAGAAGAGGGGGACGGCAATTTATTTGCCGTTGAGCATAAAAATGAGCTTGACCGACGAAATCCGTGAACGATTGCAGGCAGCATTTAACCCGCGTGAGCTGGAGGTGGTTGACGACAGCGAGAGCCATCGTGGTCACGCTGGATATCAGGAGGGCGGTGAGAGTCATTTCAACGTCCTTATTCGTTCGGCGGCTTTCGAGGGGCAATCCCGCGTTGCCCGCCATCGCGCAGTACATACGGCATTGGGGGATATAGTCCCCCGTATCCATGCGCTTGCTCTGGATATCGACGTCTGACAGTCGCGGCCTTGGTTCAGATAAGCGACGATTACGTCGCCAATTCTCTGCGGATTTAATCTCGATCAAGGCATCGCGATACATGACCCTCTAATATTCGCCTCGTCGATCTCCGGTTAACCGGAGCGATCAGATTTGCGGATAATGAGGGCTTTTTAAATGATGACCAAAGCCAGAACGTGGTTCTCGGCACTGTCGACAGTTTCATTGCTGTCGGTGGGTGTTGCGTTCCCGGTTCACCATGCCCAGGCGGAACAGCCGGGCCCGGTAGAAGCCATTGAGTTCGACCAAGCCAAGGCGGCACTTGGCAAACGTTTGTTTTTTGACCCGCGCCTGTCTGGCGACACCGAACTGTCCTGCGCCAGCTGCCACCAGCCGGAAAACGGCTTTACCGACGGGCAGGCCCTATCGGATGCCTATGCCGGCAGCCTGCATTTCCGCAACGTGCCGACGCTGATTAACAGCGCCAAGCGCGCCGCGTGGTTCCATGACGGGCGCATTGGCACCAACCTCAACGACGCGACCCGCGAAAGCATCACCGAGACATACTCGATGAACATGGATATGCGTTTGATGCAGGAACGCATCAAGCAAGATCCGGTTTATGTCGAGATGTTCGAAGCCGCCGGATTTGGCGAGCCGTCGAACGGCGGGGTCCGTAACGCCATCCCGGAATATCTGAAAACGTTAATTTCGCGCGGCGCGCCGTTCGATTCCGGCGAGATGTCGGAAGACGCCAAGGCGGGCTATGAGCTGTTCAATGCCAGCGGCTGCAATTCCTGCCACTCGGGCGAGCGGTTCACGGATGATCTGCCGCACAATATCGGCGTGGGCGACAACCCCGATATCTGGGCGACCCCGGAACGTCACATCACCTTTGTGACCATGATGAAGTTCCTCGGCGTCAAGAATTACATGAACCTGCGCGCCGACCCCGGTGCGTATATCCGCACTCACACCGCCGATACCTTCGGCACGTTTATGACCCCCACGCTGCGTGAGCTGATCTATACCGCGCCATTTATGCATAACGGCTCGATTGCGACGCTCGAGGATGTGGTGGCCTTCTACAACGCCGGTGGTGGCGAAGATGAAAACAAGGATCCGCGCATCAAGCCGCTTGGCCTCAGCGAGACCGAACAAGCACAGCTGGTGGCCTTCCTTAAGGCGCTGTCTGGTGAGCCGCTGACCGGCCCGGACTTCGTCGCCGAGGACATCGATACGGATTATGCGCCGATCGAAAACTGGCAAGACGCGACAAACTGAGGAGTGGACCCATGAAAGACCTAAAGTCTTACCTTTCAGGCACAATCGCCACCGCTGCCCTGTTTGCCGTCCTAGGTGCACAGGCGATTGCGGAAACCAGCATGGAGATTGAGGCCGGCATCGGTGGCGCAGACCCCGATGTAGACTCGCCGCTGGTGGCGCTGGGCGAGCCGCCGATCCCGCTGGACAACCCGCAAACCGACGCCAAGATCGAACTGGGCAAGATGCTGTTCTTTGATGCCCGTCTTGGCGGGAATCCGTCGACGCCCTGTTCGGCCTGTCACATGCCAGATGTCGGCTGGGACGTCGAGGCACCGATCTCGTTCGGCTATCCGGGCACGACCCACTGGCGCAACAGCCAGACCATCGTGAACTCGGCCTATTACGGCAAGCTGTTCTGGGCAGGTTCCTCGAAAAGCCTTGAGAACCAGGCCAAATCCGCCGCAGGCGGTGCGGTCGCCGGCAACGGTGAGGCCGACATGATGGAGGCGCGCCTGGCCTTCGTCCCCGAATATGTCGAACGCTTCAACGATGTCTTCGGCGATCAGTGGCCGCGTATCAGCAATGCATGGCGGGCCATCGCCGCGTTTGAACGGACCATAGTTCAGACCGACACGCCCTTCGACAATTATCTGCGTGGGGATGACGCGGCGCTGACCGACGAGCAGAAACGCGGGCTGGAATTGTTCACCGGCAAGGCGCAGTGTTCCGAATGCCATAACGGTGCGTTGCTGTCGGATGAAAAATACTACAACACCGGTGTGCCCGCCTATGACGGTTGGCAGGACGATGGTCTGGCGCAAGTCACCTTCCGGTATGAGCTTTATGCCAAAGGCTCGACCGAAGAGATGTACCGCCACACCAAGGACGACCCCGGCTTCTATTTCCGTACCAAGGAAAAGGCCGACAAGGGGAAGTTCCGCACGCCAAGCCTGCGCTATACCCTCTATACCGAACCCTACATGCACAACGGCATGTTGGAGACGCTTGAGGATGTGGTCGAGTTCTACAACCAGGGCGGCGGCGAGAATGAGTTCTCGGCCAATAAATCTCCGCTGATCCAACCCCTTGGCCTGAATGATCAGGAAAAAGCGGATCTGGTGGCCTTCCTGAAATCCCTGTCCGGTGACGAGATTCTGGTCGAAGAACCTGATCTGCCGGATTACCAGCCGCTTCCCGCGGCAGCAGAGGAGTAAGCGTCATGAAAGATCATAACGCAACCGGATGCAGCTGTTCGGGCGACGCCAAAAAGGCCTGCACAGTGAACCGCCGCCAGTTCCTGTTCGCCTCGGGTGCCACCACCTTTGCCGTGATGGTGACCATGCCCACCCGCCATGGCCAGGCGGAACAGGTGCCCGCTTTGGTATCGACCTATCCGCGCAAGCTGATCGGCAAACTTTCCGAGTTGGAACAGGATGTGCCGGTCGAGTTCTACTACCCGGACGAGGGCGACTATTCGGACTCGATCCTTGTGAAAACCGGCGTGGAAAGCGGCGGCGGCATTGGTCCGCAAAAGGATGTTGTGGCCTTCAACCTCACCTGCACCCATCAGGGCGGGTCGATGTATGACAGCTACAAGCCTGAACATAAGGTGCTGGGCCCGTGCCCGTTGCACCTGTCCACCTATGACGTGACACGGCACGGCATCCTCGTCTCGGGGCAGGCCTACCAATCGTTGCCACAGGTCCTTTTGGAACTGGATGGTGACGATATCTACGCCGTTGGCATGTTCGGCCTGATCTACGGCCGTTACGACAACCTCATTGCATAAGGGAAGCGGAATCATGGCAACCCCGTATTACGTACCCGAAACCAACGTCCCGCTGCCGCCCAAAGGGGCCGAGGTCATCTCGACCGCCTGCGACTACTGCATCGTGGCTTGTGGTTACAAAGTCTACCGCTGGCCCGTGACGGCCAAACCCGGTGGCCCAACTGCGGACGAGAACGCCTTTGGCGAGGATTTCCCCGTTGCACCGTTGGGTGCCTGGGTCGCGCCGAACCAGCACAATATCGTACTGCACAAAGGTCAGCCGCACCACGTGGTGATCATCCCTGACAAGGACACGCAATACGTCAACACCGACGGCGACAGTTCCTTGCGGGGCGGATGTATCGCGCAGAAATGCTATAACCCTCAGACGCCAACACGCGACCGCCTTAAGACGCCGCTGATGCGGATCTATGGCACCTTGATGCCGGTTCCGTGGGATCTGGCGCTGGATGTTGCGGCTGAGGTGGGCAACCACGTGATCGCCAAGCACGGTACCAATGCCTATGGCGTAAAAACCTTCAGCTATCAGTATATCGAGAACACGTATGCGATCTCGAAATACGCGCTGCGCCATATCAACACCGCAAATTTCACCTTCCACGACACGCCGTCCGACGTGACCTCGACCCCCGGTTTCCGGGATGCGGGTTTCGACAATTTCGGCCCGTCGTATGAGGACTGGCGGGATGCGGAAACGCTGCTCGTCTGCGGTACCGACCCCTATGAGACCAAGACCATCCTCTATACTCAGTGGATGATGAAGGGGATGCAGAACGGTCAGAAAGAGATCTATTTGATCCCGCGCCGGTCTGCCGGTGTGGCCCATGCTGAAAAGATGGGTGGCCTGCATATCGACGTTCTGCCCGGTACCGACCTGCTGGTCGTCAACGCCATCGCCCGCGTCATCGTGGAAAATGGCTGGGAAGACAGCGACTGGATCAAGAAATGGGTCAACAACAAGTGGGAAAGCTCGTCGGGCTTCGGTCAGGGCACCCGGAACACGCCATGGCAGTGGCGCACTACGTGGGGCAAGTTCCAGACCAAAGGCTTCGAGGATTGGAAAGAATGGCTGCTGTCGCAGGACGAATTCGCGCCTGAGACCGCCGCCGCTATGGCCGAGATCGACGTGCAGAAGATCTATACGGCTGCTGAATGGCTGGCCAAACCCAAGGCGGATGGCACCCGGCCCAAGACCTCGGTCATGATCGAGAAAGGGTTCTACTGGTCGAACAACACCGGCAACACACAGGCGATATCCGCGCTGGGCATCATCTGTGGCTGTGGCGGTCGTCCGGGTCAGGTGATTGGCCGGGCCGGTGGTCACCAGCGGGGCGGCGTGAAGGGCGGGAAATACCCGCGCAACAAGTCGCCCGAGAAACTGCCGGGTCGCCGTCGCCGCGCCATGGATACGGACCGGTATCTGATTGCAGGTCATACCCGTATGGCCCATGTGATCGGCACCACATGGATTCAGGCGATGTGTGGTTCGCAACAGTTAGCTGACAAGTTCGAGGAACTGACCGTCCGCAACCCGCATCAGATTGCGTCTTTCGACAAGCAAGAAATGATCGACACGCTGAAGGCCCGCGCCGACAGCGGCGGTATGGTGGTCATCAACCAGGACATCTATCTGCAGGATCCGATCGGCAACCGCTATGCCGACATCGTGTTCCCTGCAGCGACCTGGGGCGAAGAGGACTTTCTGCGCGCCAACGGCGAACGCCGCCTGCGCCTGTACCAGAAGTTCTATGATGCGCCCGGTGCGGCCAAGCCCGACTGGTGGATCATTGCGCAACTGGCACAGCGGATGGGCTTTGACGGGTTCGACTGGCAGAACTCGAACGAGGTCGCCGAAGAGGCCGTGCGCTTTACGCGTGGGTCGCGCAAGGACTTCCACGCGGTCCACCGTCTGGCAAAGAAAGAGGGCAAGGGTCTGCACCAGAAGGTCCGAGAATTCGGCACCGATGGTGTGCAATGCCCGGTCATGCTGGATGCCGACGGTGTCACGCTGATTGAAACCAAGCGTCTGCATGACACAACCCGCACGCTGCCTGATACCGGTGCGGCTGGTGCGGATGTATTCAACAAGAAGCTGACGCACTTCAACAGCCAGACCGGCAAGTGCAACATCCAGAAATCGCCGTGGGGCCTGTTCTCGGATTATTGGGAATGGCTGAAACCCAACAAGGACGAAGGCGAGTTGTGGGCCACATCCGGTCGGATCAATGAACGCTGGCAGTCCGGTTTCGACGACCGCCGCCGCCCGTATATCGTGCAACGCTGGCCGGAGAACTGGGTCGAGATTCACCCCGACGATGCGGCCGAGCGTGGCATCGAAAGCGGCGACTATGTGATGGTCTATTCGGAACGCGTTCCGGGCAACAAGACCACGCTGCTTGGTGTGGAAGGCGATGACTTCCAGTTCTCGAAACTGATGGAGAACGGGCACATCGAACTGACCAAAGCGGCGATCACAGCCGTGGCAATGGTCACGCCCGCCATAAAGAAAAGCGTCGTTTACATGGACTTCCTGCACATGCAGCAGCCCGCCAACGCGCTTGAGGGCCGGATCGTCGACTGGATCAGCGGCAACTACAACTACAAGATGGGCGTTGCCAAGGTCCGCAAGCTGGGGCCGAGCCCCTACAAGACCTCGTTCCGCACGATGTCCTTCGCGCCGCGCGATATCGCCTGACGCTTTTCCGGGGGGCGGACGCCATGCCGCCCCTCGGGTCCGGTCCCACTGCAGAAGGGACCACCTGGAAGGCAGGCTTCGGTTGGGAAACCTGTCTTCCACATTCACCCAACCCGTCCCAACGCAAAACCTGGCAGACCTGATATGAACATGCATTCCGATACCGCCCTGCGTGACGAGGCCACCAGCCTGTTCTCCGACTATGCAAAATCCGATTATGACGTGATCCGCCTGCGCGCCATTCAGGCTCTGGCCGCCATTGGGGCGGCCAACAGCCCGGCCTTGGTCGAGGCGCTGCTGGATGATGACGAAGACGTCCGTCAAGACGCAGCCCAAGCGCTGGGCGCGCTGGGCGTAACGGAGGCCGCGCCGCAACTGCTGGAAAACTTGATCCACGATCCCTGCGGTGAGGTGAAACTGGCCTGCGTCACCGCCTTAGCACAGCTGAACGCCAAGGAGGCCATGCCGTACCTGCGCACCCTCGTCACTGGACGCGGCGAGGATATCACGTGGGACGAGGACGAGCTGCATCAGGATGAATGGGACGACTGGCTGGATACTCAGATCGCGGCGATCAAAGCGTTGGGTCGCATGGGCGATGCGGCTGCGATTGAACCCATTGTCATGGCCCTGATGGACGAAGACGGGCAGGAACTGGGGGATGTGGCCTGCGAAGCGCTGGGCCAGATCGGTACGCCGTCCGTGCCGACCTTGGGTGTGTTCGCCCAATCCTCGAACCGCCGTCTGCGTCACCGCGCTCTGCGCACACTGGCCACCATCGGAGGACCCGAGGCCGAAGCCATCTTGCGCAAAGCCACCAACGACAAGGACGGGGCCGTGCGTCTGATCGCATATGAGGCGCTGATGCCGAACGACCCGGTGCTTGTCGAACACGCCCTGACAGATGCGGTCGAGGATATCCGCATCGCAGCGCTGAACCAGTCCGGCCTTTCCGAACCCGAACTGCTGGACCGCATGATGCGCGACCCCGGCGCCAAGGTGCTACTGGCGCTGATCGACCGGCTGGACCGCAGCCAGCCTATCGTTGATCAAGACGACCTGCGCTGGCAGGTGCTGGATTTCCTCGCAACCGGACAACAGCCCGAGGTCTCGGCGCAGGCGCTGGGCCTGCTGGCGGCGTTGGCCCCGCAACTGGTGGCAGATCGGCTGAACGCGCTGTTTTCGGTCGATACCGATGACCTCAAGGCCGAGCGTCTGCAATGGGCGATCGTAGACGCGCTGGCGACCTCGCCCTTGCTCGAGGCGGCAGAGTGGTTGCAGCGCGCCTGCCGCTCGCCTTTTCGGTCGGTGCGGCTGAAGGCCGTGGCCTCGCTGGCGATGATTGTTACTGACACCGACCGCCCGCATGTGAACCAGCAGCAGGGCCGCGAATTGCTGCTGTCCTTCGCGCTCGCCCCGATGAGCGTGGTCGAAGACGCGCACGAGGAAGAGGCCCTGCAAACCGACATCGCCGCGCTGGAAGAGGCAGGGCTGGATGTATCCGACGGTGGTGAAAACGGCCCTACCTCCAGCCTCGGCGCGATCCTTGGCCATGACGCTATCGCGGCAGAGATGAAGAAAGAGGCCGAGGATGATGACCTGCGCCCCCTGACGCCACGCGAGCAGGCATTGTTGGTCAAGGCCACCCGCCATCCCAAACGCCGCCGCGTGGCGTTGGATGACAATGCCGAAGCCTTGGAGCGTGAGACCCGCATTTCGGCCATCCGCCTGCTGGGCGACGTCACAGGTATGCAGATCATGCTGGCGCAGATCGCGCAGGACCCCGAGACCGAGATCGCTGCGCAGGCGCTGGCGGCACTGGGCTTGTCGGTCGCGCGCAACGGGTCCGAACTGAACCAGTCGCATTTGATCGAGCTGATCACACAGGGGCTTTCGCATACCGATGCCAATCTGTCCCTGCAGGCGCTGAACCTGCTGCAACGGGCTGACCTGCCACCGCAGGATGCGCTGCGGGGCAAATTGCGGGCAATGCTGAAAACCGGAGATACTGCCTTTCGTATCGACGCCATGCAGATTCTGACCCGCTGGGACGGGACGGCCGATGTGGCGCGCAGCTTGCTGGACGATGTCTCGGCCCCGGTACGGCAGGCGGCGATGCGGCTTTTGTCTGAAACGGCCCCGGATCAGGCAGGTGCGGCCATCGTACCCTTCCTTCTGGCCAATCCTGAGCAACGGATCGTGACCTATGTCAATGACAGCACCCCTGCCTTGGTGTCCATTGGGCGCGAATTGTTGGCCGGATTGCGCGACGAGAACCGCCGCGCCCAGTGGCCGGTGTTGATCAGCGCTTTGGCCGACCTGTTGGGAGACCCCCACCGGGCGGTCTGAAACCGGAGGGATAGATGGCGATTTCGCTGAAACTAGGCGCGGCGATTCTAACGGGGGCAATGGCCTTTGGTACTGTCGCACTGGCCGAGGAGATCCCCGAGGTTGCCGTAGTTCATCAGGTCATCGACCTGAACGCCGACACTCCGGCGCATGCATTTCGGTTCGAACCCAAATTCCTGCAGGTTCCCGCTGGGAAGACTGTGCGTTTCAAAGGCTCGACCGGGCGGCACACGGTCACTGCCATTCCTCGAATGATACCCGTGGGCGCGCGCGTCTTCGAGATCCGGGGCAAACCCGAACTGGATCTGACTTTCGAGAAAGAGGGAGTCTACGGCATCCGCTGCCGCGTTCATGGGCGTCATGGAATGGTCATGCTGCTGGTAGTTGGTGATCCAAGCTCGAATCTCGAAGAAGCCAAGGCCTACCTACCTAAACTTGGAGAGGCCGAGCGGGTCGGTTTCGAAGAGCTCTTTGCGTATATGGAGGCCCAAAATGGCTGATGGATGTGCCTGCGACCACCATGCGCATATGTACCTGACCGTAGATGACGCCCTAAGGCGCGGTTTGTCCGTGACCAACCCCATCACGGATACCGAAACACTACCGCTGGTGCAGGCTATTGGCCGGATACTGGCCGAGAATTGCGACAGCAAGGTAGACATGCCCGCCTTCGATAACTCGGCTATGGACGGCTATGCCGTTCGCAGCGCCGATCTGGGCGAGGGGCCTGTGTTCGAACTGCTAGTTGGCGGTCGCATAGCCGCCGGCGATAGCGGCGCACACGATGCGCCGGATGGCAGTGCCTTGCGTATATTCACAGGAGCGCCGGTGCCGTCCGAGTTCGATGCGGTATTAATGCAGGAAGACTGTGAGTTTCAGTCCGATCGCATCCGGTTCAACCGCCGTCCAAAATCCGGTCAGCATATCCGTCGCGCGGGCGAGGATTTGAAAGCTGGTGCCCCGATCCTGCGGCGCGGGTGTGAAATTAATGCGCGTGAGGCCGCCGCGTTGGCCTCGGCTGGTTATGGCGAGGTGAAGGTTTATCGCAAGCTCAAGGTCACGATCTTCTCGACCGGTAGCGAGCTTCGCCAGCCGGGTGAAGCGCTTGGCCCCGGACAGATCTACAACTCGAACCGCTACATGCTGTTGGCTTTGCTGGATAAACCCTGGATCGAACTAGCCGACCGAGGCCCGGTCGAAGATGATCCGGTGCTGCTGAAGCAGGTCTTGAGGGATGCCTGTAATAGCTCGGACCTGATCATCACCACGGGCGGTGTTTCGGTCGGGGACGAAGACCACATGCCGCGCCTGTTCAGTGAAATCGGTGGCGAAACCGAGGTGATGAAAGTGGCGATGAAACCCGGCAAGCCGATCATGTTCGGTTGTCGGGGTGATGCGCTTTATGTGGGCCTGCCGGGAAATCCGGTTTCGGCCTTTGTGACGTGGCAGATCATTGGTGCGCGGATGATGGAACGCCGTGCCGGTCTGCATCGGAACAAACGCACCCCCGAGCAGGCGGTTTTGGCAGAACCTCTTCAACGCCGCGCGGGGCGGCGTGAGTACCGCCCGGTAAGCATCGACGGATGTACACCGAATGGCGCACCGCGATTGCGCCTGATGGCCGAGTCTTACAGCGGGCGCGTTGCCCTTCTTGCACAGGCCGATGGTCTGGTAATTATTCCGGCAGAAACTGAGAAGCTGCCAGCCGGAGAAGCTCTGGAGTTCCTTCGATTCTAGATGGATCCCGATGCGCTTGAGGTATCAAATTCTTTGGTCAACGAGCGCCCTTTGCTGTCGATGGCGCGCGGCTGTAGGCCTTTGGTGCAGACCTATGTCGGGACCTTTGGGGATCGCCGAATGCTCTGTCGCGAATGCGCGCGCGACGGGCAGCTAGGTGACGTCCTTGAACATGTAAGTGGTCGGCTCCAGCCGATCCTCAAACGGGTTTCGGCAATAGTTCGGGATCTCTCCGGCAATCTGAAAACCCATCGACTGATACAGCAAGCGTGAAGGATCGCTGCTACGGGTGTCCAGCACCAGCATCGTGCGTTTCGATTCCCGAGCACGCTCATGCAATGCCTCCATCAGCGACCGACCCAAACCGCGACGGCGAGCCTGCGGATGAACCAGCAGCTTTGCCACATCCGCGCGATGTGGCTGGTTTGGCATTGCGGCGGGGATCAGTTGCACCGTGCCCAGAATGCGTCCGTCACCATATGCGACAAACAGATCGAGTGTCTCCGCGCGGAGTTCGGGCTGCACCCGGTCCCGCCAATAGGCGCGGGCATCGTCCCGCGAAAAAGGCAGGATGAACCCGATACTGGCACCGGTATGGACACAGCGGTGCAGGATATCGGTCAGATCCTCAAGCGCTTCGTCGAAATATTCCTGTGGCAATCGCGTAATCATATCAGCACCAACAGATAGCGCGCACCGCGTTTGGGCCCGGTTTCGAACTCCGTTGGCCCCGACAGGTGATAGCGAAGGCAGTCGCCGCCGCTGAGCGCATGGGCAATCCCGTCCACTGTCAACGTTAGCCCTCCATCAAGTAGGATCAGGTGGTGCTCCTGTCCCGGCTTGGGCGGAGTATCGTAGGTGATGACAGTACCTGGGGGCAAATGACCTTCCATTACTTCCCCACTGAGGCCAGTCGCCGGTGGTGAAACCGAACGGCGGGTAAACCCGCTTTCGGGGTCATGCCATTCAGGCTGTTTCTCGAAAGGTACTTTGGGATCGAAACTGTCTTCGACCATCATCAGCAGGCGTGACATGGGCAGGCCGTATGCTGCGCATAAACGGCCAAGCGTTTCAGCGGTAGGGCTGACATCACCGTTTTCCATTCGCGACAGAGTCGCCCGGCTGATCCCACTTTGGTCTGCCAGCTGCTCAAGCGACCAGCCATGACCCTGGCGCAGCTCGTTCAGACGCTTAGCGAGGCGGTTTGATAGTGTATCGAGCATGGCTCACATATGGGAATCAGTTACGAATATGGGATTATTGCCTTGCTTTACTTCAAACACAATAGAAAAAGGGCGCAGAAATCTGCGCCCTTTTGCTGCTCGGGTATCGGACTGGATTACTTCCAACCAACTTCGTTAAAGATCTTCTGTGCCTCGGGGATGTTTTTGGCGACTTCTGATAGGTTCACCTTATCCGCTTTGAATTCCCCCAAAGCGGCCACGTTCTCAGCCAGCGCAACGCCTTCGACAGCGGGGAATTCATCGTTTCCGTTCGAGAAGTAGACCTGTGCCTGATCGCTTGCGAGATACTCTAGGAACTTAATCGCGTTCTCTTTGTTCGGCGCGTTAGCTGCGACGCCCGCACCCGAAAGGTTCATATGCGCGCCTTCGGCGTCCTGTGCCGGGAACTGCACGCCGATCATCTCGATATCCGCGCTCAGGTCTTTGACGTCTTTGCGTATGGCGCGGGCGAAATAGTATGAGTTCGAAACTGCAATCTCGCACTCACCCGATACGATGCCGCGCAGTTGGTCGGTGTCACCGCCCTGAGGTTTGCGTGCCATATTGGCAACGATACCTTCGGCCCATTTCCTGGCTTCTTCCACACCGTGATTGGTGATGATCGATGCCAAAAGCGTCTGATTATAGGTATTGCTGGACGAGCGAATGCAAACCAGCCCCTGATACTCAGGCTTTGCCAGATCCAGATAAGTTGCAGGCGGGTTAGCGACATCAGCTTTGTCAAAGAAGATGATCCGCGCGCGCTGCGAAAAGCCGTACCACTGATTGTCTTCGTCCTGTAGGTTCGAAGGGATACGCTCCTCCAATACCGTACTTTCGACTGGTTGCAGGATGCCTGCGTTTTTGGCGCGCGCCAGACGCGAAGTGTCGACCGTCAGCAAGATATCAGCGGGCGAGTTTGCGCCTTCGGCTTCCATCCGCGCGATCAGTTCGTCGGCCTTGCCTTCGATGCGGTTGATGGTGATGCCGGTGGCCTCTTCGAAGTCGGAATACAGGCGTTCGTCGGTGTCGTAGTGGCGCGAGGAATACAGGTTCAGCTCGCCCTCGGCTGCGGCAGAGGTGGCGATCAGGGCCGTCAGGGTGGCGGCAAAGCAGGTAGAGGATTTCAGCATCATTTGTCCCAACATTGAAAATCGTGACGGGGATTAACCCGACTGATTTGGTCAATTAAACGATTCTCGGTGGGATGCAAGGAAATCCGACAAAATTAGTTGGTCAAAGCGTCGCTGAACTTACCTTGCCGGACGGCCCCTTCAGGATTGACGCCGCCTACTTTGTTTTCTTTCGGGTTGCGGTGGGACGGGTGACGGTGCCGGCTCGGGGTCCGGATCGTCGCTGAGCACCGGTTCTTTGGTCAGCATCGCCTGTGTTACCGCTTCCATGTATTTCTGCAGCATGACCGGCGGATCAGCTGGGGCCAGCTTGATTGACAGCCTACTTGCGCCTTCCTGATTATAGGCATAGCGCGAGGAATAACTTGCGTTGACCTGCGCCGCCACGGGGCCCCAGCCACCTTTGACCGATGCGCTGCCTGATTTCTCGGTCTGTTTGGTCATCGAGATCGCCATCTTTACCTCGATCTCGGCCTCTTGCACCGCATAGAACGCGGGCAGGAAACCCATCGACACGAGGCTGAATTCCTTTGGGGGACCATCGGGGTTGGATAGATCGGGAAGCTGGATCTTCTGATCCGCCATGTATTTGGCGATATCAGTCGAATGTCTATCCAATTCAGTTTGCGACTCTGCCACGGAAATCGCCAGTTTCTGAACCATTTCCGCGAAAGGGACGTTTAGCAGTTCCTGCCCGATACTCATTTCCAATCTCCTTTGTGAATTCAGTCTCTATCAATAATCTTCGTTGCGGACCGTCTTTTGACCGAGAACGAGACCTTCGCTGCGTTCTGGCTGACCGCCTGTTTCTTCGCGTTTGTAGCGAACTGGGCTTTATTGCCATCCCGACCAAGCCCAACAAAGGCTTCGACCTGGACATTGTCGATGGTGAAATCGTCGCTGCCGTCGGATCCTGCAAGGATCTGTTCGCCCAGGGCCTGCGAAAAAACCTGCGCATCCACGATCTGCGTATCTTTGTCTTCAACCTCCATTCCGCTCTGGCCTCCGGCCATTGGGTTCACCACCGGAGAACCCGAGCCCATCAGCATGCCACTGCCTCCTTCTTCCAGATCGTCGATCTGGTCTTGCAGGTCTTGGATAGTCTCCAGCAACACGACCTCGCGCGCCTCCAGCGCGGTCAGGCGGTTTTCCAATGACTGAAGCAGTGTGGTGAACGCCTCGGGCAGTTCGGTGATGCGCACATCTATAGGATGTTTTTTGGGGGTCTTGTCCTTTTTAGTCGCCATCGACCCCTCCACCGGAACCACCTTCATCCACCGGTCCCGGCGCGAACCGCATCCGCATGGTCGACGCGCTGCTCGCATCGAGCGTATCTGTTTGCGTCAGTTTTGGCCCACACAGAAACGCGCCAATGATCCCGCGTTTGCCTTCTTCTGTGGTGCTGGTCATCTCCATGACGACCTTCAATTCTACATCGACATCCTGCATGTGGTAAAAGACTGGCGGAATGCCCATCTCGCGCAGTTCCTGAGGATAGTTCTTCAGCGCGTTCAACTGATCCAGGCTAAGTTGTTCGGCGGCCTGGGCCACGCTTCGGCCTATATCGGCCACCATCTCGGTCAGGGTTGTTCCTAATAGCGTATCCAGATCATCGTTGGCCAACCCGACCTCCCGTCATAAAAACAGGGAAAGCGTAGCACGAGACCGTCTCATAACAATACTAAATCTCAGAACCGGACTTTCGGAGCGATTTCCGGCACTTCCGCCGACACGAAAGGGCGCTAGAAGCAGGGCATAAAAAAACCGCGCTCGAAAGCGCGGTTTTTCTAATTAGGTTCGTGCAGCCCTTAGCCCTGGCGAGCTTTGAACTTGCGCTGCGTCTTGTTGATCACGTAGACGCGGCCTTTGCGACGCACAACCCGGCAATCACGATGCCGGTTCTTGAGCGAGCGGAGCGAGTTCTTGACCTTCATGGGTCTGTCTCCAATCTGCGGCGCCTTCATCAAAGACGTGGCCAGCGCCTGGGTTAATCGGGTGCCCCGGAAAGACCAGAGCAATGAATTCATGGTGGGCGGTACAAGGATCGAACTTGTGACCCCTTCGATGTCAACGAAGTGCTCTACCGCTGAGCTAACCGCCCATGAAACCGTTGCGTGACCTGCCCCATAACGAAATGGGGCGCGGAACCCCGCGCCGGTAGCGGGGTCTATAAAAGGAGTCGTTGGGGGGATCAAGGGGTTTGGCAGAACTATTTTACGGTCTATGTTGAGTGCGAACAACGGAGAGCCCATGCCCGACGCCGCCACCAATGCAGCCTATATTCTGGATATGCCCGCAACGCGTACGTCCTGCGTGGTATTTGCCTCGCCCCATAGCGGTCGGACCTATCCCGAGTCTTTGTTGAAGCGGTCTGTTTTGAACCGCAATATGATTCGGTCCTCTGAGGATGCGTATGTCGATCAGCTTTTTTCCTCAGTCGCTGAATTCGGTGCACCGCTGCTCGCCGCGGCCATGCCGCGCGCCTATCTGGACCTGAATCGTAATTCTGATGAATTGGATCCCGCATTGATACAGGGTGCGCGTCGTCACGGACATAATCCGCGGGTTACTTCGGGCCTCGGGGTGATTCCCCGCGTGGTCGCCAACGGCAGGGCGATCTACAGCGGCAAGCTGACTATGGATGAGGCGCGCCTGCGGATCGATACCTATTGGCGTCCATACCATACTCGTCTGAAATCTCTGCTGGCGGAATCGCATCAGATGTTTGGGCAGGCCATTCTGATCGATTGCCACTCGATGCCGCACGAGGCGGTGGCGCTGGCCGGCGGCTCGCGCCGGGCCCGACCGGAAATCGTTTTGGGCGATCGGTTCGGTGCGGCCGCTTCCGGTGTGATCGTTGATCAGATCGAGGCCGCTTTTTCCGACGCGGGTCTGAATGTGGCGCGCAACACGCCTTTTGCTGGGGCCTACGTCACCCAGACCTATGGTCGACCTGCCCGCCATCAGCATGCGGTTCAAATCGAGATCGATCGGTCACTTTATATGAACGAGGAAACGATCCAGCCGAACGGCAACTTTGAGGCGTTGCGTGATGTGTTGCGGCAGGTCACCGCGCAGATCACCAGTATCGGGTCCGATCCAATGTCACTTGCCGCCGAATAGACCTAGCGCAGCGCACGACCTTTTACGATTGCATCACTGCCGAAACGGCGCCGGATTTCGTCCGTCGCACGTTCGGCCTGTGATCGGCGTTCTGCACCGGGATCCAGAAGGTCGCCCGAGATATCGGCCTGATCCTCTGAGCACAGGTCAGACAGGCCGCATCCCAAAAGGCGATAGGGACCCTGATCGCCAACCTGATCAAATAGCCCACGAGCGGTGCGATAAATCCGATCCGCTATCTGAGTCGCATCGCGTAGCGATATCCGCCGGGTGATGATCTTGTGGTTGGCCTGTTTCAGCTTCAGCGTCACCACTCGCCCAGCCAATCCCTTGGCTTTGGCCCGGTCGGCTACCTTTTCAGACATACGCCACAGATGCCCGTCCAGAATTTCAAGACTGGCGGTATCCTCGAAAAAAGTGGTCTCATTACTGATCGACTTCATCGGCTCATGGGCCGATACGCGCCGTTTGTCCTGCCCTCGCGCCAGATGCCACAGACGGTAGCCCATTGATCCGAACCGCGCTGTCAGCGCCTCCTGATCCCAGCGCAGAAGATCAGAAAATGTGCGAATCCCTGCGCGATCCAGAGATTCCTGCGCCGCCGGACCAATTCCCCAGATTAATCGCACCGGCCGGTCATGCAGGAAATCAGCCGTCTCGGCCTGGCCGATCACTGAAAAACCCCGAGGCTTGTCGAGATCCGAGGCCACCTTGGCCAGAAACTTGTTATGGCTCAAGCCAATCGATCCCGTCAGGCCCAGCTCATCTTTCATCCTCTTGACCAGACGCGCAAGCATGACCGCTGGCGGTGCACCATGCAGCCGCTCGGTGCCGGATAGGTCCATGAACGCCTCATCCAACGACAGCGGTTCAACATCAGGTGTCAACTCGTCCATCATGGTGCGTATCTCGCGCGAGACGCTGGCATAGACCGACATACGCGGTTTGATCACCACCGCTTCGGGGCATAGTTGAAGCGCCTTGAACATTGGCATGGCTGAACGTACCCCGCGAACGCGGGCCACGTAACAGGCAGTCGAAACCACCCCGCGCTTGCCGCCGCCAATGATCACAGGCTTGTCGACAAGTTCGGGATTGTCGCGCTTTTCGACCGAAGCATAAAAAGCATCGCAATCCATATGCGCGATCGTCAGGTCAAACAGCTCTGGGTGCGATTTGACCCTCGGGCTGCTGCAAGTTGGGCAGCGCGGCCCTTGCTTAGTTTCCTTCAGGCAGTCGCGACAGATGGCGGGCATGATGTAGTTTCTTTCCGGCCAGCGGCGGATTGGTCAAGACATTCGATAGGTTAAAAGGTATCGCGAATGGATTAGGATAAAAAGAGGACCGATGGACTTC
The DNA here is from genome assembly GCF_056537265.1 of Ruegeria sp. CG1. Lineage (NCBI taxonomy): Bacteria > Pseudomonadati > Pseudomonadota > Alphaproteobacteria > Rhodobacterales > Roseobacteraceae > Ruegeria > Ruegeria sp. CG1. The sequence continues at coordinate 7,557 of NZ_JBQFRF010000006.1, read as the reverse complement.
GCCCGGGCAAAAATAGCGTTGTTTCTGGGGCACAAGCTGCTGGTCATTCTAAGAGATGATCGATCAGATATTCCGTTTCCAGGGCATCTCGATTTTCCAGGCGGCGGGAAAGAGCCAGGCGAAACACCGATCGAATGCGCGTTGCGTGAAACAGATGAAGAGGTTGGACTGCGCCTGTGCGCAACCGATCTTGTCTGGTCACGGCAATATGGTCAAAGCTGGTTCTACGTCGCCCTGCGCCCGCCGGAAGATGTTGGCCTGATCCGTTTTGGAGACGAAGGGCAGGGGTGGAGGCTGATTTGTCCGCGGGATTATCTGTCGAATCCGTTGGCCATTCCAAATTTTGCAGATCGCCTTCGGGATTATTTGTCGGAAACGGCGCAGCTTTGAACGGGACTTAACGGCGCAGCTTTGAACGGGACTTCGAAAGAAAACCCCCCGCGCCTGCGGGGGGAGGTAACGAGCCTCAGGAAGAGATGGCCCGTTGGGGAGTGTCTTGTGTGTAGAATCGCCGAAAATGGCGTTTTTCGATAGCCACAAGCCGAACGCCATAAAACTCATGTTTTTCATGTGTGTTTTCGGGCACAGGGACGATTTGGCGCGGCGGCGCAAAAAATTGACCTAACGTCAATTGCTTGAGCACCGTTCCTTCCGCAATTTTTGGCTTTTCGCCTAATGGTGAGTCAATGAATTTAACTCGCTCAAAACTGCTTGTGCGGCGGCTTTGGGGTCATCCGCCTGATAAATCGGGCGGCCCACGACGATATGATCGGCCCCATCGCCGATTGCACTGGCCGGGGTTGCGACCCGCTTTTGGTCGCCCAAAGCTGCACCAGCAGGGCGTACCCCAGGGGTTACAATCAAACGACTTTCGGATTGGGGCAGGGCGCGGATTAGCGCGGCTTCCTGAGGGCTGGCGATTACGCCATCAGCTCCGGCCTCGAAAGCCTTGGCCGCGCGTTCTACAACGAGGTCCTGCACGTCACCCGCTTTCAGAAGGCTTGCATCCAGATCGTCCCTGTTCAGTGATGTTAGGACGGTTACCGCCAGAATTTTCATGTCCTTGCCTGCAGCGCCCTCCTTTGCGGCGCGTACGACATGCGGATCACCATGCACCGTCAAGAAGTCCAGATCGAACTGAGCCAACCCACGCACTGCATTTTCTACAGTGTTGCCGATATCGAACAGCTTCATGTCCAAGAAAATGCGCTTTCCGTGATCCTGTTTCAACTCGTTGGCCAACGCCAGACCGCCGCCAGTCAACATACCCAGCCCGATCTTATAGAACGAAACCGAGTCGCCCAGCCGCTCGGCCATGGCTAGACCCTGCAGGGCGTTTGGGACGTCGAGGGCTACGATAAGGCGGTCATCGGACATGGGGCGCTCCTTTTTGGCAAACGTTTGCGTCCTAACGGGTTCAGGGCGATCTGTCCATGTGTGAAGCCCGAGGTGACGCAGATCACTCACTATTTTGCGCAATGTGCTAAAGTACCGACGTTCAGAACAGGGATAGAAATGATGAAAAAGGTAATAGTACTTGGCGTGGCACTGATGTTGGCCGCATGCGAAGACGCGCCTCAAAGCGATCCGCCCGAAACCGGTGTCGCGCCGGCTCCAACCAATGACAATCTTCTGTTAGTGCGTGGGTACCGATCGGAAGACGACTGGTGTCAATTGACCGGGGAAACAGCCTATACCGGCAACTTCCTCGATCATACAGCAGATCTGGTTTCATGCCCCACAGGCAGCAGTGCCGAGCAATCTTTGGTCGAAATGTATAACGCTGAATTGATGGGAGAAACTGGCGGTTATTCCGTCTATTCTATTCCGCGCGGATGACGCCGATTTATATGCTCTAGCCCCTTGAATGGGAAAAGACATTTCCCAAATTGAATGTGAGGCCCAGACCGACGCGTGCCGCCAAGCGGGCGCATCAATACGGGGCGCTTAAGAAAAGGAGAATGCTATGGACTTGAACAAGTTCACTGAGCGGGCACGGGGTTTCGTGCAAGCCGCGCAGACCATTGCGCTGCGCGAGGGGCACCAAAGGCTGGAGCCCACACATATCTTGAAAGCACTGATGGACGATGATCAGGGGCTGGCCAGCAACCTGATCACACGCGCTGGCGGCGCACCGAACCGCGTGGTTGAGGCGTTGGACGCGGCCATGGGCAAAATCCCGAAGGTCAGCGGCGACGCGAGCCAGATCTATATGGACGGCCAGACCGCCAAGGTTTTGGACGAGGCAGAGAAGCTCGCCACCAAGGCGGGCGACAGCTTTGTGCCGGTCGAACGCGTTCTGATGGCGCTGTGTATGGTGAAATCCAAAGCCAAAGAGGCTTTGGAGGCCGGTGCTGTATCGGCCCAGAAACTGAACGAAGCGATCAACGATATCCGCAAGGGCCGCACTGCTGACACCGCATCGGCGGAAGAAGGCTACGACGCGCTTAAAAAATATGCGCGCGACCTGACCGAGGCTGCAGCCGAAGGCAAGATCGACCCGATCATCGGGCGGGATGAGGAAATCCGCCGTTCGATGCAGGTTCTGTCGCGCCGCACCAAGAACAATCCGGTACTGATTGGTGAACCCGGCGTCGGTAAGACCGCGATTGCCGAGGGCATGGCCCTGCGCATCGTCAATGGTGATGTGCCGGAATCATTGAAGGACAAGAAGCTTCTCGCGCTCGACATGGGTGCGCTGATCGCCGGTGCTAAATATCGCGGTGAGTTCGAAGAACGACTGAAGGCTGTTCTGACCGAAGTGACCGAAGCCGCCGGTGAGATCATACTGTTCATCGACGAGATGCACACGCTGGTAGGTGCAGGTAAATCCGACGGTGCGATGGATGCCGCCAACCTGATCAAGCCTGCGCTTGCCCGGGGTGAGTTGCATTGTATCGGCGCGACGACGCTGGATGAGTACCGCAAATACGTCGAGAAAGACGCAGCCCTCGCCCGCCGGTTCCAGCCGGTGATGGTCACTGAGCCGACAGTTGAGGACACGATCAGCATCCTGCGCGGTATCAAGGAAAAGTACGAGCTGCACCACGGTGTGCGCATCTCGGACTCGGCGCTCGTGTCGGCGGCGACCCTGTCGCATCGCTACATCACCGACCGCTTCCTGCCTGACAAAGCCATCGACCTTGTCGATGAAGCGGCTTCGCGTTTGCGGATGGAGGTGGATTCCAAGCCCGAGGAACTCGATCAACTGGATCGTCAGATCCTGCAGATGCAGATCGAGGAAGAGGCGCTGAAGCTTGAGGATGATGCGGCATCAAAAGATCGTCTAGAAACCTTGCAAAAGGACCTTGCTGATCTGCAGGAGAAATCCGCCGAGATGACCGCCCAGTGGCAGGCCGAACGTGACAAGCTTGCCGGAGCGCGCGATCTGAAAGAACAGCTCGACAAGGCGCGCGCTGATCTGGAGATCGCCAAGCGCGAAGGCAACCTCGCCAAAGCGGGTGAGCTGTCCTATGGCGTCATCCCCGAGCTTGAGAAAAAGCTGACCGAGGCCGAAAACGCCGAAAGCAACGCCATGATGGCCGAGGAAACGGTGCGCCCAGAACAGATTGCGTCGGTGGTCGAACGCTGGACCGGTATCCCGACCTCGAAAATGCTGGAAGGCGAGCGCGAGAAACTGCTGCGGATGGAAGACGATCTGCATTCCCGCGTGATCGGTCAGGATGCGGCGGTCACTGCCGTTGCCAACGCCGTGCGCCGTGCGCGTGCCGGTCTGAATGACGAGAACCGCCCATTGGGCTCGTTCCTGTTCCTCGGCCCGACCGGCGTGGGCAAGACCGAGCTGACCAAGGCCGTGGCGAACTTCCTGTTCGACGACGACAACGCGATGGTGCGCATCGACATGTCCGAGTTCATGGAGAAACATGCGGTCGCCCGTCTGATCGGTGCCCCTCCGGGCTATGTCGGCTATGACGAAGGTGGTGTGCTGACCGAAGCCGTGCGGCGCAGACCCTATCAGGTCGTGCTGTTTGACGAGGTCGAAAAGGCACACCCGGATGTGTTCAACGTGCTGCTGCAGGTCCTGGACGATGGCGTCCTGACCGATGGTCAGGGTCGTACCGTCGACTTCAAGCAGACGCTGATCATCCTGACGTCGAACCTTGGGTCTCAGGCACTCAGCCAGTTGCCCGAAGGGGCTGACAGTGCGCAAGCGCGGCGGGATGTCATGGACGCGGTCCGGGCTCATTTCCGGCCTGAATTCCTGAACCGTTTGGATGAGACCATCATCTTTGACCGGCTCAAGCGGGCCGATATGGATGGCATTGTCGATATCCAGATGGCACGTCTGCAGAAACGTCTGGCCGCCCGCAAGATCGAGCTGGCACTGGATGATGGCGCGAAGGAATGGCTGGCAAACGAAGGCTATGATCCGGTCTTCGGTGCCCGCCCATTGAAACGCGTGATCCAACGCGCCCTGCAGAACCCGTTGGCCGAAGCACTGCTGGCCGGTGAGATAAAGGATGGTGAGACCGTTCCGGTGACCGCCGGAACCGATGGTTTGATCATCGGCGACCGGCTGGGAACGTCCGAGCGTCCGCGCCCGGATGATGCAGTCGTGCATTAAATCTCAGGTAATGAAGAGACCCGCCATCCAGGCGGGTCTTTTATTGGTGGCTTGTATTGCGACTAAGAGCGTTCAGGCCTGCCCGGTCAGATCCTGCGCCAGCATCATTGCGTTGCCGTCCGGGTCGTAAAATGTGGCAGTGCTGACCATCCCCTCGATCGTCTCGGTTTCGCCGTCAAACCGAACTCCGGCCCCTTCCAAAGCATCGCGTGCGCTTGCGATATCAGCAACACCAAAGACCGGAACGGTGTTTCCGGGCGCTGGTTCTGCCTGCTCGCCCAAACCAAGGGTGACGCCTTCGGTTTTGGTGAGCATCTCGCTCCAACCCGCCTCATCAATATGATGGATCAACTCAAACCCGAGCTTGTCATTATACCAGCGCGCGCTGGCGTGGCGATCTTTGACCGAAATGGCAAGAGTGATGGTGTTTTCTAAGGAAACGAGGGCCATGGAACTTTCCTTTTGTCCTAAAATAAAGTAAATATATTTTATGGACATAAAATTACTTGTCAAGCTTACCTCCCGGGCCTGGTCGCTGAACATCCTTGCGCAGCTGCACCAGGGGGTTCCGGGCAGGCAGGCCCCATTGCTCGCCGCGACCGGGGCAAGCCGGACGGCATTTGTGGCAAGTCTTGAACATCTGGTCAGCCTTGGTTTGCTTGAACGGAACCCGGGCCACGGCCACCCTTTAAGACCTGAGTTCCGTTTGACCAAAGCTGGGGTTCAGGCGGCGACAGTAGCGGCAGAAATCATGGCCTTGGTGCCGGATGATACTGAATTGAAGCTACTGCGCCGCAGCTGGACGGTTCCTATTCTGGCGCTGACCCGCCAACCTCGGCGCTTTTCCGGGCTCAGGTCGGATCTTCGGGTGATCACGGATCGCGCATTGTCGTCCTCGCTCAAGCAATTAGAGGAGCAGGACTGGGTGCGGCGCGATATTGAAACTTCGGCCCGGCTGCCCTTTCCGACCTATCAGGCGGTCAATCTTGGGTGCGAAATAAACCGTGTTGTCGGCTTGAACATCGGGTGACCGTTATCCTCGCGCCCAAGCCACCTAATTTTCGTTACAATCTGTTCGCTCAATCGTGACGCCTGTTTCCTTGGCTCTGTGCTATCAGACCTTACCTCAGTTTCGAGGTTAATGGATAACGGAGAACCAAATGGCGCATCGCTGGACCAACAAACTGACGCATGCGGACGTCACCCCAAGGGCGGCGTTTCTGAACCGGCGACAGGTCATGGCAGGTTTGGCGGGTGTCGGGCTGGCGAGTCTGGCGCGGCCAGCGGCGGCCGAGGCGCTTGAACCGAATACATGGGAAGAGATTACTTCCTACAACAATTATTATGAGTTCGGGACTCGCAAGGATGATCCGGCGAAATATGCACACACGCTGGTGACCGAGCCCTGGAGTGTCACCATCGACGGTCTGGTCGAACGCCCCGGTGACTATGATTTCAAAGACATCATGTCTGAAATGACGGTCGAGGAGCGAATCTATCGGTTCCGCTGTGTCGAGGCCTGGTCAATGGTGATACCTTGGAACGGGTTTGAACTGGCAGATCTACTCGGCATGGCTGGCGTTCAAGACGGCGCGAAATACGTGGCGTTTGAGACCGCCTATCGTCCCGATGAGATGCCGGGTGTCGCATATCCGGTGCTCGACTGGCCGTATCGCGAAGGGCTGCGTTTGGATGAGGCGATGCATCCGCTGACCATTATGGCTACTGGGATCTATGGCAGGGACATCCCGAACCAGAACGGCGCGCCTTTGCGATTGGTGGTACCGTGGAAATACGGCTTCAAATCGATCAAATCGATCGTGCGGATTACCTTGACGGATACCCAGCCTCCGACAAGTTGGAACATGGCAGGTCCTAGGGAATATGGGTTCTACAGCAATGTGAACCCCAATGTGGATCACCCCCGCTGGTCGCAGGCTTCGGAACGTCAAATCGGCGGAGGTCTGTTTGCCAAGCGAATCCCGACGCTGATGTTCAACGGATATGAAAATGAGGTCGCCAGCCTTTACGAAGGCATGGATCTGGCGAAGAACTACTGAGATGATGCGGCGGCTCAACGACCTCTTGCGGCGGCTTCCCAATTGGGCCGTTTATCTGCTGGGCGCGCTGCCTGCGCCCTGGTTGTTTTATCAGGGCATGACCGGTGGTCTCGGGGTCGAGCCGATCGAGGCGCTCGAGCATGAGTTTGGCGAACTGGCGCTGCAGCTTCTGATTTTGGGTCTCGCGATTTCGCCCTTGCGTCGCTTCGCTGGCCTAAATCTGATGAAGTTCCGCCGCGCGATAGGTGTACTGACATTTTCCTATGTCGCATTGCACCTGTTGATCTGGCTGGTTCTGGATGTTCAGATTCCCAGCCAAATCTGGGCGGACATTATCAAGCGGCCCTATATCACGGTGGGCATGGCTGCTTTTGTATTGTTACTGCCGCTTGCAATCACGTCTAACAACTGGGCGGTTCGCCGTTTGGGGCCTCGTTGGCGCAAATTGCATCGTCTGGTCTATCCAGCAGCAATTCTGGGCGCGCTTCATTATGTGATGCTGGCGAAGGGGTTTCAGATCGAGCCATTGGTCTACCTGGCTATTATTCTGGGCCTTCTGGTCATGCGCCTGCCGGTCACATCATTCCTGATCCGGTTTAGGCAAGCCGATTCAGCCTGACTCGCAGGCGAGTCTGTGGGTAACAGTGTGAATAACATATCCATGGCGCTGATTTGCGATGGTCTGTGTCCGCGACTTCCGGGTTGAATGGCTGGATACTCTTCGTAACCATTTGTTTTAGTAAGATAAAATACTGTTTTTGCGTTTTTTTGTGTTTTTTTGATTTTTCCACTTGCGGCTTCTGGGCGATATACTTAGAACGCCCTTCACCGGCGCTGCTGAGGTGCTGGGACGCGGTGGAAGCTGCGGAGACGCTCGGGAGAGACTGGGGGCATCTGAGGTTTTTGATTGGG